>NZ_CP135275.1:5090000-5730000 GCF_032302195.1 Paenibacillus sp. MMS20-IR301
GGGTTCGGGCCTCCAGTGCGTGTTACCGCACCTTCACCCTGGACAGGGGTAGATCACACGGTTTCGGGTCTACGTCCACATACTCAGTCGCCCTATTCAGACTCGCTTTCGCTGCGGCTCCGGCTTCTCACCTTAACCTTGCATGTTAAACGTAACTCGCCGGTTCATTCTACAAAAGGCACGCCATCACCCATAGATCGGGCTCTGACTTTTTGTAAGCACACGGTTTCAGGTTCTATTTCACTCCCCTTCCGGGGTGCTTTTCACCTTTCCCTCACGGTACTGTTTCACTATCGGTCGCCAGGTAGTATTTAGCCTTAGCAGATGGTCCTGCTGGATTCATACGGGGTTTCACGTGCCCCGCACTACTCGGGATCCGTCTCGGAGAGAACACAGTTTAGGCTACAGGGCTTTTACCTCTATCGCGGGCCTTTCCAGACCTCTTCACCTACCATATTCCTTTGTAACTCCATGTGAGACGTCCCACAACCCCAAGAGGCAAGCCCCTTGGTTTAGGCTGTTCCGCGTTCGCTCGCCGCTACTGACGGAATCACTATTGTTTTCTCTTCCTCAGGGTACTTAGATGTTTCAGTTCCCCTGGTCTGCCTCTGCACACCCTATGTATTCAGGTATGAGTAACTGTGCATTACCACAGCTGGGTTTCCCCATTCGGACACCCCCGGATCAAAGCTTGCTTACAGCTCCCCGAGGCAGTTTCGTTGTTCGCCACGTCCTTCGTCGGCTCCTGGCGCCTAGGCATCCTCCGTGTGCTCTTATTAGCTTAACCAACGCTCCGGTGTTTCGCTTGTTTGCTCATCTTGTTTTGAATGACGCCTCCGGATCACTCCGTATGCTAGATCATTCAAAGCCAAAGGTCGCTGCACAATCGAAAACCTTCGCTATTCATCAACTAATAACTATTTCAACTTGCTTACACAAGTTTCAGCTAAAAGATGTTCTAAAACGCAAATTCGTTTCGGTATCCAGTTTTCAAGGATCAAGTCTTACTTGAGAGCTTAAACTCTCAAAACTGACCAACGAGTGAGTAACTAACCGACCGGTTAGATTTAAAATTTGAATGTCTTCATTGCAGAAGACGATTCTCCATAGAAAGGAGGTGATCCAGCCGCACCTTCCGATACGGCTACCTTGTTACGACTTCACCCCAATCATCTACCCCACCTTCGGCGGCTGGCTCCCTTGCGGGTTACCCCACCGACTTCGGGTGTTGTAAACTCTCGTGGTGTGACGGGCGGTGTGTACAAGACCCGGGAACGTATTCACCGCGGCATGCTGATCCGCGATTACTAGCAATTCCGACTTCATGCAGGCGAGTTGCAGCCTGCAATCCGAACTGAGACCGGCTTTGCTGGGATTGGCTCCACCTCGCGGCTTCGCTTCCCGTTGTACCGGCCATTGTAGTACGTGTGTAGCCCAGGTCATAAGGGGCATGATGATTTGACGTCATCCCCACCTTCCTCCGGTTTGTCACCGGCAGTCACTCTAGAGTGCCCAGCCTTACCTGCTGGCAACTAAAGTCAAGGGTTGCGCTCGTTGCGGGACTTAACCCAACATCTCACGACACGAGCTGACGACAACCATGCACCACCTGTCTCCAATGCTCCGAAGAGGGGCACTATCTCTAATGCTTTCATTGGGATGTCAAGACCTGGTAAGGTTCTTCGCGTTGCTTCGAATTAAACCACATACTCCACTGCTTGTGCGGGTCCCCGTCAATTCCTTTGAGTTTCAGTCTTGCGACCGTACTCCCCAGGCGGAGTGCTTACTGTGTTAACTTCGGCACCAAGGGTATCGAAACCCCTAACACCTAGCACTCATCGTTTACGGCGTGGACTACCAGGGTATCTAATCCTGTTTGCTCCCCACGCTTTCGCGCCTCAGCGTCAGTTACAGCCCAGAAAGTCGCCTTCGCCACTGGTGTTCCTCCACATATCTACGCATTTCACCGCTACACGTGGAATTCCACTTTCCTCTTCTGTACTCAAGTCACCCAGTTTCCAGTGCGACCCCAGGTTGAGCCCAAGGTTTAAACACCAGACTTAAATGACCGCCTGCGCGCGCTTTACGCCCAATAATTCCGGACAACGCTTGCCCCCTACGTATTACCGCGGCTGCTGGCACGTAGTTAGCCGGGGCTTTCTTCTCAGGTACCGTCACTCCGGTAGCAGTTACTCTACCGGACGTTCTTCCCTGGCAACAGAGCTTTACGATCCGAAAACCTTCATCACTCACGCGGCGTTGCTCCGTCAGGCTTTCGCCCATTGCGGAAGATTCCCTACTGCTGCCTCCCGTAGGAGTCTGGGCCGTGTCTCAGTCCCAGTGTGGCCGTTCACCCTCTCAGGTCGGCTACGCATCGTCGCCTTGGTGAGCCGTTACCTCACCAACTAGCTAATGCGCCGCAGGCCCATCCTCAAGCGGCAGATTGCTCCGCCTTTCATTCTTCTCCCATGAGAAAAAAGAAATTATCCGGTATTAGCTACCGTTTCCGGTAGTTATCCCAGTCTTGAGGGCAGGTTGCCTACGTGTTACTCACCCGTCCGCCGCTAAGCATTTCCCGAAGGAAATACTCCGCTCGACTTGCATGTATTAGGCACGCCGCCAGCGTTCGTCCTGAGCCAGGATCAAACTCTCCAATTTGTATTGAAAAGAGCGATTGCTCATTTTGAAACATCTGACGAGAATTTACATTCTCTGTTTTGGAATCACATAAGTGAATTCCGATACTCACTCGTTGTTCAGTTTTCAAAGATCAAACTCGTTGTCAGCGGCGATTATCTCGTCACCAGCAACTCTTATAATATATCACGTTCGTTCGAGTAAAGCAAGTCTTTTTTTGAAACCACTTTTTTAAGTCATTTCCAAATCAACTTTCCCGCTCCAACAACGCTCATTTATAATAACCTATCTCTCTACTAAAAAGCAACCCTTTAGCAAAATAAAAATAACCCGCTTAATAATTAAGCGGGTTATTCGCGAATAAATCTATCAATTGTATGAGTACAGCTATTCTTAGTAGAACTTAGCTGCAGTATATTTGCTTGCTACTTTAACCAGATCAGAAGTTTTGCTGTTCTTAGCCAGACCTGCATCAACAGTAGTATCAATAATTACCCATTTGCCGTTAAGCAGCACTTCATTCCAAGCGTGGTAGGAAGAAACATAACTTGTGTTCCCCATAACCAGTTTAGTTGGGATACCTTCGCTGCGAAGCATAGTAGCAAACAGGGAAGCGTAATCGTAGCAGATCCCTTTAAGGGTTGCCAGAGTGTTATCGTTATTAGGAATGTAATCAGTAGATACATTAGCAGCCAATGTGTAATCATATTTCACGTTAGCAACAACATAGTCATAGATAGCTTTCACTTTAGCTTCATCTGTAGTCAGACCTTGTGTCAATTGTGCTGCTTTCAGGACTGCCTTATCAGTAGAATTCCATTTAACATTCTGAACAGAGCTCAGGTATACAGCGTTAGTGTCGCTCAGGTTAAGATCTACTGTATCGGAAGAAACTACTTTATATTTGTTACCGGTAGTATTCTCAAGCACGGAAACCTTGTAAGTGCCGTTACCTTGTTGCAACGGGAAAGTCTCACTTGGTTTGGAAGCATACAGGTTGTAAGTGTAGCTAGTGCTGTCTTTAGTAATCATGACTTTGATCTTCTTGTCTTTAGGAACATTATAGGAAACGCCGACAACGCCTTGATCCAATTGTCCGACTTTTAACCAGCTTGTATCTGCCTCAGCCGCTTGGACTGTACCAACCTGCACCGTTGTAACCAATACGAACAATGTAACTAACATCATATAGAACTTTTTCATTGATAAAACCCCTTTCGGTAGCTGGCTGCCATCCTTACGGGAAGGCCCTTTAGCTTTGCGTCCCTACCTTTCGATAGGTTTGCCGTTATCGTATAAGCTTTATCTGCTCTAAATTCTACCAAAAAATCAATAGATTTACATAAAGAACAAACAAAAAAAGCTTCTTCATTCGGTAGCTGGCTGCCATCCTTACGGGAAGGCCCTTTAGCTTTGCGTCCCTACCTTTCGATAGGTTTGCCGTTATCGTGTATTAGCTTTGATAGTTACATCTTACCATATCTATTTCTATTATCAAGACCTAAATTACTAGATTTACATAAAAATTTAATAGTTTTTTTAGGTTTTTGTCTGTTGCTGTCATCAAGGCAGATGAATCAGGTTAATTTGGCATGGATAATCAGCCGGTGCGTCGGGTTCACCAGCGGATCACAAGTAATGAGGGTAAGAATCTTATCCTCTTTATTCCCCTCAAGCACCGATACATCGGTAGGCTCCACGACAGAAACATCATATACTACATATTCGTACTTCTGCCCGCTTGTTGTAATAATGATATCGTCACCAATGCCTACTTCATTTAATCTATTGAACAGCCTTCCCGCTGTTCTTGCTCTATGGGCTGCAATTGCAGCATTGCCAACTGAGCCGATTGCTGCCGTCTCCTTCATGTGCGCAGCAGCATGCTTCATATTGGCCTTGGTCGCACCTTCAAGGACAGGCAGCTTCAGATCAATACTGTCAATCTGGATGATGGCGGTTATTTTTCCGCCGAGTTCAATTTCAGGAGCTGCTGTAGGCGCAGCCTCTTCCTGGGCAGATTCATCTGCCAGCAGCTGGGTAACCTCGGCGTAGGACTCACTCAAATTCGTATCCGGATTAGTATCCGCCGGAGTGATTTCACTATAAGCCTGCTCGGCCTCTTCCAGCAGCTTCTGCTGCTGACGGTCATTGTACCATTCGCTTCCTTTGGGATAGAGCATAACCAGAACCCCGGCAAGTATAATCAAATAGGATAACTTCCGCATGATAATCGCCTCCGTAATAAAGATCTATAATATATTAGCTCAAAACACCCATTTACGGTTGCCAAAAAAATTGATGATTACCGTAACAAACGTAACAAGCACCTTCGCTATAAGAACCTGAATACCAAATGTTTCAGTCAGCAGATGTATCAGCAGCACCGAAATCCCCAGGACGGCCAGATTCAGCACAATAAATTTGACAAGCTGCATCCGGTCAAAGCTGTTTTTGCTGCCCCGGTCCGTGTCACGAAAGGTCACTTTTTTATTCCAGAAAAAGCTGTTGGCTGTACCGGCGCTGTAGGAAATAATCTGTGCAGGGGTGTTCAGCATCCCTAATGCATGCAGCAGCGTAAATACGGCGAAATCAATCAGCGTATTCAGCAGGCCGACGGCGTTGAATTTCAGGAACTGGATAAACCCTGCACTCCAAAGCTTATCTGGCATAATCGCTTTCCTTCCGGGTATCTACGGCTTCCTCATTGTCGTATCCTTTGGTCTCGCGTACGATATAGAGCGGTCTGTCCTTGGATTCATCATAAATCCGCCCGATATATTCACCGATTACTCCCAGCAGCATCAGCACAATCCCGTTAAAGAGCAGATTCACCCCTACTATGGAAGCCCAGCCCGCTACCGTCCAGGAGGTAAAGAGCTTCTGGAATAATACAAAGATCAGATAAAGGAAACTGGAGAAGGACAAGAAGAAACCGATATACGACGCAATCTTGAGCGGTTTATGAGAAAAGGAAGTGATTCCGTCGAGCGCAAAGCGGATCATTTTCTTCAGCGGGTATTTCGTTTCCCCGGCGAAGCGCTCCTCACGCACATATTCCACCATCGTCTGGCGGAACCCGACCCAGCTCACCAGTCCCCGGACGTACCGGTTTTTCTCCTTCAGGCCGCGCAGCACATCACAGACTTTACGGTCAATCAGCCGGAAGTCACCGGTATCCGTAGGGATCTCTACACTGGTCATGCTGCTCAGCAGGCGGTAGAAGATTTTTGCAGTGGCTTTTTTGAAGAAAGTCTCCCCGTGCCGTTTCAGGCGCTTGGCGTAAACAACATCGTAGCCCTCTTTCCACTTCGCAATCATCTGCAGAATGACTTCCGGAGGATCCTGAAGATCCGCATCAATGACTACAACAGCCTGGCCTTCAGCGTAATCCATACCAGCAGTAATCGCCACCTGATGGCCGAAATTACGGGAAAAGTCAATCAGTCTGACATGCTCATCCCTGTTACTGATTCCGCGCATAATCTCAGCTGTACGGTCCCGGCTTCCGTCATTCACGAAAACCAGTTCATAGGAATCGCCACACTCATCCATCACTGCTTTGAGCCGCTCATAGGTATGCTGAATGACCTCCTCCTCATTGAACATGGGGACAATTACACTGTATCTGGCTTTCACCTGGGTTCCTCCTAAATATTTGGTGTAACGATTCCAGTTCCTGGCCGGCTGTTCCTTAGAACAGCCAGGACGGGAACCAGCGTAATACATGTATTATATAATTACTGTTAACCTGCATGCCAGATAACACCGGATAGAATAGGATGAACAGTATGGCTGCACCCGCTATATAACCATACCGCAAGTACTTGGCGTCAAGGAATTTGCTGTCAAGTATCTTGAGAACATATACTACCGCAAGAATCAGGAACGGCACCATGGCAAAATAATGATAAAGGAAGGTCTCCCGAGGTACAAGCATCCACGGAACATACTGCGAGAAGAAAGCGATCCAAATCATGTACAGGTCCTTGTCCCGGCGCTTCACAGTAAGCCATACCGCTGCCAGCATGGCAAAGATTCCCGTCCACCAGATGAGCGGATTCCCCATCGTCACAATACTGCTGGCCTTGCCCTCCGGCAAGCCTTCTCCGCCGCTGAAGAACCATACCGGACGTTTCATGAACGGCCACTCCCACCAGGAGGAAGCGAACGGATGCGTTGCTACAAGCTGGCTGTGATAGTTGTACATATTTTTCTGGGCATCAATCAGCCCCTTTATAGTATAACCCTCCGCCGATGCAGATAGTGCAGGGATGAAGGACAGGCTGTAGATAATTACCGGAATAATAACGAAGAATCCGATGCAGCTGGCCAGCGTAATTACGGTATTCTTCCAGAACGACCTGTCCGCGGTGCGGCAGGCGGCTTTGAGCTCCTGATCGGTCAGCTTGCCTCCGGCCAGCAGCCGCCCCGCTGCCTTATACTCCCTGTACCGCTCAAACAGCACAAGTGCCAGCATGATGGCCAGCCCCGCCCCGCCGTAAAGAACGATCCATTTGGAGGCGACTCCGATTCCGAAAAACAGCCCGGACCAGAACAGCGGAACCAGCGTAGTGCGCAGCGGGGTGCGGTAGAAATTCATGGTGAAATACCGCTGCATGAAATAGAACATCAGCATGATAAAGAATACGCCGTACACATCTATTGTCGATATGCGCGTCTGGGTGAAATGCATGAAGTCCAGCGCGAAAAGTCCGGCGGCAAGCGCAGCATAAGTAGTTCTCCGGAACAGCCGCATCGCCATAATATAGATCAGCGGCAACATGGCGATTCCAAACAAGGTGCCAATGATCCGCCAGCCGAACGGATTAACGCCGAACAGCTCCATACCTGCACCAATCAGCAGCTTCCCGAGCGGCGGGTGGGTATTCTCATAAGGCACTATTCCGTGATAATGTTCATAAGCTGTCCGGGCATGATAGATTTCATCAAAATAAGTACTATTCATGAAATTCGAATTCAGCGGAATGATAGATTGTTCATCAAACAGATTAGCCGGTGTCCCTCTTACAGGCACTGCACCGGCATCCGGTACAACATTCGCAATCGTCAGCGGAGTTTCCGGCGCACCCTGCTGATAGAAGGCTATCTCATGCAGGATGAAGCCCGGAGAAGTGACCGTAAGCTTAACATATCTTGCGGATACGTTGACCGGCTGGCTTTTCCAGATGAAGACATTGCCGACATCCTCACTGACCTCAAACGGGCTGCTCCAATTATCCGGCGTCTGGCTGAATTCAAGCTGAAACTTGCCTGTGCCGACACCGCCGAATACCTTCACCTGCTCCAGCGGATAATCCTGTCCCAGATCCACATAGAAGCTCTCGCCGCTGGCAGACGGCTGCCACACAGTCTGAGGCGACTTGGTATCTCCGAGATGATAAAGCGCAAGTGCTCCGTAAAGAACGGTGATCAAAGCCATCCATATCCAGTCTTTACGCTGCAGTCCCAGCCGGGAACGCTGCTCTTTGGCGGCAAGCGGCCGGATTCCCCCGGCAAGTGCCACATCCGCCTCAAATACTGCCGTCATCGTGACCGGCGGTGCCAGCGGCTTCACCGCTTTGCGGATATATACGTCGTATCCGATATACAGGGTATAGAAGGCCAGAATCAATGTTGTAATTGCTGTAACCAGAACAATTCCGTCCGTTGGCGGATTGCCGCCGGTATTAAGATAGGCCAGCGTATACCCTACATTGATGTATTGTGTCAGGGAAAACCCGAGAAACAGCGTCAGGAAACGCCGGTCTTTACTCTCAATAAAGGCGAACAGCGACAGGAGCAGGACCGGGTACAGGTAGCGCTCATGCATTTTGGTGCCAAATACAAACACAATTGTGATCAATACAATACCAATGAAGAATGATTTGGAGAGATCCTTACGGTCCTTGGTATTAAAGGAGAAATACGCTGCAAGGGCTACTGCCGCAAGAATAAAGATGAAACCCCATATCCGGTAAGGTATGCCGAGCCACGTCAAATCCAGAGCGGACCACATCGGATCTGTTAATGCATACAGGTTAAAGGCATTTACAGTTGAGTAAGGGTACGATGATAAGGTGGCTTTATACAAATTAATCAATCCCGCAAAGCCGCCGTTGTTCCAGAAGAACGGGGCTGCGAGGAAAGCGAAGATCCCCAGTCCGTAGACGGCTCCCAGGGCAAGCTGCTTCCAGGCCCGGTGATGATAGAAGGCAAACAGCAGCACCGGAGTAAAGATCAGCGCCTGCGGTTTAACCAGTGTAGCCAATGCGAAAAAGATTGCTGCACGGATAAAGGTTTTGTCCACAATGCCCGTAATGCTGAGCAGCAGGAAGATTAGGAAAAAGGAATCCGCCTGCCCCCAGGCCGCCGAGTCCATCAGCACTGCCGGGTTAAACAGGAACAGCATCATCAGCCCGATACCGAGGCCGGCACCGATTTTGGGTTTGGCGCCTTTGTAAATCAGCCAGCCGAGCACAAGGTCGGAGATGATTGCCGGCAGCTTGTAGAGAAGCGTCTCCCCGCCTGATCCGCCGGCAAAGCCAAACAGTCCGCGAAGCAAGCCCAGCAGGTAGAGCACATACAAGTATCCGGGCGGATAGTCCGCAAAGTAGCCTTCTTCATAGAACTTGCCCGGACCAAGATCATTCAGCCGCTGACTCCAGGCAATGAATGTATTCATATCATTCTTATAGCCCTGCGCGGTAAGGCCGATCCAGATCCGCAGAAGCAGTGCAGCGCCGAACAGTACATAGAGCCATCTCGTATAGATTGCATTATGCTGGATCAGCAGACGCTCGCTGCGGAAGGCCCTGTTATATAGAAGCGCAAAAAATATACTGAAGACAGCTGATATGAGCAGCAGCTTGGCAGGCGAAACCTTATGAGGCGTTTCCGCCGCCGCGCTGTCCCCGCCTCCACCCGCTTCAGCCGCAGGTGCTCCGCTATCCAGTGAAACTACGCTTGCTCCCGCCGGAAGAGCATCCAGCTGCTCCACGGACAGATCATCGAAATAAGCCTTGCCCTGAATCAGGCTGGCATAACCGCCGAGCGCAGCCCCTATAGTGACCTCTGTCTGCCCGGCACCGGTCTGGCCGATGAACTCAAGATACTGCCAGTTGCCTGTTGTATCCAGAGTGGACGGATATCCCCCTCCGATTCCTACAGGGAAGATATTAGCTCCCATTCCTTCGCCTGCAGTTGTTACCACTTTGACGAATCCGGATATTCTGTAATAGGTGTCCGGTGTCACGGCAACCGTCTGCACCCACTTCAGATGGTTGGCTGCAAAATTCTCGATTACAGCCGCCTTACTTCCGGAATGCACATCCTCCGACTGCACAGACAGGGTACCGGAGGCATCTCCGGCAATCCACATATCCTTGCTCCAGCCAGCAGGCGCTCCGTCCTCTCCTTCTTCAAAGCCAGGATTCTGCAGTAAATTCCCTTCGGCATAAATGTTTGTTACAGGAAGAATAAATAATAAGAGCATTAATAAAGCCGTTACAGCCGCACGCATATTCCTCATCATCGTTCCACCCTCACCTCGTCAATATTAATCCAGCCGTTGCCGCCGGTTATGTAAATTTCCGCCTGCCCGCTCTGATCCAGAGTAACAGCAGGAAGGCTAATCTGCGTATAGTTCTCCCCCGCAGGCAGTTCAGCCTCTGCCAGCACTGCCCCTGCCATGCGGATTCCAAATTTCCCGCCGCTGCCGCCGCTGCTGACCATCACAGACAGCTTATATTCTCCGGGCTCAGCTGCGAACAGCTGTGACACGCTTTTATCTGTTCCCGGATCAAGATAGGCTAGTCCCCTTCCCGCGTAAGGATTATTGGACGCTACACCTGTTCCCGCAGTGAAGCTCCAGCCCGGCGTTCCCTCTTCAAAGCCGCCATTCCGGAAATCCCCAGCAGCAGCAGCCGTTACCTCGGGAGCATTCGGCCCGGCACCTCCGGTCTGATTGCTGTTAGTAACCATCACGCTGTAGCCCGTGAATCTTGTTATTGTATACTCCGCACCCGCCGCCGGGACAGGTGAGTTATTCCCGAAGATATATGCCGCGTCAGCAGGCACAGTGTCCAGGCTGCCAAACTTGTACCTTCCAAAGGAGGTCACCTGCTGGAAAGCATCGCCCGGATTGGCATATAAGACTGAGTCCTGGAAATCCCGCGGACTGATCCTCTCATAGAACAATACAAATATATAAGGCATATTCACTTCATTCGCAATATAGACCTCACCTTGGCTATGATCAGAAGCATACTCCACAGCCTCCCCGAAGGATTCAAAGAAAGCAGGACCGATCCGGTCAGGGAATTCACGGAAGTAGCTGTTCGAGAACAGAATAAACATCAGGGCAAACACCGCAGCAGCCAGCCAGGCCGCCCCTCTTACTTTGCCTGCAAGCCACATAAACCCGGCGCTTACCAGCATAATAAACGGATAGAAGACAATATTGATCCGGTTGATATTCACATCAGTAATAAAAGCCATAAGTACAGCAAGCAGCAGCCACAGCAGCAGAGCTCCCTGCCCGGCTGCCTCACGCCGTCTTGTCCACCAGGCATGCGCAGTAACAATCAGCCCGATACCCGCAAACGGCAGCGCGGCCGGATAAGCGTATCCGTAAGGAGCAATTGAATTCCACGGCAGCCCGTCACTTCCGCTATACATCAGCTTGCAGAACGTACTGAAGTTATGTGCAGCAGTCTCCAGCAGCTGTCCGCCGAATACCGATGAAATCTGTTCAACCCGCGGCATGGTGAGCTTCGGAATCGTGAACAGCGGAGTCGCAATATTCTGCATGGAATAGTGATTAATAATAATAAACAACAGTATAGGCAGAGCCATCGCAGCAAACAGCAGGGCATTCCATGCCAGTGTCCGCAGCTTCAGTCCCCTACTATACAATAGAAGAATTGCTGTACCGAACGCAAATAAAGGCACGAAGAAGTAGGCAGTTCCGTAAGCATACAAGGAGAGGGCCAACATACCTGAGAATGCGTAAAGCCATCCTGGGCGGCTTAAGGACCGCAGCAGAAAATATAGTGCAATTAAGATCAGCGTAGGGAAAAGATTCGATTCCAGCGCCCATCTGGACATCATAATATGCCAGGGATTAATCGCAATAAAGAACATCGCGGCTGTTCCTGCTCTGGATGATGAGGACAGCTGCCTCATTATTAAATAGAAGATAATCATGCTGAGCAGTCCCATCACCAGGCTGAGCGCCCGCACCGACAAGGGCGTCAAGCCGAACAGCAGCAGAAACGGCATGGACAAATAGGCATAAAGCGCATTCTGTCCGCTACCCCAGGCAATCAGATGAACGGGCAGCCGGACGCCGTTCCGGTCCATTCCATAGTGAAGAATTGCGTAGGCATCATAGCCGATAGAAGCTTCATCCTGATTCAGCCCCGGCGGTATTGAAGTTATGTATAGAATACGGACCGTTGCCCCCAGCAAGAACAGCAGTAACGGCCAGGGATTATTAATGCATGACTTGTACACTCGCTTAAATAACCCGGACAACATTTATCACCTCTTCAACAATATAATCTAATATGTACAAAAAGAAAACGGCCCCTTCATATTATTGAAGGAGCCGCAGATTTAGAATTAGTTATCTTACGGTGCTTAGCCTTGGCTGCCGATAAGGACATAACGCAGAATAATCAGTACAGCCAGTACCCACATCATCCAGTGGATATCATATTTCTTCTTGCCGGCCAGGTTAGCTACGCAAGCGAGAATTACATAAGTTACGATACCGAACGAGATACCGTTAGCAATGTTATAAGTGAAAGGCATAATGACGAAGGTCAGGAAGGCCGGGATCGCCAGCACCATGTCCTGGAAGTCAATATCGCGGATCGATTGTGCCATCAGTACGCCGACAATAATCAGCGCAGCTGCTGTAGCAGGTCCGGGAATCAGGGCAACAACCGGGGCAAGGAATAAAGCGAGCAGGAAGCAGGCGCCTGTAGTTACTGCAGTCAGGCCCGTACGGCCGCCTTCAGCTACACCGGCAGCACTCTCAACGTAAGCAGTAGTTGTGGAAGTACCCAGAACCGCTCCGCCTGCAACAGCGATCGCATCGACAAACATCGCGTTTCCGACACGTTTTTTGCCTTCTTCAGGATTCTTCATAATTCCTGCACGCTCAGCAGTACCAACGAGTGTACCGAAAGTATCAAACAATTCTACAAAGGTAAAGGTAGCAATGGCGGAAACAATACCGGTGTGCATAATGCCTTCCCAGTCAAATTCCCAGAAGTTGAGTTGTGTGAAATCAGGAATCCAAGGCGTCTGCGGGTTGCTCAGGGAACTGAAATCTACAGCGCCCATCAGGATCGCCGCCAGTGTAGTACCCAGGATACCGAACAGGATTGCGCCTTTTACACGCAGGACCATCAGGATAGAGATCAGCAGCAGGCCGATAATAACGAGCTGAACATTCGTATTTTCCAGGCTGCCCATATGAATTACAGTTTCGAACGAAAGTACATCTGTGAATTTATTAGCGGCAATGTCGCTGCCGGCTTCAACGCCGATTGTCATCAGTCCGCTGTTCTTCAGGCCGATGATCGTGATGAACATCCCGATACCAACGGTAATGGCATGCTTCAGGCTGTCAGGAATAGCGGTAAGCAATATTTGCCGGACCCGGGTTACAGTCAGCAGGATGAAGATGATACCGGAGATAAATACAGCGGTAAGACCCATTTGCCAAGTGAACTGATGTTCAGTAGTAGCAGAAGACAATACAACGGATGCAAAATATGCGTTAAGGCCCATACCAGGTGCCAGAGCTACCGGGAAGTTGATGAATAACCCCATGGCGATTGTGAAAATACCTGCTGCCAGCGCCGTAGCCAGAAATACGGAATACCATCCCATATCAATACGGCCGAAGGCGGTTAAAGTACTCGGGTTAACCGATAGGATATAAGCCATTGCCATAAACGTGGTCAGACCGGCCATAATCTCTGTGCGTACTGTAGTGCCGTTCTCTTTCAACTTGAAAAAGCGGTTCAAATTGTTCTCCCCCTAAGGTGTATGTTGTGCCATTACAGCAACAGAAAAGCCGGCATCTTGGAGACACCGGCCCGAAAAAAAGAGTGATCTGCCGGACGCTCCGGTTATGGCCGGTCATTCGGGGCAGCTGCTCTTCTTAATCGTAGCCAGGTCATTACGGTGACCTCGTAGAGACTTCCAGGCCAATTCCCGGAATTATACGAATATGTATTTGCTGTAGTGCTCTATCATAATAGGTGTATATGACATCTCTTGTCAATGGTAAATACGAACATTATTCTTTAACTTGTTACTATTGTTCGTAAATTAAACATTTTCATGACAAATTCCGCCCAGGCCAGCTAAGATCCGCCAAACAATACAGGGAAAATGCGGATGAAACTGTTACTTTCTGCGTATAGCATTTACTGCCCGCCAGTTAATATACAGCGCAGCAACGAAAATTATTATAATCAAACTGTACATGGATTATTATTCCAACTGGTGTTAGCCTGAAATAGCTTAGCGATAAGCAAGTTTCTGCACCAGAAGTAACCTTTCGTAAATACAACATTATAAGGAGCCCTTCCCAAAAAAATGATTGATTTGACAACCTATGGCTACACCCAAATAGAAGACCCCCCCTCCGGCTTATTACCCGGCAGAATTACGGAGCTGCGGAGGGAACGCTTCACGGTTATAACCGGGCGGGGCGAAGTAACGGCTGTGCTCAAAGGCACGTTCTACCACAAAGCAGAAGCGCGGGAGGACTTTCCGTGCGTCGGCGATTTCGTCCTGCTGCGTCATAACGGGAGCGGGGATTCGCTCATCGTCACCCTGCTCCCCCGCCGCTCCAAGTTCTCACGCGCGGATTACTCAGGCCATGCAGCCGGCTATACCAAAACCATTCTGGAGCAGGTCGTCGCTACCAACTTTGATTATGTATTTATCCTTTCATCGCTGAATTCGGATTTCAATGTCACCCGTATCATGCGCTATCTGACACAGGCCAGGCAGAGCGGCGGACAGCCGGTCGTCATTCTCACCAAGGCTGATCTTATCGGAGACAGCAGTGACCTGCTCGCAGAAGTAAGGCACAGCATGCCTGATGTGCCGGTTCACGCGGTATGCAGCCATACCGGACAAGGGCTGAACGAGCTCGCCTCCTATCTGCTGCCCGGTAAAACAGCCGTTTTCCTCGGCATGTCAGGTGTCGGTAAATCCTCGTTGCTTAATGCGCTCATGGACCGCAGGGTCATGACAGTTAACACCATCCGTGAAGACGACAGCAGGGGACGGCATACGACAACACACCGCCAGCTCTGCATGCTTCCCTCCGGTGCAATGGTCATCGATACGCCCGGTATGCGCGAGCTTGGGCTTTATGCTGCCGAGGAGGGCATACACGCAGAATTCAGCGATGTGGAGCAATGGTTTACACAGTGCCGGTTTCATGATTGCCGCCATCAGAGCGAGCCAGGCTGTGCCGTTCTCGCTGCTCTTGCCGGCGGATCCTTGCCGCGCGAACGATGGGAGCGTTATCTTGCCCAGCAGCAGGAGAGTAAGTTCGTCCGGAACAAAACAAAGAAAAATGGAGGTTATGTGAAATGAATATCCAAACGCAAACGCTGACCCATGCTTTAAGCCAGCTTTTCAAAACTAAAATCGTCTCTGCTGACAGTGAGGCTCTGTCTTTACAAGGCGGGACTGTAGCCAATGTGTACCTCGTATCCGGAAATGCGGAATCGGCCGGCGGGGAGAGCTTCCCGTACCGCATCGTTCTGAAAATCCAGAAGAAATGGGAGCGTTACAGCGACCCTGGTTCATGGCGCCGGGAATACGATCTCTACTCGTCTGAGCTGGGAGCGACCTTCACGGACACCTTCCGCTGGCCGGTATGCTATCACGCTGAACTCAATGACGACGAAACTGAATTCCAGCTGTGGCTGGAATATGTCAGCGGCGTATCCGGCCTGGACCTGACCGGTGACATGTATGAGCAGGCCTCGCTGGAGCTGGGACGGTATCAAGGCAAATTGCTTGCAGAGCAGCCTGCCTTGCTGCAGAGCCTGACCAATCTGAGTCAGCCTGATTTCATGAAAAATGACTATCTGCATTACAGATCATGGCCTGCCGTTTACAATTATCTCCGCTCGGAGGCATGCGAATTCCCGCAGCATGTGCGGGATATGCTTATCGGTCTCGATGAGCACGCAGAAGAGATATTCTCCCGGATTGAACAATTGCCTCTTGTATTATGCCACCGGGATTTCTGGGTAACTAACCTGTTCTATGCAGACGGAACAATCCGTCTCCTGGACTGGGACACCAGCGGCTGGGGCTACCCGGGCGAGGATCTCGCCAGCCTGCTTGCAGATGAAGCGGATATTGAGCATATGGCGGAATACTACAAGCGCTGTATCCCCGCCTATTACAAAGGATTCTCAGAATATAGTGATGCGCTTCCCGCCGCTCACTGCGTCCATGAGATGATGCTCATTAAATTCGGGTACAGGCTTGTCGATGGATATCTGCACGCAGAAGGCGCGGAAGCGAAATCACAGAATCTGCATACGCTCCAGAAAATTTATGAGATGAAATCTGTCTAAATCGGCCGGCTGAATATTCAACTGATTACAAAAAAACTCCGGAACCCTGATACAGCAGGGTTCCGGAGTTTTCTTTTATACTATTCCCACTCGATAGTCGCTGGCGGTTTCGAAGTAATGTCGTACACGATCCGGTTAACGTTATCGACTTCGTTGACGATGCGGACGGAGATTTTCTCCAGCACATCCCAAGGGATACGCGCCCAGTCAGCGGTCATGCCGTCGATGGAAGTAACCGCACGGATACCTACGGTGTAGGAATACGTACGCTCATCGCCCATAACGCCAACGCTCTTCATGTTAGGCAAGGCGGTGAAATATTGCCAGATTTCGCGGTCCAGACCGGCTTTGGCAATTTCCTCACGCAGAATGTAGTCGGAATCCCGGACGATCGTCAGCTTCTCTTCAGTAACTTCACCGAGTACACGGATCGCCAGACCCGGACCCGGGAACGGCTGGCGCCACACAATGGCATGCGGCATACCGAGCTCTTCACCCAGCTTGCGGACCTCATCCTTGAACAGGGTATTCAGCGGCTCGATCAGGCTGAATTTCATATCTTCAGGCAATCCGCCTACATTGTGGTGCGACTTGATGGTCTGAGCTGTCGCTGTTCCGCTCTCTACGATATCTGTATAGAGTGTGCCCTGCGCCAGGAATGCGAAGTCACCCAGCTTGGCCGATTCTTCGTCGAAGCAGTAAATGAACTCATTGCCGATGATCTTACGTTTCTGTTCGGGGTCGGATACGCCGGCCAGCTTGCCGAGGAAGCGGTCACGGGCGTCGATTTTGACTACATGGATATCGAATTTGCCGACAAAGGTCTCCATTACGCTCTCTGCCTCACCTTTACGCAACAGGCCGTGGTCAATGAACATACAGGTCAGCTGGTCGCCGATGGCCCGGTGAATCAGCATAGCCACAACGGAGGAATCGACACCCCCGCTAAGTGCGCACAGCACCTTTTTGTCGCCGACTTTGTCGCGGATATCCTTGACCGCATCATCGATAAACGACTCCATCGTCCATTTGCCCTCGCAGCCGCAGACCTCATACAGGAAGTTCGAGATCATCTCATTCCCGTTCACAGAGTGGCGTACCTCAGGGTGGAACTGGACCGCAAAGAATTTGCGTGCATCATTGCTCATCGCTGCGATTGGAGCACTCTCTGTGCCTGCATCCAGCTTGAAGCCTTCCGGAAGCTCCACGACATGGTCCCCGTGGCTCATCCATACGGTCTGGCTGCTCTCAAGACCCGCTGCAAGCACCGAGCCCGGCGCGAATTCAACATCCGCTTTACCGTACTCCCGTTTAGCTGCCCGTTCTACCTTGCCGCCCTGCTGCTGAGCCATGAGCTGCATCCCGTAGCAGATTCCGAAGATCGGAAGCCCCAGGTCATAAATCGCCGGATCCACATGCGGTGCATCCTCGGCATATACGCTGCTTGGTCCGCCTGAGAATACAATTCCCTTCGGCGACAATGACTTGATCTTCTCTACTGGAGTATTGTACGGCAGAAGCTCGCTGTATACCCCCAGGTCCCGGATTCTGCGCGCGATAAGCTGGTTATACTGTCCCCCGAAATCCAGAACAACGATTATTTCATTTGGCTTGTTCATTACTTGCCTCCCTTGATTATTGGATTCATTATACTCATGGTTAATTCTCATCGTCAAGGAAAGGCGGCCTGCCATTTGCAAGGCATGGTGTCCATGCAGGGCGGGCATTGAATAGCTGCGGATAGGTCTCTACAGGAAGCTGTCCAGCTTTTGGAAAGCGTATCCGCTTCCATGTCCTCCGCTTCCCAAAAAGACGTCTGCTGCCGGAGCAGCGGACGTCTCAGGTTGGTTCACGCCAGACGAAAAGTCATCAGCAGACAGTTCGCTATAAAAGCTGCCGCAGCGGCGGATTCCCCGCTGCGGCGCGCGGCAGGCGCCGTACTGCCGCTGTACGCCAGGGTCTCCCACTGGCGTACAAAGTCCCGGACGGCGGCGCGCAGCCGCCGGTCCTCGATCGCCAGGGAGTCGGCATACTCCCTGGCGGTAACCCCGGGCGGCGGCGGCCCATACCGCGCCGCCAGCCCGTGCCAGGCCAGAGCGGCAGCGCGCAGCTGCCGCTCCCGGCTGAGCCGGCCGGCGCGCCGCAGCGCCGGCAGCAGGGCCAGGCTGCGCCGCCAGCGCACAGCGGCGGCCAGCAGCAGCGCCGCCACCGCAGGCGGCGCAAGGGAAGTGCCGCCCGCCTGCGGCAGGGCGGCGGACAAGCGGGCTTCCGGCGGCGCGGCGGAAGCCGCCGGGATTGCCTCCGCTGCGCCTGCGGCAGCGGCGGGGGCGGAAGCCGGGGTGGGATCGAAGGGAACCCACCCGGCGCCGGGGAAGTAGACCTCGGTCCAGGCGTGGGCATCGGCATCGGTCACGCTGTAACGCTGCGGGACGGAGCCCGCCACTGCGGTTCCGGGGCCGTAGCCCTGGACATAACGGGCCGGAATGCCGCTTGCGCGCAGCAGGACCGTCATGGCCGTGGCAAAATGAACACAGTAGCCCTGCCGGGTCACAAAGAGGAAGTCATCGGCAAAATCGGCACCGGTCCCCGGCACCCTTGTCTGTAGCGTATAAGTATAATTTTGCTGCAGATACTTTGCTATAGCGGCAGCAGCCTCGTAACGGTTAGCTGCGGCGGCGGTAAGCTGCTCCGCCATGGTCCGGACACGCTCCGGCAAAGCCGGGGGCAGCTGCAGATACAGGCTGCTTACAGCTTCCGGGTCTTCCCCCTGCTCTAAGCGCAGCACAGCCGGATCGCTTTCCGGCAGCACCGACTTCACCGTGTACTCCGTTATGCGGGCGGAACCGTATGCTTCAGGCAGCCGGAAGCTGAGCTTCCCGGCACCGGCAAGCACGTAGCCAAGCAGGCTCCCGTCTGCCAGCCGGATATTCTGTACATCAATTACTGTACCTGCACCGAAGAGCGGCAGCCCGCCGGAGGAAGGGGCAGCGAACTGAATCCGCTGCAGGAGCGTCCCGCCCCGAGCGGCAGCCGGCGCTGATGCAGCCGGCTGCGCCGCCGGAAGACCCGTTAAACTAAGCGGGATATAGGAGGCGCCGCTCCGGATCCAGCGCCGGCCGTCGTAATAGGCGATGCTCTCTCCGCGCAGGTAAGCCGGAGCGGCGGCCGTGACTGTCATTACCTCCGCCCGGCCCGGCGTTAACGGTATGCCGAGTTCCCCGTTCCCGGTGCTGTAGCCTGTGCTGCCGCCCCCGGTTCCGGCGGGTGACGCTTCCATTTGCGCCGCTGCCCAGCTCTCCAGCTTATATAAGACAGGCTGTATGGTTAAGGGGGTACCCGGTCTCGCTCCCAGTACCTGCCCGCCTGTCCAGGCGCCTGCCGTTACAATTGCCGCTGCCAGGAATGTCCAGGCTCCCCAGCGAATATAAGGCAGCGTATGCCTTCCTGTGTGCCCCTGCAGCCGGAGCAGTCCGCTTAGCGACTTCATCCACACAATGAGGCCAATTGCCCCCAGTACATCGCCTGCGGTATCCACTGCATAGACTATATCGAGCACCAGGAGATACACCAGGGTTACGCCTGTAAAGAGCGTAATGCTTCCTCTGTAAAGTGCTAATTGCTGGACAGAGGTTACCAGAAGCCCCCAGCCAAGCACCAGAATCAGCAGCCGGCTGTCCTCGCTCAGCGCAGATACCCTTCCCGACAGAAGCTGGAGGACATCCTCCCGGATCATGGCTGTATAGAGCTTCAGCCAGTTAACTCCTTCACCCGCTGCGCAAAGATCGAACCAGGTCAGCAAGATCAGCAGAACCTGCCCGGCAGCCTGCAACAGGCGGGGAAGCTGGAGACAGCCCCAGATTAGCAGCACTGCAGCCGATACCATCAGAATTCGCAGCAATTCTGCAGTATCTTCCGGTACATCCAGCCGCTGCAAGGGCAGCAGCCACTCCAGGAACATCCCCATAATTGCCAAAGAGAACAGCCCGCGATAATACAGTGGACTGCTCCCTCTTACCCCGTCATCCTCCGCCTCTTGCCCCCTGCCGGCTGCCGGGAGCTCTCTAGCCTGATGTCGGCTTGCCTGGTGGTCCATAGTACTCCGCCTCCTTGTGCACCTGCGCAGGAGATACATCGTTCAGACAATGAATCCGGGCACCCAGCCGCATCAGGCTTCCGGCTATGGTTCCCGCCGGTTTCTGTACTGGAGCTCCGCCGCCGCCATTGCCCGGGGAAGGCAAATCCCAGACATAATACAGCTCTACCTTAAGCCCCTGGACCAAATAGCGGGCAAGCGTCCGCGCCGCCGCCTCCTCAAGCCGTCCGGTAATGACCGAAACCGTCATCCCGGGAATCCAGCTCCGCGAAGCATCTTCAAGCAGCCTGCTGAGGCTCTGTGTGCCTGTTGGTGTAATCTCGGTCAAGAGATTCTGCACTCTGCCGGGAATTTGCCCCAGCCCTTCATGCCGGGCCATTCCCTCAGGCCAGCCGCCGCTGTAGAGCTGAATGTATGCCCCCGTGCGCTCGGCCGTCAGCAGCATTCCCATTGCTGCAGAAACCGCCTGCTCGAAGGCAGGCATAACCGCGGCGCGCTGCCCGCGCGGAACAAGGGCGCCATAAGGAATCTCATAATCCTCCGGGCTGTTCGCAAGCACAATGCAGTTCATCCTTCCGGCTTCCCGTTCTGGTGTCTTACTCTGCAGCGTTCCCTTCCGGGCACTGCTCTTCCAGTGAATCCGGCTAAGCGGATCACCGGGGGCATAGTCACGGATATCCGCAGCTTCTGCGCTGCCCTGCTTCCCGCGCCCCGGAAGCACATACTCACCCGGCAGCGGGTGACTATCAGGCCGCATCCAGCCCGTATAGAGCGCCCGGGGGAGGACCCTAAAGCTCTCACGGCCGGTCTGGCGCCAGCCGCCTGTGAACAGGCCCGGCAAGTCTCCCCAGACCAGGCTGCTGCTGTTAAGCCGGTGTACACCTCTGGAGACAGACTCCAGTGTATAGGTATAGGTGAAGGAGCGGCGGAACCCGGGGAAGAGCAGCTCCTTATGGCCTCCCCCGCTCCACTCATCTGTAACAATGATCCAGGGAAGCGGAATTGTGGAGACAAAGCGGATCTGCACTTTAACGGTAACGTTATCTCCGGCTGAGGGCCGGGGAGGTGATACTGTACGGAGGACAGTTAACTTCCGCGGACCGCAGAGCTGCAGCAGCAGGCCGCCAAGGCTTACCAGTCCGCATGTAATCAGAAGCAGCAGCAGGGATTCGCCGCCCCGCCACAGGTACAGCCCAAGCGCGAGGGCAATCAGGGCCAGCATCCGCCCCCACTCCCATAGGGCACTGCGGGGATGCTGCCGCTGCTGCTTCTCCGCCTCGGGCTGCCCGTTGCGGTTCTCTTGTTTAGGTTCTTGCGCTTTCTGATCCAGCAAGGATGAAGAGGACAAAGAGGACACCCTTCCTTCGGTCATAGATTAGCTCCGCGCCGGCCGTTATACTTCAGGCATTGCGCTTTCAGGAGCCTATTATTATCTATTCTTCCCACGAAAAAGGGTGCCCAGACATTCTATTCAGCAAGCTGTATGTCTGCTGTTCACTATAGCCTGACTGTCATCGCGTTAAATATTAAACCTGATACTGCTGACACAGCTTCAGGAAGCCTTCACTCTTCGCTCCTCAGCATTCACACTGGCCTCCACAGGAGGATGACCTGCCGCTTCAAGTAAATCGCGCAGAGGTACCCATAGAGCGGAACCCAGAAGCTGCACACTTGTTGTCTTGGACTTTTCCGTACCGTCCGGCCCGACCACCAGCATCCGCTGCTGCCTGGAATCTACAATGAGCGTCCGGCCATTCCAGACCACTCTGCCGCTTCGGGTGGCAGTATCCCAGCCGACCTCCCCGCCCAGCCGTTCTACAGCCGTGCGGAGCGGCACATAATATTGCCCGCTGCGGATGCTGTATTCCCCGGGGGTAAGCTTCGTTTCCAGCTTTCCGACCTCAAGCGCAAGCGGTTTGCCGGGCGCAAACAATTCAGCGTTCGGAACAATATTAGCGGAGACCCAGGCCGTAGACGGCTTGCTCCGCTGCAGGGCTGTTGCCCGTGCGGAGACCCTGAACTGTACCGGCTCACTTTGTGCATCCAGCACCTCAAACTGGTAACCGGCGGCTTTGTAGCGCTCAATAATTGCCGGCAGCGCCTTGGCGCTCTGCTCATGGCCTGAACCGTCATGCAGCAGCAGGATTACCCTGGAGGACGTAAGATCAGCCACCGAATTGCGTACGATCTCTGCTGACGGTACTCCCCGGCGGCTGGAATCCCCGCTGTCGGCCGTCCAGTCCATAACCGTATAACCTGCCTGCTTCAGCAGATAAAAGTATGTCGCATCGAAATGGCCAAAGGTACCGCCGGGCGCACGGACAAGCTGCGGGCGGACCCCTGTGATTACTCTGACCGTTTCTTCGGTCTGTTTGATCTGCCGCCAAAATTCTGTGAAGCTGCTATATAAATCATGATAATTATGATTATAGGTATGATTGCCGATGGCATGCCCCTGCTCCCAGATCGCATTGATCAGCTCAGGACGGCTTGCAGCCTGATCTCCAAGTACAAAGAAGGTAGCCTTCACGTCCTGCTGCTTCAGAATCTTCAGCACTTCCGGGGTTACGGCACTCGGGCCATCATCAAAGGTGAGGTATACGGTCTTCTGCCCCGGACTGGGTACTGCAGCAGGACTAGATTTGGCTGCAGCGGCAGATACTTGTTGTACCGGAGAGGCTTGCCCGCCAGAGGCTGATCCGGCTTCCGGGGAGACGGAATGCAGCAGCTGCACCGGCTCTGCGCCGGCTGCTTGAACCGCGGGTGCGGGCAAATCTTGCGCCGGGACACCGAGAAGATTATTCTTAGAAGATACAGATATTGCATTGCCTGCTCCGGCGTGCCGGGAGAAGGTCTCCCCTGAAGCGGCAGATTGCCCTTTCTCCCCGCAGGCTGACAAATTTAATATTATTGCAGTTACCAGTAACCCGCGGATGATTAATCTGCAGATCGGATTTACCCGGCATTCCTTCATCTTCTCTACCTCCAGCATTCTATTGACGGATTCGCGTCATTTGGTAGATTGTATGAAGACAAGCCCCAAATTAGAATTAGGCAAGCTGCCTGCGGAGTGTGAATAATGTATGGAAATGCTGAAATGGATACAGGAATTGTTCGCCAGCTACGGATACAGCGTATTGTTCTTTGGACTTCTGCTGGAATTTATCGCCCTGCCCTTTCCGGGAGAGACTACTATGGCCTTCGCCGGCTTTCTGTCCTATACCGGAAGGCTTGATTTCTTTGCACTCGTTATTGTTGCCCTGGCCGGAACCACCGCCGGCATGACCATTACCTATTTCATCGGGCTTAAAGCGGGACTGCCGTTCATCCAGCGCTACGGCAAATGGTTCCTCTTCTCTCCGGCCAAGCTCGCCAAAACCCAGCACTGGTTTGAACGTTATGGCGCCGGGCTGATCTCCATCGGTTACTTCATTCCCGGCGTCCGCCATTTCACCGGCTATTTCGCCGGCATCATCGCCCTGCCTTTCCGCAAATTCGCTGTATATGCTTATGGCGGTGCATTATTCTGGGTGCTCCTGTTTCTCGGTATCGGCAAAATTTTCGGGCCGCAGTGGACCGGGATCTTTCACCTATTCGAAACCTATGCCCTCTGGATGATCTCAGGCGTGGCAGCCATCGCCGTGCTTATTATTGTGTACCGTTACCGCAGTGCCATCCGCCTCCGGCTGCTCCGGCGCAGTTCCGTTACTCCGCTTGAGGCTGAAGTGAAAGTGAAGGTCAAGGAATCCTCCAAAAGCCGCTGAGCCGCCCTATTCTTGGTGCAGCTTGTTCCCGCTGCTCTGCAGCAGGAAATATCCTCCCAGCAGCAGGGCGATCCCGGCAAAACCGGCTCCGCCCGCAAAGCCCAGCATCCGGGGCTCCACATAATCAAGCAGCCAGCCGGCGGTAAGCATAGAGAGGCCAAGAAGGGTGCCGCTCACCGCAGCAAGCAGCCCGAATACAGCCGGCTGCAGCACAGCCGGCGTCTCCCGCATCACCAGCGTATCCAGGCTTGCATTACCGATTCCTCCGGCCAGAGACAGCACAATGTACAGAAGAAATACTGTAATAAAGTGGCCGGCATTACTGATTGCCATCAGCAGAACCCCCTCCAGCAGCAGCCCGCAGAGCGCCACGGCCAGCAGCCTGGTACGAAGCAGCCGGCCGGCAAAAAAGCTCAGGCTAAGCCCAATCCCGAGCGCCGCATAGAACGCCCCTACTCCACTGTCCCCGGCCCGGAAGACCTGTATGGCATAGACACTGATCAGAACATTGTCCCAGCCGTTAATTATCGGCACAAGCAGTTCATAGCACAGGACAATCTGCAGCACCAGGCTGCCCGCAATCAGCTTCCGCAAAGCCCGCCGCCGGGGAGGCCCGGCAGTCAGGCTTAAGGAACTCCCCGTGCTTCCTGCCTGTGCAGATTGCACAACGTTGTTATTATCTCTGACGGCCGCTGAGCTTCCGTGCGGAATACCCATAATCAGCAGACCGGCCGTGAGGAAAGACACCGCGTTCATCACAAAGGCCAGATCCGGACCGAAGTAGAATGAGACGAGCCCCCCGGTAAAAGCGCCCAGTATAAGCACGCAGCCGTTCAGCAGCTGCTCTAGACCGTTAATCCGCAGTAAATCCTCCGGCGCAGCCAGCAGCGGAATATAGGATTTGCGTACCGGGCTATAGACTGCCTCGCCTGCAGCCATCACGAAGCCGCCGGCATACACCAGCCACAGCATTTCCTTGCCGTCCACAAGCATTAGGGATAAGGCTACAGGCACACGCAGGAAATCAACCGTCATCATGATGCCTTTGCGCGGAAGCCTGCTTGCCAGCAGCCCGCCAAGCGGTGCCATGAACAAATAAGGCAATACCCTCACTCCAAGCGATATGCCTACAGCCATTCCTGAACCGGTTAAATGAAGCACCAGCGCCAGCATGGCAATACTGCTGAACCGGTCACCGATACCGTTGATCAGGCCGGCAGCGAACAGCCGCCGGTACCCTCTATTGTTCCCCGTAAATAATCTTAAGCTGGCAGTCATTGTTTATGCTCCTCATTTAATTATATAATTATATAATTATCTAATTAGATGTTAATATAATATATAAATTGAAGCAATGTTTTATTTCCTGCAATTTGCTAAACTTAAGCCATTCCATTGAAAGCAGGTGCTTCTCTTGTGAAGATAGACCGGTTGCTCTCGATTGTTATTCTGCTGCTCAACCGGCCGCTGGTTCAGGCCAAGGAGCTGGCCGATATGTTCGAGGTCTCTGTGCGCACGATTTACCGTGATATAGACAGCATTAACAACGCAGGCATTCCCGTTGTCACGTACCAGGGCTCAGGCGGCGGCATTGGCCTTATGCAAGGCTACCGGCTGGACCGCAACGTTCTTTCCCAGAAGGAGCTGGCTGATATCTTTAATGCGCTGCAGAGCGTCTCTTCCTACGGCGGAGAAGAGCATCAGCTCCTGATGGAGAAGATCAGCAGCGTGATTCCTCCCTCCCAAACCGCCGCTTTCCGCAGCAAAACTACCCAAATGATCGTCGACTTCTCCCCTTGGGGGCTGATGGGTCCGCTTGAGCAGCGGCTCAGCCTGCTGAAGGAAGCGCTGGAGGGCAATTCCGTTGTGTCCTTCGAATATGTTTCCGCGGACGGCCGGGGCAGCAAACGCATAGTCGAGCCTTATACACTGGTACTCAAAGGCCAGAGCTGGTACTTATACGGATTCTGCACAGAACGCCGGGATTTCCGGCTCTTCAAGCTGCTGCGGATGAAGGCGCTGGTGAAGGAGCAGGAGCATTATGTCCGCCAGGATATTCCGCTGAAGGAGCTGCCTTGGAGTGACGGCTGGAAGGAGCCGCAGAACACCGAGGCGCTTACGCTGCATTTCCCGGCCTGGGGAAAACATCTTGCCGAGGAATACTTCGACTCCGAGGAGCTGCAGCCGGATGGCAGCGGCGGCTATAGGCTGACCGTCCATTATCCGGAGAACGACTGGCTGCTGGGCTTTCTGCTAAGCTTCGGAACAGCGCTGGAGGTGCTTGCACCGGAGCATATCCGCCGCAGGCTGGGAGAGCTGGCCGGAGGAGTAGCCGCCCGGTACAGCAGCAGCCTTGCGCAGCCGGAGCCTTCTGCTCCTCCGCCACCGGCAAGGATGTAAATACAATTTTCCATTTCAGCCTCATTGAACCTGAATCTATGCTGTCAGGTTTACACGGTTATACTGGACAAGAAGAGGCGGCATAGACTGCCCGAATCCTGGAGGAGTGTGGATGATGGAGACGAAATCAGCGGGACAGCCTGAAGGTTTATTCTGCCAAAGCTGCGGTATGCCGGTTGAGAGTGCAGAGCTGCAGGGTACTGACAAGGCAGGCAACAAAGTTGAGGACTACTGCATGTATTGTTATGAGCAAGGCGAATTTAAACAGCCGAATATTACTTTGCAGGAGATGACCGATCTCTGTGCCGGATATCTGATTGAGGAAGGCATGGACGAAGCAGCGGCACGCCAGATGCTGAATGCTTCCCTGCCGCTGCTGAAACGCTGGAGCACAGGTACTCCTGTGCACTGAGGGCTGCAAATACCCCAACTCTCAACTTATAAAAAGGGACGCCCCGGCAACCTTTACGGTCACACGGGACGTCCCTCTTTTACTGATCACTGCTTATAGATAGATTAGGCTTGCTGGGATTTCACCTTATGCGCCAGCACAGGCTCTTCTTCTTCCGTCTTCAGGAAGTCAGGCTGCGGCGAGGTTTTCTTGATGAACAGCGCCAGCACCAGGGCCACGACGGTTACCCAGGTAGCTACGGCGAACGCATGGGTAATTCCGTTAATGGTCGCTTCCTGTGTAAGCTTAGCCATCGCCGCCTTATCGCTCTGCGATACCGCTCCGCTGGTCAGCGCATCGGTGATATTGCTCTTTGTGCGGTTGGTGAACAGGCTGACGAACAGCGCCATTCCCAGTGCACCGCCTACGGTCCGCAAAGTGTTAGACATTGCTGTGCCGTGTGAAGCCAGGCGCTGCGGCAGCTGATTCAGACCGGCTGTTACAATCGGCATCATCAGCATCGACATCCCGAACATCCGGGCGGTATAAGTAAGAATCAGATGCGTATACGTTGTGGAATCACTGATCTGGCTGAATTCCCAAGTGGTGATAGCTGTGATGGTCAGGCCGAGCACCGCCAGCCATCTTGCGCCGATTTTATCAAATATAATTCCGGTAATCGGAGACATGATACCCATCAGAATCGCACCCGGCAGCAGCATCAGCCCGGACTCCATCGGTGTAAAGCCGCGGATTGTCTGAAGATAGATCGGGAGCAGAATCATGCCGGCATACATAGCCATTGTTACGATAATGTTAATCACTGTAGTAAGGGAATACATGTTGTAACGGAAAATACGGAATTCAAGCAGCGGCTTATCCGCCGTAAGCTCACGCCAGACGAACAAGGCCAGCGAGACTACGCCCAGGATCAGGCAAAGGATAACCGTCATGCTGTTCCAGCCGTCTGTTCCGGCATCACTGAATCCGTACAGCAGACCGCCAAAGCCCAGTGTCGATAAAATTACGCCCGGCTTATCCAGTCTTGGAGAAGTCAGCTTGCCTACGTTCTGCATCGTCTTCATGCCAAGCAGTGTAGAGAAGATGGCCAGCGGAAGCACAATGTAGAACAGCACACGCCAGGAGTAGTTCTGGACTACCCAACCGGACAGCGTTGGTCCGACTGCCGGAGCAAAGATCATTGCCACTGCCATCAGCCCCATCGCCTTACCGCGTTCTTCAATCGGGAAGATACGCAGGAACACAATGTTCATCAGCGGCATCAGTATTCCGGCCCCTACAGCCTGAATCACTCTGCCGACCATAATCATCTCAAATCCTGCACCTGTCGCACACACCAGTGTACCTATCGAGAATAGGATCATTGCCGTTGTAAAGAGCTGGCGGGTCGTAAATTTCTCCACCAGGTAAGCGCTGATCGGCACCAGCACCCCGTTAACCAGCATGAACCCTGTAGTCAGCCATTGTGCCGTATTGGCGGCGATCTTCAGGTCCTCCATCATTTTGGGCAGGGCCACATTCATCAGCGTCTGATTGAGCAGCGCCACGAACGCGCCGATCAGCAGCGCTGCAATAATCGGACCTCTGCGGAACGCCTTGGACGCTCCGGTATCAGCAGTTATTGTACTCATAGCTTCTTGTTGTCTCTCCCTTGTTCGAGAATTTGAATAATTTGGCCATGCAGCCGCAGCAGCTCACGGACATCCTCTGCTGGGATATCCTTCAGCGGCTGGAGATACCTTCTGAGCGACTGCTTGCTCAGATCACGTATTTCTTGGCCCTTATCAGTCATAGCCAGCTTAAATATACGCCTGTCGCTCTCCGAGCGTTGTCTGGTTATCAATCCGGCCTTCACCATCCGGTCAACCACTCCGCTTGCGGCGCTGTTCCCAAGATGCAGCAGCTCTGCAAGCTCAGTGATGCCGATATCAGGATGTGCCGACAGCTTACGCAGTACCATAAGCTGCGTAGAAGTAATATTAAGTTCTTCGGCATCCTTCCAAAGCAGCTGCTGGAAATTATGGGTGATGCAGCGGAAAGAGGAGAGAATATCGTCGAGCTGCTGTTCTTTTTCCTCCACCATTCATCCCTCCATTAGCTTATTGCGAAATACTTCGCATGCGAACTATTTTACTATTTAACTATTTATCCGTCAATGCTTTGCAGCAATTTTCTGAAAATGATCTTTTTCTTTCAACCTAATAATCCTGAATGAAAGCGGGGAATCGCCGTTGGATCAGACTCAGCGCAAAAACTGGAATGAGAATCATAAGGTACTCACAGGGTTACTCTCCAAGCCGCAGTCACATGCCGCAGCCGTCAGTCTGTTTCTGGAGCTGCACACTGCCCTGTACGCTTCCGGGCCAGCCGGTGCAGAGCAGCCCGGATATGAAGACCTGCTATGGCATAATATCCGTGAAACGACACTGCGCAGCTACCCGGTGCATACTCCCGGGAGCCGTAATTCAATAGTCTGGCATCTCTGGCACAGTGCGCGGATTGAGGATATCACGATGAATATCCTTGGGGCAGACCGTGAACAGGTGATGCACTCGGACCATTACGCTGAGAGCCTGCAGACCTCCTTCATCCATTCCGGAAACGGAATGAGCGAGCAGGATGTCGCCAGGCTCAGCGCAGAGATCCAGCTGGAGGCTCTCGCCGCCTACCGCCATGCCGTCGCCGTCCGGACCCGTTCCTTCATCTCGGCGACCGAGCCGGGGCAATTTGCCACCAAAGCGACCCCGGCACAGTTCCTGAGAATCCGGGAGGAACAGGCTGTACTGGAAAGCGAGCAGTGGCTGCTTGATTACTGGGGCGGCAAAACACTTGCCGGACTGATCCTCATGCCGGCAACACGGCATAATTTCGTCCATCTTAACAAAGCGATGCGGGCGAAGCAGAAGCTACAGCCGGAATGAGCGGAAGCCGTCAGGGCGGGTCCCTGATCCCGGACTGTCCGCTTCCTTCAGCAGGAGCCCCCTTCCTCCCTGTCTTCAATTGCACGCAAAAGAGCGTGACCGGAAACCTATCCGGTCACGCTCTTTTATTCCCCGAAATGCTGCGTTATCTTCCGCAGCCCAGACTGCCCACCAGTGTCGGCTGCAGCTGCGCAACCTCTTCGGCTGAAGGCTGTCTTCCATTCGCCAGGCCGCTGGCAATCGACATCATCAGCTTGATCCGGTTCGCCTGGTTCACCACGCTGACTCCGGCATCATAGTCAATGGCGACGATATTCGCGCCCGGATACAGCTCCTTCAGCCCCTTGATCATGCCCCGGCCGGTAATATGATTCGGCAGGCAGGCAAACGGCTGAATGCAGGCGATATTGTTCACCCCGTTATCCAGCAGATCCATCATTTCTGCCGTCAGGAACCAGCCTTCGCCCATCTGGTTGCCTGCGGAGACCAGGCGCCCCGCCTTCTCGGCGAGACCATAAATATTCTCGCGCCCTTTGGCCAGTCCCGCCTGCTCCAGCGCTACCTTTACCGGCTTGCGGTAAATCTCCAGATAGGAGATCAGCATGGGATTGATGTAGCCCAGGCGTTTGCTTTTGCCGAACTGCTCGGCTTTGTAAATCGGGTTATACACACAATAGAAGATGAAGTCCAGGAAGTCCGGCATTACGGCTTCCCCGCCCTCAGCCTCAATCATCTCAATAATCCGGTTGTTGGCATCAGGATGGAATTTGATCAGAATCTCCCCGACAATCCCGACCCGCGGCTTATCCGCTGAAGTAATGGCCAGCCTGGAGAATTCGGCAACAATCTCACGGCTCAGCCGTTTGTACTCCCGGAACGAGAAGTTCGACAGGCTGTTCTTGCAGCGCTCCATCCCCTTGCGGAATAGTGCCTCTGCGCTTCCCGGAACAATCTCGTAAGGCCGGAAGTGATAGAGCAGACGCATCATCAGATCGCCGTAGCAGGCCGCAGCAATCAGCCGGTTGGCAAGCTTCAGGCTGATGCGGAAGCCCGGCTGATTCTCCATGCCCGAGGCATTTAATGAAATGACCGGAATCTGCCCCAGATTCGAATCCTTGAGCGCCTTGCGCAGCAGTGAGATGTAGTTCGTCGCCCGGCAGCCGCCGCCGGTCTGGGACATAATAACCGCCGTACGGTCCGGATCATATTCCCCGCTCTTGAGCGCGGACAGCATCTGCCCGATCGTCACAATCGCCGGATAGCAGGCATCGTTATTAACGTACCGCAGGCCCTCCTCCGTCTCCTCCGGCCCCGTGGTTACGAGCACCTTCAGCCGGTAGCCAGCGTCACGGAAGACCCGTTCAAACAGCTCGAAATGAACCGGTGACATCTGCGGAGCCAGAATGGTATAGGTTTCCTTCATTTCCTTCGTGAACGGTACATTGGCCTGAGTCTTGTAGAGCAGCTGCGGCTGTACATCGCTTCTCTCCCGCTCGCGCATCGCGGCCAGCAGGGAACGCAGACGGATGCGTGCAGCTCCCAGGTTGCTGATTTCATCGATTTTGATCAGCGTGTAGACCTTGTTATGACGCTCCATAATCTCCTGGACAGCATCACAGGTAATCGCATCGATCCCGCAGCCGAAGGAAGTCAGCTGGACAAGCTCAAGATCGCTTCGTCCTGCAGCGAGCCGGGCCGCACGGTACATCCGCGCATGATAAGTCCACTGGTTGACTACCCCCACATCACCTTCACTGTGGTCCAGATGGCAGACCGAATCCTCAGTCAGTACGGCAAGACCCATACCGGTAATCATATCGGCGATGCCGTGATTGATCTCCGGGTCAGCGTGGTACGGATGTCCGCAAAGCAGAATGCCTTTGGTTCCGGTCTCTGAGAGGAAGACCAGTGTTTCCTCGCCCTTGGTGCGGACGTCACTCTTCGCCTGATCGGCTTCGGCCAGCCCGGCCTGCACAGCAGCGGCAATCTCTTCCCTCGGAACCTCCGCAAAGGTTTTCACCAGCACCCGGGTTAATGCCGGAATATCATCGAAGGTCAGAAACGGGCTGACGAGCGGAACCCCCTGCTCCTTCAGGCCATCCATATTGTTACGGATTACCTCGGGGTAAGAGGCTACTACCGGACAATTGAAATGATTCTGGGCTGCGTCATCCTCTTTCTTCTCATACACAACCGCCGGATAAAAGATGAAATCGACGCCTTTGCCGATCAGGCTCTGCACATGCCCGTGGGCCATCTTGGCCGGATAGCAGATGGATTCAGAAGGAATGGTATCCATTCCGCTCTCATACAGCTTCTTGCTGGATTTCGGCGACAGCACCGTCCGGAAGCGCAAGGCAGTGAAGAAGGTATGCCAGAACGGGAAATTCTCGAACATATTCATCGTCCGCGGAATCCCGACTGTTCCCCGCACAGCCGCCTCTTCCGGCAGCCCTTCATAGTCGAAGAAGCGCTCATATTTGTATTGCATCAGGTTCGGGAGGGTGTTCTTCTCTTTCTTGCCGCCCGCCCCGCGTTCACAGCGGTTGCCGGTCACATGGAAGCTCTTGTCCGGGAAGCGGCTGATTGTCAGCGCGCAGTTGTTGGCGCAGCGGCTGCAGCGGCCGGGAGCTACTGAGTATTGGAACGTCTCCAGCTCATCCGGTCCCAGAATCGTACTGAACCCTTGCGCACCGGCCTGATCCTTGGCAATCAGCGCACAGCCGTACGCACCCATGACTCCAGCAATATCCGGACGTACCACCGTTCTGCCGGTCAGCAGCTCGAACGCCCGCAGGACGCCTTCATTGTAGAAGGTCCCGCCCTGAACGATAATATTGCGGCCCAAATCCTCAGGGTTGCGGATTTTGATTACCTTTTGCAGGGCATTCTTCACTACGGAATAGGCCAGCCCGGCCGACAGGTCAGCCAGGGAGGCCCCTTCCTTCTGCACCTGCTTCACTTTGGAATTCATGAACACGGTGCAGCGTGAGCCTAAGTTCACCGGCTTGCCTGACTCAAGGGCAGCAGCGGCAAATTCCTTGATATCCAGCTCCAGCGCAGACGCAAAGCTCTCCAGGAAGGAGCCGCAGCCTGCCGAGCAGGCTTCATTCAGCATCAGGCTGTCAATCGCACCGCCGCGGATCTTAATGCACTTCATATCCTGGCCGCCGATGTCGAGGATGAAATCGACCTCCGGCATGAACTTGGCAGCTGCCCTGTAATGGGCAACTGTCTCCACCTCGCCGCCGTCTGTCTTCAGCGCAGCCTTAATCAGGCCCTCGCCATAGCCTGTAGCATAAGCACCCGCGATATAGCAGCCGTCAGGCAGTATCCGGTAAATCTCCTTCAGCGCATCCGTGACTGACTGCAGCGGATTACCTTTATTGCTTCCATAGAAGGTATACAGAATTTCATCGGCTGACCCGGTAATTACCAGCTTCGTTGTTGTCGAGCCGGCATCAATTCCCAGATACACTGGTCCCAGGTAAGCGGACAGCTCCGAGCGCGGAGCAGTAGCGTTACCATGACGCAGCCGGAACGAGTCCAGCTCCTCCGGCGTTGCAAACAGCGGTGCCAGCTCGGCGTCCTCCGCACGGTCCTTGCTGAAATCGACAGCTTCAATGCGTGAGATCCAATCAGCCAGCGGCAGGATTAAGGGATCGCGCTGTGCAAGCGCCGAGCCGATGGCGACAAAATACTGCGAGTGCTCGGGGAACAGCACATCCCCCTCGCCCAGCCCCAGCGTCTCCGTGAACCGGTCACGCAAAGCGGACAGGAAGGTCAGCGGCCCGCCGAGGAAGGCTACCCGGCCGCGGATCGGCCGGCCGCAGGCAAGCCCGCTGATCGTCTGGTTGACGATGCTCTGGAAGATGGAAGCGGCCACATCCTCGCGGCGGGCTCCCTCATTCAGCAGCGGCTGCACATCGCTCTTGGCAAATACGCCGCAGCGTGAAGCGATGGGATAGATCCGCTCATGCTTCACGGCAAGCTCATTCAGCCCGCCGGGATCGGTCTGCAGCAGTGAGGCCATCTGGTCGATGAACGCTCCGGTACCGCCCGCGCAGGCGGTATTCATCCGCTGCTCGATCCCGCCGCTGAGATAGATAATCTTGGCATCCTCCCCGCCAAGCTCAATCGCCGTATCGCACTGCGGAATCCGTTCGCTGATGGCCTTGGTGCAGGCAATGACCTCCTGGACAAACGGAATCTCCCCCAGCTTGGATAAGGAGAGGCCGGAGGAGCCGCTTACCGTAAGAGCCGCCTCGCTGCCCGGGAATTTCCCCAGCACATCGGCCAGGAGCGAGAGCGCTGCTTTTTTTATATCACTGAAATGGCGTACGTAATCTTGATATAGTATTGTATCCCGCTGCATAACAACCAATTTGGCTGTAGTTGATCCGACATCAAGCCCAATCCGCAGTATCATCATGCCATCCCCCATGCCTTGCTCCAAATTTGAAGTAATATGAGGCAACTATATCATGCGGGGACCTGATCTAAGCTGTTAAAAAAGTAACAGACAATTACAATTAATTCCCAGCATACTAATTATTTCACGATTTGTTCTAATGCCGCTCCGGCATGTCCCTTGACCCGGACTTTTCTCCATTCTGCACTCAGGATGCCGTCTTCATCAATCAGGAAGGTGGAGCGCACAATTCCCATAAATTCTTTGCCGTACAGCTTCTTCAGCTGCCATACGCCGAATAATTCACTAACCACATGCTCTTCGTCGGAGAGCAGCGGAAACGGCAGCTCATGCTTGGCGGCAAACTTGCCGTGTGAAGCCAGGGAGTCGGTACTGACCCCAAGCAGAACAGCCCCGTGTACGGTAATCGTATCATGGATATCACGGAAATCGCAGGCCTCCTGGGTGCAGGCGGGCGTCATATTTTTGGGATAGAAGTAGAGCAGCACTTTCCGGCCGCGGTACTGGCTTAGGCTGATCGCCTCCCCGGTGGAAGAGGGCAGCGTGAAGTCCGGGACTTCTTGTCCGAGCTTGACAGTCATTCAATGTTCACTCCTTGCTGGATTGGATGGAGATTCGGAAATTGCGTGTATTCCCAAAAGAAATTATAATGTAGAGAATGTGAATCGGAAAGGGAGAACGAAATGCCGCCAAGAAAGAACCGGCACGCAAAAGCCGGCAAGTCAAAAAAGAAACCGCTGCTCTGGACCCTGGCAATCATACTCCTTCTAATTATCGGGGGACTGGTTTATTATTTCACCGCGATCTACAACCAGCTCGACAACCTGCATAAGACAGGTGAAGATTCTCCGTTTGTCAACGTTCCGACAGCTTCGGCGGAAACGGTCCAGCCTCCTGAATGGGAAGGGACTGAGCCGGTAAATATCCTGCTGATGGGTGTAGATGCACGCGGGGTGAAGAAAGGCGAGGTTCCACGTTCGGATACGATGCTCGTCGCTTCTCTCGACCCGGTCAAGAAAAAATTCTATGTATTCTCCATTCTCCGCGATACTTACATTCCGATTCCTGACCACGGGACACAGCGGATTAATGCTGCAATTACCTATGGACCCAATACGGCGATGCAGACCGTAAGCGACCTGCTCGGCATCCCGATTCAATATTATGTGTATACCGATTTCCAGGGCTTCATGAAGCTTGTAGATGCCGTTGGCGGTGTAGACTATGAGGTTGAGAAGGACATGCACTATACCTCCAAGGCTGACGGGCCTGAGTTTGACATTGATCTCAAAAAAGGCTTCCAGCACCTGGATGGAAATATGGCGCTGCAGTACGTGCGTTTCCGCCATGACGCCACTTCCGATTTCACCCGGACGGAACGCCAGCGCGGATTCCTCAAGGCCGTAGCGGACAAGGTGATCAGCACCACTTCTATTATTAAGCTGCCCACAATTCTGTCAGAGGTTACTCCGTTTATTGATACCAATCTTACCACAAGTGATATGTGGAAGCTGGGGACCGTAGGTTATGACAGTTCGATGGGCGGCAGTGCACAGATTCCGCCGATGAGCCTGATCAGGGAGAAAACTACCAGCGATGGAGCCCAGGTTATCGGTTTCACCAGCACTGAGGATCTGCAGCAATTCGTGCAGGATACGATTACTGCTCCTGATCCGACTCCAACTCCTGCAGCAGACGCTACAGGAAGCAGTACACCTTCAGCTACACCGGCAACAAATTAGAACCCAATATAAGCATGCTTGGCGTAAGGGGCGGGCGGACAGCGGAATCATCCGCTGTTCGCCCTTTCCCTTGCGCCAAGTGATGAAAGGATGATTGACTATGAACCGCAGTACATCAGAACATTTATACGAGGAAGCTTTGCAGCATATCGTCGGAGGCGTCAACAGCCCTTCCCGTTCCTTCAAGGCCGTGGGCGGCGGCGCGCCCGTATTCATGAAACGCGCCGGGGGCTCACGCTTCTGGGATGAGGACGGCAATGAGTACATTGATTATCTGGCTGCTTACGGCCCGATTATTACCGGACATGCCCACCCGCATATCACGGCTGCCATTACGGAAGCAGCCCAGAACGGCCTGCTCTACGGCACACCTACCCGGCTCGAGATCAAGCTGGCCAAGATGCTGAAGGAAGCTATTCCTTCTATGGATAAGGTACGGTTCGTCAATTCCGGGACCGAGGCCGTCATGACCACGATCCGAGTGGCCCGCGCCTATACAAAACGCAGCAAAATCATCAAATTCGCCGGCTGCTACCATGGCCATTCCGACCTCGTGCTTGTAGCCGCCGGTTCCGGACCTTCTACACTGGGCATCCCGGACAGTGCAGGCGTTCCAGCCAGCATCGCTCAGGAAGTTGTTACCGTTCCCTTCAATGACCTGGACGGACTGCGCGGAGCACTTGCGAAGTGGGGCGAAGATGTGGCAGCCGTCATGGTTGAGCCGATCGTCGGCAACTTCGGCATGGTGATGCCGCAGCCGGGCTTCCTGGAAGGCCTGTGCAAGCTGACGCATGAGAACGGCTCACTTGTCATCTACGATGAGGTCATTACCGCCTTCCGGTTCCATTACGGCTCCACCCAGACCTATGAGGGTCTTGCTAACCACGAGGATATCATCCCCGATCTGACTGCACTCGGCAAAATCATCGGCGGCGGACTGCCAATCGGCGCGTATGGCGGACGGAAGCATGTCATGGAGCAGGTTGCCCCGCTCGGCCCGGCTTACCAGGCCGGTACGATGGCGGGCAATCCGGCATCCATCTCAGCCGGTATCGCCTGTCTTGAGGTGCTGGCCGCGGAAGGTGTCTATGACGAGATGGAGCGGCTGGCCATCCGCCTGACCGAAGGCTTGCAGGCATCCGCTGACCGGCACGGCATTCCGCTGACCATCAACCGGATCCGCGGCGCATTCTCTACCCATTTCTGCAGCCATCCCATCACTAATTATGATGAAGCGCAGGATACCGACGGTGAGCTGTTCGCCAGCTTCTTCCGTCATATGCTGAGCCGGGGCATCAATCTGGCCCCATCCAAATATGAGGCATGGTTCCTGACCACTGCGCATACCGATGCCGACATTGACATTACGCTGGAAGCGGCAGAAGCTTCCTTCGCAGCGATGGCTGCGGAGCAATAATAATCCAAGGATAGAACACAGCTGTAATTAGCAAATAACCCGCTGCAGAATCTGCAGCGGGTTATTCTTTACGGACGGGTCCTATCCTGTTAGTTGAAATCAATCTGCTTGTCGAGAATAATCTCTTCACGATGCGGACGCAGGAAGCTTCTGGGTGCGGGAATCAGCGAGAATTCAACGGAATCCGGCAGATCCGGAAGGGGCGGCGACACCATAAACTGCATTTGCAGCTGCGAGCCTCCGCCCCGGCCGCCATGCATTCTTGCCTCATATTCCTCCTGGCCCAGAATAGCAAGTGTAAGCTCCGCCTGAAGGCTGACCGGTTCTGCTGTCTGTTTGAGGCACTTAACTTCTACCGAAACGATGCTCAAATGCTCATACTGCATGGAATGCGTGAGGGTATATTCAAACTCGCCGTCCCGTGTTGTCTTCATGAGGGGCAATACTCCGCAGAGTTCACCCGGCTCTTCCCAGAAATGCCGCCGCGGCACAGTTTCGTTCAGGCTGCTGAGCACAAGCGAGATCTCAGCTGTTTCCATTCCCAGTTCTTCAGACCACCGCTCCAGCACTTCCGGGTCCGGGAACAGCCGCTTCCCGCCCGAGACAGCCCTCCGCTGCAGGACCAATCCAAGGATTTGCTCATCGATTCTCTTCGCTTCTTCGTTATACGCATTTGGTATTCCTCTTAAGGCGCTTCTGCTCCACTCCATTTCGTTTCCTCCCGGGTTCAGTTTGACTGTACCGGCTGCCGCTGTTCTTACTTCCCCTTTTGCTCATACAGGCTGCGGATCTCCGCATCCTGCGGAAGCTTAAACGGGTTCTCCTTGTTAATCCGGTCGTAGAACATAATCCCGTCCAGATGATCCATTTCATGCTGAATTACAATCGCCTGATAGCCTTTGAATTTCTGGGTGATGACCTCACCCTTCAGATTAAAGCCGCGTACCTTCACCGACTCATAACGCGGCACAAAACCGTGGACAGGACGGTCAACGGACAGGCAGCCCTCACTCTCCGGCAAATATACCATCGCCAGAGAATGGCTGATGATCTTGGGATTGACCCATGTATACTCTACATTCTTGCCGTTATCATCCTTCAGATACATGACGAACATCCGCTGCGACAGCCCGATTTGATTGGCAGACAAGCCCACTCCCGAGCGCAGCTTATGCTTCGCAGACATTTCCGGATCCTGGCTGTTCTTCAAGAACTGCATCATGCACTGCAGCGCCTCGCGGTCCTGATTCTGGAGCGGCACTTCCACTGGTTCTGCTACCGCACGGAGGACAGGATCACCTTCACGGATAATATCGTCCATCGTGATAATATAATCAGCTTTATACTTTGTGCTAGACAACTGCATTCATCCACCTTTGCCATACGGGCCTGATTTGATTAAGTCGCTTGCTGATATTCTATGCGGAATTAAGGATTAATGAATGCGGTCCGCAGCTTGCTGCTGTAATTCACATCAAAGCCAAGGCCGGTAGCGAGCGCAGCGAGCGGCAGATAGGTTTTATCCTCTTTGCCGACCTTCTGCAGGAATGCCGGTGTATCAATTGCCACATCGGCACCGTTCACCTTAATCGTCTTCGCACCGATCGTAATGATGACCGTTCTCCCGCCGTAAATAATAGTGGCGCTGGAGGTTTTATTATCCCACTTGCCGTTCGCCCCCACCGCATTGAGGATATCCTTCAGAGCCAGGAAGTTCTGGCCATTCTTCAAAATGGGCTTATTCGGGGTATTCAGTTCAATCCCCTTCACTACAATGGCCATCGGCGCGGCAGCTGAAGCCACCGCGGCAACCGCAGGTGTCCTGTATTCTCCCCACTGCAGCTCTGCAAATACACGGGCAATCTTCTCGTACCCCAGCTGGGTGGGATGGAAATCGGCCGCTCCTGCCCCGATAATATGTGTCAGCGAGCCTTCTACTCCGGCAAATTGTGCCGCCACATGAGCTACCTTCACCTGCGCGCCTGCCTGGTTCAGGCCTGCGGCAATGTTCTCAGCTGCTGCCGTGAACTGCGCTGCCGCATTCATCAGCTTGTCGTAGGATGCTCCAAGCGCAATGCGGGGCGCAGGCTGGTATTGATCGGCAAGCAGTATGGCTGCCTGCGGATTCACCGCTCTGATGTTGTCCAGGACAGATTTCACATTGCTGCTGTACTCTGTCAGGCGCTCCGCAAGCTGAGCCGCAAAGTCGGCATCCGTGAGCGTCTTATAATCCATGAACAGGCTGCTGACATCATTGCCGCCTATCGTAATGGTTACCAGATCTGCAGCAGCAAGCTCGGTTCTGATCTGCGGGGTTAGGGCTGCCAGCCCGCTGATCCGCGGATCGCGCAGTCCGGCCTGGATTCCTTCCGCCGTAATAGCAGCACCGTCTTTGACAGCTGTAGTGTATGCGAGCAGTCCCGCCGTCTTCAAACCTAATATCCCGTAATTACTGAGCTCAGTTCTGCCGTGATACCAGCCCTGCTCAAGCAATCTTTCGGCGTAGCCGTACGGCTTCACATTCGGATCAGTCATGCCCGGTTCATACCCGGCAGTAATCGAATCGCCAAGCGCCACGATGCGAAAGATATCCTGCTCCGGGTCTTGCGCTACAGCCGCTGCAGCAGCGCCGGCTGGTCCTGCATGTACACTCATCAATGCAGCGAACATCATCATTGCCAGCGTACCGGCGGATATGAATTTTCTCCATGCCTTCAGCATCGAATTCCCCCTAAATTAGTATAATTCCATTCTATCATCCAGCTACGTTATACAAAAGAGCGGTTTCCCGGACAACCGGGAAACCGCTCTTGAAGAATTACGCTGCTTACTGCTCTGCATTGCCGGATTCTGCAGATTTCTTCCGGCTGTCAGGGCTTTGCGGGTGCTCGCCTTTCTCACGCTGCAGCACATATTTATCATACCGGTCATCCAGCTCATAGGCTATTTTGCGGTAACGGAGCGTTTCCTCGGCTATCGGATCAAGCGTAGTCTGAATCCGGATCTCGTATTTCGGTGAAATCTGACGGATCTCCTTAGCCTTCCGGTCCGCCTGCTCCATCTCGCCATCCTCCAGAAGCTCACTCAGCTTACGTTCCAGATCATCATTGCCGCTCATGGCACACGCCTCCTTACTGCTTCTTGAAGCCTGTGGCTTCTGCCGCCTGCAGCGATGATACCAGATAATCATGAATCCGTCCGTTGCTCGCCACAACATGGCGTGTGCCGATATCATAAGGATTACCTTGTGTATCCGTAACCTTGCCGCCGGATTCCAGCACCAGCAGAACGCCTGCAGCGCAGTCCCACGGACTCAGCCCGACTTCCCAGTAACCGTCCACACGGCCTGCGGCAACATACGCCAGATGCAGGGCTGCCGAGCCGCCGGCGCGGACGCCGCGGACCTGCGGCAGAATATGCTGCAGTCCTGCCATATTAGCCGGCTGGGCGAATACCCGGTCCGGCGGGAAGCCCATTGCAAGCAGGCTGCTGCCAGGCTCGGTTTCAGCGGATACCGAGGTAGGAATTCCGTGCATATAGGCGCCTTTGCCTTTCTCGGCAACGAACATCTCATCACGGATCGGATCGTAGATAACCCCCACCGTCAGTTCTCCCTTAATTACGAGCGCAATCGATACGCAATAGAAAGGGAAGCCGTGTACAAAATTAGTAGTGCCGTCAATCGGATCAACAATCCACAGATATTCATGCTCACGCGCCTCAACCAGAGCCGCTGTGATTGCATCTGCTCCCGGCTGAACCCCTTCCTCGCCAAGAATGGCATGGTCAGGGTAATGGGTCAGGATCAGCCGGCGGATCATTTGCTCCACACCTTTATCGACCTCTGTAACCAGATCCTGGGCGGAAGTCTTGCTGCCCAGCTCCTTCACCTGGCCTTGTCTGCTCTTGATCCATTCCCCCGCTTTGGCTGCGGCATTGATGGCTACTGCCGTATGGCCCTTGCTTGTAACTACATAGGGCTCCCTTTCATTTCGGTTATCTGGACTTACAGGACTCATCTCTTCACTCCGCTTTCTTTGCACATGATCGTTCTCCCATGGAACGCTGTTTCGCGCAGGACATCATTTCCCCATAGCTTTAATTTCCTTCAACGTAACCTATTTGAGCAGACTTATCAAGTGTAAAAGACTTTGCAGCCCGTATTTCAGAGCCGCGCCGCAGGTAACTCCATGCATCAAAGTTACACAGCGCTTAAGGTTCTATATTCACGCTGGCACCATTAAGTACCGTAATTCCGCTATCCTTCCCGGCGTACTCCTTCATAGCCTCCATCAGGCCAAACAGCGCCCCGTCCTTTAGCTTCGCCTCAATCATGACATCTACTGCAGGAGTATCTGCGGCGATCCGCTTCAGGAAAGCCACGAGCGGCGCCGGCTCCACGCCATCAGCATGGCTGCGCGGGTCTGACGGGCTGCGCGGGCTGGAGACATGAATCTTGGGCGGCAGCGTCTCTCCGGCCGGAACATCCTTCAGGGCAAGACTGCTCTTCCAGGTCTCCTGAATTCCCGGCCACAGCTCCCAGGGCAGCTCTCCCTCATTGTTGACCCACTGGTGGTGGATATCCAGTACCATCGGCAGTCCCATCTTGCGGCAGACATCCAGTGTCTCCACCGCATTAAAGGTCTTGTCATCGTTCTCCAGCGTCATGCGTTCCCGGAGGGCAAGCGGCAATGCGGAGCACTGCTCGCAGAACCGTGCTGCCGACAGGGGCTTGTCCCCGTAAGCACCGCCAATATGAATATTGCTCTTGGCGGTTGCCGGCAGCCCCATGGCCTCCAGCATATCTGCATGGTGCTGCAGGTCCCGCACGGAGTTCACGAGCACCTCCGGCCGCGGAGTACTCAGTACGGTGAAGTGGTCCGGATGAAAGCTGACCCGCATCCGGTGCTTCTTCACATAATTGCCGACTTCAGCAAAATCCTCCGCAAGTGCGGACAATGCATTCCAATCCTCCAGATCAGGATGCGTGGCCAGCGGAACCAGCTTGGAGGTAAGCCGGTAGACCATGATATCCGAGCCTGCGTTATGCTTCAGCAGGCGCAGCGTATTATGCAGATTCATCCGGGCTATTGCTTCCAGCTTGCGCAGCCCGGCTTCCCGGTCGCCAAGCTTACCAAAGCTTGCCATAGTCATAGTCTTGGAGGGGGAGCATTCTGGGATGACAGTTGACATGGCGACATAGCCGAAGCGGACAATCATCCCTCTTCACCGAAGAACATCTCATAGGCAAGGGCAGTCTGAATACGCGATTCTTCGTCATTCAGCTTGCGCACCAGATCCATTTCGACAGCGGTAACCTCATTGCCCTGAAAATTGATTTCAGCAATGGAAGCAGAAATTTTGACAATGGCCACAGCCACATTCTCCGGATTATAAGCGATAACCTTCTGGCCGGTCGGATAGACGCGGAAGCCCTGCTTCACCATCTTGGTACGTCCGTACTCCAGCAGCTCATACAGCTCCTGTTCATTCTTGAACTTGCACACCGAATTGAATTCTGATTGAAATCCCATGCTTCTCTCTCCTTCCCGGCCGGAATGCTCCCGCCGATCACCTGGTATTATTCGTTGTCGTATTTAAGGCCCTGTCTGAACCGGTAACGCTCCAGCGCCAGCTCGATCATCCGGTCCAGAAGCGCCTGATAGGATACACCGGTCTCACGCCACAGCAGGGGATACATGCTGAACGGGGTGAAGCCGGGCATCGTATTCACTTCATTAATCAGAATCTTGCCGTCAGACTTCCGCAGGAAGAAGTCGGCCCGGGTAATACCGCTGCCCTCAATGGCCTTGAAAGCCCGCAGGGCTGCATCACGCAGACGTTCCGCCACCTCGGAATCAACAGGCGCCGGAATCAGCATCTGCGACTTGCCGTCGGTGTATTTTGCCGCATAGTCATAATATTCGCCGGAAGAGACGATTTCACCCGGAACCGATGCATCCGGTTCTTCGTTGCCGAGTACAGCAACCTCCACCTCGCGTGCATCGACGAATTCTTCAATAATGACCTTGGTATCATAACGCAGGGCGTATTCTACAGCCTTAACCAGGCTCTCCTTGTCGGTTGCCTTGGAGATGCCTACGCTGGAGCCGAGATTGGCCGGCTTAACGAACACCGGATATCCCAGTTTATCCTCTATGTTAACGGTCAGCGCATGGCTCTTGCGTTTCCATTCCGCAGCATTGAAATAGCAGTATTCGCACTGCTCAAGCCCGGCCTCGCCGAACAGCTTCTTCATGACAACCTTATCCATACCGGCGGAGGAAGCCAGAACCCCTGCCCCGATATACGGAATATTCGCCATTTCGAACAATCCCTGGATCGTCCCGTCTTCACCATTCGTGCCGTGCAGCAGCGGGAACATCACATCTATAATGGACTCTCCGCCGCTTAGCCCGCTGAATAAGGCATTAAGGGCCATCCCCATGTCACCGGAAACTCCGGACAGCTTCAGTTCCTGCGGCTCACGGTAGGGAGCCTCCAGGGCCGCGCCTACCTTCCACACTCCCTGCTTCGAAATATAGAACGGGATAATCTCATATTTATCGTAGTCAAAAGCGTTCATAACCGCATAAGCCGTCTGCAGCGATACCTCATGCTCCCCGGATTTGCCGCCGTACACCAGTCCTACGGTACATTTATCGTTCCCCATGCCCTAACCTCTTTCTGAATTATAAGTAGTCATTAATATGAAAAAAACGGTAGGCCGTGCGGTCCGTCCAGGCGTAGGAATCCTTGTAATCCCAATAGCGGTGGCGGCTGCTGACCGTCCGGGCATTCACCAGAGGCATTCCCCCCGCGTCAAAAGCGGTAACGATCGTGCTGTGCTGATAATGCCCGTTGCCGTCCCAGTCATACTGGATCAAATCGCCAAGCATCAGCTGCTCCGGCCGCTCGACAATCTCAGCACGCAGGCCATGGCTGCGGCTGCGGCTCAGGAAATGCTGCAGGCTGTCCGAGACCGCCCAGCTGAAGCTCCACCATTCCTGCGCCCCGTTATAGCCCTTGTACCACCAGCCCGTTTCTCTTTTACCAGTATAGTTGATAGGTGCTCCCCCTGCAAAGAGACATTGGGAGACGAAGTTGGTGCAGTCCACCTCGAATATTTCAAACTCCGGGTTGCCGTCCTTCCACCAGCGGTCTGCATAAGCAGCGGCCTCTTCCCGGCGGTAGCGCACCTCTCTGGCCACGCCGGTTCCGCGCAGTACGCTCCGGTTCAGCAGCGGTAGCGACGGCTGCGGTGCAGGCAGCACTTCCCCCCATTCCGACAAACGCAGTGCCGGCTCTGCCTCCACTACCTTGCGCACAGCATTCCGTTCAGGCACACTGCGCTCCACGTTAACTATCTCCCACGCCCCTGCATTCTGCACAAAGGTTAACCGCTCGGATTCAATAATATCCTCCCGGTGCGTCATTCCGCCCTTCTCATAATAAAAAGCACTGTGCAGCGCGACATCGGCAACGACCTCGGCCGCATTCTGCCGCACCGTGCGCAGCGTTCTGACGCCGGTCTCGCCGCGCAGCGGGACAATGCCCCGCCGGGTGTACCACTCGGCGATCCGGCGGGAGCGCGCCCGCTGCCCGCCCAGAAACCGCGGGTCCTTAATAGTTGTATGCCGCGGCTCCACTCCGGGCGCAACCCGCCCCTTATTCAGCTGATCGACATAGACATAGAGACTCTTTTTCCACTGCTGCTCCATCCCTTCCCCGCCCTTTCGTTCAAATAGAAGAATTGGTTTCTGTTTGCCAGTTTGGCTGCTGTCCTATGTATATGAAGAAATATATGCCGCTATACAGCCGGGAAGTGATTAAACTCCATTTGCAGCAGAGCCTTGCTGCTCTTATGCATGTCCTGGAGTATTACGGAGTAACCTAACTGCAGTACATATTGGAATATAGCCCCGTTCAAACGGGCAGGCGTGAATTCAGTATATTCCCCCTGAAGTTTGAAGCGGTTTCACTCTTCTCTGCGCTCCCTGTATACTACCTATTAAAGAGGAAAAAAAACTTTACTCCCCTCTTTGCAGCCGTTATACTTAAGTTATAAGAAATGTGAAATATGGTTTCACCAGATGAAACAAGGAGGCGCATATATGCCAAGCAAGGACCATTTCTCACTAGCTAAGAACCTGGAATCAGGCGGCAAAACTTATCGCTACTATCATTTGAATGCCCTCGAAGCCCAAGGTGCAGGCGACATTTCCTCCCTTCCTTTCTCCATCAAGGTATTGCTGGAGGCTGCAGTCCGCCAGTATGACGGACGGGCAATTACGGAAGAGCATGTGAAGCAGCTGGCCGGCTGGGCCGGCGGCATTGACCGTAACAAAGAGATTCCGTTCATCCCGGCCCGGATTGTATTGCAGGATTTCACCGGTGTACCCGTGGTCGTGGACCTCGCGGCCATGCGCGACACTGTGAAGAAGGCCGGCGGCGACCCGAAGAAGATCAATCCGCTCGTGCCGGTAGACCTGGTTATTGACCACTCGGTTATGGTCGATGCTTTCGGTACCGCCGACGCGCTGGAATATAATATGAATGTTGAATTCGAGCGCAATGAAGAGCGTTACCGCTTCCTGCGCTGGGCGCAGACAGCTTTCAATAATTTCCGCGCCGTTCCGCCGGCGACAGGGATTGTACATCAGGTCAATCTGGAGTATCTGGCCTCTGTAGCTGCCACTAAGACTATCGACGGGGAGACGGTCGTCTATCCGGATTCTCTGGTCGGTACGGACTCGCATACCACCATGATCAATGGTCTTGGCGTAGTCGGCTGGGGCGTAGGCGGGATTGAAGCGGAAGCAGGCATGCTCGGACAGCCGCTTTATTTCGTTACCCCGGATGTTGTCGGCTTCAAGCTGACCGGCAGTCTGATGGAAGGCGCTACGGCAACCGATCTGGCCCTGACCGTAACACAGATGCTGCGCAAAAAAGGCGTAGTCGGCAAGTTTGTCGAATTCTACGGCCCGGGTCTGGCGAATATCAGTCTGGCTGACCGCGCAACCGTAGCCAATATGGCTCCGGAATACGGGGCAACGATCGGCTTCTTCCCTGTAGATGAGGAGACACTGGCTTATCTGCGCAGCACGGGACGGCCGGATGAGCTGGTTGAGCTTGTAGGGGACTATTATAAAGCACAGGGCATGTTCCGCACTGCAGATACACCGGACCCGACATTCAGCGATGTCATTGAACTGGATCTGGCCTCTGTAGTTCCCAGCCTGGCCGGGCCGAAACGCCCGCAGGACCGGGTAGAGCTGACTCATATGAAGGAGAATTTCGAAGGCATCATCCGTACCCCTGTCGACAAGGGAGGCTACGGGCTCAGCGATGAGAAGATTGCCGAAGTAGTGGAAGTACAGCACAAGAACGGCAGCACGAGCAAGCTGGGTACAGGTGCTGTTGTCATTGCCGCCATTACCAGCTGTACGAATACCTCCAACCCGAGCGTTATGCTGGGTGCAGGACTGCTGGCCAAGAAGGCTGTTGAACGCGGACTGACCAAACCCGGCTATGTCAAAAGCAGCCTGACTCCAGGCTCCCTGGTCGTTACGGAGTACCTGGAAAAAGCTGATCTGCTGAAGCCGCTGGAAGCACTGGGCTTCTACTTGGCCGGCTACGGCTGTGCCACCTGTATCGGTAACTCCGGCCCGCTGCCGGATGAAGTCAGTCAGGCCATTGCTGAGCATGACATGACCGTTGCCGCTGTAATCTCCGGCAACCGTAACTTCGAGGGCCGTGTCCACGCTCAGGTCAAAGCCAACTATCTGGCTTCCCCGCCGCTCGTTGTAGCCTATGCGCTGGCCGGTACGGTTAATATTGATCTGAAGACCGAGCCGCTCGGTTATGATCCGCAAGGGGAGCCGGTCTTCCTGGCTGATATCTGGCCGACCTCAGCCGAGATCCGCGAAGCGATCGGCCTCTCACTCAGTCCGGAAATGTTCCGCCGCAAATACGAGAATGTGTTCACCGCCAATGAGCGCTGGAATTCTATTCCGGTGCCGGAAGGCGAGCTGTATGAGTGGGATGACAACTCCACTTATATTCAGAACCCGCCATTCTTCGAGCATCTGGCTGACGGCGTCAGTGACATCAAGGATATCCGCAGTTCCCGTGTACTCGCATTGCTTGCGGATTCTGTCACTACCGACCATATCTCGCCAGCCGGGAATATCTCTACCTCCGGTCCGGCCGGGGAATACCTGCGCAGCCATGGTGTAGAACGTGCCGATTTCAACTCCTACGGCTCGCGCCGCGGGAATCATGAAGTAATGATGCGCGGCACCTTCGCCAACATCCGAATCCGCAACGCAGTGGCTCCGGGTACAGAAGGCGGCGTAACCACCTTCCTGCCGAGTGATGAGGTAATGTCCATCTATGACGCGTCTATGCTGTACCAGTCAGCCGGACAGAATCTGATTGTCATCGCCGGCAAGGAATACGGCACAGGCAGCTCACGTGACTGGGCCGCCAAGGGCACCCTGCTGCTCGGCGTCAAAGCCGTCATTGCCGAGAGCTTCGAGCGGATTCACCGCAGCAATCTCGTCGGCATGGGCGTGCTGCCGCTGCAGTTCCAGGAAGGCCATGGCTGGAGCAGCATGGGCCTGAGCGGACGCGAGACCTTCGAGATCACCGGTCTCAGTAACGATGTACTCCCGGGTCAGGAGCTGACCGTCACCGCTACCCGCGAGGACGGCACCCAGTTTGACTTCCCGGTTACCGCCCGGCTGGACAGCACCGTAGACATCGACTACTACCGCAATGGCGGTATTCTCCAGACGGTGCTGCGCCAGATGCTTGCCGATGCTACTGCTTCGGAATCGGCACTGCCGGTAGAATAAACGGAGATACCTGCCTCCATTTTTGAATAAAAGCTGCACCGCCACAGAACTCTTTCCTTCTGAGGCCGGTGCAGCTTTTTGTCTAATATGTTTCGGGTCTTCACGGGATTATGCGAGTGCTCCGTTATTTGACCGACAGCAGGCTGGTCGAGATGAAATCCAGCTGTGCTTCCAGCGATACCGGATCATTGTACGTATCTGCAGAAGGGTTCAACTGAAACACATTGCCGGCTTTAACCGCAGGGAGACCTGTCCACACCGGATTATCATAGACGATCTTGGGATCAGTTGTATCCCCGGACCACGGGCAGGTGAAGATAATATCTCCCGCAAATTCCGGGAGCTTCTCCAAGGAAATAGAGGCCCAGCCTGTACCGCTGTCTATCGCTTCCTTCTGGGCTTCTGCCGGAGCCTTCAGGCCGAACTCCCCGTACAGAATTTCACCGCCCCGCCCGTAATTATGGCCGAAGACGTACAGCCCGCCCGAATACGGATTCAGAATCGATACCGTCTTATCGCCTACAGCAGCCTGCACCTGCGGCTTCAGTTCAGCAATCCTTGCTTCCCACTGGTCAATCCAGGCCTTCGCTTCATCATTCCTGTTCACCAGCTTGCCGAAATCAAGCATTTGATCCTTATAATTCTTGGCACCATACTGAATAGCAACCACCGGGGCAATTTCCTTCAGCTTCTCGATGTTCTCAGCACCGGCATACACAATGATCATATCCGGGTTCAGCGCAAGAATGTTCTCAGGCGACAGCTCATCACCGATAATCTCCACACCGTCCAGCTTGCCTTCAAAATACGGATTTTGCGCTGCCCCGGCCAGTACACCAACCGGCTTAACACCCAGCGCCAGGAAGTAACCTGTATAGAATGCAGTAGTATCAACAATTCTCTGCGGATTCTTCGGTACCTGCACTTCTCCTACACTGTCCTTGAAGGTAACTATCTCTGCCTCACCGGATGCATTAGCGCTGCCGGATGCTGCTGCAGGCTCTGTTATTGCTGCCGGTTCAGCCGTAGCGGCATTAGCGGCCGCACCGGAATTCTGAGCCGGGCTATTAGACTGGCCGCAGGCTGCAAGCAGTACAGCCAGCACCAGAGTAAAGACGATTAGCATCAGGCTCTTTTTGGAATATCGCAAAATAATCCCCCTATGTATGTATATAGTATGATATTGATAATCATTATCAATTAACAATATAGCATAAAGTTTCTTCACTGACAACAGCCTGCGCTGCTATTAAATGCCTGATCAGCCCGTATGCCGTATATCCGCACCAAAAAATCCCCTTTCAGTTGAAAGGGGATGAAATCAGAGCCTCTTCAGATCTCGATCCGCTCAGAATCAAGAATTCTTTTATAGACCAGTGCAATAATCTGTGAGCGGTCTGTCACGTTCATCTTGTTAAATATACGGCTTAAATGATTCTTCACGGTATGTTCGCTGATAAACAGGCTGCTGGCAATTTCCTTATTCGTCTTGCCCAGGATAATAAGCTCCAGCACCTCTTCTTCACGCGGGGAAATTCCCCATTCTTCCTTCGGCGTCTTCAGGGCCGAGCTGTTCAGCAGCCTGACTGCTGAAACGGTCCGTCTCACGGGAAGCGTATCTGCCCGGCTGCGCAGAAATGACTGGAATGAGCCTCGCGGCTCACTGTCCAGCGCCTCCGCAATATAATCGTCCAGGCGATAACGTGAGCAGTCAATCCATTCCGATTCTGTATCAGCGGGCTGGCTCTTATCCGCGCTTTTTCCTGTATGAAGAAGTACAAGTACAAGCAGCTGTGCAGAGACTGAGACCGCAGGCTTGTCCATCTCGAAATAGAAGGAGGTCAGCTGATCCACCTGCCGGAGCAGTGAAATCTCTTCCTGATAGAACCCGTACCCCAGCAGGAACTCAAGCTTGAACGGAGCCAGCAGGGCGGCCGTTCTCATCCGCTCAGTCTCTTTCTCCGGCAGGCCTGTATAGCGGGCAAGCTCATAGGCCATGGAAGAGGCTGCAAGCGACAGACGCTCCAGTTCGGGATTGCTGCTGCGGAGATAATGGTGGGTATGCTCCATAAATATTCCCGCCTGTCTCGTATGCCTGCTATCCATCTCAATAAGCCGGATAGCGGCACTTGCCACGCCGGCCAGGCAGCTGGATAAGACCAGCCACTCCTCAGCCTCGTTACGGCGCCTGAAGCCGATGGAGAGGATTCCTTTGAATGTCTTCCCGGCAAGCAGCGGGCATTCCAGCAATACCTGGCCCTCAGCCCCCTCATTAATGATCGCCGAGGAGAGAAAGGCCTGGGGGGAATAACGGTTTCTGATATCCTGAACATAGTGGGCAACAGCTTCCGTGCCCCATCCTTTGGCGTAATGGCTGCCTTCCGAGGTCTCTTCGAAAAAGACGAGCACCGAGGAAGGGTAGAACGGCATTCCCATAACCATCTCCAGCAGCTGGATGCCCAGCTCCTGCAAAGAAGCCGCCTGCGGAAGCAGCTGCGCGGCCTCCTTCAGCCTCTGCGTGGCTTCGTGAATCAGTGCCCCGCTCTGCAGGAGCTTCTCTGCGCGGGCGGACAACCCCAGCAGCGAAGCTACCGTCTGCTCATGCTGGATATAGTCCTTCTCCTGCCGGGTTTCGGTGAAACCTACAGCCAGCAGGAGCGCTTTCTTGCCGCTGTCAATCTGCACCGGATAACAGGATAAATACTCCGGCTGGGTAATTCCCCGCTGAGTGAAGAAGAGCGATCTCGGATCTTTGGCAACCGCCTGCCAGTGCCTGGGCTCCCGGCCGAGAACTGCTTGTCCCAGAAATCCGTCACCAAGCTGAAACTCGGCATTCATGAGCAGATTGGCTTCTTTCCCGGCGGAGTATTTCACCTTGAATTTGCCTGCCTCATCTTCTTTGGCGAATGCATACAGATCCGAGTCCGAAAGCGTTCCGGCCATCTGCTGCAGCACTTTCTCAATCTGCAGGAAATCCTCGCCCAGATTGGACAGCAGCTGCAATATCATCGTGTTGCGCCTCTGCGTCAAAGGCTTTAGTGCAGAGCCTGCCAGCAATTTCGACAATATATTCCCGAGGGTGCTAAGCTTGCCTCTGATCTCACTGATTTGTTCCCGGCTCAGCTCAGGCATAGCCGTAAGCTCAGCCCGTAACTCATCATAGTAAGGATGATTCCGCATCTTGGCTTCGAACGCCTGCAGCATAAGCTCGCGTGTACCCTCTTCCATGTATAAGCCTGACCACAAGTAATAAGTCTGGCCATATTCAGGGACCAGCGGACTGACTACATACTTTAGTCCTGGAACCCACTGCTCCAGTACGGCAGGATACGACAAAGGGCCGAGCCTGAGCAATGCCGGCTCGAACGGGCGCTCTGTCCCCTGCAGGGAGCTAAACATCTTCTGATAGAATATTCCGGAAAGCGTTGGGCGGGTAACTAAATTCCCTGCCTGATCCGTAAGCACAATAGCCTGACTCGTGACAGTACCGAACGTATCCTGGAGCTCTTGAATTTCTCCCATCAGTGAATCGGGTATTACAACCTTCATCCCATCACCTCATGCTCTGGATTACATTTCATGTTATTAAGTATTTGTAACTAATATTTTTTAATAATAGTTCATTTTAACTAGATATTCAATGGAGCAGGCAGGTCTTGTTAGCCTCTAATTACTAAATTACCCGCGAGCCATTCCGGCAGCGCACAGGTTCGGGCTCATACCATCATCAGGCCCATTTCAGCTGCCGCCTCTGCCAGTATTACGGCATATTCCTCCAGCGTCTCCCGTGACAGCCGGCTGACCGGACCGGAAAGCGACAGCGCAGCTACCACACTGCCCCCGCGCCCGACAATCGGCACTGCAACTGCCGCTGCCCCCGGCTCCCGTTCCTCGAAGCTTGTCGCATACCCGCAGCGGGTAACCTCCTTCAGCTGCTCCAGATAACGGCTCCGTTCTACGGCTTCAGGCCATGTCGGGTCAGCCAGCAGGCGCACCTGCACCTCATGTGGCGCGTAGGCAGCCAGCACCTTGCTTGAAGCACCTACAGAGAGCGGAAGTCTGGCGCCAATCTGCGCTACGCGGCGGATCGCCTGCTTGCTCTGCACGGCCTGAATGCGGACGCGCTCCAGATTATCGCGCAGATACAGGCTGACGGTCTCGCCCAGCCGGTCTCGCAGCCGCTCCATAGCAGGCAGCAGCAGTACGGCCGGTTCATTCAGGGTCGGCAAATGGGTGGACAGCTCCCAGATGCGGATCCCCAGGCGGTACTTCTCCGTACTTTCATCCCGTTGCAGGAACCCTTTCTCCGCAAGCGTTGTCAGCAGACGGTGCACCGTGCTTTTATGCAGGCCGATCCTGGCGGAAATCTCAGTCAGGCTAAGGTCGTAGTCACTATCCCCGGTAAAGCAGAGCAATATATCCAGCGCCCGTTCTACGGCGCGCACAGTCAGTTTCCGGTCTTCCAAGCCGCTCTCCCCTTTACGTGTTTCACCTCTTGAAACACGGTTACATATTTACCAATAATATCTCTATCTTAGTGCAAAACTCAGAAGAAAGTCCAGCATATTCAGAGCCGGAAGCACTGCTTCCGCAGTTTACATTTACATTACAAAAGCGCTGAATTCATTGACTTTGTCAGGGCATCACCATACGATTAAATATATGAATGATCTCTATTCACTATCCTTTAGGAGGGGACCTTATGGATCTGGCAACAAGTCACCCCGGCGCGCCGGTCTCCCGTATACCTGCTGAGAACAAGCCTAATGCAGCACCTGTAATTTCATTACGGATGATACGCATTAAACATATTGTTGTAGCTTTGCTTTTATCTGTTTTCTTCTTCTTTGTCTTCTGCTTCATCGCTCTGCACGGCTATATCGCCTGGGTGCTCTCGAACCCGACAGTAGCCCCGATCTACTCGAATCCTTATCTGGCCAAAGGGCTTACTTATGAGGAGATCACCTTTCCTGCACAGGACGGCAGCCGAATGATGCAGGGCTGGTATATCCCGTCTGAGGGAGCAGCCAAAACCATCATCTTCAGCCACGGCTACGGTGCTAACCGCGAGGAGAGCTGGGTGCCGATGTATGACCTGGCCCATTATGCACACAGCCTGAACTTTAACGTGGTTATGTTCGATTACGGCTTCGCCTCAGGGAGCAACAAGGATATCGCTACCGGCGGTAAAAAAGAATCCCAGCAGCTGCTCGGAGCGATCTCGTTCGCCAAGGACAAGGGGGCGGAGGAAATTGTAGTGTGGGGCTTCTCCATGGGAGCCGGCACCGCCCTGCAGGCCGGCCTTGTCACAGAGGATGTGGATGCCATGATTCTGGACAGCACCTTCCTGCTGGAGCCTGATACTTTATATCACAATATCAAGCAGAATATAGACCTTCCCCGCCAGCCCTCACTGGCGATTATGGAACTGCTGTTCCCGGTGCTGAACGGCACAGGGCTTGACCAGATTCCTTATTCCAAGGTGAAATCCGAGGATTATCCGTTCCCGGTCCTGTTCATGCATGGTACCTTGGATGATAAGGCTCCGTACCCGATTGCCGAGGAACTGGCCGCGAACCAGAGCAGCCCCTATTCCGACTCATGGATTATAGAGGGCAGCCATCATGAGCTGCTGTTCCGCGAGCATCCGCGCGAGTACCTGCGCCGTGTCTCTGCCTTCCTGGGCAATGTGCAGCTGGCCAAAGACAGTAAAGACAGCGGGAATTCTACCGCAAGCAAATAAGCTCTGCCGGCTCAACCTGATATTGCTGCGGGTTGCCGCCAGGCAGACAGGCTGCTCCGCAGCTTCATTACAAGCATGTACAGATGTATTTCCATACATCCTGTGCATGCTTGTTCTGTTATGCCGGCCAATGCTGCGGCAGCTTCCGCTGTATCCCGGCATCCCAAATATTGCTGTGCCGTTCTCATAAGCCGGCTCCCCGGATCATATAATGAACCGTTGAATAATCGGAAGCGGGAGGACTGCCTGCCATGCAATATGTATCAAGTTCACACCTGCCAGTGCAGATTCTAAGTGAAATCGCCTTTTGGAAAAACCAGGAGAAGGAGCATGCCGGCTTCATTCTTCAGCTTGCCCCTGCGCTGGAGGAGCGTTATGTAAAGCTGCTTCAGGAATGGACCGTTGTCTTCCTGGCAACAGAGCAGGCGGCATTGCAGCTGCTCGGAATTATACAGTCTTCTGCAGCCGGAGGGCCGGGCAACCTTGCCGCTGAAACCGATCAGCTGCGGCTTGCAGCATGCGGCCAGTCCAGCGAATTCATCCGGCAGCTGAGAATGCTGCTGGAGGCGGATGGCGCTGCAGGCGTATTCCCTGCCGGCGGAGCGCTGCTGGAGCATTTCATCCGCGAATCGGAATACCTCCTTGCCGTACTGTCAGCTCTGAGTGCTGCCCGGCAGGAAACCGGAGGACTGCAGGAGAACTTGCTTGAGAATAATGATTCTTCCAAGGAAACAGCAGCCCAGCAGCTGCCGCTCTGGGAATCCCGTGATCCGGAATCCGTCCCAATCGGCGGACATACCCTCCCTCCGCTCCCCTATGCCTATAATGCACTGGAGCCTTATATTGACGAGAAGACAATGATTATACATCACGACAAGCACCATCAGAGTTATGTTGACGGACTGAATAAAGCGGAGAATAAGCTGGCCGAAGCGCGCAGGAATAACGACTACGATCTGGTTAAGCACTGGGAGCGGGAGCTGGCCTTTAACGGCGCGGGCCATTATCTGCACACCATCTTCTGGAATGTAATGTCTCCGCAGGGCGGCGGCCGCCCTGCCGGGGCGCTGCTGGATGCCATTCAGCGGAGCTTCGGCAGCTATGAAGCCTTCAAGGCCCAGTTTACAGAAGCGGCGAATAAGGTTGAAGGCGGCGGCTGGGCCATTCTGGTCTGGAGTCCGCGCAGCCGCAGGCTGGAAATTCTGACAGCCGAGAAGCATCAGAATTTGTCCCAATGGGATATTGTACCGCTGCTGGTGCTGGATGTATGGGAGCATGCTTATTACCTGAAGCATCAGAACAACCGCGCTGACTATATCCGGGACTGGTGGAAGGTTGTGAACTGGCCTTATGTGGCCGAGCGGTATAATGCTGCCCGCAAGCTGGTCTGGCAGCCTTTTTGAGACTGCTGGGCGTACTTGGCGCTGCTGCGGAAGCCGCGTCTCCAAACAGACACACAGAACCCGCCAGCCACTTCAATGTGGCGGCGGGTTCTGTGTGTCATCCTTCCGGCTCCCGGAGCGGAAGGACTCTGCTCTATTCCTTAATCAAAGCAAGAAACTCAGCACGCGCGGCAGCATCCTCACGGAAGCTGCCCCGGGTCGCCATTGTAACCGTCTTACTGCCCGGCTTCTTCACGCCCCGTGCGCACATGCAGAGATGCTCTCCCTCGACCACTACCATAACCCCATGGGGATTCAGCACCTCGGTCATGATGTCGGCAATTTGCGCTGTAATGCGCTCCTGCACCTGCAGGCGACGGCTTACTGCTTCTACTAGCCGGGCCAGCTTGCTTAGGCCGGCAATCCGTCCGCTGGGGATGTAACCAATATGCACCTTACCGAAGAAAGGCGCCATATGATGCTCACACTGGCTGTAATAGACAATATCCTTCACAATTACAAGCTCTTCATGAGACTCGTCAAATGTGACACCCAGTGCCTCGCGGGGGTCAATGGAATACCCGCCGAATATTTCTTCGTACATCCGGGTAACTCTGGCCGGTGTTTCCAGTAAGCCTTCACGGCTGGTGTTCTCACCGATCAATTCCAAAATTTTTGCAACATGATACTCGATTTGCTCACGGTTTACAGAAACCTTCCCGTTCATGTATCCCTTGATGTCCTCCATGAAGTCTCCTCCTTCCGCACCTGCAGCTGACTTGCCTGTTGCCTGGAGCCGGATTATTTCTTCTTCCGGGCCGGGCCTTTGGATGCTGACGGAGCGCGTCCTGGCGGATTACTGTTCTTCATCATCTGCTGTGCACGCTGCATTTGCTTTCCATTCAGGTTATATCCCATTTGCTTAGCTACCTTCTGCAGCATTTCGGGATCATTCTGCATCGTTGTCATTTGTCTGCGCAGATAATACACACCTATAAAGAATCCGCCGATCAGACCCACAACAAGCGTAATAATAGGCAACGCAATATTCATCTGTAGTCCACCTCTGTACTCTATTGTCTGGCACCGCCCTGCTTGGGCATGCGAATCTATCATAGCATTTCAACAGTGGGACAGCAATTGGTAAATCCGGTGATTTAGAAGAGGTATTCTCCGCTTGTGCCGGGCCCGGCCTGCTCCGCTTCCAGCTGAAGCAGCGGCAGTAGTAACGCCATTAAGCTGATCGTTCATTCCCGCTCCGCCTCCTTCTGCTCCAGCAGCTTGTCCTGTGCCCGTCCCAGCATCTCCCGGACGGTCTCATCCGCCTCCTGCCCCAGGGCCTTGTCCACCGCTGCTGCAGCTTCGCCGCCGCCGATCCGGCCAAGTGCCCAGGCTGCGGTGCCCCGCATCTCCGGGCGCGGCTCCTGCAGCAGGATCTCCGTCAGCTTCGGTACGGCAGAGGCTTCCTTGAAATTGCCAAGGGCAATTACGGCATTGCGCTGAATCGGCTTCTTGCCGCGCCACGCAGCCGAACTGCTGCCGAACTTCTCCTTGAATTCACGGTTGCTGAGATCGAGAATCGGCATAAGCAGCGGCTTCACGATTTCCGGATCCGGCAACAGCTCCGGCCGGTGGTTCCAATTCTTGCCGCGGTTGTGGGGACAGACAACCTGACAGGTATCGCAGCCGTACAGCCGGTTACCGATCTTGGTCATATAATGCTCACTCAGGAACCCCTTGGTCTGTGTCAGGAATGAAATGCAGGCCTGTGCGTTAAGCTGTCCCGGACCGACCAGAGCGCCCGTAGGGCAGGCATCAATACATTTGGTGCAGTCTCCGCAGCCATCCTCCACCGGCTGGTCCGGGGGGAACGGAATGTTCGTTACCATTTCGCCAAGATAGATCCATGATCCCCATTTGGGTGAGATCACTGCACAGTTCTTGCCGCTGAACCCGATCCCCGCCCGCTCCGCTACCGCCCGGTCTACAAGCGCGCCTGTATCGACCATACTTTCCAGGACCGCGCCGGGAACACGCTCACGGATGAAGCTCTCAAGCTTAGCCAGCGCTTCGCGGAGCACATGATGATAATCCTGCCCCCACGAGGCCCGGGCAAGAATTCCTCTGCGTGCTCCCGGCTCGGACTTCGGCGGATCCTCCATTTTGGACGGGTAAGCTACGGCAATAGCTATAATTGAAAGCGGCTGCTCTCCCGACTGCAGCGCCGGAACCGTCCGCTTGTCCAAATCCGGCTCCTCAAACCCCGATTCGTACCCGTTATCCCGGTGCTCCTGCAAAATATTTTTCAAATATAAAAACGGCTCCGCTGTGGTGAACCCGATATCATCAATACCGAGCGCAGGTGCGGCAGCCTGGATTTCAGCCTTCAGATTCTCCCACTTGGAAGGGGGCGGTGCATACGGTGACTGGAAGCTGGTATTCATTCCCGCCTCTCCTTTTCTAATATTGTCTGTACTCATGTGCTGCATTTGTTAAAGAATTCTTATCTGCTTAAACGGCCACCAGATCACAGCAGCTTTACCAACTATACTCTCCTCAGCAACGGCACCGAAATAACGGCTGTCCTTACTGGCTCCGGCATGCCTGTTGTCGCCCATCACGAAGTAGGTCCCTTTCTGCACAGTCAGTCCGCTAAAATCAGGATCCTGAATGGGGGTATCAATGTATGGCTCATCCGTCAACTTGCCGTTCACATACAGCTGCCCGCCCCGCACCTCGACAATATCTCCGGGAATGCCGATAACACGCTTAACCAGATATTCTTTCCGGCCCGGCCCCGTGCTGGGATCATGCAGAACAACTATTTCTCCCCTGCCGGGTTTGCCGAAACTGAGGGCGATCTTATTGATAACCAGCCTCTCCCCTTCATACAGGGTGGGCTCCATGGACTGGCCGACTACAGTAGATATATTGAAAACAAAAATATTCAGCAGCGACATTACAGCAAATATAACCGCCGCCGTAATGATCCACTCGCGCATCCCTCTTGCCCATCTCTTCTTGACTTCCCGCTGAGCTTCCCGTTTGACTTTTCCGTGTGTGACGGATCTGTATCTGTATTTACGGCTCCGCATGAATTCTTCATCGGGTTCCCGGTTCATTGGCCACCTACTTGCTTCATTGGGATTTCAAGTCCATAACAATAGAAAAGCATATCTTCCGGCCATTTGCAATGGACACAGGGAAGATATGCTTTAGTATAATGAAACAGACTATGCAGATAGAACCTGACACTCAAGCAATCTGCAATAGTTCTCTACTCTAACGGTTGTTTCCGCTTACAGCACCAGTTCAATAACAACTAGCCTACAATGCTTAGCTTACGTACAGATTTGAAGATCTGGTCCTCGCCATAACCCATGGCCTCATACAGCGGCAGTGCGAAGGAATTATGCTCATCAACGGCTACATAAATCCCGCTGACCTTACGCGTCTGGAATCTGTTCTCCATTGCAGTTACAAGACTCTTGCCGACTCCTCTGCGGCGATAATCCGGATGTACAGCAATACGGAAATAACAGCCATGATTCTTCTCAATCGTACCAATCAGTGCGCCGATGATTTCCCCTTCGTCCTCCGCAACTACAATGAGATCCGAATCCCATGAAAGCTGCCTGGAGAAAGGCTCAATCGTGCTCTCGAAACATTCTTCCGATAATGCGGTCTGCAGCAGTTCAGTCACTGGAGTAACGTCGCTTAATTGAAAGGAACGAACGTGCATACTTAAAAGTCTCCCTTTTCTATGGCTTAGAATTTTACAAAAAGAAGGAGTTTCCATAACAGTATAAAGAGGAAAAAAGCATCAAAAACCGAGGAATACCTGCTTTTAAATCTATTAAAGCATACTTTTCTCGTGATATCATCAATTTTCTTTTGAAAGCGCTTGATATGAAGCGTTTTCATTGAATATAGTTTCATTTTTACATGATTTAGGAAAAAAATTAACTGCTTTGCTATGTGTAAAGGTAATCCCTGGGTTTAACACAGCCTTTACACTTGCCGTGAGATTTGGAGGGGACTCCGACTTTTTAAACATTCATGTTTGTTTAATGTTGCATTATTGTTCCAGATACGTTTTAATAATAGTATCTTATCGGATATATAACCAATAAGATACATTGGAAATAAGGGGTTTTGACGTCAAGACCGCCAAAATTCTTTATCTATACAAATTCTAATATACTCAGGAGGGATTTTTCCATGGCATTTCAATTACCGGCACTTCCTTATCCAAACAACGCACTTGAACCACACATCGATGCTCTGACGATGGAGATTCACCACGACAGGCACCATAACACTTATGTGACGAACCTGAACGCCGCACTGGAAAAGGCACCCGAACTGCAAGACAAGAGCATTGACGAGCTGCTGACTGACCTGAACGCTGTACCTGAAGCTATCCGTACTGCTGTCCGCAACAACGGCGGCGGCCATGCTAACCACACTTTATTCTGGGAAGTTATCGGACCGAACGGCGGCGGTGCACCAGCCGGAGCACTCGCAGCAGCGATTGACAGTGAACTGGGCGGATTCGATAAATTCAAAGAAGACTTCGCAACTGCAGCAACTACCCGTTTCGGCAGCGGCTGGGCCTGGCTCGTCGTGAAGGACGGCAAACTGGCGGTTACCAGCACACCTAACCAGGATAACCCGATCAGCGAAGGCGCTACTCCAATCCTCGGCCTCGATGTATGGGAGCACGCGTACTACCTGAACTACCAGAACAAACGCCCTGACTACATCAAAGCGTTCTGGAACGTTGTAAACTGGGAAGAAGTCGGCAAACGCTACGAAAGCGCAAAATAATAAGCTACGGCCACTGTGCCGCAGCTTCATAGCATAAGAACAACCGGGAGCCCCTACAGGGGACTCCCGGTTGTTTGTGTTGGGGTGTATTGCAGGGCGGGCCACTTGTTACTCAACCCCAGCCCCCGTGCGAGCCGGCAGCGATCATTTAAGTAACCAGCATCGTTCATGTCACCTTCCAGCTTCCTTGCGGACAGGAGATCCCTTATTCGGACGCAATATAGCATTTCGCAGGCTATGCGGACACAGATGCCGTTAAGCAACCTATTTCACTACATTTCGGGCTCAAACCAGCCATATAGCGTCTCCTGGATCCGCAAGAGGCAGAAAAGCTGGTTTTACCGCTAAATAACGTCAGCTGTGTCCGCCGAGATGGCAGAAGGTTGTTTCAGCTTACTCTCCGCCAAATACCTGTACTTTCACATACTTCACGTATCTCGACACTCCGCACCTTACGCCGCTCTCCGCCGTCCGCATCCCCATACATTCTGCCCATTCACACCTTGTGCTGCTAACCACACAGCACGCTACTCCAAGCTATGCCTTAAGCTATTCCGCTCATCGGGCCGCTGCAACCCCTTGTTACTCAGCCCCGCTCTCCTGCTCATCAAAATAGGCGTTGAGCAGCTTCAGGAACACATTGGGAAACGCATAATTGGCCATATCGCTGCGGCTGATCCACCGGACTGCACCTGCATCCTCTGGATTGCCTGCACCGTCTGCGAACCGCTCCGCCGCAGCAGCCTCTCCCGCGAATAGTCCTGAGGATCCGGCGGGGTCAGCAGCACTCGCTGCGGCGTATCCGGCACGCCCTTCCGCCGCCAGCGGCAGGGCTGCCTCCTCCCTACAGCGGTATACCTGCAGGGTCCACACAATATGGCTGAATGTGTGCTCCGCAGCCATCCAGTGCCCTTCAGGCCGGGCGAAGATCCCGGCCTGAAGCAGGGACCGGCGCAGCCGGTCCTGCGCTGCGCTCTCCGGCAGCAGCGCGCCGGAGGCGCCGCCCTCCGCAGGCTGCGCCGGGAAATGCGGCAGCTCCCACATGCGGGCCAGAAGCCCGCTCTGTGGCCGCTGCCGGATGAGCACCCGGCCCGCGTGCGCACCGCGGCCCTCCACCAGGGCCGCCAGCCGCTCTTCGGGACGCGGCGGCTTAGCCTTGGTCTTGACGGGCAGCGAGGTCTCGCAGCCCGAGAGGCGCGCTGAGCAGTGCTCCATCACCGGACAGGGCAGACAGCGCGGTGATTTCGGCGTGCAGATCAGCGCCCCAAGCTCCATCAGCGCCTGATTGAAGTGCGAGGCCTCCCCCTCCGGGATCAGCTCTGCCGCCAGGCGCTCCATCCGGATGCGGGTAGCTCCCTTGGCGATATCATCCTCAATCAGGAAGTAGCGGGACAGTACCCGCATGACATTGCCGTCGACCGCCGGCTCCGGCCGGTTGAAGGCAATGCTGAGAATAGCGCCTGCCGTATACGGGCCTACGCCCTTGAGGGCGAATACGGCATCACGGTCATCAGGAACCTGGCCGCCGTATTGTTCCTTCACCTGCTTCGCCGCATGCTGCAGATTCCGGGCACGGGAATAATAACCCAGTCCTTCCCAGCATTTCAGCACATCCTCCTCCGGTGCATCAGCAAGCGACTCTACCGTAGGGAAACGTTCTATGAAACGGTTGAAGTAAGGTATTACTGTATCGACCCTCGTCTGCTGAAGCATAATTTCTGAAATCCAGATATAATAAGGATTCCGGTGGCGGCGCCACGGCAAGTCCCGTTTCTGTCCGTGATACCACTCGAGCAGATTACGGCTGAAATACAATTTGGCTGCCTGCTGCGCATCGTGCTGTTCATTCGTTGTCATTATTGCCTCTCCTTGCCTGTTTATTTAACGTACAATATAACCAAGGCATTTCCTTCTATAATTCCTCAGCTATATAGGTTGGACTTAAGACTTATAGAAAAGGCTAGACCGCGGCGCGGTAAGTATTGGACTTCCGGCTGCTGCCCGCCCCCAAATTTCTTGATTTAGTTTGCGGCGGAAATCCGGTGACAAAGCCGAACGCCAGCGCTCTTTCCGGTTCCCAAATCCACTCCGCTGCACATACAACCCAACTCTGCTCTTATGGACACCACAGCTCTTATTCGCTCAAATCAGGTCATTTGGGCGGGCTTACGGACACGACAGCCCTTATCCGCCGCTTTTTATGGGCAAACTCCACCTTTCCGGTGAAATAACGGCGCTGATGTCCGTAAGACCGACACTCAAGTGCCTTTCCGCAGGCTTAACGTCTCTCATGTCCGTAACGTTTAGCCAGTCACTTGAACAACCGTTGCGTGGCTGGCTACTTTCTTAACAGGGAGCCCATTCAGTCCCTTTACCTGCGCGGCAGCTCATTGTACATGATTTCCGCTTAAAGGTGCGACTTCCGGCCGCTAGCATCATACAGTTCCAAGATTCCCTTGACTAGCTCTCCGTTTTCTAAAGTTTTATAGTTCAATCTATCGCTTCTATAATTCCGCCTGCTCCACCCGCTCCACTACAGCGAAGGCTGAGGCCAATTCGCCGCTGTGCGTAATCGTCAGATGGATGATATGCTGCGCCGCAGAGAGCTGCAGCCGGCCCCAGGCCTCCGCAGACAGCGAAACGACCGGCTTGCCCAGGCTGTCAGGGAGGATCTCGATATCCTGGAATCCCACCGCAGCCCCGATTCCGCAGCCCAGTGCTTTCACGACCGCTTCCTTGGCCGCAAACCGCCCTGCGGCGAATTCAGCAGCCTTTCCCTTCCGTGCTGCTGCGAGATCACGCTCACTTACTGTCAGAATACGCTGCAAAAATCCGTTTCCCGCCCCTCTTGACAGTACTGCTGCAATCCGCCGGATTTCCAGCACATCATTTCCGATTCCATAAATCACAATTCCCACTCCTTATGCTATCCTTAACCGCTTTATTAATGGTATGATCTTCATAATCATTATGGATAAATAATATAAATTATAGCCTTATATAGCTCTTCCTGCTATCCGTTTCAAATGATATAGAGAGGGGACTCAATGGATGAACCGTAATTTCCAGCTGCCCGCCGGAGAAGACGCAGTGCTGCGCTGCTCGCATTTCCCCGCCCGGGATACAGCCAAAAGCCTGATTGTAATTGCCCACGGTTATAAGGGCTTTAAGGATTGGGGAATGTTTCCTTATGTTGCAGCAGCACTCAGCCAGGAGCATGAGGTAATTACCTTTAATTTCTCGCATTCCGGCATCGGAGAAGATCTGCTGAATTTCACCGAACTCGACAAATTCGCCCGCAACACCTATAGCCGCGAAATCAAGGATATGGAAATCCTGTTATCTTACCTTAGCCAGCACCACAAATTCGGCAGCCTGCCGCTGTTCCTGCTGGGCCATAGCCGCGGGGGCGGCGATTGCCTGCTGTATGCACTGGACCATCCGGGAGACGTTACCGGTGTAATCTCCTGGAACGGCATTACCGACCTTGACCTGTTCACGGAAGAACAGAAGGTTGAGATGCGCGGCCGCGGCCGCGCCTTCGTGCTTAACGGCCGCACCGGACAGCAAATGCCGCTCGACGCCGTACTCCTCGATGACCTGGAGCAGCAGGCTGAGCGCTATAACCTGCTTAAGCGGCTGTCCGCCTCCAGCTTCCCGGCAGTCCTGATTCAGGGCAGCCGGGATGGTGAACGGCTTCGCCGCGGCTCAGAGCAGCTGACCGGGCTGCGTCCGGATATCCCCTGGGTCCAGATTCCCGGCGGCGACCATACCTTCGGAAGTGTACATCCGTTCGCGGGCACGACTCCCCAGCTGGAGCAGGCGATATCCGCCTCGCTGGAGTTTATCAGCCGGGTTTTGGCCGGATAAACCGGCAAGCCTCAGCAGAAGCCCATTGCCATCCGTATTGTCATCTTTATTACCGTCATTATTATTCGCTATAATGCAGTCACTGCCGCCTGAAAGCCGGAACCGCCGGAGCCTCTGTGAACAATCACAGAAGCTCCGGCGGTTCTTTTCATCCAGCAGCATATTATTTTCACAATTGAATCACAGACTGAGATAACTGGCCTGCTGCACTTGTGTAACCCTGATCTAGTACACCGGCCCCGCAACACAGTTCCGGTTATACAACTTAGATCCCCGGTATGACATTACGCTTATGCGCCGTTCTGCGGTAATACGCTTCAAGCTTCTCTGCCACTCCGGCAGGCACTGCTTTGCCCTCCAGATAATCGCTGTTATCCTCATAGGTCAGGCCAAGCTCCGTCTCATCCGTCTGGCCCGGCCAGAGTCCGGCTGTCGGTGCTTTGGTCACAATATCCGCAGGAACACCAAGAGCCGCAGCCAGCTGTCGCACCTGCCGTTTGTTCAGTGAAGACAGCGGAGTAATATCAACTGCCCCGTCGCCCCATTTCGTATAAAAGCCTGTTATAGCTTCGGAAGCATGATCTGTTCCAACGACCAGCAGGTTGTTCTCGAAGGCCAGTGCGTACTGCATAACCATACGTGTTCTCGCCTTCACATTCCCTTTCCCCTGGTGGGTAATATGGCGGTGCTGCCCCAGCGCCTTCAGGCTGTGCTCGACCTCCAGCGCAATTTCATTCACAGCTTCCTCAATATTGGTCTCCGCGGTGTGCGTTAAGGCAAAGGCCTTGGCCACAGCATAGCTGTGCTCAATATCCTCCTGCTCGCCGTAAGGCTGGAATACGCCAAGTGTGATATATTCCTGTCCTTCTTCTGCGGTCAGCTCGTCCGTTGCCAGCTTGCACAGCCCCGCTGCTACAGCACTGTCAATGCCGCCGCTGATGGCGATCAGCAGCCCTTTTGCCCCGGCCTGACGCGCATACGCTTTCAGAAAATCAACCCGTTTGCGGATCTCCGCCTCGACTTCAATTACCGGCTTGACACCCAAGGCGGCAATAATCTCTTCCTGCATACTCACAAGCCACACCTCACCCTCATAGGTTGTTGAATCACTTGAATCATTTTTACAGGCCTATATTGTCAGAGAAAATCCCGCATAAGCCAAGCGTCCGGCTGATGCGGGATTATAGATTCCTGAATATAATCTCTAGTTGCACAGACGGTCGAAAACATCCTTCAGCTCCGCAGCAATCTCGGCAGCCGAACGGTCTTCAACGCCATGGCGTTCAATGAAATGAACCAGCTCGCCGTCCTTCAGCAGTGCGATGGATGGTGAGGATGGCGGATACGGAGCGAAATACTCACGCGCCTTGGCTGTAGCTTCCTTCTCCTGGCCGGCAAACACGGTGAACAGGTGATCCGGAAGGATCTCGTTCTGCAATGCCTGAGCTACTCCAGGACGGCACTGGCCGGCAGCACAACCGCAGACGGAGTTAATGACTACAAGCGAGGTTCCTTTGGCAACCGGAAAAGCAGCTTCAACATCCTCCGGAGTCAACAGCTCCTGAAACCCGATACTTGTCAGATCATCGCGCATAGGCTGAATGGAATCTCTCATATATTGATTAAAAGACATGGACATTTCTCTGCACTCTCCTTTACCTTTTAAATAGTGTGTCAGTAGCCGGAACTATCTGCCGCGTTACTGCACTACTTGCTAACTTTATTATACATACATACTCTGCGAAAGCAAGAGAAGCAGACTGCTGCAAGCAGGCTTTTCCGGGACGGACTTTCCTCTTCCTCGGAAACTGAATCCCTCTATATTCAGCCGGATTTCTCCGTAATTTCTCCCTTTTCTTCTATAGGAATGGTTACGACCACTGAGGTCCCTCTCCCTACCTCGGATTCCACATGAATGGTCCCGTTATGCCGTTCAGCGATGCTGAGGCACAAGGACAGCCCCAGTCCGGTACCCTGGCTCTTAGTGGTGAAGAACGGAGTGAACAGCTGCTGCAGCTGGCTCTGCGGAATTCCGCTACCGGTGTCGGAAATAATCAGCTGCACAGTATCATCATGCACACTGGTCGACAGTGTCAGCACACCCTTCGTATCCATTGCTTCCATGCCGTTGCGGACCAGATTAAGCACCAGCTGCTTGATCTCGCGGATATTCAGGCGCAGCAGCGGCATCACCGGGCTGAGCTTCAGCTCCACACTCTGGCCGCGAAGATTGGCATCCGCCCAGATGAGCGGAGTAAGCTCTTCCATAATCAGATGAAGCTGAACCGTTTCTTTATCGGATACCCTGCTCTGGGCCAGCGACAAAAAGTCATTGATAATGCTGTTGGCCCGGTCCAGCTCCTCCATAACGATATGATAATAGGAATGCAGGTCCTCCGGACTCTTTTCACGCATCAGCTGCAGGAATCCCCGTACTACCGCCATCGGGTTACGGATTTCGTGGGTAATCCCGGCAGCCATCTGCCCGACCAGTGTCAGACGTTCGACATTATCGAGCTCGCTGCGGATTTTCTCCTCTTCGGTCAGATCCTGAATGATCACCACAATCCCGCTCGGCACATCTGAATCATACTGCAGCGGCGCAGTGAAGACCTGGTAGGTCATGGATTCCAGCTTAATCTTGGCATTGGTGCGCTGTCTGCTCAGCAGGATTCCCCGCAGGCGTTCGAAGGTAACCTGATCCATCACGCTGCCGAATACCTGCTCTGCCGGCTGGGATAATATAGCTTCTCTGGTTAACTGGGGGTAATGCAGCCGGATCAGGCTCAGCATATACTCATTCAGCTCTGACACACGGCCGTTATTATCAAAAGACATAATGTTGAGCGGCACTACATTCGTAATCTGCTGCAGCTTCTCGGATTCCCGCTGGAGCTTCTCGGAAATGCCTTTCATCCGTTCCTTCACCTGCAGCTTGTCCCAGGCCGTTTCAATATATACTATAAATAGAGCGCCCAGAATTACAGCCGTCACAATATACGCTCCTGCAAGGAGCGCTTCCCTGTCGAAGGCTTCAAAGATACTCTGGCCATGCAGGCCGGGTATAATGACTATAAACAGCATACTGGGAAACAAAGCGCCCCAGAGCATGCTGATTTTGTGGGTGAGCCCCGCTTGCTTGAAGGGCTTCGCCATGCCAAAGAGCAGCGGGTACAGCAGCATTCCCGTATGCAATACGATTTGATTAAGTCCTGAGGATACTGAGAACAACGCCGTGCATGCAATGAAATAGATTGTCAGATAAGCGCCTGAACGAAAATTCCCGTACAAGATCCCTATATACGCCGGAAGGATAGCCAGATTCAGATATACTACTCCGAACATTGTCGTCGATAATGCCATGCAGAGCGTAATGCTCAGTGCACAGCAGATCATGAAAAAAGTCTGGTCATCCGGAAATCTGCGGTTTCTGCGTGTGGAATGGCCTATGTCCAGCCGCCACTGAAACAGAAACAGGAAGGTGCACGCAGCCGATATTTGCAATAAAATATCCTTAACTGCATGAATGATTGCAATCACTCCCCAAATTGGACAAAATACCCTTTCCCCTTAGATTAAAGCATAACCGCGCAGTCCTGACAACGATAATCACAGCATGCAGTGAAAGGCCCCTGGCTACACTGCAGCGGGAATGGTATGATGCCGTTAGCAGAGTGCCGGACAGAGTGCGTCAACAAGTATAAAGGAGCAGATGGATGAGTAATTATGATGTAATTGTTATTGGCGGCGGCCCCTCCGGGCTGATGGCCAGCGTAGCCGCAGCAGAGCACGGGGCCGCAGTCCTGCTGGTTGATAAAGGGGCCAAGCTTGGCCGCAAGCTCGGCATATCCGGCGGCGGACGCTGCAATGTCACCAACGTTAAGGAAACTCCGGAGCTGATCGCCCATATTCCGGGCAACGGCCGTTTTTTATACAGCTCGTTCGATCATTTCAATAACTATAATATTATTGATTTCTTCGAAGGACTGGGCATTGCCCTGAAGGAAGAGGATAACGGGCGGATGTTCCCTGTGTCCGATAAAGCCTCAAGCGTAGTGTCCGCACTGGTCGGCAAGGTCCGCAGCCTGGGTGTCCAGATTATGACAGACAGTCCGGTCCGCGAGGTGCTCTATGAGGATGGAGCTGTCCGGGGCATCCGTCTGCAATCGGGCAAAGCCTACAGTGCAGATTCAGTTATCATCGCCACCGGCGGCAAATCCGTGCCGCAGACCGGCTCTACCGGTGACGGATACCCGTGGGCAGAAGCCGCAGGGCATTCAATCACGGAGCTGTTTCCGACCGAGGTCCCGATCGTCTCACGCGAGGAATGGATCAAGTCGGGTGAGCTGCAGGGCTTGTCGCTGCGGGACGTAACCCTTACGGTCTGGAATCCCAAAGGCAAGAAGGTTATTGCCCACCGGGGAGACATGATCTTCACCCATTTCGGCCTCTCCGGCCCGATCGCCCTGCGCTGCAGCCAGTTTCTGCGCCAGGTTCAGAAGAAATCCGGAAGTGAGACGGTGGAGATGTCCATTGACCTGTTCCCTGATCTGCATCCGCAGGAGGCCGAGAACATGCTGCTGAACAAGCTGGAGCAGGAGCCCAAAAAGGCGCTCCGCAATTCGCTCAAAGGCCTTCTGCCAGAGCGTCTGATCCCGTTGCTGCTGGAGAAGGGCGGGCTGGACAGCGAGATCACCGGCCAGCAGCTGCAGCGGGCCGGGCTGCAGGCGCTGGCTGCCCTGGTGAAACGGATGCCGGTGCATGTTCATGGAACACGCTCCCTGGCCGAAGCTTTTGTGACCGGGGGCGGAGTGAATCTGAAGGAGCTTGATCCGAAGACGATGGAGTCGAGGCTTACGCAGGGGCTGTATTTCTGCGGCGAGGTTCTTGATATTCACGGCTACACCGGCGGCTATAACATTACAGCCGCCTTCTCAACCGGTTATACGGCAGGTAAACATGCAGCGGTGAGGCGAGGATAAACGCTTCTTGCTTCTTTCCCTGCATATATAGAACAAGCCTTCCCTCGGATTAACGGAGGAAGGCTTGTTCTATATTCAGCTATACCCTTAACTCCCCGTTACCTGGCAAAACGCATGGCACTGAAGACATTGGCGATGCCGTAGGCAGCGGCAGCCCCGACCGGTACGAAGAGCAGCAGGCCCCACCAGCTGTAAGCCGGAATGCAGACTGCTGCAGCACAGAGTACGGCAAACGGCATCAATAGAATAGGCATGGCCTTCGAGCCGGCATCCGCCTTCTGCCCTTTGGTGAACGGCAGAATGCCGATATAATCATCGCCGGAGAACAGCAGCCAGAACGAGGACAGCCAATAAGCCATAAGTGCTGTCAGTACGGCGAATAGGAGCCATTTCAGCACGGTAGGAACAATTAAGATTGCGATCAGCGCCACACCTGTAAACTGCAGATACAGCTTAAAGTGTGCCGGATTCCGCAGCAGCCCCTTGATTGCCGCAGCCGCGAAGCGGCTCTCCGGCTCCTTCGCGGCCAGCAGCGGCTGCGATTTGCGGAAGATCCACGGCTTGTACCGTGTAGGCCGCGGCTTATCCAGTACACCGCGCAGCATGATGGCCGCAATCTTCATCCGCTGCTTATAATCTTCACGGACATCATTTATGAAGGTACCGCGCAGCTGCAGACGGGCGCGGAATGCGGCGGCAGCCACTGCTGCAAAGCCGGCCGCAACCGCAAACAGCTGCAGCGGGCTGTCTTTGTAGACAACTGCAACCCGCAGGTAGATTCCGCAGGATACAGTGACTGCCGGAATCAGCCAGAGCCAGCGGCGGAAGCCCTGACGCTGCACCTTAACAAGATGGGCCAGCAGTTTGATGCACCAGCTGCTGGTTACTGTCAGCGCGAGCAGGCCATAGGCCCCTGCTGCACTTATGCCATAGCCCTTAATCAGAAAGGGCAGCAGCACAGCATAGGCTGCGGCCATTTTCAGGGAAGTTACAATGAGGCTATAGAGCATCCCCCGCGCGATAATCGTACTGATCCAGTCCTGCCGCTGCCTGAGAAAGAGCAGATCCCCCTCCTGGAGCAGGAGCACGATCCCTCCGGTCGCAAGCAGCAGTGCAAGCAGTATCGGTGCGGCCATAAACGGTACTGAGCTGATCCAAGCCGGCAGCTCACCTTTCCAGAAGCCATAATAGAAACGCCCGCCCAGCAGTCCTCCCGGGATAATGATGTACAGCAGAACTGTCCAGTCCACAGCAGTACGGATAATGGTAGTCTGCTCGCGGAAATGTGAGGCCAGCCGGCGCCGGAACAGACTCCCGGCTGTGGAGAAAGCGAAAGAATTTCTGCTCATGTCAATTCGTCGAAGCAATCAAACAACGACCCCTCCGGCAGACCAGCGTCACCGCGTATCTCTTCCAGTGTTCCTTCAGCAGCTATTCTGCCGCCGGAGATCAGTACGAAGCTGTCGCAGATTTTCTCCGCTGTATCCAGCACATGCGTAGACATCAGCACACCGGCCCCGCGCTGCCGCTCTGCTTCAAGCAGGCGCAGGAAATCCTTCGTCGCCCGCGGGTCCAGCCCGATGAACGGCTCGTCTACAATATAGACATCCGGCTGCACCAGGAAACCAAGCATCAGCATCATTTTCTGCTTCATTCCTTTGGAGAAGCCCGCAGGCAGATCATCGCGCACACTGTCCATACCGAACTGGGTCAGCAGCTTCTCAGCCGTAGACTCAAAGGCCGCGTAGTCCAGGCCATAAGCAGCCGCGGCAAGATCAAGATGCTCCCATAGGGTAAGGTCTTCATAAAATACCGGCTGCTCCGGCACATAGGCATAGGACTTATGCTCTCCGCCGAGCTTCACCTTTGCTTTGGCATGCTTCAGCAGACCGAGCAGTGTCTTGATAGTCGTGCTTTTCCCGGCACCGTTCGGCCCGATCAATCCAAGCAGCTCCCCCTTGCGGACCTGAAAGGAAATCCCCGAGATGCGTTTATCCCCTGCTTCGTACCCGGCTTCCTCAATAACAACATCGAGCACGATGTCATGATTATCCTCGTCTTCACGATCTTCATAATACTTTGTAATCGGGTCCTGCTCCATATAGCGCTCCCATCTCCTAAGCAATCATCTATAATAATGTGATCATAACACCATGCTTAGCCCTCTGCTGCAAAAAAATTCACCCGTACTGTCTGACGGCAGCCTGTTAACTCATCATACGGACTATCGGAACCGGTTGAAACCGGCAGTATTGACGCACCATTAAATAATTGTTTGATTTTTAATAATTAAAACTGTGCTTATTGTGACAAATGACATGTTCTTCATGCTTTGTTTGACGTATTGTAAAGCTAGATCAAGTAAAGCCAGTATTCCAAACCGTACGGGGAAGCCCGGACGATTAACAATAGAGGTGGAGAAGCATGATACAATCTTATGAACGCGATACTCAATTGACACTGCATCTGTACAGGGTTTTTGCCAAATCATTCAAGAGCATCAACGAGCATGCCGTTACCGGCAGCAAGATCGAAGGCTTCAATCCAACAGCCTTCGCTGTTATGGAAGTGCTTTATTACAAAGGGCCTCAGCCGATCCAGCAGATTGGCGCCAAGCTGCTGCTGCAGAGCGGCAATGTTACTTATGTAATCGACAAGCTGGAAGAACGCGGTTATCTGCAGCGCAAGCCTTGTCCCAGCGACCGCCGTGTGATCTTTGCTGAGCTGACTGCAGAGGGTGAACGCCTGATGAATGAGATGTATCCGAAATATTCGGAACGCCTGCATCTTGCCTTCAGCGGACTAAGCGATGAAGAGAAGGAACAAATGATTGTGCTGCTTAAGAAGATGGGCCTGCAGGCTGAGAAGCTCTCCCCCCTTCCGCGTAAATAGCTGAATTAAGGCCGGAGCGGTTGTGAATCTATTCACTAATCTGTGGTATAGCAATAATAAGAGAACGGCTGCGTCATCCTGATGGATGACGCAGCCGTTTTTGAGTTACAGAAGTGCTGAAGCTAATAGTATCCCTGAGTAGTACTCCGCTGATTATTCAAAGCTGAACAGTTAATGCTTAGCCCCCGCAGCTCTTTCTTGAATCGCCGGCACTCCCTTGTTCAGACCGGCTGATATCAAGAGTGAGATCACAGCAAACACGGCCATTACAACGAACAGGGAGTGCAGGCCGTTCTCCAGCGCATCCCGCAGACTGCTCCAGGCTTCGCTGGACAGAACACTTCCTCCATGCGGGTTAAGCAGCTGGTTAATATCCGCTCCGGCAGCGGAAGCACCTGGCCCCTCCCCCAGCTTCCGGTCGATACTATAGTTCAGCCACGACCCGAAGATGGCTACCCCAACCGTCTGCCCAAGCGAACGGGTGAAGGTGTTCAGTGCAGTAGAGGCTCCGCGCTGCTCATGCTCTACTGAGGACTGGGCGATGATGGTGAAGACGGTTGAAGCATAGCCGAAGCCTATACCGCAGCATGACATCAGTACCAGCAGCAGCAGCTGGGATGAATCTGCATTCATCAGGGTAAGTCCTGCAGCGGCAGCCACAATCAGTGACAGCCCCAGCATTGCCGTAAAGCGGGAACCGGCACGCAGAATTAGTCTTCCGCCTGCGATCGAGCCCAGCATCCAGCCGACGGACATCGGGGCCAGCAGCAGGCCTGAGAGGGCCGCGCTTTTGCCGGATACGCCTTGTACCCATAGCGGCACATAGGTCGACAACCCGATAATCAGTGTACTGACCAGCAGATTAGCGCCTGTTGAAACCGCAATATTGCGGATGGAGAATAGCTGAAGCGGCAGCATCGGCTCCTCTGCGCGCCGCTCCACAAGCAGGAATGCCGCCAGCAGCACAGCAGCAGCACAGAGCACGGCCAGCAGCAGCGGTGAATTCCAGGCCAGACTCTGCCCTCCTGACGTAAGGCCAAAGAGCAGCGCGCCCATACCTGCCGCGAACAGCAGCACCCCGGCCACATCGATTTTCGTCTTGCGCCGCACCTTCTCTTCCTTCAGGTAACGCCAGATAAAGATAATGGACAGCAGGCCAAAGGGCAGATTGAACACGAATACCCAGCGCCAGCTTAAATAATCAACCACATAACCGCCAAGCAGCGGTCCAACCAGAGAGGATATCCCCCAGACTGAGCTAAGCAGCCCCTGTGTCTTCGCCCGTTCTTCAATACTGTAAATATCGCCGATAATCGTAAAAGTCATAGGAATTAGCGCACCTGCACCAATTCCCTGAATCCCCCGGAATATAATCAGCTGCTCCATGCTCTGTGAAATTCCGCATAACAGTGAGCCCGCCAAAAAGACCACAGCACCGCCAATAAACACGGGCTTGCGGCCGATCAAATCACTCAGTTTGCCAAAAATGGGCGTCGTAACCGCCATCGCCAGCAGATAGGCGGTGAATATCCAGCTGAGCCATTGCATGCCCTGGAAATCGCCGACAATGGCCGGCCCGGCTGGTCCGGTTACCGTCCCTTCAATCGCTGCCAGAAACGTAGCCAGCAGCACTCCAATAAAGATTAACTTCCGTTCTGTTTCTCCTGGTGCCTTCACTCTGTCCCAATCCTCTCTTCATATTCTCTGCGCGGTAACTGCTCCCCGCGCAGCAAGGCATACATTACGGCGTCCTGATAGCCGGAAGAGGTATGCAGATACTCCCGCAGCAATCCTTCCTTCTTGAAGCCAAGCCCGGTGACCAGCTTCCCTGCACGGAAGTTATCCGGATGACACAAGGCTTCGATCCGGTTCAGCCCCATCGTACCAAAGCCGAAGTCCAGTATCAGCTCCAGCGCTTCCCGCATATATCCTTGCCGCACCGCAGCAGGGGACAGCTCAAAGCCGATCTCCCCCCGGTAAGCCCCCTGGAGCTGCCAGTAATTGAACCCGCAGCTGCCGATTACTTCCCCTCCGGGTCCCCTGATGCTCCAGCGCAGGCTTTCCTCCTCGCAGGCCATTTGTGCCAGCAGAGCAATCAGTGCTTCAGCATCACGGGCTGAGGAGAGCGGAGGGGAATTCAGCCAGGGGGCAACCGCAGGATGCTGCCAAATCTCAAACAGCGCTCCTGCATCTGCTTGAGCCATTGCCTGCAGCCGCACTCTCCGTCCGCTTAAATCCGGAATGACTCCACCGCATTCATACATGTCCCAGCCCCCTTCCTTCTTATAAGTATACATCAGATGTCAGCATTCTCTTAAGCGAAATCTGTACACAAAATAGCGCCTGCCCCGTGCGGCTTGCTGCCGCGCGATCAGACGCTGTACGATATTTTTAAGTACAAGCTGTCACCTGCCCGAGAAATTGACGGTTAACCTGATGCCCCCGCGGCCTTAACGGGCTTAAGCACCTCGGCACACAGCACTCCAAGCTTAGCCTGAATCGCCTTGAATTCCTCAATTCCCGTTCCGGTAATACTGTATGCTTCACCATGGGCTGTAAGAAAATTCTCCTGGGTCAGCCTTTCCAGCTCCTGTTTCACTTCGCGTTCAGCTACCCTGTATCCCAGTTCCTCCAGCTCAGGCTGCATCTCCGTCAGTGTCAAATTCCTCTCATGTGCACAATACAGCATATGGATTCCTATAAACAAGTTCTGTACATCGGCGCGCATATTCCACTCCTTCCGGCTACAAGCCTGTTGTATTTATAAAAGCATTACCCGGCACAGGGATGCCGGAAACATCAGCAGACGCCCATCATACTTCTCCCTGTTCTTCCATGAACCGGAAAATACCGTTAATGCTTGACGTATTGCATTCCGCTGTACTATCTTGTAAGTTAACAGTTATGGATTCATACTGACTCAAGCTACAGGAAGGTGATGCTTCATGTTTCAAGCTATGCCTTATGACGGCACGCGCAGTGAACGGCACGAAGCCGTTCTCGGCCAGCTCGCGGCACTCATGGAAGGGGAGCCGAATGTTATTGCCAATCTGGCTAATGCATCGGCGCTGTTAAAGCTTTCTCTGCCGGACACCAACTGGACCGGTTTCTACTTATTTGACGGCAAAGAGCTTGTTCTGGGTCCTTTCCAGGGACTGCCGGCATGCATCCGCATTCCGCTTGGCCGCGGTGTATGCGGCACAGCTGCTTCAGAACGCCGGACGCTGGTTGTAGGCGATGTTCACGCCTTCCCCGGGCATATCGCCTGTGATGCTGCATCGAACAGTGAAATTGTGGTTCCGCTGATTAAGGGCGATACGCTTTATGGCGTACTGGATATTGACAGCCCGCTTAAACACCGCTTCGACGATGAGGAACGCCGCTTCCTTGAGCGGTTCGCAGCGATGGTATCCGAGGTACTCTAGATTATCCTCCGCCTTGTCCTTAAGGTACAAACAGAGGCCGAAGCAGCTGCTATAGCAGTGCTTCGGCCTCTATTTGGTCTGCAGTGGTTATACCCGGAGCGGATGGATGTTCCAAATCTCCGCAGCATAGCGGCTGATCGTATTGTCACTGGAGAATTTACCGGAATGGCCGATATTGATAATTGACTTCTTGAGCCATTCCTTCTGGTTGCGGTAGGCCAGGTCAATCTTAACATGTGTCTCCACGTAGCTGGCGAAGTCCTTAAGGACGAAGAACTCGTCATTATGGTCAATCAGCGACTGGTAGAGCGCATCGAACTCCTGGCTGTTGGAGCAGATCGGCCCCGGGTTAACCAGCTGGTCCAATACTTCCTTCACCCGGCTGTCGCCGTAGTAGATGTCACGGGAGTGGTACCCGCCGTACTGATAATAATCCAGCACCTGCTCAGCCCGCAGGCCGAAGAGGAACATGTTATTATCCCCTACCATTTCATGCATCTCTACATTCGCTCCATCCATCGTTCCGATGGTCAGGGCGCCGTTCATCATGAATTTCATATTCCCGGTACCTGAGGCTTCCTTACTCGCCGTAGAAATCTGCTCACTGACATCCGCAGCCGGAATAATCTTCTCCGCAAGGGATACCGAATAATTCTCCAGGAAGAAGATCCGGATCTTCCCGTTAATGTCCGGGTCATTGTTCACCACATCGGCTACGGTATTGATCAGCTTAATAACCCGTTTGGCCAGATGGTAGCTTGGAGCTGCCTTCGCACCGAAGATGAATGTGCGCGGCACGATATTCAGAGAAGGATTATCCTTGATCTGATTGTACAGATGCATAATATGCAGCACATTCAACAGCTGGCGCTTATAGGCATGCAGGCGCTTGACCTGTACATCGAAGATGGAATCAGGATCTACCTGGACGCCGTGCTTCTGGGTGATGTACTCAGCAAGCCGCAGCTTGTTACGGCGTTTGATTGCAGCAATCTGCTCCTGGAACGAAGCATCCTCACTGTACTTAATCAGTCCGATCATCTCTTGCGGATGATGAATCCAGCGGGTGCCGATAGCTTCACTAATCAGCCCGGCCAGCTCCGGATTGGCATGCTGCAGCCAGCGGCGGTGCGTTATCCCGTTCGTTTTGTTATTGAAGCGGTGCGGATACATTTCGTTGAACAGGCGCATCTCCCGCTTTTGCAAAATTTCGGTATGCAGCGCCGCTACACCGTTAACGCTGTGGCTGGCTACAATCGCCAGATGCGCCATCCGCACCTGATCATCGTGGATGATAGCCATCTGATTGATCCGGTTCTGATCCCCCGGATACTTGCTCATCAGCTCCCCGCAGAACCGGGCATTGATCTCCTCAATAATGAGGAAGATGCGCGGCAGCAGCTCTCTTACCATATTAATCGGCCATTTCTCCAGCGCCTCGCTAAGGATGGTATGGTTGGTATACGATACCATTCTGGTTGTCATGCCCCAGGCCTGATCCCAGCCGAGACCATGCACATCCATCAGTATACGCATCAGTTCAGGAATCAGCAGCGTCGGGTGCGTGTCATTAATGTGCAGGGCCACCTTGTCTGGCAGGCTGTCGATAGGAGCACCTGTCTTGGCGAAGGTCCGCATGATACTCTGCAGCCCTGCACTGCATAAGAAGTACTGCTGCTTCAGCCGGAGCAGCTTGCCTTCATATTCGGAATCATCCGGATAGAGGAATTCCGAGATTGATTCTACGGAGCGCTTGTATTCCAGGAATTTGTGATAATCCGTCCCGCCCCGGGAGCCGAACACTCTTGTAGGCTCAGTAATGGACTCAGCGCTCCAGTTACGCAGCGTATTCACATGTCTGCGGTCTGCACCAATTACGGGAATATCATACGGAACGGCCCGAACCGCTTCATAGCCCTTGTGCTCAAAGAACAGCTCCCCGTTCTCCCAGCGGGTCTCAACCTGCCCCCAGAACCGTACTTCAACCTGTTTGTCTTCACGGCGCACTTCCCACACATTATCATTGCGCAGCCAGTAATCCGGCAGCTCAACCTGATAGCCGTCCACAATCTTTTGCTCGAACAGGCCGTATTTGTAGCGGATGCCGCAGCCATGGCCGGCATATTGCAGCGAAGCCAGCGAATCCAGGAAGCAGGCAGCCAGACGGCCCAGACCGCCGTTGCCAAGCCCTGCATCGGCTTCTACCTCTTCAATATCCTGCAGACAGAAACCAAGCTCTGCGAGACCTTCACGGACAACCTCCAGCACACCCATATTGAGCAGGTTATTGCCCAGCAGCCTGCCGATCAGAAACTCCATGGAGAAATAATATACCTGCTTATCCTTATCAACTTTGAACTTCTGATTGGTGTCCGCCCAGTTCTTACCGGCATTCTCGCGGATCATATTGCCGAGGATATTATAAATATCGGCATTCGAAGCCTCTTCAAGCGGTTTGCCTAATTTTCCGATGAGTTTCTCGCGGAACACTTGTTTGAAAGTCTCTTTATCGTTGAACAACAGCAGGTTCCTCCTAACAGATAATTATATTTGTGGAAAAATATATCCTATTACAACACTGGATCAGAAGAACTGCCCTATAGCACAGTTCCTCTGATCCAGATATTATATCTTGCTGCTCTTGGCAATGACAAACGGCCGCCTGCTGTCGCCGACGAGAATCCGCTCCTTGCTCAGATGTACATCTTTATCCATGATCACATTCTCAATCACGGCATTCTCTTCAATTACACATTTCTGCATGATTACAGAGTTGATGATTTTGGCGCCTTTACGGACCTGCACGCCACGGAAGATTACGCTGTTCTCCACCGTTCCGGCAATAATGCAGCCGTTTGCTACCAGCGAATTACTGACCGAGGCGCTGTCCAGATAGCGGGTAGGCGCTTCATATTTAATCTTGGTCTGCACCGGATTCTCTTTGAACAGGCCGAAGTAATTATCCTGCTTCAGCAGCTCCAGGCTGTTCTTGTAATAGCTCTCCAAAGAGTTGATCACTGAATGGTAACCTTTATATTCATATGCGGAAATTTTGAATTTGTGGCGGTTCTTCTGAATCGCATCACGGAAGAAATAGCTTTCACCATGGGCAATGCAGTGCTCCACCTGCTCCAGGAACAGCTTCTTCTCCATAATGAAAATATCCAGATATACATTGGGATGATGCTTCTCGTGGTGGATATTCGTTACTTTATTATCATCACTGACCTCAACCCGCAGGCAGGGATCATGCTCCGGCTGGAGATGATCAATCTGCTTGTAGACCATGGTAACATCAGCGCCCTGTTCCAGGTGATATTGATAGACATCCTGCAAATCAACCGTGTTAATATGCTGGCTGCCGGAGAATACGATGTATTTGGCTGCTGCTCTTTTGAAGAAATCCAGATTGTTATGATAATGCTGCAGATCACCCAGGGAGGTGTCCGTAGGGTCGTTCCAGTCCGGCGGCAAAATGAATAATCCGCCATGCTTGCGGTTCATATCCCAGGACTTGCCGTCACCGAGATGGTCCATCAGCGAGCGGTATTTGCGCCGGACAAACAGCCCTACGCTCTCCAGCTCTGCATGCATCATGTTGGATAAGACGAAGTCAATCAGCCGGTAACGGCTGGCGAATGGGACCGCTGCACCACAGCGGAAGTAGGTAAGTTCATTTAGATTATCCAGTTCATGATCAAGATTAATGACGCCCATAAGCTCTTTCATCGGTATCCCCCGCCCTATTTGTGATTATATGGTTTTGGCTGCAGCTGATTTAGTCTTTTTGTTCCGTTTGTCGATCAGCAGAATTTCATCCTCATTCTCCCGTTCGACGCCGATTTCCATATAATCCTCAATGACTGTGTTCTCACTGATGATCGCTTTGTGAATTCTGACGTTTTTACCGATTTTGACCTTGGGCATAATTACGGAATCGGTAATAACACTGCCCTCGCCCACCTCTACCCCGTAGAAGAGCACCGAATGCTTAACCTCACCGTATACGGTGCAGCCCTCGTTGATAATGCAGCTGGAGACCTTCGCTCCCGGGGCCACATATTGTGCCGGCTGATTTGGATTGCGGGTGAAGATTCTCCAGCCGGTATCATTCAGATTCAGCGGAGGCACATCACTCAGCAGGTCCATGTTGGCTTCCCACAGGCTTGCTACGGTACCAACATCTCTCCAGTAGCCTTCGAATGGATAAGCATACAGCGAATTGCCGTCATCCAGCATCATCGGAATGATGTCCTTCCCGAAGTCATGCGAGGAGCCGGCATTCTCCCCGTCAGCAAGCAGATATTTACGGAGAACATCCCATTTAAATATATATACACCCATGGAGGCAAGTGTGCTTTTCGGCTTGGCAGGCTTTTCATCAAATTCGTAAATTTTCAGATCGTCTTCCGTGTTCAAAATACCGAAGCGGCTCGCTTCCTCCAGCGGAACATCAATGACCGAAATCGTGCAATCGGCATCCTTGGATTTGTGGTATTGCAGCATAGCATTATAGTCCATCTTGTAAATATGGTCTCCGGACAGAATCAGTACATGCTCCGGATCAAATTGATCTACAAATTTAAGATTGCGGTAAATCGCGTCTGCCGTTCCCCGGTACCAGCTGCTTCCATTCTCCCGCTCATGCGGCGGCAGGACAAATACTCCGCCATCCTTGCGGTTCAAATCCCAGTCACTGCCTACACCAATATACGAATGCAGCACCAGCGGTTCATACTGTGTCAGTACGCCAACTGTATCGATACCCGAATTGGAGCAGTTGCTTAAGGGGAAATCAATAATGCGGTATGTCCCCCCAAAATAAACAGCCGGCTTGGCAAGCGATTTGGTTAATCCCTTCAACCTTTTCCCTTGGCCTCCCGCCAATAGCATGGCTACCATCTCTTTTTTCTTCATGGAAGAGCCTCCTTGACATATGGGTAATGAAACATGTAATAAATAGGTTGAATGAATAGTGCGGTGAAGGTTAGACCCAATATAGAAACTCATAAGAAGTGAAGCGGAAAGAAGCAAACCATAAAAATTGCTTGTGACAGGGATAAATACGATGCAAAACGGGGAGAAAACAGAGATAAAAGAGAATTTGCCGTTTCTTCAGAAAAACCCCAAAAACCCGGCCTATATCCCTATTGTAAAGTGTTCTATATCCGCCGTCAAAACCCTTTTTGTCCGCTCCGAAACTTTTAAATTCTAACTGGATTCCTTATTAATAGTATAATTAGATTAACCATTATGATTAAACCTGAATTAACTTTCTGAATCGGAGGCTGGCCTGAATCCGCCTTTTTTCAGCAAACATTCAACGTCCGGAGATATAATGCAGGGATAATAATTACTGAATATGGAGGAAACGCTCATGAAAGCTGCACAAGGCGTAAGGCTGCTTCTGGTAGATGACGAACCTCATATACTCCAGTTTCTGGAGCTTGGATTAATTAATGAAGGCTTCGAGGTACAGACTGCCCCGGACGGGGCCAGTGCAGTTGCGCTGGCTGCCGAGTTCAAGCCGCATGTTGTTATTCTTGATGTGATGATGCCCGGGATGGACGGCTTCGAGGTCTGCCGTTATCTCCGCTCTGAAGAGGCGGAAATCGCCGTAATTATGCTGACCGCCAAGGATGAGGTGGATGACCGGGTCAAGGGCCTGTCCCTCGGTGCAGATGATTATATGGTCAAGCCGTTCAGCTTCGATGAGCTGCTGGCCCGGATTCAGGCCCGGCTGCGCAACCAGTTCCCTGGCCTGCTCGGTGAGGTGCGCTGCGGCCCGTTCCGGATTGACGGCCGCCGCAAGGAGATCCGCCACAAAGACGAAGTGCTGGAGCTGTCACCAACGGAATACGAGCTGCTGCAGTATCTGGTCATTAACCATGGGCTCGTGCTGAGCAAACCCATGATTCTGGACAAGGTCTGGGGCTATGATTTCGGCGGCGAGGAGAATATTGTCGAGGTCTATATCCGCTCCCTCCGGGAGAAGCTCGGTGACAAGGAGCACCGGATTATCCGCACCCTTCGCGGTGCGGGGTACCGGGTAGACCTCATATGATTAAGCGGACTCTGGGCATTGTCAGCAAGCTGCACGCGCCGCGCTCTCTTCGCAAGCAGCTGCTGGCCACCTCGCTGCTGATCCTCTCCGCTCTGCTCATCCTGATCGGGGTGCTGCAATACGCGCTGATGCGGAATTTCATCTACAGCAACCGGGCTGAAGCGATGGAAACACAGATGCGCTCTGTGCCGCGCGATTTATTTTTTAATAATCTCTTAATGCCTGACGGCAATACCGCGGGTATGGGCAATAACACGGGCAGCAGTCCCCAGAACGGGGCAGCTCTCCCGGGCGGCGACAATGCCGGCATCACGCCCGGCAACAAGCGGTTCTACGGGGACCGCCGTCCGCTGCTGCTTGATGCCCATACCACCATAGCCATCTACAGCTCTGATGGCAGCTTCAAGGATATGCAGGAAGAAACATTGTCCGCTTCGGCAGCGCCCAGAATGAGCAACGCTGAGTATAACGCCCTTCTGAAGCTGAAGACGGACAAGGTCACCGGGAAATACCGGCTGATCACCGCGGCAGACGGCAGTGAGCATTTGGCCGTTTTCATGAACCTGGGTATGCCGGGAGAAGGCAAAATGCTGCTGCAGATGAGCGTGGAAACCGGACCGCTGCGGGATGTGATTGTACAGCAGCTGTTTATTTTCGGCGCATTATCTGTAGTCGCCCTGCTGGCCGGATTGTTCCTGTACCTCCCGGCACTGCGCAAGACGCTGGTGCCTTTATCGAATATGGGCGAGTCTGCCCAGATTATCGATGCGGGCAATCTGAATGTGCGCTTTCCGGTAGACCAGGGCCAGCTTGAAATCGACAAGCTCTCCCAGTCATTCAACGGAATGCTGGAGCGGCTGGAAATTTCCTTTCACAATGAACGCGAGGCCAAAGAGCAGATGCGCCGGTTCGCTGCTGATGCCTCCCATGAGCTGCGGACACCGCTTACTTCCATTTACGGATTTCTGGAGGTGCTGCTCCGTGGGGCCGCCGATAACCGTGAACAGCTGTACAATGCACTGAACAGCATGCACGGGGAGGCCAAGCGGATCAACAAGCTGGTAGAGGATCTGCTGCTGCTGGCCCGGATGGACGGTGCCCCGCAGCTGAGGGTTAAGGAGCTGCTGCTGGGTGAGCTGGTTGATGAAATGCAGCCCCAGCTCAAGGTGCTGGCGGGGAACCGTGATGTGAAATTCGACATTTCCTATGGCATACGCGGTTCTTTCGATCCTGATAAAATCAAGCAGGTTATTCTGAATCTGTTCCATAATGCCGTACAGCATACAGATGCCGGCTCCGGTGCAATCCATGTCTCGCTGCATGCCGAAGGCCGGGTGGCCGAGCTGGCCGTGAAGGATAACGGTCCCGGCATCACAGCGGAGCATCTCCCGCATATCTTCGAGCGTTTCTACCGCAGCGATTCATCCCGTACCAGGAAATACGGCGGGTCGGGCCTTGGATTATCCATCACCAAGTCGATTGTTGAGGCGCATCTGGGTGAAATTACTGTGAGCAGCACTCCGGGCAAAGGCAGTACCTTCAAAGTCTCCCTGCCCTGCCTGACAAATTAGCTAATGATCCGTAATTAACGATATAATACTATAAGCTCACAAAACTTTTAGGAGGTTACATCATGTACGAAATCGCCATTATTGGAGCCGGTCCTGCCGGGGCAAGTGCCGCTTTATTCGCCGCCAAGGCAGGCAAAACCACACTGCTGATCGACAATGACAAAGGCATGACCCGCAGAGGCTGGTATGAGAACTATTACGGAATCAGCGAAATCGGCGGACCGGACCTCGTAGAAACCGGACATAAGCAGGCGGTGAAATTCGGAGCCGAGCTGGTTGAGGGGCAGGCGGTCAGTCTGGCTGCAGGCGGGGAAGGCTTTATTATTGAGACGGAGAGCGGGGCTTCCTACGAGGCTAAGCATGTGGTTCTGGCTACAGGCGTTCTGACGGATCTTGCTGCCAAGGCCGGGGTAGAAACCAAAGACGGCACAGAGCCGAGAATCAAAACCGTAATCGCTGTTACCGCTGAAGGAAAAACTAATATTGAAGGCATCTGGGCAGCCGGAACCGTTGCCGGTGTAAGTGTTCACGCGATTATTACTGCCGGAGACGGTGCCAAGGTGGCCGTCAATATCATCAGCGAGCTGAACGGCGCGCGGTATGTCGATCACGACCTGCTCAAGGCGTAGCTCTCCATTATTTATTATCCATAACAAACCGCCCTTCTCTACAGCAGAGGGGGCGGTTTATTTTTATTTTTATAGAGAAAATCAAGTGTCTCCCCGGTCCGTAGCAGCCGCTCCAAACTGAGAATTACTGCACTGCCTTAGGATTTGTTCAGATGGGCAACCCGGTGCTTCCGCGCATTGGCCTGTGGCTTACCGCCGTAGAAATCCTGAACAATGTAGAGCGGACGGCCCTTCGACTCGTCATAAATCCGCCCGACATACTCGCCAAGCACGCCCAGCATGATCAGGACGAAGCCGTTGAACGTGAGGGTAATGCCAATCATCGACGCCCAGCCTTTAACGGCTGCGTCCGTAAAGATCGCCAGGTAGAGCACATACATAAGGTACAGAAATCCTGAGGCAGACAGCAGCGCTCCCAGATATCCGGCCAGCTTCAGCGGTTTATAGGAAAAGGAGGTGATCCCGTCCAGTGACAGCTTAATCATCCGTTTGAGCGGATATTTGGTCTCGCCGGCCAGCCGCTCCTCACGCTCGTATTCGATAGCCTTCTGGCGGAAGCCGACCCAGCTGACCAGGCCGCGGACAAACCGGTTTTTCTCCGGCAGACGTTTCAGCTCATCACAGACCTTGCGGTCAATCAGGCGGAAATCACCGGTGTCGACAGGGATAGAGATGTCTGTTGAATAGCGGAGCACCCGGTAAAAGAGGCTGGCGGTCCATTTCTTGAACAGGGACTCTCCCTTGCGTTTAACACGTTTCGCATATACGACCTCATAGCCTTGCTTCCACTCCACAATCATATCCAGGATCAGCTCCGGCGGGTCCTGCAAATCCGCATCAATAATGACGACAGCATCGCCCAGCGCGTAATCCATCCCCGCTGTAATGGCAATCTGGTGGCCGAAATTCCGGGACAAATCGATCAGCTTCACACTCTCATCCCAATAGCTGTATTCCTCAATCATCTGGGCACAGTTATCGGTGCTGCCGTCGTTGACGAACAGCAGCTCATAGGATTCTCCGGTCATGCCCATGACCTTTTTCAGCCGGCGGTAGGTTTCCTGAATGACAGCTTCTTCATTGAACATCGGTATAATTATGGAATAGCGCATGTTCATACTCATGGCAGCTCCTCCTCAAATGTAATAGGGAAGCGTACGGCCTCAGGATGATGCGCGCACACTCCGGGTGTAGCCTGGTATCTTAGTTAAGGGTCACTTCGTATAATGTACCGCTTCCGCCGCTTTCTGTCCCCTGCCAGTCTGCTGCCGGAACCTCTGTGCCATTCCCGGTAATCCAGGAGGTGATTTCAGAGTTGCCGCCGCCACGCCCGCCGCCGTTTCCGCCGCTGCTGACCAGGAAGTACTTCACTTGACCGCTCGCAACAAGCGCCTTAAGGCTGTCTACCGTGTAGGGTGTGTCCGATGCATTGAAGCCGTTAAGAATTACAACGGACTCATTCTCGTCAATAATATAAGGACCGGCGGTGCCGTAATCCATAGCGGCGAACAAGTACTTCTCACCGCTGTTATGCTCCTTAAGATAAGCCAGTAAGCTTTCATTGACGCCCGGCGAGCTGTTTCTGCCGCCGCCCATGCCGCCAAAACCGCTGCTGTCCGGACCGGCTGCCGGGGTCATGCTGTTATTCCCGTAAACAATCGGGGTAAAGGACCAATACAGCGGGCCAATCAGCAGCACGAGAAGCCCGGATACTGCTGCTGCACGAAGTACAGCCGTCTTGTTCAGCTTGAATATCCGCATAAGCAGAAGCAGCACGGCAGCTGCGGCTCCCGCAATCAGCACACCGGCGGACCAGCCGCTGCCGATGGTATCATCATACGGCCGGATAATATACACCTGGAGTGCAGTGGTCGCCAGTACGGCTGCCGGCAGCAGCCAGGACAGCCAGCCCTGCCGCTCCTTATAATAGCTCCAGAGCTGCAGCCAGCCTGCACCGGCCAGTGCCGCCACAGGCGGTGCCATCATAATCAGATAGTACTGGTGGAAGAATCCGGCTATGCTGAAGAAGCCCATGGCCGGTACCAGCCAGGCAAGCCAGAACAAGGCTTCTTTATGCTTCTGCGTAAAGTTCCTCCGGCGCAGGCTGGCGAATATGGAGATGCAGCCGAACAGCACGAACGGCAGCAGCCAGCTGGCCTGACCGGACAGCTCCGATTGGAACAAGCGCAGCGGGCCGGCTGTACCTGTGTTGAACATCCCGCCACCGCCGCCGTTCATACCGCCCCGTCCATCCTGCCCGGCTCCGCCGCCGAACCCGCGTCCTCCGCCATCAGTCCGGCTGCCGTCATCTCCGCCCTGCATTCCGCCGGTTTGTCCCGGCGCCATACCACGGCTGCCGGTTCCGTTCATGCCCGGCATTTCACCGCTGAACTCCGGCATATTCCCGTTCATCGCGGGCATTCCTCCGCCGTTCATCCCTCCGCCATCACCGCTGCCGCCTGTGCTCCGGTTACCGGTCAGGCGGGAGACACCATTATAGCCAAATGCCAGATTGAGCACTGAATTGGTACCGCTGCTCCCGATATATGGCCGCTTCTCCGCAGGTATGGAATCCACGATGACCGCCCAGGAGAGCGAGACTGCCAGCAGCACAGCGGTTGAAGCCGCAAGTGTAGCGATTCTCTTCTTCCAGCTGGCCCTAGCTGCCAGGAGGTAGAAGAGATAAAAGGCCGGCACAACCATATAAGCCTGCAGCATCTTCTCATTGAAGGCTACACCGATCAGCCCGAATGCAGTGAGCACACTGCCCATCCGGTGAACCCATGTGCCTCTGAACAGAAACCATGCCGCCAGCAGCAGGGTGAATACCAGCAGCGCATCAATATTATTCGTGCGGCTTACCGCCGCCGCTACCGGCGTCGCTGCCATAGCCAAGGCTGCCAGCCGTGCAGCAGCCAGACCAAAGGACGGCTTCACCAGCAGATAGACAAGCAGGACTGAACCTGCACCGCCCAGCGCCTGGGGCAGAATCACGCTCCAGCCGTGCAGGCCGAAGATCAGTGCGCTAAGACTCTGAATCCAGAACGTTACCGGCGGCTTATCAACGGTTACGGAACCGGCAGAATCAAGAGAGGCAAAGAAAAAATTGTGAAAGCTTTGCAGCATGCTCCCTACTGCGGTTGTATAATACGTATTCACATATTGATCATTCCAGATTCCATATCCGTACAGAACAGCCGCCAGCAGCAGAATACCCAGCAATACGACATCAGAACCCAGCTTTTTAAGTACATTCATCGGCTAACCACTCCAATCACTGCTTCTTGAACAGCCGGCCGGGCCTCGCCTGACCGGGTTCGCCTTCTACCTTACTCTAGGTGTATTATGGCATCCTTACCTTAACTCATAATGAATACAAGCTGAATGTTTGCTGAAACAAGGGTCTCCACAATGCATAACAAACAGCCCCGCCCGATCCTCCGCACCGCTCAAACAGCGGCAGGTCAAAGGATAGAAGCGGGGCTGCAATATATAGTGTAGAGCTTAGCCTCCCTGAAGCAGGGCTACGGCTTGCGGGCTAATGCCGCCACCTTATTCAGCGTATTCCAGTTGCGTGCAGTCAGGGTTGTTCCCAGCAGTTTATCGAGCGGCACCTTGAACAGCGGCGACTCGCTTACACTTACCTCATATAGGGTGTACATTTCTTTACCGTGAACACACAGCTTGTCCGCGCCGTCCTCGTAGGGGCGGATCTTCTCCAGTGCCTCAGCCGCCGGCTCAGTCTCCAAAAAGGAAACATACAGGCGTTTGAACTCCTCCGGCTGTGTCAGTGGAAACGGATTGCCGGCAATTGCTGCCTCCAGCTCCTCCAGGGTCCGGATGATTACGGGCACCTCGAAGCCGAATGTCTCCTCAATCCCCCGGCTGATTGCCTCTGCCAGCTGCCCGGCTGAAGTCTCACCGCTCTCAAATACCACATTGCCGGACTGAATATACGTCCGCACATTCTCGTACTGCAGCGAGCTGAACAAAGCCTTCAGCTCCTGCATCTTGATCAGCTTGTGTCCGCCGACATTAATCCCGCGCAGCAGCGCAATATATGTAATCATTAGCTCACCTCCCATTTCTCTGTAGCATTATTTGCCGGAAGGCAATCATCTCAGCCGTCTGCGGATCTCGCGGACAAGCTGCTCTTTCTCGGATACGGGCAGCCATTCTACCAGCCTTGCCGCTGCTACCGGCAATACCCAGGGATTAATGTCCTTCATGGATAATCCCGATAACCGCAAATATTCCCGCAGGTACTGGCTGGTCATCCGCTTCCTGGCGATTCCGAGGAACAGCTTGCTGAAGAATGAGGCATGCTTAGGTACGGCTCCTATGCTGAACATAATCAGGGTCCGTGCAGCATCAGCCGCCGGCTCTCCTGGAACAGCAGTCATCCAGTCAATAATCCACAGCCTGTCATCCTTCAGTACATTGTCCGGATGGAAATCCCCGTGACACAGCTTATTCCCGTCCGGGAGCAGTCTCAGCTGTGACAGGATCTTCGACTTCTCGTCCATATCCAGCATTGGAGCTGCTATAATATTCTGCGCAAGCCGCTTCTTCTGTTCTCCGTCCTCCCCGATACCCTCAAGCTGATGAAGGCTGTGGTGCAGAGCCGCCATCTGCCTCCCGCAGCTGGCAATAAGCCACGGCTTCGCACCGATCAGCTTCAGCAGCGAAGGCCCATGGATCTGCTGATAGACAATGCCCTGCCTGCCTTCCGCCGTAATCTGCCCGTAAGTCTTCGGGGTACTTACGCCTTGTTCATATACAAAGTTGCTTATACGGTATTCCCAGTCCACATGATGCCCGGGGACCTCCTCCCGGTAGAGCTTAAGAATTCTTCCTTCCCCGTACTCCAGAACCTCCGCCGTCCGGCCTTCCCCGATTACGTTCCCTAACAGCCTGCTCGCCTCTTCCTTACTCCAGATTGACCCGGGTGAAGTGCTCCACTACCGGGAACGGACTGTAATAATGATGCAATAGCGCCTTCCACTGCTGATACTGGGCCGATTCCCGGAAGCCGGTCGTATGGTCCTCCAGGCTGCGCCACCAGACGAGCAGCAGGTATTTATGCTCATCCTCGATACAGTGCTGCAGCTCATGCCCCAAATATCCCTCGATAGAGGAGATCAGCGGCGAGGCTTCCCTGAAGCTCTGTTCAAACTCCCCCGCCAGCCCCGGCTTCACCTGCAGCATTGCCGCTTCCATAATCATTATTCTTTCTCTCCTTTACGGCTTATTCCTCCAGTGAATCCCGGAAAAACTCATGATAGAAGTTGATAACTACCAGCAGCACAGCCAGCGATTCATTGACACTGCCTACCTCCAGCGAATGATTGGCATCATCAATCCGGTATACGCGCATCTGCTTCAGGCCGCCAAGCTCAGCAGAATGCTGCTCAGTGAACAGCGGATCGCTTCCGCCGTAAATAACGCTGCCCCGGCTCTGCTTCATATAAGGAAGCCCGTCTGCCGTGGGTGTGAGGAACAGGTGGGAGATTTTTTTACCTGTGCCGGCCTCTTCCGCCACCTTGCCTGCAATAACCGCCCCCATGCTTTTGCTGATGAACAGCAGCCTCTCGTATTCAGGAAGCGAAGCCAGCGCCACCCTGCACTCTGCGGCAACAATATCCATCTCCTCACGCTTGAAGGCCGCCCTTGCACTCTGATAGCCGTATTCCAGCAGCAGCAGGTCACAGCCGTATTCCCGGGCCAGCTTGCCCGCATACTCCAGCAGCGGACGTTCGGCCGAATAGTTTTGTCCCGGGAACACAACGGCCAGCGTCTTTGAGCCTTGAGAAATATACTTATGTCTTACGTCCCTGCCCCAGTTCGAGGACATCACGATACCTGATACACTCATTTGCGTTCACGCCTTTCATCTACCTGTGCAGCTGCACTCTCTATCTCTCATTATAGCCAACTTCCCAAAAGGTTGGTAATACGAATAACCCCGCAAAGCGGGGCTGGCTCATACGTTGATTCAGTTACTTCACGGAGACCGCAAAACACTATATTCACCACATGCTAAGGCTGCTGTTGATTTGAGGCCGCCTGCCTGCGGCCGGCTCTGCGGGCCAGAAGCTCCGCAATAATCCACAGAGTGACCGGGATAAACACCTCGAACGGAAGAGCATACACCTTATAGATGTGATAGGCAAACTCCTGCATCTGCATAATATTAGTGTAGATAAAATCCGAAAGATACACCATTATGAGTCCTGTCTGCAGCACAACAGACCGGTAGCTTTTCAGACCAAGCACCTTGCTTAGTCCGTTACAGGTTACATACAGGCACAGGCTGACCTTAATGAACAGCGCCGTCACAAAGACTATCGCTGCCGAGCCTTCAATCCGGCTAAGGAAATCGCCAATATTAATCCGGCTGACCGCCACGTAAGAGGGGAAATACAGGCTGGACAGGATGTCCGGCCCCAGCACAAGTATATTGCGTATCGTAACAATAATAATGATGCCCCCGGCAATCAGCATACCGCTTAGCATTACCCGCTTGGCTGAGCCTTTGGCCGGCAGTCCGTTGAATGCCCCCAGGAAGACCACTATCTCTGCAAAGGGGAAGGTGAAGGCACCGGCTGTATCTGCAAAAATAGGTCCCCACCCGCCCCCGAGCAGCGGCTTCAGGTGATGATATTCATATCTCGGAATGGACAGCAGCTGAATAACCACGATCACTATTAAAGAGAACAGCAGCAGAAATTTCGCACTCCGCCCCAGCACTTCAAGCCCGGCAATGACCACCCAGATGCACAGCAGGCCAATGACCAGCATCGGGGCAATCATTGGAGTAGAGGTCAGAGCCACCGTCTTGCTGAATTCACCGAAATTCCGCAGCACCAGTGCTCCCAGATGGAGGGCATACCATATATAGAGGCAGGATAACACGCGCCCCGCGACTCCCCCGAATACTTCAATCAGCATTTCAAACAGATCCTTGCCCGGGAAAAGAACATGGAGCCGCGCGTAGATAAGCATGAGCGGGACCGCCAGCGCGATAGCAAAAATCAGCGCAATCCAGCTGCTGTTGCCGGACTCCCCCGACGTTCCCATGAACAGCGAGCTGCCGCTTATAAACAATACAACTATGCTGATGGATTGTCCTGCCGGTATAATCTCCTTGCTCATGCGTACCGCCTCCTTCTGGAGCGTGCTCTAGTATAGCTTTTTAATCCAACTGACAAACAGCGGCGAAGGGCTTGGAATCTCCCAGTGCATGGCCAGGGCAAACGCCAGCGAGAATGAAATCAGGAAGAGTGCAGAGCAGACGAAGAAATCCCGCTTCATCCCCCGCTTCAGCAGCCCGTAAGGGTCAAGCACAGCCATAACCCCATACAGGATCACGATAAAAATCAACATGACTAATCCCCCAGTCTGATGGCCCGCGATGTTTTGGCTGTACTCTGGATGACCACTTTAGAGCTGACCGTCACATCCATTTCAGCGAATCTTTGCGGCCAGTTCCCTTTGACCTTTTTCCAGATACCAGGATTGTTCTCATGAATCTTTTCGCCAAAACCACAAATATCAGCATCATACTCCCGCTGAATCTTATGAATAACCGCCAGCAGCTTCTCCTGCAGATCCCGGCCGGCTCTAGCCTCAATATCATCAATGCTCTCACCTGCCAGGAAGCCGTCAGCGTTCATCACTTCGTCCAGTCCGGTTTTGGTCAGCGACTTAATCTGAATCTGCAGCTCATCCCCTGCCATGCTGGGCTTTACCTTTGTCTGATTCGAGATCACCTCAAGAGAATAAGCAGGCTTGCCGTGCTTATCCTCTACTGCAATTACCCCGCCCTGCAGCGCATTTTTGATTACGAGCATACTCTTGCTCTCTTCCCCGTCCAGCCGGCCGACCATTCTGTCCTTCACGAAGATGGCGGTTCCCTCCACCTTTTTATACTGGCCACCGTCTCTCTCATGGATGTGCACCATTGGCGCGATTGCACTGTTTCCTGATGTTTCCAGCTTGTCGATGAAATCCCAGATTTCCACAACCGGTGCCGAGCTGGTAAATTTCTCGTCCCGCATGATCTGGGCCAGCTCAAAAGATACGATCTCATTATTCTTGCTGTTCGGCTTGAGAATCTCACGGGCAGTCTTCCCACCTGACACAAAAATAAATACATCCGATCTTGTTTCCGTATCCCGGCTGTACCAGTCCACTACCTTGACCAGACCCTCCCTGGCCAGCTCCTCGCTGATAATAATGCATTTGGCATGGCTCCAGAACAGCTTCTTGCCGGTCAGGGAAATCATGTTGCGGACAATTTCGAACATGGTGTCACCGCTGAGGCTAATGACTTTGACCCCTGCCTCAGCCCTGTCCGTTCCTCCGTTAGTATCCACAATCTCCGCTGTCAGAAGCAGCTTGCCGTCCGCTTGGTTCCGGTCAATGGCCACGCCGGCCACGATCGACATATCATCAACTTCACTGTAGTTCCAGCAGCCCGGGAGACAGAACAGCAGCAGCAGGACCACCGGTACAAGCAACAGCCGCCGCTGGTTCTTCATATCCGCTTAACCGGCTTGCTGCTCTTCTTCCGCTTCATGTTGCGTGCCCCGATGATCGCCGGACGCAGGTACATATCCCACCAGGGTGCACGGACTGCAGTATCCTTAATATCCTGCGGCCGGATGGAGCCGACTCCCAGCATATAGGGGACACCGAAGGAGCGCAGGCTCATCAGATGAACCACCAGTCCAAGCAATCCGAAGAAGTATCCATAGGTTCCCAGGAAAAAAGTACTGGCGAGCAGCCCCAGCCTGACGATAATCAGCGGCCCGGTCAGCCTTGGATTCAGCAGGGTTGTAATCCCTGTCAACCCGACAACAATGACCATCGGCGCACTGACAATCCGCGCATCTACAGCCGCCTGTCCCAGCACAAGCGCCCCAACGATACTGACGGCCTGGCCGATGGAGGTCGGAATCCGTGCCCCCGCTTCGCGCAGCACCTCGAAGATCGTCAGCATAATCAGTGCCTCAACCACGGTAGGAAACGGAACAGACAGCCTGGCATTGGCGATGCTTAATAGCAGCAGTGTAGGAACCATTTCCTGTGCATAGGTCACAAGCGCGACATAGCCGGCCGGGATCGTGATCGACATGAACGCCCCCAGAACCCTGAGCATCCGGTTGAACGAGGCATAATAATAGTTGATATAATAATCCTCGCTGGCCTGAAAGTTCTCCACAAATACATAGGGCAGCGTTAAAGCAAAGGGGGTACCCTCAATCAGCAGGCCTATTCTGCCCTCCATCATTTTGCTTACCAGCGCATCCGGCCGCTCGGTATTGCCGATCATCTCAAACGGGGAATACGGCTCATCCCGGATTAACTCCGCCAGATATCCTGTATCCAGCACATGGTCAATCTCTACCCGCTCCAGCCGGCCGTAAAGCTCCTTAAGGATATCGGGAGAGGCCAGACTCTCCATGTAGCAGATACAGGTCTGCGTTTTGGACCGCGTTCCGACATTCGTGAATACAAATTTCAGATCAGAGTTCTGTATTCTGCGGCGGATCAGTGTCAAATTGACCAGCAGCGATTCGGTGAAGCCCTCCCTTGGCCCCCTTACCGCTCTTTCCGTCTCAGGCTCCGTTATGGCTCTGGTCTCCCAGCCCTGGGCATTCACAATCAGCGCCCCGGCGTAGCCGTCCAGAAGGAATACCGTTTTGCCGCTGACAATGGCTCCTACCAGCTCATCCTGATCCGTAGAGACCATAGTATCGCTGATATCAATAACCTCCTTGCGGATGACCTCCATCAGCCCGGCAGCATCGCTGCAGTCTTCTTCTCTGAACTTATGGCTCATTACCGGCCTCGTGATCCCGTTCTGAATAAGATCCCTGTCGATCATTCCATCCACATAGACCAGGCCGCAACGGACCGGCAGCTCATTCCTGCTCTCAATCACCCGGACCCGCAAGGTTCCGTCATTGTTAAATATCGTCCGGAAAAGCGCCACCGTATCATCGAGCAGGGGACTCAACGGCTGAGTGGACAATACTTTGCCCGCAGGCTTACTGTTCATTGCAGCATTTTTATTCTTCACAGCTGTCACTCCTGTCCGTTCCTATTGATCTGATTATCCCCCGCCGCCCCTTCTCCTATTCGCCATAATTATGCTCCGCAGGAAGAATACAGGCCGCAGTGTATAGCAGAAACAGCCCCCTCTGCCAAGAAGGGGCTGTTCAGATTAGCTGGCTGTCAAGCCGAGCTGCTGCGCCTGTACAGCAGATGAAGCCGGCGGCTGTTTTATGTTATCGTAGAGAGAAAGGAGGGCAACATGAAGCCATTCACCAAACAAGTTATTCTCATTATCCGGTCTATTCCGGAAGGTTCTGTGATGACCTACGGCGGAATTGCCCGCGCGGCGGGCAGCCCCAGGGGGGCCAGACAAGTGGTTCGTATCCTGCACTCCATGAGCCGCAAATACAAGCTGCCATGGCACCGGGTCATTAATTCTAAAGGAATGATTTCACTTACCGAAGATGAATCCGGTTCGCTTCAGCAGCTGTATCTGCTGGGGGAAGGAATCGCTTTTGACGAACGCGGTGTAGTTGACCTTGCCCGCTACCAGTATGAGCCCGGCCCGGATCTGGATCTGGATTTGGATCTGGAACCGGAAACAGGTGTCAGCCTTGACCCTGAAGATCATTTCCTGCCGCCCTTCGAATAAGCCCGGCGGCTGCCGCTGGCGAGTCCGTTCAGCAGACAATACAGCGTGGCATAGATCACCAGCAGTACAAAGGCGATGAACAGGCTGAAGAACACCGACTGGCGGTTCAGACTGTCCAGTACCAGCTGGTACAGCTGATGGCGGTCTGTCAGCACATCCCAGCTGTTCAGGCGGTAGACTCTGCCGAGCAGGACACCGTAGCCGCCCAGCGCGCAGGCAACCAGCACGAAGATCCAGGAGAGCAGCAGATTGCTTTTGCGCAAGATCACATGCTGGAACTGATACAGGGAGAAGAACCCGGTCAGCCAGCCGCTCCAGGTGAACAGAAGCAGCATGACCAGATCGTACCAGTACCGGCTTTGAATCGCTCCTTCGGCGATATATCTGCTTTTGCGGACCGTTAAATGCACCAGATCTGTCATAATATAAGGCGCATTCGGAAAAAACAGCAGCCATGCAGCGCCCAGCGGCAGCAGCAGCCATCCGCCAATCCGCCGCTTGTCCAGCTCATGTGCCGCCATAGAGATGAAGAATGGTATCCAGGCCAGGAACAGATTCCAGAGCAGAAAGGCATAGAATGAATCCGTCTGAAGTGAGACTACGCGGTATACAGCAAGTGTGGCCGCTGTCGTGCCTGCCAAAAGTACAAAAACCTTCGAATAATTCAGTTCCTTCATGTTGGATAATCTCCTTAACATGGTATAGTCCCGCTATGTACATACCTGAAATTCAATTCTCAGCTGTTCTTAAGTATTGTACAAATATGGAACCGCTTCGTCCAATCCGGGTTGCTGCCGGGACCGGCCGCAAGCCGCAGCCACAGATTGTACAGCACCGCCGCTGTCAGCAGCCATAACCGAAATAGAGCATATCTCCGTCCGGGAGATATGCTCTATTCTTAGGCTTATATTAAATTAAGTCCATTATATGGCCTAACTGCGTGCCTATACCCCACCGCTCAGCTTCCTTGCAACTGCCGGTGTACGGCCCTTGAAGGCAGCGCCCCGCGGGGCTGCCTCTTCCAGTCCGCTCAATACGCTGCATTCCCTGAAGGCGGCATGCCTGCAGCCTTCACAGCGGGTATGGCTGATGCTGCCCAGCGCTTCATTAATCGCTTCCCCTGTATGCTCGTAGAACTGCGCGGCGCCGATTCTGTCATACAGCCCCGTCTTCTTCAGCAGCTCCAGCGGCTGACTCTGGATGCCGGCAATCATCAGCCGTCCGCCGTCCGCCTGCAGCTGCTTCACCAGGGAAGCCAGATTGGCTTCACCGGTAGTATCCATCAGCGGAACCTTGCTCATGCGCAGCAGGATCACCTTGGCCTGATCCGGTCCCGGCCCCGGCATCGTATGATCGAAACGGTAGGCGGCCCCGAAGAAGAGCGGCCCCTCAACATTGTAGATTCCAATCTGCGGGCAGTCATGGCTGTCCGTTACCATATGGGCCTCAACCTTCACGGAAGCAGGATCAGGCAGTACCTTGGAGACCCTGTGGACCTCGCCCATCCGTTTCACGAAGAGAATTACCGCAAGCACCAGGCCTACCTCAACAGCCACTGTCAGATCTGCAAATACCGTCAGCAGGAACGTGATGAACAGCACCAGCGAATCACCGGTCTTCAGCTTCAGCAGATGAAGAAATTCCTTCCGTTCACTCATGTTCCAGGCTACGACCATCAGGATCGGAGCCATCGCCGCCAGCGGGATGCTTGAAGCATACGGTGCAAATAACAGCAGAATCAGAAATACGACAACGCCATGGATAACGCCCGAGAGCGGGGAAGCTGCACCGCTGCGGATATTCGTAGCGGTTCTGGCAATTGCACCGGTAGCTGGGATACCGCCGAAGAGCGGTGCGGCAATATTGGCGATGCCCTGGCCGACCAGCTCACGGTTGCTGTCATGCCTGGTCCCTGACATGCCGTCAGCAACCACTGCCGACAGCAGGGATTCAATGGCACCGAGCATGGCAATGATGAAGGCCGGACGGATCAGCAGCTTGATCTTCTCCCAGGTAATAACCGGGAAATGAAAGCTCGGCAGCGTATTGGGAATATCCCCGTAAGCCGAGCCAATCGTGGTAACCTTGCCGCTGAAGAACAGCGCGGCAATAACCGTTGCACAGAGCAGCCCGATCAGCGAGCCCGGCACCTTCGGCGCAAAGCGCATCCCCAGTATCACAACAGCCAGACAAATGCCCGCTGTCAGGATACTGTAGAGGTTAGTAGTCGAGAGATGTGCACCGATTTCCTTCATATTATCCACGAAGCTCTCATGGCGCTCCATATCCCTCAGCCCGAGAAAGTTGGCAATCTGCCCGCTGAAAATAATCACGGCAATCCCCGCCGTGAACCCGATCGTCACCGGCTTCGGAATGAACTTGATCAGTACCCCGAGCCGCAGGACGCCCATTACCACGAGTATAACCCCGGCCATCATTCCGGCAATCAGCAGGTTCTCATACCCGTATTCCATGGCAATGGCAAACAAAATAGGAATAAACGCACCCGTAGGTCCGCCAATCTGAAACTTTGAACCGCCGAACAAGGAAATTAGAATACCAGCTACTATGGTTGTATAAATTCCGTACTCCGGCTTGACCCCGGAAGCAATAGCAAATGCCATCCCGAGCGGGATGGCAATTACGCCGACGATCGTCCCTGAAATGATATCCTTGCGCAGTGAAGCCATGTTGTAGCCTTTAAATCGGCTGAGCCCAGTCATCATCTAACCTTCTTTTCTTTGAATATCTGATTATTTGAATATAATAATCACATTACTCCTGCCCGCTGCTCTTGTCAACGGGGGAATCTGCCCTGGCGGCACCCCGGAAGGCCGGGGTTATTCGCTGCGGATCCCTTCAAGCAGGGATATCGTATTCACAAGATGGTTGTCGAATATTTGTCTGGCTACTGCCAGAAGATCTTTGATCAGGGGATCGCGGAGGGCATAGATTACTGTAGTGCCTTCCTTCACACTGGTTACCACATTCTTGGCACGGAGCACGGCCAGCTGCTGGGATACGGCGGAACCCTCCGAGCCAAGGATCGCCTGCAGTTCGTTCACATTCTTCTCGCCTTCACTGAGCAGCTCCAGAATACGAATCCGCATCGGATGAGCCAGCGCCTTGAAGAATTCCGTCTTAAATTGTTGAATATCGCTGTTCATTGGACCTCTGCTCCTCATGCTATACTATACAATCTATATTATCTTAGCCTATTTAGCGGCAGGTGGCTACGCCGCTACCGCAAAATGTCAGCTCTCCGTGCACCTCACCGGTTCAAAAATTCACCGGGTAGAGTCTGAGCTCCCGGGTGCGGATCTCTACAAATCCGCCCAGCGCCATCGGTTCACCAAGGCATTCAAACATAATTAAATCCCCGCCCAGCCGCAGATAACCGGTGCCGTCCTCCTCGATATTCTCCAGTATCCCCGTGAGTATGACCGCTTCACCGTCCATGCGGATCTTGAAAGTGCTGCTGCCGGCCGGTATAATATCAACCCATCTCATGAACAGCGGGGGCAGCTCAAATTCCACTGCACAGGTCTCCCCGGCAGCTCCGGAGGCGCCGCACCAGATCCCCCTGCCTTCACCAAACTCTGAGGCAAACCGGATCTCATCCTTCTTAAGGCCCGCTGCAAGTATGTTAATATTCATCTTCATTAGCTCCATCATCAATGTTATAACGCCCATTATACATGACATACGGCTGCGGGACATATTGTGTATGTGAAAAGCGTATGACAGCATCGCGGTTACATGTCCTGTAATGCTTGGGATACTGCGTAAGCAATGCAAACAGGGATGCTGCGGCAGCCGTCAGGACTGCCGGGCATCCCCGGGGTGTAGCTATAATCAGCAGCTTGTTATTATAACGCCTTCGGGTGAAAGATCCCCAGCCGGGCAATCCGCTCCACTGCCTCCGCCAGCCGGGCTTCATCACTGACCAGTCCTACCCGGACGTAACCTTCACCGTAAGCACCAAAACCGATCCCCGGCGCCACTACCACATGCGCCTTATCCAGCAGCAGGCTGGCGAAGCTCTCCGAGGTATAGCCTTTTGGGACGGGAAGCCAGGCAAAGAAGGAGCCGCCCGGAGCTTCTGCCTCCCAGCCGATGTTGTGCAGGCCTTGAATCAGCAGGTTACGGCGTGCTTCATAACGGGCTACATTCTCCTCTACCGGAGTCTGGGGGCCAAGAAGTGCTGCCCTCGCTGCCTCCTGGACTGCACCGAACAGACTGACGTACATGTGATCCTGCAGCAGGTTGATGCTCTCAATTACACTGGCATTGCCTACAGCAAAGGCGACACGCCAGCCGGCCATATTGTAGGTTTTGGATAGGGTGTAGATCTCGATACCCTGGGCTTTGGCACCCGGTGTCTGCAGATAGCTCAGCGGCTTCTGCCCTTCATACCCGATAGCGGCATAGGCGAAATCATGCACCACACAAATATTATGCCTGGATGCGAACTGCACCGTTTCCGCGAAGAACTCCCCGGTAGCAACAGCGCCGGTTGGATTATTCGGGTAATTCAGGAACATCAGCTTGGCTTTCGCAGCGGTTTCAAGGCCAATGCTGCTATAATCGGGCAGAAAAGCATGCTCTGCCGTCAGCGGCATCATCTCCATCTCCGCGCGGGCCAGTGCAATTCCTGACCAGTAGTCCGGATAGCCGGGATCAGGCACGAGCGCCGTATCTCCCGGATTAAGCAGACACTGGACCACCTCAACCAGCCCGGTCTTGCCGCCGAACAAAACCGCCACCTCACGGTCCGGGTCAAGCTCTACGCCATATTCCCGGCTGTAGAATTCAGCTGCCGCTTCCTTCAGATACCTGTACCCGCGAAACGGCGGATACCTGTGGTTCTGAGGATCGGCCCCGGCTGTCTGCAGTGCTTCAACAATATGGGCCGGGGTAGGCAAATCCGGATTCCCCTGCCCCAGATTGATTACATCATGCCCCCCGGCGGCAACCGCACCTGCTCTGGCAACAAGTGCAGCGAAGAACTGCCCCGGCAGGGACTTCAGCAGTTCTGAAGGTTCAAACAAGTTCACTGGCAGCTCACCCTCTTCGTTTCGGATTCAGCAGCTTATCCTTCAGGGCTGGTTCAGTTCGAGCCAGCGGCTCAACGTTTATCTGCTCAGCTCTTCAGCATTATACAGCTTAACATCAAGCGGCGCAGTCAGGAATTCTCCTGCCTTGGCGGCAAAACCGGTAAAGTGTGCGCTCGTGTTGTGAGCCGCTACAGCTGCCTGATCACGCCAGGCTTCAACCATGATGTAGGTATTTCCGCCGCCGGCATGCTTGTACAGCTCATATGACAAATTGCCTTCTTCTTCATGGGTTGCAGCAACCAGCGACTTCGCCGTTTCAAGGAACTCATCCTCGCGCGCCGGATTTACCTGAAGCAATGCATGAATAATAATCATTAGTATTCCTCCTGAAATGTAGTAGAGCACCGCTTTCTGCGATTGGTCCGCAGTTCGTTCAACTTCTGCTTATTTCCACTGGGCAACGGTGTCAACCGGCAGGCGTACCGACGCATAACCTGCATCAACCGCTTTACCAATCGAGATCAGCATAACCGGAATGTAACGTTCCTTGTCCATATCGAACAATTCAGCAATCTGATCCTTTTCGAAGCCGCCGATAGCATTTGTATCATAGCCGTGTGCACGGGCAGCCAGCATCAGCTGCATGGAGACCAGTCCGCCGTCGATCATTACGGTTTCTCTGTTCACCGCTGCCGGCAGATTGGCAAAATGGGCACCCAGCGCGGTCAGCTGTCTTTCTTTTACCTCAGCAGGCATCAGTCCGCGTTCTACCGCTGTTCCATAGATTTCTTCAGCATAATCAAAATTGTTCAAGTCGCCGAATACCGCAATCATCGCAGCAGAGGTTTCTACCTGAAGCTGATTGAATTTGGCAATAGTGGCCAGCTTGGCTTTGGCTTCCGGACTTTCAATGATCAGGAAACGCCAAGGCTGCATATTTACAGAGGAAGGGGCCAGTGTGGCTTCGCTCAGAATTTCGGTCATTTCCTCTTTGCTGATTTTGACAGCTGTATCATATTTGCGAATTGAGCGGCGTCCTGTAATAATGCTGGTGAAGTCGTTGGTTCTGGTTGTGTTCATGAATAATAAGCTCCTTTATAGTTTGATTATAGGTGAAGGCTACAGTAAATTAATATTATGCTGCAGCCGGGCAAGCATCTCTGCCAGTTCTTTGCGTTCCTGTCCGCTGAATCCGGTGAGCAGATCGCTGATGAATCTTGTCTTCTCCTCCCGGTAAGCATTAATATGCTCCCGCCCCTGATCTGTCAGGGAGACGAGGGTGACCCTGTTATCCGCAGGATTATTCCGGCGGGCAATCATCCCGCTTTCCTCAAGCCCGCGCAAATGGCGGGTGACCGCAGCGGCGTCGATCTCGACTGTTTTTTGCAGCGAAATCTGGCTGATCTCAGCCGTTTTGTACAGCTCTTGCAGCAGACGGAAACGGGTAGGCGTAATGCCGGCACAACGCTCGAATTTCGGGCTGATACCTTTATGCAGCGCCTGCAGCAGCTCGAAGATCAAATCTTCGTCGGGCAGATATTCAGTCAAAATTAACCCCCTTACGCAAATAGATTGTGCAAAATCTTTTTGACAAAATCCACTTTACACCGAAATCATTGACCCGTCAACTAATTTAAAATTCCAGAGGAGAGATTGTATGAAAATAGCGCTGATCCAGCTCGATATAGCATTTGGCAATCCGGAGGTGAATTATGCTGCGGCAGAACGCAAAATCCGCGAAGCCGCCGCGGGTAACCCCGACTGCATTCTCCTTCCTGAATTGTGGACGACCGGCTATGATCTGACCCGCCTCGATGACATTGCGGACGACGGGGGCAGCACTACAGCAGCTTTGATCTCCGGCTTAGCCCGGGAATACAGCGTCAATATCGTGGCTGGCTCAGTCGCGGTGAGGGGGGATGCCGGCATTACCAACACCATGCTCGTATTTGACCGTACCGGCGCACCTGCCGGAGAATACAGCAAGCTGCATCTCTTCAAGCTTATGGATGAGCATCACTACCTGCAGCCCGGCTCAGCCAAAGGATTGTTCGAGCTGGACGGGACACTATGCGCCGGACTGATCTGCTATGACATCCGCTTCCCGGAATGGGTGCGGGTCCACACGGCCGCCGGGGCCGGAGTATTGTTCGTCAGCGCAGAGTGGCCGCTGCCCCGCTTGTCCCACTGGCGGGCGCTGCTGATCAGCCGGGCCATTGAGAACCAGTGCTACGTTGTGGCCTGCAACCGGGCCGGTGCTGATCCGGCGAACACTTTTGGCGGACATTCCATGATCATTGATCCTTGGGGCGAGATTGTGTGCGAGGCCGCCGGGGACGAAGATATTCTGTACGGTGAGCTTAACCTTGCCATGGTGCAGGACGTGCGCCGGCAAATACCGGTCTTCGCCGACAGACGGCCGGAGCTGTACAGGTAATTGGTCATTGGTGACTGAGGTGATGAGGACTAGGCGTGAAGAGGGACGAGATTGTCTGGAGGGGTTGGGGATGAGTAGCTAGGTAGGGCGGGTGGCGAAGGTAGCGTGTAAATCGATGTCTGGGGAACTTGTGCACCTATTTTCCTTTCATCGCCCGCTTTTGGTGATATTAGGGGCACTTGTGCCCTTAATTTCCTTTTATCGCCCGCTTTCGGCGATATCAGGGGCACTTGTGCCCCTGATTTCTGCTTTCTGTTCCGGCCAGATTGCGGCGATTCAAAAACTCCATTTAAGTACGCCGGAATGTCATTTCGGAGTGGAATATAGAGGAAGAAACACTAACCACCCGATTCAAATGCGTACACCGTCTGGCGCACACTTCAGGTAATTTGGGTAATTTGGGTAATTTAGCTAATTTAAGGATTTTGGTTACTTGAGAGACTAGGGGCACTCGGGAGACACTTGGTAACTTTGAGGTGCTTTGGGTGCTTTGGGTGCTTTGGGTGCTTTGGGTGCTTTCGGATTCTTCAGTTACTTTGAACACTTCGGGTACTTGGGTGGATTGGAGACTACGGACACCACAGCTCTTATCAGCCCATTATTGCTCCACTTGACAAGTTTGCGGACACCATGGCCCTTATCCGCCACTTTTTATGTGCCAGCACCACTTTTCCGGCGAAATAACGGCGCTGGTGTCCGTCTAGGCGTGCATTCAGGCGCTTTTCCACATCTTAACGCCTCTCCTGTCCGTAAGCCTAAATTATTTACTTGAAAACCGGCGCATGACTGTCTACTTTATTGATTGAAATCTGCTTTTGCCCTTCATTTGCCCAAACGCCTGTTTCGCACGATTTCCGGGACACTTTTCCACTTCATCTGTTCCAAACAGTAGCGGCAGTAGCGTCAAAAAGTTAGTGTAAAAGAGCAGAAGTTACTCCACCGGAGCGGTAGCCTACTCAATTGCTCTTCCCTCTATTCCGTGGCTCAGCTTCTACAACACAGCAAAAAAGTGCAGATCCATTCAGCCGTCTGCACTTACCCGCATTCACATTCACTCACCCGTACTGTATACCCAAACCTCAACCTTCAAACCTTATTCCACTCTCCTCTGCGCACAGCACAGCAAGCTCCGCCGCGCGCAGTAATCAGCGCGCGTACCGCTCGCGCAGCACGCGCGCCGCCTCCAGCACCCGCGGGTCGCTGTACCGGAGGCGGAAGCCGGTCTCCTGCTGCACAAGTGCAGCAGGCTTCAACCGGGTGCCCCGGCGGGCAGCCGCCTGCCGGATGCCCTCGGCGAATACGGCGGCCGAAGCCGGGCCGCCAAGCTCACCGAGGGCAGCGATAGTCTCTGGACGCACCCGCGGGTAGTCCAGAGACTCATCCCCGGCCGCAGCTTCTGCATAGAAGCTGCGGATAAGTTCTCCGCGCTCCAGGCCGGAGCCGGATACGACCACGAACGCGTGAACGAAGTACGCGCTGCTCTGCCTCCGCTGGGCGATACCGCAGAATTTGCGCCCGCCGATGGACAGGTCGAAGTCTCCGGGACAGTACGACCCGGTGACTTCCTCGGCGCGGACGAACGCCGCTGCCTGGGGATGGCTTACGGCTACCGCCTCAGTAATCAGCGCAGCCAGCAGCCGGAAGTCATCGTGAAAGTCCAGCTTACCCGCAGGCTTAGGGAGCAGCAGAGAGACGTTGACGATTCCGGCATCCAGCGGCACCGCAGCGCCGCCGGAATGCCGGACCGCCGTGCGCATTCCCTGCCGCTCAAGGGCCGCCATCGCTTCTGCGGCACGGGGCAGCCTGCTGTCCCGCAGCCCCAGGGCTACACCGCCCGGGTGCATCCATAGATGCAGCACCGGAGCAATCACTCCCGCTCCGACATCACGGCAGAGCACCTCTTCGAAGGCGAACGGCAGGAGCATATCCTGAGCTGACTCTGCGTCCCCTTCCAAATGCGTGAAGAGGATCATCTCTCCGGGCAGCCCGCCCGCTGCTCCATGACCAAGCACAGTATAAGGCTCAAATCTCATTACAGCTTCCTGTATGTACCAATCTGATACCTCTTCCCCGGATACGGAGGCCTCAGCCTCAGCCTGCCCAGCAACTAACGCTGCGTATTCCGCTATAATTGTAAGTTCTCTGACTTCCTGTTCCAGCATCAGCTTATACTGCCTATTGTAACCGATTCAGGCCACCGGTGCGAAGCCGCGACTGTAAGCTCCTTTTAGTTATATGATCTTTCAGTTGTACGGTCTATGTTCCTTCAACTGCAAGCTCTTTTAGCTGTATGATCTTTCAGTTGTACGATTCTCCAGCTGTAAGCTCCTTTTGCTATATAGTCCTTTTAGCTGCATAATCCTTTATTTGAAAAGCTGGCCGGAACCCGTTATCCTAGAGGATAAGAAGATTATCCCATCAATAAAATCCGCCTTTATGCTCATGCTATACACAACCCTTAGGAGTGATGCCGCATGACCGCCCAACAACTGACAAAGGACAAGCAAGTAAGCAAAACCAGACAATGGGAACAGGCTATGAACAGGCTCTATATTAATTTTCAGGATTACAGCAAGGGAGCGCTCCAGGGCTTCGGGGATGAAGATATCCACCAGGCCAGAGTTAACAGCCGCAAGCTGCTGACCCTTCTGTCTATTCTGGATCCGGCGCATTCAGCCACGGAAGAGCTGTACAGCACCTTCAAGCAGGCCCAGAAAAAGCTCGGTAAAGTCCGGGACGCCGATGTACTGATTGCCTCATTCAAGGAGCGCCGCAAGGCAGCGAAAGAAGCCGGCGACACCAAAACTGCAGAGCTGCTGAAAGCAGTAATCCGGCACCAGAAGGATAAGCGGAAGGCGTTCCGCAAAAAGCTGGAGGAGGCCCTCCCCAAGCTGTCCGGCAAAACGCTTGATCTGCAGTGGAACCGCTTTATCAGTGAACAGCTGGAGCCTCTGGCCGCCAAAAAGGATGCGAATGTGGTCATGCGTGAGCTGGAGGTCGCTTTCGAGCAGAAGCAGAAAACCTGCAAGACCCTGTTCAAGGCACCGGGCGCTGCTGAGTCAACAGAGGCATTCGATGCGCTTCATGAGCTGCGGATTGCGGCCAAGGAGCTGCGTTATACAGCAAATGCAGCTGCGTTCGCACTGAATCAGAAATTCCATGCCCACGAAGCAATCTATAAGGATATTCAGGAGCAGCTCGGGGTCATTAACGATAAGCGGGTGTGGCTGGAAACCCTGAATGCCATAGGACGCGAGGAGCTGGATGTCGGCAAAAAAACATGGGCCGCATTCACCGAAGGCCTCAAGGCTGAGGTACTGGAAGCCCTGCATCAGAACGAGGTTGTTCCTGTAACCGTAAGCACGAAATTATAACAGATTATCTGCGTCCGCCATAATAATCAATGAAATGGAAACGGGTACTCTCTGCGTAAGAGGTACCCGTTTTTGCGGCTTGTTAAGCCTGCTATTTTTATATAGTATTCCGGAGCAACCCGGCAGTTTTGTTCAGCACGCCCTGATATACCGATTTCGGCCGCAGGCCGACCAGCTTCTCAACCGCCTGCCCGCCGCTGTAGACGATGACTGTCGGCATGCTCATCACTCCGGCTTCAGATGCCAGCTCCGGCAGTTCATCGCAATCAACCTTAATCATCTTTACCGCTTCCCCGTATTCCACATTCAGCTCTTCCAGAATCGGCAGCAGCGTTCTGCAGGGCGGACACCACGAAGCACCGTAATCCACCAGTACTGTTCCTTCAGCCTGCAGCTGTTCCCGTACACTTACGGCGTCCTCAGCAATAATGATAGCCATATCATTTCCTCCTCTTATCCGGGATATCACTCAATTCTACTTCAATTCATTCTCTCTGCCGCGGGCCGTCCTGTCTGCCAGTTCAACTGCTTCACCGGCTGCCTGCTGCTCCTCCAGGATGGAAGCCATCCGCTCCTGCAGATTCTGCTTAATCTGATTCAGCTGCACCAGCTGGCGCTCGATTTCTTCCAGCTTACTGCGGTACAGCGGCATGACTTCGGCACAGAAAGCCTCTTTATTCTTAAGAACACAATGCAGGAAGCCGGCAATCTCCCCGGTGGACAAGCCCAGATTCAAATAGAGCTTGATCGTCTCCACCGTCTCCACGGCCAGCGGCGAATATTCGCGGTACCCGTTATCCTGGCGGAGCGGTTTAATCAGTCCCTGAGCCTCATAATATCGTAATGAACGGACACTTACGCCCGTGCTTGCTGCGAGTTCACCTATCTTCATGGCATTCTCCCCGGGGTTCATGAGAAATGGTCTGCTTGTAGTATAAACCCTGACATTAGTGGAAGGGTCAAGGCTTTTTTTATCAGAGAATTTATCCTGCTAACCTGCCTCTGCACAAAGAAACCAACCAAAGCCGGGCTTCAGTTGGTCTCGCAGCTGCCTTTATTTCCTTCAGCGTTTATCTGTAGCTACAGTAACCCGGCGGCCCACAGCCCGCCTCTGCGGATCATCCTACGGAAAGGCTCTACCGAGAAAGACGGCAGATGATGCCCGGGCATCAGGTAGACAATCCGCCCTTGTCCGAACGGATGGCACCACGCTGCCTGTCTCATCGCCCCGCCGTGGGGATACTCCGCCAGCACTGTTGTTGCGAAATAGGGCAGCTGTTCGAAATAATACGGCTCATCCTCAATAACAAAATTGCTGATTCCGTCCATTATCGGATGCTCCGGAGCAGTGATGCTCATCTGCAGCGCGGTATAATCGGGATGGTGGGTGAAATGGGCCCCCAGCATCAGTCCAAGCTCCTGATTGCGCTGCAGGGAGATTCCATTGTGTATTACGAGCAGACCGCCGCCGCCCGCGACATAAGACAGCAGCGCACCGGATTCAGCAGCAGATAGCGGCTGATCCGAGAACTCCGTATACGAAACAACCAGGCTGCATTCAGCAAGCTGCTGCGGATTCATCAGCCCGTAATCCTCAGTAGAGATAACGTCGAGGTCCGGGGCCAGAAGCCCCTCAATCTCACGGTCCACACCTGCGAACGGATGATATTTCACTTCGCTGTAGCTGCCGAATGCCAGTGCTTTTAAAGAAGCCATTTCATCTACACCTCTCTTTGTCAAAATAATTCCGCTACCCTCTATTGCCTGACGCTGTTACCAGGGCCACAGATTGCCGTCAAGATCAATATAGACAGGCTCCTCACTCTGATACTTCTTATGCTCCTGGATGATGCCCATAAGCTTGTAAGCAGAATCCTCCGGAGCAATAGGCGCTTCAAGATTCTTCTCGCCGTGCATATAGGATTGCAGCCAGCCGGGATGATAGACCATGACCTGCCCGCCCATCACACGCAGATGATTATGCATCAGTGAGGACTGCATATTAAGCGCTGCCTTCGACATGCAGTAGCCGTACATATTAATCCGTTTGTTCTGCCCGATGCTGCCGGCCTCCGAAGAGATATTAACAATCAGCCGCTGCTTGCCCTGCAATAACAGTCCCATGAGCGCATTGCTCACTCTCAGCGAACCAAGCGTGTTCACATTATAGATCTGCGCCATGGCTTCATCATCCATATCTACAAGCATTGTAGCATCATCAGCCTCGTGAATTATAGCAGCATTGTTAATTATGAGATCAATATGCCCTGTACTCCCGGCTATGCTGCGTGCCGCCTTCTTCACACTCTCTACATTGCCGATATCCAGAGGAATCAGTATCAGCTTGTCCGGGTATTGCGCTTTCAGCTTATCCAGCTCACCCCAGTCCGCCAAGTACCGGCCGGCAAATACTCTGTACTTATTCTCCAGCAGCGAGCGCGCAAGGTGCAATCCCAGCCCGCGGTCAGCACCGGTAACACAAGCAACCTTTGTCATTCATTGTCCCCCTATTCCCACTTCCCGGAGCGCAGGCACCGATTTGCTTCTCACATTAGCATGACCCTCAGTACTATTCAACATCCTGCAAGGGAGGGGGACGGGACTTTCGAACATTCTTTTGCTTTAATTTTGAACTATGCTACAATCAAGAATAATAGTTGCTAACAACACAATTGCTGGCAAGATGCTTTTACAATTCTAACCCGGGAAGGGGAATCTCCAATGTCCATTCAACAAATCCATACACTGGATGAACTGCAGCAATACGTCGGCCAGCCCGGCAAAAAATTGCTTTTCAAGCACAGCACCACCTGCCCGATCAGTGCCAAAGCCCATGAGGAGTTCAAGGCGTATTCCCAGGATTCCGCTACTCCTGCAGCTATAGTACATGTCATTGAAGACCGTCCTGTATCCAATCAGATCGCCGAGGATTTCGGCATTAAGCATGAATCACCGCAAATTTTCCTGCTTGAGGATGGCGAGGTCCGCTGGAACACCTCCCACTGGAAGATTACCCGGAATGCCATCAAGGAAGCTGTAGAACAATGAGCGCAAACGTTATTGTCTATTCTACCTCAGGCTGCAGCGACTGCAATCAGGTAAAGCAGCTGCTTACAAGCAAGGGAGTACCTTTTGAAGTCAGAGATGTCATGGCGAGCGCCGCCTACCAGGATGAAGTAGAGCAGCTTGGCTTCATGGGGATTCCAGTCACCGTGTACGGGGGCCGGGCGGTCAAAGGCTTCAATCTTCCAGAGCTCCAGGAGCTTATCGACGCTGCCGCCGAGTAATATAGTATGAACCCAAAGGTACCGCCCTCTCCAGAAGGCCGGTACCTTTTATTTATCTGCTCAGCTCTTCAGAACGGGAAGGCTGCTCCAAGCATGCGGACCGTAGAGCGCTTATTTCTCACAAATATCGCCTTTTAGAGAGCCATGCGGACTCAGGTGCGCTTAACAAAGCCGTTTTCCGCCATTTCGAGCACAATTGAACAATATAAGAGCCCCTGTGTCCATAACGGGCAGAAAATTAGTCTTTTACACAAAATAAGGTCCTCTCTGTCCGTATGGCTTACATTGTATAGATGCCGGAACAACAAAAGCCGCAGCATCCGCCACGGCCCTCTATTTGCCCTATAATAATTTAGCGTTTCCCCTTGCCGCCCTTGGTAAAACGCACAAAAGCCATACAGCAGCCGAGCAGCCCGGCACCAAGCAGAATCGTCTGCAGCGCTCCCAGCCAAGCTGATTTGTCTGACGGGATCACACTGCTGATAATGATCAGCAGTATCGAGGCCGCGACCAGCGCAGGGGTTTGTCTACTCTTTTTCATAACAATCACCACTCCCGGATACTAATAGTACTAAGGTACACTATCTGTGGTGAATTAACCAGCTCGTGTATAAAAACATCCTCAAAGCCACTGTTCATCAGTCATGACCTTGAGGATGTATGGTTTGCTGCAAATTCGCCTACTTCAACTGATAGACCTGTGTAACGATCTTATAGCCGTCCACCTGCTGCTCCGCTGAATCCATTCTGGAGACCCGGCGTTCCAGGACGTCACTTGTGTATACCGCCTCAGCTGCAAAAGAGGTATCCACCTTAAGCTCAGCCGGCTCTGCACCCAGATTGTACCAGCGGGCAACAAGATCTCCGGTCTCCTCGGCGAATTTGAATGCAGAGAATGCCAGCGGGGAAGCTTCAGCGTTCCAGCTTAACCACTGGCCGGATAACGGAAGCTTAACGCCCTCACCAGCCTGCGCGTCCTTAGTTACCGGAGCAACTTTGGCGGCAGGGCCTTTGGTCTGGACAACGGTCCACGGAATCTGATATTGATATGCCTGTGCATAGGCACCGGATTCGGCTCCGTCACCTGTATACGGAATGATTGCATACTCAGCGCTCTGTGCGCCCAGGCACTGGGCTTCCGGCGTTTCGAACACGCCCCAGTCTCCCAGTTCAGAGGAGGAGCGCAGCAGCGTAACCGCGATTGTGTTGTGCCCGTCCAGCAGCACCTCGTATTCGTTCAAGCCCTTGTTCGCTACCGCAAGCCCGTTCACTCCGTCAGCAACGCTGGCGAACACCTGCTGATGCTGGGCATTGCTTGGATTGACCCATTCTGCTGCAGGCTTGTTGCTGCGTTTGGCTACTTCAAACACCGAATCCGCATAATGATGATCTGCAGCAAGACCAGTAGGGAATAACGCTCTCAGCCTATGGTCTTTGGCCTGATTATCGAAGCTTGTGCGGACCTGCAGCATACCGCTGCCGGCTTCAAGCGTATAACGGGTAGTCAGTACAAGCGGAACCATCCGGCTGGAACGGCTGGCCCGACGCTCTGTGAACGGCACCATTTCGCGTTTCTCTGTCAGGAAAGCCTCATCGGCACTGGCCGGAATTTCCCAGCGCAGGACCGACTCTACCACCGCACGGAACGGGGAGTCTTCCACCCATGTAATTTCTGCCTGCAAGCCTTCAGTAGTAAGCGCTGCTTCACCATCCGGCTGGCGGTACACATATTCATTGCCGATATCGCCGGTATTCTCATAAGCATTAAGACCTGCATATACAGCACCGGACGCCTTATCTGTCACCGTAACCGTACCGTTGGCAGCCACTGTAACACTCAGCTTGGCATTCTCCATCGTGTTGCCCTGTACCTTAACGGTATCCAGTTCTGCTGATGATGAAGCCGGTGCATCTGCAACCAGTGCATAGGTGCGGTATCCCAGAGCGGCAACATCCGCTGCCGGGAATGTAACCCGGACCTTGCGGGCCATATATGGCTGCCGGAAACGGTCCTTAGGCAGCTCATAGCCGAAGTGGACTCCCAGATCCTCGAGCTCGGCCGGATATACTTTACCTGCTTCATCCATAACCTGCAGGTTACCCTGCAGCTCCCGGGCCAATTCTTTGGCCAGAGCCTGCGGATTAGGGCCTTCAGGGAAATACTTCTTCGCCGTGATCAGCTCTACTGTAACCGTTCCGGTTCTTGTCCAGCCGCTCGTATTGAACACGGTAAACGGTACAGGAGCTTCACCCCATGCCGTCACACCGGCTACATCAATAGCTTCAGCCAATAAGCCGGCACTCTGTGCGGCGATGGCTTCCGCCATCTGGCTGCTCTTGGCGAAGCGGGTTACCATTTCGCGGTGCACTTCATCTACACTGCAGCCGCAAATGCTGTCATGCGGATGATTCTGCATCAGCGTCTTCCACGCATAGGTCAGAAGATGATGCGGATAAGCCTGCACACCTGCCAGTCCGGCAAATGCAGCCAGCGGTTCGGCAACCTTTTCAAGCAGGGTCTGGCCCGCCTGATTAAGCTGCTTCAGATATACCCGGGAGGATGCTGTATTCACCAGCGTTCCCCAGCCATCCGTATGCTGGCTGCGCAGCTCGCCTTCAACAGTCACCAGATCGCCGGGAAGATTGTCCTTCAGCGCCTCCAGATACTGGTCGAAGTTCGAATGCACAAATTCGACATCCGGATATAGTTCAGCTGCTGTCTGAATGGCCTGCGACAGATCGGTCTGAATCGGCTGGTGATCGCAGCCGTTCATGAACAGCAGATGCGGGGTAGAGGCGAATTTTTCGGCGTCCGCGAGATTTTTATCCCAGTAGGCTTTCGCTGCAGCCGGATCTGCCGGAACCTCCATCCCATTGCAGTACCAGTTGGCAAACAGCACGCCAAGCACTTCCGAGCCATCCGGAGAGCGCCAGATCATCTCTGAATAAGGCGATTCATAGCTGTCTGCTTCACCTACCGTATTATTGAAGCCTGTCGGCTTCACGCCGCGTCCGAAGATCGCATTACTAATACCAGCCTGCTGCAGAATCTGCGGCGCCTGGCCCATGTTTCCGAAGGAGTCCGGGAAATACCCTGTTTTGGAGATGATGCCAAACGGCTTGGCATCCACATGTCCGGTCAGCAGGTTGCGCAGATTAGCCTCACCGCTGGTAAGGAACTCATCCTGCAGCACATACCACGGCCCGAAGTGAATCCGTCCTTCACGGATATACTTATCCAGCCGCTCTCTCTGCTCCGGGCGGACCTGCAGATAATCCTCACGGATAATGGTCTGCCCGTCCAAGTGGAAATACCGGTAGTCCGGGTCCTGATCAAGCGTATCCAGCAGCTTGTCCATTAATTCAATCAGCAGCATATGATGATGCTCGTAAGGCATATACCATTCACGGTCCCAGTGGGTATGCGAGATGATGTGAGCCGTTTTCTTGTTAGTCATCCAGGTGAACCTCCATTATCCTTTAGTCGCTCCGCCCATGCTGAACCCTTTGGACATATAACGCTGGGAGAACATATACAGCACTACGGAAGGCATAGTGTAGAGCAATGAGAAAGCCGCGAGTCTTCCGTATTCAACCATACCGTGGCTGCCGAAGAACTGATAGATGGTAACCGATGCCGGCAGCTTCTCCGGTGTCTGCAGGAGAATGTACGGCACGAAGAAATTGCCCCAGCTGCCCGAGAACGTGAAGATTGCAATCGTTGCAATCCCGGGAAGCATGAGTGGAGCGACAACTTTCCGAAGTCCGCCCCAGATAGAGGCTCCGTCAATCCAGGCGGCTTCCTCCAGATCAATCGGCACAGAGTCCATGAAGCTCTTCATCATCCAGATGCCGTACGGCAGGGAGGATGAAGTAAGAAACAGCATAGTAGCGAAGATGGAGTTCTGCAATTTGAAGTAGAGAAACATCTGGAATACAGGAACCATGACCGCCGTAATCGGCAGCGCCGTCATGAACAGAATACTGAGCAGAAAGCTCTTTTTGAACCTCATCTCATAGCGGGATAACGGATATGCAGCCAGCACGGATGCGATTACGACCAGCGTAGCCTGGCCTCCTGAGAGGATAACTCCGACACCAAACGAACGCAGATTGCCGCTATCACCGAGTACTGCCGAGAAGTTATCCAGCGTGAAATTGGGGAAGCGTATGCCCTGCTGGGCATTGGTATCAAATGAAGCGAGCAGAATCCAGAATAACGGAACCAGGAAGCAGAGTCCCAGAACCACAAGAATGCCGTATTGTATATTGCGTTGAAGCCTATGCTTGACCACAGTGATGCACCTCCTTCAAGGTTAGACCTTGACCTTCATTGATTTCATATAGAACAAGCTTGCAACAATCCCGATAACCAGCAGCACCAGCGAGATGGCTGTACCGTATCCGAATTGATAATTGACGAATGCCTGGTTGTACATAAATACCGGCAGGGTCTGTGTGGACGTTCCCGGACCGCCTCCGGTCATCGTATAAATGAGCGTGAATACACCCAGCGTCTGCAGCGTAACCAGCATCATGTTGGTGACAATCGAACCTTTTACCATAGGGATGGTGATATAACGCAGAATCTTGAAATTATTAGCCCCGTCAATCGTGGCCGCCTCTTCAATATCCTTGGGAATTTCATCAAGAGCAGATTGGTATACCATCATTGAAAATGCAGTACCATGCCAAATATTGGCGATAATTACACTTACCATCGGGAAGCTGAACAGCCAGGATACCGGACTTATGCCGAACCAGCCGATGATCTGATTGAGCGTTCCGTTATCACTGAAGAAGGCCACCATACAGAAGGCCACTACAATTTCCGGAGTTACCCAGCCTGCGATAACGATGATGCCGATAATCCGGCGGAAGGTCACATTCTTTTCTTTCATTAATAGTGCCAGAATAAATCCGAGTATCACCTGGCCGATCACGGCCGAGAAAATCAGAAACACCAGTGTTCTCCATACGCTGATCCGGAAGTCCGGGTCCTGGAACATGTTGGTGAAGTTCTGGAAACCGATAAACTGCAGATTACGGGCAGCACTCCCCGTCAAGGCCATATTGGTAAATGCAAAGTAAATGGTCAGAATAATCGGAACAATAAAGAATATTAACAGCAGCAAGACAGAAGGCGTCAGAAATAAAAACGCACCCTTTGACTTCCTTTTCATAGGTCACTCCCCCTCCAAATCCGAAAGAGGAGAATTGCTTCTCCCCTTGCCGGATGTTCAAATCTTCTATTTAACTTCTACTTTATCTTCGCCGAGTGAACGGGTTACATTATCATTCAACTGCTGTACGGCAGCTTCCGGCGCCAGCTTACCTGATGCGACACTTTCCACCAGGCTTTGCAGCTGTGCCGATACGGTAGCATATTCATCATTGGCAGGACGGAATTGTGCAACCTCCAGCAAAGCCTGCGCCTCAGCGACAAACGTACGGTCGGTATATCCTGCTACATCTACTGAATCACTGCGCGGGCTAAGATTACCCTCTGCCACTACACGCGCGGTAGCATTCTCCTGGTTCATCAGGAACTCAAGGAATTTCCATGCTGCTTCTTTGTTCTGTGCTTCTGCCGGAATGGACCAGGCCCATCCGCCGGACATGGTGATTGCTCCAGGCTCCTGGCCGTTCTGCGTCGGGAATGGGGCGAAGCCCATTTTGTCGGCTACATTCTCGATAGGAGCTGCCCCGTTCTCGAACCAGGTCGATCCTGCCCAGCTTCCGTCAACCGCCATCGCCAGCTTGCCTTGCGGGAAGAGCTGCTGGAAGGCGATGCTGCCGGCTTGTCCGTTCAGCGCTACCTGCATAGTCGGTCCTGTTTTATCTACATTGAATACCTGGTTAATGAATTTGAAAGAGTCCAGCAGACCTGCGCTGCTAACAACCCACTTCTTGGTGTCGTTATTGTAAAGCGTATCATTGGTACCATACAGCAGCATCTCAAGCGTCTGCATAGTTACACCTTCACCGCTCGATTTACCGACGATCATATTAAGCGGGGTTACACCCGGAAGCTTGTCCTTAATCGTACGCGCTGCTTCAAGCACTTCTTCCCAGCTTGCCGGCTGGAACGGTACCGCGATTCCCGCCTCTGCAAGCAGCTCCTTATTGTACCAGATCCCGCGTGTATCTGAAGTTGCAGGGATGCCATAAATCTTGCCGTCTTCACCGGTTACACCGGATTTGAGATTCGCAATGAACTTGTCCTGCCAGTCGCTCCAGCCTGCAACCTGCGTATCGAGCGGTTCAAGATAGCCTGCTGCCGCATCCGATTTAATAATAGAAGTATCTTCTGCCACGATATCCGGTGCTGTATCCGGCGATTTCATCTGCAGTACAATCTTCGAGGTATAGTCCCCCTCGCTGGCGAGTACTGGTGCGATGTTGATTTTAATATCCGGGTTTTCCGACTCAAATTTGTCAATCAGTCCGGATTCAAAGTATTTGGTTAAGGTATCTTCGGAGCCGGATGAACGGAACGTAATGGTAACCTCTTCCTTGCCCTCAGCATTAGCCCCAGAGCCGGAATTGCCGCTTGAACATGCTGTTGTCAAGAGAAGCAGTGAAGCCATAGCTGCAGTCATGGTTACTTTCAATTTGTTTGTCTTCATTTGTGTTTGCCCCTTTTTATTTAATTGCTTTACGCTTTCAAAACAGCTTCGAAAAGCACGGCCAAGCCGTCTTTCCGCTCAAGAAAAGTACAAGAGCTATTTCAATACCCGGAAGCCGCAATAATCCATAATCAGTTCGCTGAACAGCATGTTTGACCAGGAGAACCAAGGACGGGTAAACTCTCTGGAATCGTCTGCGGAGAAGCCTTCATGGGTGAGGCCGGTGTCCGCGTCTGTATCCTGGATTAATTGCAGGAGGCGTGCTTTCTCGCTTTGCTCCGGGGAGGTAAGCCCCTGCATCGATAAAGCGATGTGCCAAATATAACCTTCAGGAGTGTGCGGGCTGCCGATTCCTTCTGCAACCTTCCCTTTATAGTAATAAGGATTATCTTCACTTAAGATGAACTTCCGGGTATTTACATAAATCTCATCCTGCTCATCGGTATAGCCCAGATAAGGCAGTGACAGCAGGCTTGGAACGTTAGCATCATCCATAAGATTATAATTGCCTCTGCCGTCGGTCTCATAGGCGTAGATTCTTCCATATACAGGGTGCTCGTAAATCCCATGCTGCTGAATCCCCTGATTAATCTCATCTGCCAGCTTTAAGGCGGCTTCTGCCAGTTCATGATCACCATAGATCTCATCCGCAATTTCCTTCAGGTAGCGCAGTACCACCACTGCGAACATATTGGACGGAACCAGATAGCCGTATTCACAGTTGTCATCGCTCGGGCGGAACCCGGACCAGGTCATCCCGGTAAAAGCAGTTTCACTGCCCTTGCCTTCTCTTGCCAGCGTATCCGTAAGCGGAGCATCCAGACGCTGGAACAAGTACGGCGAATCCGTCTCATGATGCTGCTCCACTCTCCACAGCTTAATGATCTCCAGGGCAGCCCGGCGGAAGCTCTCATCGAACTGTGTAACACAGCCGCTGTTCTTCCATAGCAGGTAGCTCAGCTGAATCGGATAAGCCAGGGAATCAATTTCATATTTGCGCTCCCAGATCCATGGGCTCATCTCAGTAAGATCTTCCTGGTGGCCCTTGCCGTTCGGCTGTTCGTTGAAGGCATTGGCATAAGGATCAAGCAGGATATAATTCATCTGCCGTCTGACCAGACCGGCAATCATCTCTTCCATTTCCGGATCTTCTGCAGCAAGCAGCAGATAGGGGCGGACCTGAGCAGCCGAATCACGCAGCCACATAGCTGGTATATCACCTGTTATAACAAATGTTGTACCATCCGGTTTGCGGGAAATCGTCGTGCCAATTGTATTTATAATGCAGTCCTCAAACATTTTTTTTAGCTTTGGTGAGTCTTTTAACTCTGTTTTCACCTTTTCAATTAGGCCGTATACCGACTTTGGAATTTCATTTTGCAGTTTCAAGGGTGAAAGTGGCACCTCCAGATCGTATTATAGCAACGTCAAACGCTTTCATCATAGTAAAATATTAAATATAATATGTCAATATAATTATTGGTATATTAATTATAAATAATTCGCAAATGATATATTGTTATATGTATATTTGTGCCAATTGAAATATCAAAACAAAAAAAGCCTTCTCTGCGAAGGCTTTGCTTGTTAGTCCTGAATATACAATGTTCTTATGCTTAATGCGCTTTGACTGTTGATGCTGATCTGCCCTTCACCAGCTCAGCCGGTAAAAGAAGCCGGGTAATCGGCTGCTCATTCCCTTGCATATTGAGTACATTCTCAAACGCCTGCTTACCGATTCCGAACTGATTCTGGCGCATATGCGTGATCCGGCAGCCTTCATAGGCTTCCGGGCTGTCAAAGCAAATGACGGATAAGTCCTCCGGTATGCGCAGCCCCAGCTTGCCCGCTGCCTCTTCTACAAGCAGGGCAATATTGTACTCTGCAGCAAACAGTGCAGTAATTTCGGGATATGCCTGCAAATGCTGCACCAGCTTGCTAACATCATCTACACGGGCCTGCGGATCAAATACATTCGGCATCGTGGACGTAATCGTCTCCAGCCAGAGCTCACGGTTCACGGGCAGATTATGCTCCGCGTGGGCTTCAACAATTCCATCAATCCGTTCCTCAATTGCGGTTGTATTCGCCGGCGGCGGTGCCAGAAATCCGATATGCCGGTGGCCTAATTCGAAGAGATAACGCGTCGCCTCCTTGGCCGCCTGAACATTATCAGTGCTGACGGAGGAGGCTGGAATCCCCTTCAGATACCGGTCAATCATCACAAACGGAAACTTCTGTATCACCAGCTTCAATATCTCGGCACTGAAGTATTCCCCCTGCGCAGGGAAGATAATCAGGCCGTCTACCCCAAGCCCAAGCAGCTGCTGGATGGTCTTCTCCTCGAGTTCAGGAATCCCGAAGGAGCGGCGCACAACCAGGAAGCAGTCATTCTCCCGTGAAGCTTCTTCCATTCCGTATATTAGCTCTGTGCCGTACATATCACTGAAGTTAGTAATCACCAGCCCGATAATTCTTTTCTTGCCGGATCCCCGGGCATTCTGCTGGCTGTCATAAGGCTTCATTGATGCAGAATTGAAATCTGCCACAAAGGAGCCCCTGCCCGGCTGGCGGATAATTAATTGCTCATCAGCCAGCATTTGCAGCGCTTTTTTCGAGGTAATCCGGCTGACCCCAAATTCACTGCAAAGCTCTTTCTCCGACGGGACCCGGTCCCCGATCTTATATTCATTCCTTGTTATCCGCTCCCGAAGCGTCTGAAAAATCATCTCATACATCGGTTGCGAGCCTGAGTCATTGGCCATAATCAAGCACCTCCATTGCAGCTCTCTCTAAAAGACATAACCTAATATACCATGTTATATTAGGAATGTGAAGAATGGTTTGGCTCCATTACGGACTTACGGATAATCAGTGTAGGGCGGATATAATGCCGCAGCATTTCCCTGTTAGCACTTTTAAGGGATAACAGCATTTCGGCTGCCGCTTCACACATTTGTTCTTTTTCCACCCGCATGGTGGTCATGCCCGGCCCGCTATCCTCTTCGTAATGAAGATCATCAAAGCCGACAATCGAGATATCGTCCGGAATTCTCAGCCCGCGCTTCCGCAGCTGTCTGGCCAGCAGATAGGCAATCCGGTCATTCCCGCAAAAAAATGCTGTCGGATAGGTGTCCAGCCCATTCAGATAATCCTCAATCTCCTGCTCCGTATCCTGAAAGCCGGCGGAGTATACCATGATCGTACCTGTATCCAGGGGAAGGGATGACTCCTGCATTGCACTCCAGTATCCCAGCCAGCGCTCCTCATGACTGGTTGTAAGATTGGCCGGACCGATAAACCCGATTCTGCGGTGACCGGAACGGATCAGCAGCTTCACTGCCTCGTAGGCTCCTTCCGTATTTGCGGAAGCAACCACCGGACAGGGCAGCTCCCGGTGATAGGAGTCAAACATCACGAGCGGTGTATCCAGCTCCCAGACAAGCCGGGCATAAGCCTTATCGACAATTCCGAACAAGATGATTCCAGCATATGAGACTTCCTTACATGCCTGCGGCAGCTGAAGCTTTGCTTCCATTTCAGCATCAACAGGTGATATTACGGCAGTAAGCCCTCTCTTGCGGATGCTTTTCTCGAGTCCCCAGATCAGATCATGGAAAAATCTGAAGTGATCATTATCCTGATACCCCATAATCCGCTCCGGCATCAGGATCAGAACATTCCCGCCGGCAGATGTGCGCTCTGCAAACTGGCCATACCCCATTTCCTGAGCCACCTGTAAAATCCGGTAGCGCATCTCCTCACTGACGCCCCTTTTATCCTGGAGAGCAAGTGAAACCGCATTTTTTGAAATATGCAGCCGATCGGCAATATCCTGCATCGACACCTTCTTTTTACGGGCCATTGATCTTTTCAATCCCTTCAATACGTGATAAGCTTAAACAAAATTTACTTTACAAATATCACATTTGTCAAGTTTGTCAAGTAAAATGAATATCAGGAGGACTTTGTTGTGAATTATGCAATGGGTATTGATATCGGGGGCACCAAAACAGCCCTGGGCCTTGTCTCCCCGGAAGGACAGGTATTGTCCAAAACCTCTCTTCCTACAGACCTGTCGGTTACACCGCCAGAAATGGTCGATAAGATTGCTGCCGCAGTAACTCAGCTGCTCTCAGATGCAGGTCTGCAGGAGTCTGACCTGAAAGGAATTGGTATCGGGGCTCCCGGCCCGCTGAATACCAGGCTTGGCCAGATTGCGGAGCCGCCCAATCTCCGCAGCTGGTGGAACTTCCCCGTTGTCGCTGCATTCAAGCGGCACTTTCAGGCACCTATTGTACTGGAGAATGATGCGACAGCTGCGGCTCTGGCCGAGAAATGGGTAGGAGCAGCCGCTTCTGCCGAGCATTTCATTTATATTACCATCAGCACCGGTATTGGGGCGGGAATCTACAGCCATGGCAGACTGATTACCGGAGCCACCGGAAATGCCGGTGATATCGGACATATCGTCATTGATCCAGCCGCAGGGCTGTGCAGCTGCGGACAGCACGGATGCTTTGAATATATCGCCTCCGGAACAGCAATTGCAAGGGAAGGCAGCCGGCTGCTGGGCAGACAGGTAACTTCCAAGGAAGTATTTGAGCTGGCCTTCTCCGGCCGGGATACTGCAATCAAAGCATTGGTTGACCGGGTATTCGGCTATATCGCCACCGGCTGCGTCACACTCATCAATACCTTTGACCCGGAATTGCTCGTTATCGGAGGCGGTGTCTCCCAGGTAGGCGAGCCCTTGTTCGGAGCCGTCCGTAATTATATCCAGCGTCATGCCCTGAATCCTTCCGGCCGCGATACCGCCGTTGTTCCTGCCGCCCTTCAGCAGGATGCCGGCCTGATCGGCGCAGCAGCACTTATTCATATTACTTATTAGAGGAGTGTCAGTGAATGAATCAGCCAATCTTTTTACAGCCTGTATACCAGGAACGTATTTGGGGCGGAACCAAGCTGAGAGACTTGTTCGGTTACCCGATTCCAAGTGATTCTACCGGAGAATGCTGGGCCATCTCAGCACATCAGAACGGCCAGAGTACAGTTAAGGGCGGTCCTTACGAGGGGATGGAGCTGGGGCAATTATGGAGCTCTCATCCGGAGCTGTTCCGTTCGGCTTCCCCGGTGTTCCCTCTGCTTATCAAGCTCCTGGATGCGTCAGATGATTTGTCCGTTCAAGTACATCCGGATGACGAATATGCAGGGAAGCATGAGAACGGTGAGCTGGGCAAGACGGAATGCTGGTATATTGTCGATGCAGAGCCGGGGGCGGTAATTATATACGGCCATGAAGCTGCCACGAGAGAGGAATTAGAACAACGGATCGAACAGGGGGAGTGGGATCAGCTGCTCACCAAGGTTCCTGTGAAGCCGGGAGACTTCTTCTATGTGCCAAGTGGAACGATACATGCCCTTGGTAAAGGGATCGTTGTTCTTGAGACCCAGCAAAGCTCCGATACTACCTACCGTGTCTATGATTATGACCGCCGGGACAAGGATGGCAATCTGCGCGAGCTTCATCTGGCGAAAGCCATTGACGTTACAACGATCCCGCAGGCCTACGAGCCCGCAGCTTATAATACCAGCAAGCTCGATGGCTTAACCGCGACCCGCTTTGTCTCGAATTCCTTCTTCACTGTCGAGAAATGGGAAGTATCCGGGACAGCCCCCGTGCCTGCGAATGAGAATTATGTGCTCATAAGCATCATTGAAGGCGAGGGTTCCCTCCTGCACAGGGAGAACCATTATAAGCTGAACAAGGGTGACCATCTCATCCTGCCGGTTCAGTTCGGACCTTATCAGCTACAGGGCGAGCTTCAGGCTATAATATCGCATGAATAGCAGATAAGCGGCGCTACACAGCTGAATGATCAATATAGACAATGGCGGAGCAGGACCTGTAAGTAAAACCTTGTTCCGCCGTTGTTAATAACTTTTGGTTAATTTCATCTTGTCCAATCGCTTGATCGTGTCTTTCATCGCTTCTCTTCCCCGCAGAGACCACTTTAAATCCTATCATTCACTTTCCATACACCATCTACTTTTACTGCGGAATAAATAGTTGAATCTTCTCCTCCATTATCCCAAGAGTGGTGAACCTCCACTTCATATTCATCCGTATTTATTTTGCTCATTTGCTTAATTTCATAGTCTGTTAGACTTGCCCGCTCCTTACTAATTTCAGCATACTGCTGCTTCATTTCGTCGATAGATTTACTTTCAGAAGTATCTCCGGAACACCACATGTACACTCTCGCAATATATTCATCCGATGCATAAACGCTCCACTTATAGATATCATTGAAATGATTCATGTAGCCCACAACCACATTGTTCAGTTCTGGATCATCACTTAGGTTCTGCTGCTTATTACTATTTGCGCAGGAACACAATAACAGTACACAAGAAATTATGAATAATCGTCCCACAGTCTTACTCTGAACAACATCCGGTCTTAGCGGCTTTAAATCAGATTACTTAACAAAATTACATTAGATGTTTTTATCGTTGTTTGCTTAATGTTCAATAATCAATATAATTATAAAGAAATAAACTATATCACACTTTACAAAACAACTTGCTTTTTTAAATATTCTTCGTTACGCAAACACTCGATAGTTGAATAATTTACCAATGCATCATAAACTCCCCTCTCAGCTAAAAACCGATTAAACTTTTGAAGTTTTTCGATGGTAGATTCGAAATCCCAGCCATACTTGTACATATGTGATCGTATAACATTTAGATTAAACTCCAAAGACTTTATAGCACGATCTTTTGCTATTTCGCTTAAAGTTGATTTTGCATTTAAAAACCCTATTTCATTTAATGTTACCATTTGAAAAATATTGCCGTATCTCTCCATGGTCTTTGGCTTCCTCGCAGCTGAGATTCCTCCAATACCATTCCAGATAGGCAACTTGGAGAACTTTTGTCTATATTCTTCTAAAACCGCTCCCTCAATTATTTTAATTTCTTCATCTTTTTTATAGAAGAAGCTACCTGAACTGTGTATAAAGGGGCTTTGTACAAGGATAGAATATCCCAGCTTTTCTTTTGACTTAAAGTAGTCAGTTATTTCTTTATACTTTGTACCAGCAGACTTTTTTACTTTTAATAAGGAGTTATGCTCACCAAATCTACGTTTTAAGTTATTTGAGATCCCAATATACATTATCTCTTTTGTGTAATAATCCCAAAAGAAATATAAACCAAAGCTATCGAAAGAAATTTCATCTTTATTATTGCATACATTATTTAATAAATTTAAAACAGTTGGTGCTTCATGCTTTTCGTAAGAATTAACAATGATCGTTCCAAATAAATTTGTGCCATTAAATAATTGATCTATACCATTTCTAATCTCACCACTACCATTTATTGGAAATGTCTCATTTATTAAACTTCCAAACTCAGGATCGCTTATGAATTGATTAAAATCCTTAGACATTAATATCACCTATAAAATTATATTATTTTAAATATATTTTACTATATAGATTGAACTAAAAAACTTTAGAAAAGAGAGTCGGTGGGAGGGATATGTAGGGGCACTAGCGACCTCCTGAGTTACAGAATGTTCACCATAAACAGCGGCCGGAAGTCCAAAACTCATCTTTAAGCGGAAAATCATGTAAAATGAGCTGACACGCGCAGGTAAATAAGGTGAGTGTGCCCTCCATTAAGAAAAGCAGCCAGCCACGCAATGGGTGTTCAAGTGACGAGCGTAGCGTTACGGACATGAGAGACGTTAAGCCCGAGGAAAGGTACCTGAGTGCCGGACTTGCGGACATGAGCGCCGTTATTTCACCGGAAAAGTGGAGTTTGCCTATGAAAAGCGGCGGATAAGGGCCGTCATGTCCGTAAACCCGCCCAAATGACCTTTTTTGAGCGAATAAAGGCTGTGGCGTCCGTATGGGTCAGCTTGGGATTGGATTTGAACCAGACAGATGACATTGGCCCTCTATAACCAGCTCCACCCTGAATACAACAGAATGAATTCCGGCAGTTCAGCAAGAAGCTCCTTGGGCATTCTTGTATCCTAAATCAACATATAGCTTCCCAGTTCAAGCATATATACAGTAAAAATAAAAAAATATAAAAAAATGTATAGTAAATAAATAATACTATCCTGACGGTTCTATGAAGTTTTAATCCAATAAAATTACAATAATTTCGATACTTGTAAGTACAGTAAGAGAATATATTATTCCTACTCCATAGATTCGCCCCATAACAAACAAAATCTCAGCTGAATTGTACCGTGATTCCCTTCACTTAAACTCTGGAGTAGGACATTACCTCACAACGGCGATTATATTTTGATATTAAAAACACTAAAAAGCGCAGCTCCGGAAATTCCGGAAGGCTGCGCCGTATAACATTTCTCCCAATTGACTATTCCACTTGATTCTCCAGCAGATTCACAATTAAGGTCACCGCTTCTGCCCGCGTTGCAACCTGGTTAGGGGCAAAACGGTTTTGTCCGATTCCGCTGATTAGAGTTCTCTCTACAGCTGCGGCAACGTACGGTACCGCCCACTTAGGGACATCACCTGCATCTGCAAAGTTCAGCTTAGCCTGTGGATCTACTGTCACTCCCAGAGATCTGACGATCATCACCGTTAACTCTGAACGGGTTAGCTTCTGTTCCGGCCGGAAGCTTCCGTCAGCATAACCGCTGACAATTCCGGCTGATGCAGCCTGAGCCGCGTAAGATCTGGCCCAAGCCGGAATATCATTCATATCTTTAAAAGCTCCGGCTCCAGTGTCCGGAAGCTTAAGTGCACGGGCAAGCATCGTGACGAATTCTGCCCGGTTCACTTCACGGTTCGGACGGAAGGTATTATCCGCATACCCGTTGACGAAGCCGGCTGCAACTGCCTTTTGAATAGCTGCTGCTGCCCAGTGACTGTCTGCATCAGACATTACCAGCCCCGCTGCAGGACTGCTTCCGTTGCCAGCCGGTGCAGCTGATGGTGCAGCAGTGGCTGACGGTGCAGGCGCCGGGGTAACAGCAGGCGTTGGCGTTGGCGCCGGAGTAGCTGCTGCTCCAGTCGATCCTCCAGTTACAGGAGGTAATGTCGGTGCTGCCGTTGGTGCTGGTGTTGGTGTTGATGTTGGTGTTGGCGTTGGCGTCTCCGGATCCGGTGTTTCTCCTCCGGATTCCTTCTTCAGAATACCAAACTGTTCAATAATGTAAGGCTCAGCATTGTCCTTATTCTGGTCAATCTCATAGGACACTGCAGTCAGCTTATCTCCATCGACTGTAATGCCAACGAAATTCTGGATCTGGCCGCGCTTTGGACGCGAGCTGTCGCTTGGATCGGGCCCGTAAGGCGCGGCATGGTTTTCTTCAGCCTTTTCGAAGAGATTGTAATACGCATCCCCGAGGGCTTCCTTCTTGTTCTTATAATAGACCTTCGCTCCAGCCGTAGCCGGTATCAGATAGATGGCCCCATCCGGATTCACAGTATACTCTACTGTTGTCCCGTTCAGGGATTCGGTGATTTTGGTTGCAGCTGCAGCAGTTCCATCTGCCTGGATAGGCTTCGTACGCGCATAGATATGGTCATGTCCCTGCAATACGAAATCGATACCCAGCTCAGCCATAAGCGGGGCAATCTTTGCCCTTACCCCGTTCGCACCCATAATATCCTTATCGGTAGCGTGATTAGAGGTTGTGTAAGGTCCTTTATGAATGTTAACAATAATCCAGCCTGCTCCGGCTTCCTTGGCCGATTTCACATCTGCCTTAAGCCATTCTACCTGGTCTGTACTGAAATTGGCATAGGCTTCAGAATCCTCATTGCTGTTCAATACAACAAAATGGGCATTACTGTAATCATACGAATAATATGCTCCAGTTTCTGTTGCCGAGCCTGGTGCCTCCTGAATATTGAAATGCTCATAGAATGCATTAGCTTCATCTTCATGGTTACCAGCGGATGGAACAATTGTGGTATTAAGCAAACTGTCTTGAGAGTGGCCAAGCAGCCAATCCCATTGGGTCTCCTTCGTTCCGGTATCCACAATATCTCCGTTATGAACTACAAACTGTGCATCCGGCACTGTTGTCAGAGCCTTTGCAAGAGTCTCTGAGGACAGAATGGCTTCATCCTCAGTCTTGGCCTGTGTGTCCGCAAGGTCAATGAAAGTAAATGCACCTGACTCAGGCGCTGTACGGAAGGTACCTGCGGCACTCCAGATCCCCAGGGATTGATCCCCCACACGGAAATAATAAGAGGTGTCAGCCTTGAGTCCGGTGGCTTCCGCTTTGTGCACCAATTCTTCCTTGGCATTAGTGGAAGCTGCTGAGCGCCCGCTAAAAGCAGTGGCTTCCGCAAAGTCCGGCGCTGTTTGCGTCCGCTCTACAACCTGCAAGTCATTATTCTTCGCACTTAGCGGTGTATACCAAGTGAACCCCTTGGCACTGCGCGGATCACCATGATAAGTCACAGTCACTTTGCTCACGGCCGGCTGGCTGGCAATAACACCCTCAGACTGATTCCGGCCGCTTACAGCCTTAATTACAAACTGGTAATCCCGTGAAGGATCCGAGTTATCTACAGTATAGCTGTAAGTTGTTGTTCCTGTTTCCGTTGATATTACAGTGTTCCAGTTAGCTCCAAGCAGATCGTTATTCTCATATACCCGGTATCCGGAGACCGGCAGCTCAGTAGCGGGAGCTTCCCAAGTCAATGTCAGCTTGCCGTCTGCACCTGTAATCATTTGAGCATTCTGAACAGCAGGCACAGTTACATCTGACTTATGGATACTGTATCCATCATAGAGATCTGAAGTTCCTCCGGTTGTTGTTGTATACGCCTTGTAGCTCAAGTCATTATCTGTAACGGTGAACCCCGTAAACATTTCTTTACCCGGCTGCTCGTATTTAGCAGCAAACGGGAAGGGGCCGGAAGCAACGTTATATTTCTTGTTGCCTGCAGCATTCGTAATCAGATAAAGCGTTCCCTCAGGATCGGTGACCGTACCGTCTGAATCCGGAACAATATCTGTCAAAGGCTCGTTATTCAGCATTTGATAACTCCGGGTGTACGTATGATCATGTCCGCCGATGACCATATCGACACCAAGCTCATCGAATACTTTCGTCAATTGCGAACGATAGAACAATACATCCTTATCATCGGTATGACTTGCTACCGAATACGGGGATTTATGCAGCAGCACAATCTTCCACTGTTTATCCGTTTTGGCTACTTCACTGCGCAGCCATTCCACTTGCCTGGAATAGATTTCATTATTTTCAGCGCTGGAGCTTTCTCCGTAATACTCTGTGTTAAGAACCATAAAGTGCGCCGGGCCGTAGTCCATAGAATATACTGAACCATCGGGTTTAGCCCCTGTATTCGAAATGTTCGGAAGATTGAAATGTCCAGTGAAATTGCTGTAGTTCTTGCTCTCATGATTACCAACCAGCGGAACCAGCGGGATGTTCTTCAGAATATCCTTCGGCTTGGCGAAGAACCAGCCCCATTGGTCTTCAATGTCACCATGGTCCACCAAATCTCCAGTATTCAGAATAAACTGTACGTCCGGGAATTTCGCTAGACCTTCCTGGAGGGTGTGATTCCAGATGTCAAAATCCTCTTCAGTGGTTCCTTGGGAATCTGTAGTGTAAAGGAACTGATACGCCGGGTTCACCGCTGCTTCGGTCGTGAACGTTCCAATATCACTCCAGTTGCCGTCTTGCCCATCACCTGCGCGGTAGGCATATTTTGTGCCCGGCTTCAAGTTCTCCGCAATGACTTTGTGGCTGGAGATTACAGAAGTAATCCCGGCTGACTTATCTGCTCTGGACTGGTAGATGTTCGCAGTTAGCGAGGTGCCCTCAAAAGTAAGAATTCCTTCTGCCGGAAACTCATTTCCCTGAAGCGCTGCAGCTTCTACCACTTCAAGTGTAGTCCCCGTTACCGTTTCAGGAGCATACCAGGCAAAACCCATGCGTGTCTGAGGATCTCCGTTAAAGGTCAGTGCAAGGGATTCCGGCTTGCCTTGACCAGGCAGCACCGGCTCAGCCGCCGGATAGGCAATCAATTTCATATCCCAATATAGATCTGAGCTGCTTGCACTGGTTTGATGGACCTCAGCCGCAAGCTCATTGATGCCGTCCTTCAGATTTGCCTTCACAACATCAGCCAAGTTTACCTTGGAGATATTGGGATCACTCTTATTGTAAGTACTCTTGGTCAAATAATTAATCGCTCCGGCAGGCATGCCTTCACGATAGATTTCTGTACCGTTTAAATACAAGACGAAGCCGTCATCGAATCCGAATGTCCCTTCGATCTTATCAAAAGCGCTTAATTGCTCTTTATCCATATTGATATTCGTACGGAAGTACGAAGTGATATACTTATTTGATTTATTACCGCCATAGCTAATCTCAGTATTAAGCGGGCCGAATGTTGTAGTACTTACTCCAGTTCCGTCATGCTTGTAGCCCAGGGGGGCCTGTCCAATTTTCCAGTTGGAGTCATCATAGACTGCCTGCCAAACGGTGCCCTGATCACTTCCGTTATCTACATATCTCCAGTTCGAGTTTCCTTCCAGCAATGTAATCGGCTGCTCTGCTTGACTCTGAAGCGCTCCGCCATCATTAACATTCTCCGCCAGCGCCGTCATTCCATTGGTGCCGATTCCCAATACCATGATTAGGATCAGCATCACGGAAAGTGACTTGTTGATAAAATTCTTCAATTCATTGCCTCCTTATTCGTAAAATTTATTATTTGCATACCGGTTCATTCTAACCAGCCATTGTTTTCACAATGTTCACAAATAGGTAGTTTTACGTAAAGCCCATTTTGTATGGGCAGATGCAATATTGTCTGGCTATTGCTGCAAGCCATCAAATCCACGCAAATCTTCAGGTTTCCAGAACAAAATCACCCTAACGGGTAGATCAAAACTTATCCCCAACTTTATACACACCTTATCCACACCAGACGAAAATCATAATTTCCTAAACCATAAAAAAGCCCACCCGTCTCCAGACGAATGGACTTTGTACCTGCTGCCATATAGGTTGAAATATACCGGGCCCTTACAGAGCTGATTGTTAACTTATGAGCTCTTACTCTGTTTTGCTAAACCGGTTATTCTTGCGGAATATCAAGAGTGCCAGCAGCATGATGCCAATCCCCCCGCCCGTCATGATGCCCCGCACAATATCACTCAACGCTGCTCCGGCAGATTGGGCGATTAGCCCTGCAGCGATGAGCACCCAGCCAAAGAATATCAGTAACGCTAATTTCAGCTTCTCCTTTTCCATCCAAGACACTCCTCATAAGGATAATCGTCCAACAGCCTGCTCTGATCAATATCCGGTCTTAACGGCTTTGCTTTTGATATCTTCCATAGACCAGAAGGCTGACCACCATACCCGCAATCCCTATACCCGTTAACAAACCTTGTGAAAAATCGATCAGATTGCTGCCGTTTGATTCAATAATCCGGCTTGCCGTCAGTGCAAGAAAAGAACCTGCAAATAACATTCCCACATTTTGCTGTTGTATATTTTTCATGATTACCCGCTCCTTATATTTTATAAGCTTTCATAGCTTTTCTGATCTCTTTGATACTAGGACGCTTGCCGTACATCAGTACACCGGTGCGGTAGATCTTGGCGGCGAGCCAGCCGAAGATGAAGGTTGTTACCAGCAGAATCGCCAGTGAGACGATGATCTCCCAGGTGGCTACTTGACCGAGACCAATCCGCAGCAGCAGACTGAGTGACGAAGTGAATGGAACATAGCTTGCTACCTTAACCAGCATGGTGTCAGCGTTTGAGATGCTGAACAGCGGAACGTAGAAGCTGACGAAGCCAATCATCATTACCGGCATAATGGCCTGCCCCAGATCCTCTGTCCGGCTGACAATCGAACCTACAGCAGCATACATAAGGGCATACAGGAAGTAACCGAGAATATACAGAATCAATCCGTAGATCAGAATACTTGCATTCAGCTGTCCCAGATCCAGGTCGAAATCAGTCATTACACTGGAGTTATGCGGCAGCATCAGGTTCAGGGCGATACTGGCTGCTATAATTCCGATCTGCAGCAGGCCGACGAGGAAGATCCCGATTACCTTGCCGAACATTTGCGTCAGCGGCGAAGCGCTGGTAATGAGAATTTCCATGATACGCGAGCTTTTCTCTGAAGTAATCTCCGCAGCAATCATGTTACCGGTCATCATCACGGACATGAAGAACAGCATCAGCAGAACATAGACAACAACATAATTGATGACCGGCTTGCTCTCTGCCTGGTCCGTGCCTTCAGCCGTGTCACCGGCAAGCTGCTCGGTTCCGATGGAGACCGGAGCGAAGATTGCGGCCACCTGGCTCTCAGTCAGCTTATCGCCAACGATCAGCCCGGTATTCACCTGCTGTAATGCACCCTGCAGGTACATCTGTACACTGCTGTCAAGCTCCCCGTCCTTGCTGTGATAAGTAACCGGCGGCACCCCTTCACTGCTCTCTGCAGCAAATGTCAGATAACCCTCAATATCCCCTTTATCCAGCCCCTGCTTCAGCGCAGCATCATCTGCAGAAGTGAAGGCTGTGAAAGTGACCGGGTCGGCTGTTTCAGCCGGCGGTGTGTAGGCTACAAGAAGCTCTGCAGGCCGGTAACCCTGCTCGGCAACAACACCGATCTGTGTGCCGCTCTTAGCATTATCGTCTTCACCTTTGAACACTTTAATCAGGTAAGGGATATTCATCCCGATGCTCAGCAGAAGCACCAGAATCAGGGTTGTAATCATGAATGATTTCGTTCTGACTTTATTCCGGAATGTAAAGTTAATAATCGTCCCCATTTTATTCATTGGATTCACCCACCGCTCTGATAAAGATTTGGTTTAGTGTCGGTTCCTTAATTTCGAAATGCTCTACCTCGCCCTGAGCCATTGCCTGCTGAAGGATCCGCTGTGCGGCTCCGATCTCGCTAATGGACAACAGGTATCCCCGCTCCTGCCGCTCCACCTTAGTCACTCCGGCAATCCCAGCAAGCCCGTTCACTTCTCCAGCCGTCCGCAGGACGACTTCCTCACGCGGATACCCTTTCTTGATCTCCCGGATATCCCCCTGGACTACGGTGTTCGAGCGGTCAAGGATGGTAATATTGCGGCACAGCTCCTCTACATGCTCCATCCGGTGGGTGGAGAACAGAATGCTTGTGCCCTGATCCCGCATCTCTCTGACAGTCTCCTTAAGCAGCTCCACATTTACCGGATCGAGGCCGCTGAAGGCTTCATCCAGAATCAGAATCTTCGGCTTATGAACAACAGCGGCGACGAAGCCCATTTTCTGCTGATTGCCCTTGGACAGCTCTTCAATCTTCTTATTGTAGTATTCCGGAACATCGAACCGGTCCAGCCAGTAGCGCAGGCTCTTGTCCGCATCACTTGCTGACATTCCGCGCAGCCGGGCCAGGTAGATAATCTGGTCGCTCACTTTAACCTTAGGGTACAACCCACGCTCCTCCGGCAGATAACCCATCAGATGCTGCAGCTCCGTGCTGTACGGCTTGCCGTTATAAAGAATCCGGCCTTCATCTGGATAGATCAGCCCCAGTACCATACGCATAGTCGTCGTTTTGCCGGCGCCGTTTGCTCCCAGCAGACCGTAAATTTCGCCTTGTTCCACCTTCAGACTGATTCCGTTGACTGCCGTCTTCTCTCCGTACTGCTTCACTACCTGTTCCAAATGCAAAGCTTCCATTCCTTATTCCCCTCTCTTCTGGTCGATCAGAACCGGACGATGTCCCCGGGTCCATAAGCTTAGAATTTCATCCAGCTCCAGGCTGCGGCTCTTCAGTACCTTTACGCCCAAATCCTGAATGCGTTTCTCATATAGATAGATTTGCTGGGTCATAAAGGATGCCACGCCCGGCGTTTCCAGCTTGAGCTCCACCGCCTGCGGCAGCTCTGCCGCCAGCTCCTTCATTTCCTGCTCCCCCTCCACCTGGACCCACATTTCACTCCAGGAGCCGAACAAACTGTCCTTCTCGGTCATGCCGAGCAGCTGCCCCTGATGCATCAGCACGATATAATCTGCAAGTCTGCGCACCTCTTCAATAATATGGGTAGAGATTATAATCGTAGCCTCATGCTGCTCCATATAGTTCTGCAGGGTCTCAATCATAATTTTCCAGGCAAAAGGGTCAAGGCCAGAGGACGGCTCATCCAGCAGCAGCAGCCGGGGCTTCGCGGCCAGCGCCGCAGCGATCTCGAATTTGCGGCGCTCACCCTTGGACATCTTGCCCAGTCTGGCATGGCGCGGCACCTCGAACCTCAGCATCAGCTCCTCATAATAGCTGTGGTCCCAGGATGGATACCAATGGCGGCGGAATTCCGCAGCTTCATCGGCCGTCCAGAAATTCTCCTCATTCTGCGGGAGCTCCGGTACGTAAGCTATATTCTGGCGGAGTGCAAGCGGCAGTCCGTCCTTATAAGCCTCTCCGAACCAGCGGATCTCGCCCTCTCCGGGGAACGCCAGCTGCAGCAGCATGTGCAGCAGGGTGCTTTTACCTGAGCCGTTCTGGCCTACCAGGGCAGTAATATATCCTTGCGGCAGGCCCAGATTCAGCGGCCCTACCGTCTTGCTGCGCCGCTTCTTGCATACATTCCGCAGTTCTACAGCTTGCTGTACCATGAGATCCCCCGTCCTTTAATTCGGCTTCCCGTATTTGTCTTTCACAATCACCATGAACAGCTGTGTAAGCTCTTCTTCGCTGCACTGTACAGACAGGCCGACATCCACTGCACTCTCCAGCGCCTTGCGGATAGCTTCCTGCTTATAACCCGCCATCGCTCCATCTCCAACATGGGAGACGAAGGTGCCTGTTCCCTGCCTCGTCCTCAGCAATCCTTCATTCTCCAGATCCTGATAGACCCTGCGGACTGTAATCACACTGCATTTCAGATCACCGGCGAATTCGCGGATGGAGGGAAGAAGTGTCCCCTCAGTTATTGTCCCGGAGATAATCAGCGATCTCAGCTGGGTCTCGATCTGATGATACAGCGGCTCTGCACTGTTCTCGTTAATTTGTATTGGTATCCACATCATTCACACCCGCCTTCCGAGGCTCCGGCTTCCCGGATGAACGCCCTGCCCCGTCTCATACGAGATCGCGGCTCTTCAACCGGTGAATCGTCCATCTGGAGAACAGCTGCACCGATAATGTACCCAGCAGCAGCGATCCCCACATCAGCGGTGATAACAGCCCCCATTCCTTTGAGACAGCAACACTGGACAATAGCATATTGCCTCCAGCCAGCCTGATCAGTCCCGCAGCACCTATACCCAGAAACATGACAGCGATCATATTTACGAAGTACATTTTGCCGCTGACCGAGAACTCGATAAAAATGAATAATCCGGCAATGATCAGACCGAAGCCGATCCAGGTGAGGGCAAATGCGAGATATGCGGGTACCGGCAGCTCTCTGCGGATACTTGCGCCAATGGCATAGATTAAACTGAAGTACAACGCACCGTTTACGGTGAAGGCGAACAGTGTATTCAGCTGCCTCCGGCAGAGAATGACCGCAGCCGGGACCGGCAGCGTCCGCATATAAGCCAGCAACCGGGTATAGGTATCATCTGCCAGGTACTTCATGTTTCTCCTGGAGAAGGTGACTCCCATTATGCATATAATCGTAACCAGCAGAACATCGCTGATCAGCTTTCCCTCCCCCAGGCTGACTGCATCATCGAATATCATGCCGCCCATTACGGCCATGTACCCCATGAATAAGACGGCGAACAGCAGCGCCCACAGCAGCTTCAGCCGGTCACCGCGGAAATCACTGCGTACGATGACCCATGCATGCTTTAACGTTGTCATAACCTCTAACCTCGCTTTGTTAGTTCTTGAGCGACAGGGCAGCAGATTCACGATGCTTCAGTGTTCATCTCTCTGTGCTTACTGTATATATCTATATACACAGTATATGTCCTTAATTTACCAATGTCAACTCATATCATTCTTATTTTATTTATTTTTTCTTCACGCTCTTCACGACTTCATTCCCGCCTAGCCGATTCATTGATCAAACGATGCTGCATACGAAAAAACCCCCACGGAGGAGGCAGGTTTTGGAGCCGGTTTATTTGCATACAATTTCTTGGACAGGTTAAACGACTTCGCTTGAAACAGGGGTATGTGGGTTGTTATATAAAAAGGGGCTGGAAATAAAGGTTCTGAGTCAAAATGCGGGATAGAGTGGTAATAGTTTCTAAATATTAATCCGCCTGTCTTCAAGCGCAGGCACGCTTTAACAACAGCTAATTTTACCATATTAGGAATTATTATATTATGTATGTCATGGCGTTTTTTGTCGTACAATATCACTTATGCGACGTTTTTCAGCTAAAAATAAGAGGTACACTGCACACTTGCGCATAATAAGCGGCAATGCGTTCATTATAGGTCATTTCCTTACTTCTGTATAGAAACTTTCCCGTTTAACTATACATCTGCATTTTTTGCAAAATATTGTCTTATTGAATAAACATCCGCAGGCTGTCCTCCACAAAATCCGGGGCAGCCTTTTGAATTTGCTGAACCGTGTGGAGATAACGCTGAGTGGTATTAATGTGGGAATGTCCCAGCGATTCCTGGACTTGTTGAAGCGAGGCACCTTGGAGCAGCGCAAGCGTAGCATTAGTGTGGCGCAGCCAATGCGGAGTAAGTTTTTTCTCAATCGAACTCGCTGCTCCGGCACTCTTGATAATTCGCTCCACCTGTCTTGAGGATAGCGGGAACATCCGTAGTTCAGGAGTGAGCCCCTTCTTCTCCGACAGGTTACCCGATAACCGGGAGTAGAGCTGCCAGAGGGTCGGGGGCACCTTAATCTCTCTGCGCTTGCCGCCTTTGGCATTCTCAATTGTCAGCCAGACAGAGGTTTCCAACAGATCCTTGTGGAAATCCCCCCATTTCATCGCCGTCAGCTCCGATACACGCAGCCCCAATACCACCAGCGTTAGCCCGATAAGATAATTACGAATTCCTTGCCTCTCCAGCTCACCCAGCAATTCCCCTACCTCTCTTTTGGTTAAGAAATTTTTCCGGCTGGTAATTGTTATTTTGGGGATACGCACACTCAAGGTCGGATTCACTGTAAAGATACCGATATGCTGGTTACTTCCCCATTTATAGAATGATTTCAACGGAGCCAGGAATGCGGCGATGCTTGCCGGAGCCAATTGCTTTGGATAGCTGTAGCCTCCCTGTGTCAGAAAAATTTTATACGCCTCTATCTCCCTCCAGGTAACCGCCCTCAAGGATGTACCTGCAATAAACTTGCGGAAATCAGCGATTGCCCGCTTATAATTACGGCCTGTATTCGCGTTAGTGCAGCAGGTAGCCACAAACATCTGAACAATTTGATCATCGCTGATATAACCTTCTGCCGAGTAAACCAAGCTTAACGGGGCATTGCCCGATTCGGTCTGTTTCATTGTCATTTCATCGCTCCTCCACAATAAAAAACGTCGCATAAGTGATATTGTACGACATTTTTGCGGTATTTTGTCGCATTATCACACACTGCATTGCTGAAAGACAGAGCAACGCAAGAGCAGCAGAATCATTGAACTCCAAGCAGAAAAGGAAAGGAGGCCATGCAGAATATCCGCTGCAGCACACGCTATTATTTGAGATAACGGAGGTAAAATATGGATTCTGCCGTACAAAGGCAATATGTTGAATTCGGGGTAGATAATGAGCATTACGCCATCCCTATCTCTGATGTCCATGAAATTATAAGAATGCAGGAAATCACAGATATTCCGAACGGCCGCCACTATGTAAAGGGCATTATCAATTTGAGAGGAAGAATTGTACCGGTGCTCAGCCTGAGGGTTCTGTTAGCTATGGACGAAGTATCCAGTACAAAGCATACTCGCATTCTGGTGGTCCATCATCTGGAGGAAGCGATCGGGGTCATAGTCGACAAGGTGAATAAAGTAACTACCTTTAACGATATCCAGCCCGCGCCTGACAGCATCGCCGGAATAAGCGGTTCCTTCTTCAACGGTGTCGGCTTCTCTTCTTCGGAACTGGTCGGAATTCTGAAGCTGGACGAGATACTGCTGCGCAACTAATCAAAGGTTACACGGAGAGAAGGCGAATGATGGTTGATTTATCGGAATACCGCGGGATCTTTCTTGAAGAACTGGAGGATCAGCTGCAACTGATCGAAGATGAGGTGCTCAGGCTTGAGCAGATCGGGGAAACGGAGGCCGGAATACAGCAGTTCTTCCGGGCGGCGCATACCCTGAAGGGCTCCTCGGCATCTATGGGCTACAACAGGCTGAAGGAAGTCACACATCATCTTGAGCATCTGCTCCACCAGATGAGGAACGGGGAACGGAAAGTTTCAAATGAACTGATTGACCTGTTCTTCCAGGCGCTGGACGGAATGCGCGCGCTGCAAAGTGAGATTGCTGCCGCAGACCAGGAGACGACAGATGTAACCGGCTTGGTTCAAAGGCTCAGTACCTTTGGCGCGGACGGGTTACAGGGGGATGAACAGAACTGGGCTGTACATTCAGGCAAAGCTGAAACTTCTCCCCAACTGTTCTGGCTTCATGTCTGGCTCTCTCCCGGCTGTGAAATGAAGCTGCCGCGCCTCCATCTTATTGACGCCAAGCTGCGGAGCCTCGCCGCAATTCTTCAAATGAAGCCGGAGCTGGGAGAGATCCAGGCCCATGACAGCGGGATCGACGGAGCAACCTGGCTGCTATCCCCCAAAATCAATATCCAGGAGCTCCGCCAGGAGGTCTTCTCCATCATGGATGTTGAGAGTATTTACATAGAAGAAGTGACGGATGATTCCTCTCTCCCGGGTGAAATTATGAGACCTGCCTATCCTGCTAAGGAGGGACAGGATTTCCCGGAACCTCCGGATTCCCTGCCGGCTGCTGCTGACAAGAATAAGCCGCAGACGATCCGCGTTCAGGTGGAGCGTCTTGAGAAACTGATGAACCTGGCAGGCGAACTGGTGATTGATCAAACACGGTTCCATCTCCTGAACCGCAAGTTCCACCAGCAATACGGAACGAGTGAACTGGCAGATGAGCTGGATCAGATTAGCGACCATCTGGCACTAATTACAGGTGAGCTGCAGGAGAGCATGATTAAGGTACGGATGCTGCCTATAGAGCAGCTGTTCAACCGGCTTCCCCGCATGGTCAGAGACTTATCAGGTTCCCTGAATAAGCAGATTGAGCTGGTCATTGAAGGCAAGGAGACAGAGCTGGACCGGACACTGATCGAGGAGCTTGGCGATCCGCTTATTCATCTTCTGCGGAATGCTGTCGATCATGGCATAGAAACCCCGGAAATCCGCCGTGCCGCCGGAAAAAGCGAGATAGGCACTGTAAGGGTCGCCGCATCCCATGAGGACAATCAGGTTATTCTGGTCATAGAGGACGATGGAGCCGGAATTGATTCCGGCGCGATTGCCCAGTCCGCCATCAGGAAGGGCATCATTACTGCCGAAGAAGCCGGTAATATGACTGACGACGAGGCGCTCCGTCTTATTTTCAGACCCGGATTCTCAACGGCCGCGCAAATAAGCGATATTTCCGGCCGCGGGGTAGGGATGGATATCGTCCGCAACGACATTGAACGGATTAACGGAATGATAGATATTGAGACCGCCAAAGGGCAAGGCACCCGCTTCCGTATTCGTCTGCCTTTAACGCTCGCAATCATCCGCGGGCTTCTCGCGAGTGTCGGCGCGTCCACTTTTGTTATTCCTATGAGCAGCGTGGCTGAAATTATCCGCATAGCTCCAGAGCAGATCAATTTCATTCAGGGCCAGCCTGTCATCACTGCCCGCAATCAGCTCGTCCCCGTGGTCTGGCTGCAGGACATTCTGGGAATAACCCCGGCAGCAGGCGAAGGCGCAGCAGTCTCATTTCCGCTGATCATTCTGGGCCGCGGAGAGAAGCGGCTGGCACTGGCAGTAGATGCGCTTGTCGGCAATCAGGACGTCGTAATTAAATCTTTAGGCTCATACATGGGCAAGACAGACAACATATCAGGAGCTACTATCCTGGGAAACGGTAAAATTGCACTCATTATCGACACGGCCAGCCTATTCTTCAATAAGGGAGCTTTCGCTTAACAATTTATTTTTACTGGGGGATACAGGTATGAAATGGTTTTATAATTTAAAAACAAGCGTGAAATTAATTTCGTCCTTTCTGATGGTAGCTGTAATATTAATTTTTGTTGGCGTCTATGGGCTGACCAACCTCGGCTCTATTAATGACAGTCTGGATGATATGTATGTGAACAATCTGATCCCCGTCTCTTCACTCCAAAGCTCACAGAACAGCTTCTCCGTTATGCGCGCCATCGTCAGAGATATCTATATTAAAGAGACGCTGGAGGAACGGCAGCAGCGGGTCGAGGATTATAAGAAAGAGAAACAGAATGTACTCGACAGTATCGCTGCCTTCCGTAAGACCAAGCTGAGCCAGGACTCCGTTCAGGCCATCGCGCCGTTCGAAGCTGCATGGAATGAATATTTGACTACTTATGAGTCGCTTGTCAGCCTGGCACTGTCCGGACAGAACGAGAAGATGCTGGAGATGCTGCGCAGCAGCAGTCTTAATAATCAAGGCGATGCGCTGAAGCAAATCCTCAATAGCCTGATTGATATCAATACCAAAGAAGCGGACCAGGCCAGACAAGACGGCGCTTTACTGTTCAGCACTTCACGGAATATTACACTTGTTATCATTTCCGCTGCCGTAATGCTGTGCATCCTGCTGGGCTATTTCATCTCCCGGATCATCTCAAATCCGCTGGCGAAGGTCGTACAGATTCTCTCCAAGGTTGCGGACGGTGATTTGCGCAGCCAGGCAGAGGTCGACACCAAGGATGAAATCGGTGTGCTGGCAGCCAAAGTAAACGAGATGGTCAGCAATCTCCGCCAGACTGTAGGTTCCATCCTGCTGCATTCCCAAAGCCTGTCCGCCGCCGCAGAGGAGATTTCCGCCAGTACGCAAGAGGTGGCAGGCGGCAGCACTGCCACTGCCAATGATGCCGGAACGATTAGCGAATTATTCAAAGAGCTCTCCAGTGCCATTCATTCTGTAGCCCAGAATACTGAGCAGGCTGCAGTAATCTCTGATCAGACCGTGGCAATTGCCGAGAATGGAAACAGCATCATTCAGGAGTCAATGGAGAGCATGCAGGCGGTTAGCGGACAGATGTCACGGCTGGAGGAGGATTCGCAAAAGGTCGGGGAGATCATCGATGTTATCGAAGATATTGCAGATCAGACCAATCTGCTTGCCTTAAATGCGGCCATCGAGGCGGCAAGAGCCGGGGAACAGGGGCGCGGCTTCGCTGTGGTTGCCGATGAGGTGCGGAAGCTTGCCGAACGCAGCGGCGAAGCCACCAAGCAGATCACAAGCATCATCAAGGGGATGCAGGTGAATACCCGCTATAGTGTGAGCGCCGTTCAGGAAAGTGCTGAATTGTCACAGAAAACCGGTGTATCCTTTCATCAAATCGTTACAATGGTGAATAATGCCGGCCAGAAGATTTCTGAAATCGCCGCAGCCAGTGAAGAACAAGCGGCACAGTCAACCAATGTACTCGCCGCAGTCGAGAATATTTCAGCCACTACCCAGCAATCGGCAGCAAGCAGCGAGGAGACTGCCGCTTCCGCCCAGTCGCTGGCCAGTCTGGCTGAAGAGCTCCAGAGCACGGTCTCCTCCTTCCGCCTGTAGTTTATATTCAACTGGAATACCTGAAGCTCCCGTATGGGGCTTCAGGTATTTTTTTCTTGCGGCAGAATTGTTTTATACCAAAAACGATCTGTTAACTGTACTTCGTACAACTAATTGATCTGATGGTCTACCCATAATCGGTTTAGCTGTATTTGGTACAACTATACTGTTACAAGTAGCTTGTTTTATCGTATTTGGATGAAATTAGTTGTACAGGGTGCAGCTATACGATCGAGCAACAACTTTTCGTTCATTTTAATTGCACACAAGAGTCAATTTCATAATTCAAAACCCTTGCTATATCTGGTTTTGTTGAGCATAGAAAAAGGAGTACCTCCCCACATTCTCGAATTTATAGGCGACGAAACCCACCCGAGAACGAAAAGAGGTAATCCCTATCTATTCAATTCGACAAGAAGAACTGTTTTCCTTTAAGGAATTGTTCCAGATGAACCCCGAAGATAAATACAACCATATTTTTGAGCACTTAGATCTCTCCAAGGTGCTGCACACCCTCCGGAAAAAGAGTAACCGTGGCCGACCCGAAAAACTGAATGTACCTGCGATGATCTATTCATTGCTCATCGCCAAAATGGAGAACATCGAGTTTATTTCTTCTCTGGTCTGGCGTCTTTTGCACAGTGAAGAGTTTCGGGCGCAGTGCCGATTTACCGGCTCCGACAATATCCCGAGTGAAGCCTCGTATTCCCGTTTGATTCATGCGCTAGAGCAAACCGGAATGCTCGAGAACCTGCAGGATTCGTTGGTCCTGTCTGCCCTAGAGGAAGGGTTTGTTAGCGGTACACATCTCGCCGTGGATTCCTCTATTGTGGAGGCTTGGGATTGCCAATTCAGCGAAGCTGCGGCGAAACGCCGCGCCGCTCGCCGTCCACCAAAGCCAAGTGAGGCTTCGGTGGCAGAGCCGCAGCTCCAGTTTGAACTCCCGGAGCCGAAGCCCACCGTAGTGAACGGGCCACCGAAGAAACCTGCCTACGCCAAGCGTGGACGTCCATCGCATGCAGAACGAGAATGCCGACGGGAGGAACAAGAAGCTTATGAACAAAGCCTCGGACCGTTTCAGAAAACCATTGAAGCAATGTTGCCTTACACCTATGACGAACTGTTGGCCGCGCTGCCCCGGCATGCCGCACGTTGTGACAAGAAAAATACGAAGGGGCGACTCACCAGTTATTACGGGTTCAAGGCAAATCTGCTGGTTGATACGGACAGTCAATATATTGTTAGTGGCTTATGGAGTTCAGCGAATCCCAATGACCAGCGTATGGCGGTTGTTCTCCTCAAAGGCCTGCTTCTGAAGTTCCCTTCGCTAAACGTAAAGCATATCTTGGGCGACAAAGGGTATGACAGTTCAGCCATTTACCAGTTGATTCATTCCTTAGGCGCTTTTCCTATTATTAAAATGATTCACCACAAAAAACCGCCCGAGGGGATGAACCAGGATTACACCCCTGTGTGCTCGCAGGGACACGCCTACCGTTACGACAGTTTCGATGCCAAATACGAAACGCTGCGTTACACCAGGCCGAACCAGTGTAAAGACTGTCCATTTTCCGAATCCGGCTGCCAAAAAGTGTTTAAGATCCGAATTCAAACCGATTTGCGAAAGCACGCTTACCCAGCAAGAGGGAGCGAGAGCTTTACGCAACTGTATAACAAACGAACGGCTGTAGAACGTGTTTTTGCCTACCTCAAAGAGTATTTTGGGATGAAACGCACACGTCACCGCGGCGTCCGGGCAAGTGTCGATTTCCAGCTCAGCACATTGGCCTACAATTTGAGTAAGTTTGCGCTAGACAAGTTGAACAAGCAGTTGAGTAACTCCCAGCAAGTGGCCTAACTTTTTTTAAAAAACAAACTCAGCTTTTGGCCCAGTCTTGCTATTCAGCAAACTGAATTATGAAATTGACTCCACAATACAACTATTTCCTGAGCTTCCTTTTTGAAATGAAGATATACATTGTTGAATGAACCCACTCCTTTGGTTCTGACGCTTTACTAGTACCTCCGAAGCAGCAATACTACGTATTGCTTTCAGCTATCCGTTACAGCGTGAAATAGAAGAATACGGTATAGTGAACATCATATTAAGTCTTTTATTATTTACCAGTCGGAGGTGCATTTACTTGGATAATTCTTGGTTTACCATAACAGCTGTCGATGAGACCACCTTTGCCATCAGCGAGTACGGACACTGGGAGCAGGTGCATTCCTTTCTGCTGCTTGGCAAGGATAGGGCGGCTCTGATTGATACAGGGCTCGGCATCGGCAATATCCGCAGCATCACGGATCAGTTGACCACTCTGCCCATTCTGGTCCTGACCACCCATGTGCATACCGACCACATCGGCAGCCACGGACAATTCGAGGCGATTTATGTCCATGAAGCCGACCGGGACTGGCTGGTCCACGGCATCCGGGGCTTGTCCCTGGAGCAGATCCGGCGGGATATCGGACGGGACATCACCATCAAGACTCCTGAAGGATTCAATCCGGCAGCCTACACGCCGTTTCAGGGCGAACCGGCCGGGCTGCTGAGAGATGGCGAACAGCTGGATCTGGGCGGCGGCCGGACTGTGACGGTCTATCATACCCCCGGGCATTCGCCGGGTCATCTGTGCTTCTATGACGAGAGCCGCGGCTTCCTGTTCACAGGTGATCTGCTCTACGATATGACACCCGTCTATGCCTTCTACCCTTCGACCGATCCAGCCGCCTTGACTCGCTCTCTTGCCCGGATCGCAGCGATTGCCGGAGTCCGCAGGGTCTACGGCTCACATAATACGCTGGGGCTTGAGCCGGAAATTCTTCGTGAAGCAGGGCGGGCGGCCGTGTATCTGCGGGAGCGGGGGCTGGATCATTTCGGAACAGGGATACACCGGTTCAAAGGGTTTAGTGTGCAGTTCTGATTACAGGACAGGAGGGAAATATGAGTTTAAGATTTGATTTTGATGCGTCCGCATGGGCAGACTCCAGCTTCCAAACTAAAAAAATGGATGAAGATGATTTAAGCTTATTACAAAAATACAATGTCAAAACATGGGATGATAAAGCTTTTACGGACGAGTCCATATTGAAATGGGGGTATTGGACGATCAATGATAATCGGGATAGGATATTGAAGGCTATAGGGGGAGGGTCATTTGAAATTCCTGAAATGTATACTTTTATCTACAACGAATTAAAAATAAAATTAGAATGCGGCGGCAGCGGAGAACCTGCAAACACCTACAAACGCCATGAAGATCATAGTTACGACCAGCAGATTAATATAAGCAGACTGATTGTCCCCCAAGAACTGAGTGCATCCATCGATGATATTGCCGCAAGCATTGCAGAGGCTTTAGCTGTTGCGAGCTTTAAATCGGCTAATTTGAACAAAATATCAGTTGTATTCCCGAAGCGTTAAAGACAGCATTTATCAATCCGCTGCCCAGGCCAAAAAAGCCCGTACCCCTTCCCCGCATTTGCGGGGCGCAGCAGTACAGGCTTTTTGTGATTTCAGGACAATTCAGACTAGCCGCCCATGATAACCTTCCAGACCGGCAGGGTATGCCCGCCCGGGTAGAATATGTACAGCAGCACATAGACAGCTACACCCGTAATTGCAGTAACAAACCAGATAACAGCGGTGATCCGCCCCCACTTGCGGTGTTTGGCATATTTGGCCTTGAAGCCCAGCGTCAGCGTAGTGATGCCGAATACAGCCGCAACCGTGGCCAGCACAATGTGGAAGATTAAGAAGATATGGTACAGCGTCGACAGTTCATCCGGTCCGCCCCAGGTTGTATTCCCTACGAATACCGTTCTTGAGGAGTAGACGAGAAAAAAGAGAATTGCCGCTACAGCAGCTGCAATCATTGTCTTCTTGTGCGCTTCGCGCTTGCCTTGAATAATTTGTCTCCAGCCGATAGCTACCAGCACCGCACTAATGACGATGAACGATGTACTGATCGTTGGAAACAAGGTGAAAATATCCATGATTATCCCCCTCGGTACTTACCAGCTCTTATAGTTCAGGACCCTCCTCTGCAAGTTCAGAGGCAGGTGCAGACGACTCCGCGTCGTCTTGTCCGTTCTCTTTTTTATACCAATGATAGAACACATAAGCAAGCATGGAGGCAAAAATAAATTCCTGGATGAATTTCATCACGATGCCGCCGACCTGCTGGTCTACCTTGGGAGAGAGGGATCCGAAGAAGCCGGGACCGCCAAAAGCCTGCAGCAGCGCCGCCGGACTCTGCGGTACACAATAGCCCATCGCCATTGCCCAGGTGTTAGGGTCACTATATGTCGCATACAGGGGGGTGCCCGCAAAAATAATCAGCCCGCAGGCCGGTGTCAGCAGGACCATATTCAAAAAGATGAAGCCGACCTGCCCCAGGCCGCCAAGCGCCCGGTATTCCGGCAGCGGATTGATCAGATTCCACCACATCAGCCCGGAGGTCAGGAACAGCACAGCATAATACAACCGGTGGACCGTGAAATGCAGCATGACATAATCATGGATTACCGGGATATGGTAGAGCGAGAAGAGCCCGTTAAAGAGCAGAGCCGCAACTACAGGCTTCGCGAGAAAAGCAAACCCGCGCAGCGGATTCACCCGCAGCAGGGCGCGCCAGCACCACCCCGGAATCCCCAGCATAATCAGCGGGACGGCGACAAGATAAGACAAGGCCATACTGACCATATGAAAGGAGAACAGAATATGCCCGAGCAGACTGATGGGGCCTCCCTGCGCCAGATAGAGGGCTGCCATTCCGCATAAGAACAGCCCCCTCCGCCAGAAGGGGACTGCATAACTGCCTGCAAAACGCGGGGACAGCGGTCCAATCAGTACAAAGTAACCGGCGGTCAGCAGAAGCATCAGCGCCAGAAACAGCGGGCTCCATAATTCATTGAAGCTGAAATATTGTAATCCCGGCATGACCCCCGAGCCTCCCCCGGCAGATTTAGTCCCACCATACCCAGTACAGCGCCATGATAATGCAGGTTCCTGCAATGAAAAACCCGCCGAGCATGAAGATAATCGGCATCATATGCCCTTTGTCCTTCAGATGCATCCAGAAGCCCATCTGCAGAATAACCTGCAGCACGGCCATCACCAGCAGCAGTATAACGGCAAAGGCGGCGTTCACCCCGCCGGCGGCCACTGCGGCGAAGGCGATCAGTGTCAGGACCACGGAGAAGATGAAGACGACAATATGCCGCTGCGGCCCTTCCGGGCGGTGTCTGTGCTTCACCGGACCACCGGCCGCAGCATCAGAGGAATGCTGTTTCGCTGCCATATCTTCATCCCACCTTCCCGAGGAGGTATACAACCGTGAAGATAAAGACCCACACCACATCAATGAAATGCCAGTACATGGCTGATACATAGATTTTCGGTGCTGTTACCACCGTTAGTCCCTTATACATTAATTGTCCGATCAGCACCGAAATCCACAGGATCCCGAAGGCGACATGGGCACCGTGGAAGCCGACGAGCGTATAAAAGGCCGAGCTGAACGCACTCGTAGTCATCCCGAATTCCTCATGCCTGATATACACGCTGAACTCATAGATCTCCAGAATCAGGAAGCTTAAGCCGAGCACCACTGTGATCAGCAGCCAGTTTCTTAGCCGGGTGGCGTTACCCCGGTGCATAGCCTGGATAGCGAACACGCTGGTCAGGCTGCTGGCCAGCAGAAGGAAGGTGGCCGCTGCGACCAGCGGAAGGTGAAACAGTTCATTCGCGGACGGCCCCTCATTCGTCTGATTGCGCAGCGCGAGGAAGGTGGCGAACAGCGTGCCGAAGAGCACGGCCTCCCCGCCAAGGAACAGCCAGAAGGCCAGCACCTTGTTACGTCCTTCAAGCGTTGCCTTCTCCGGCTCATGCGGCAGTGTCCCGTCAACAGATCCGGCATGTGCTGTAGTCATATCCGCTCACCTTCCTTCCAGCTCTTCAGGCTCAATATGCCAGCCGTGATCATCGATTAACGACCGCAGCAGCATCGAACCGAAGGTAATCAAGAGACCCAGTGCCGTAACGATATAGTTGTTGAAAAGAAAGCTCATAATGTCGCTGCCGAACTCGTCACGGCTGAACATGAAGCCCAGTCCCGCAATGAAGATGCCGACTGACATCAGGAAAGGCAGGATGGTCGCCGACGGCATATGAATCGGCCCTACCGGCTCAGAAGGAGTCATCCCCTTGTGGCCGGCCATCTTTTCCTTCCAGAAGGCATCCAGCCCCCGGACCAGCGGTGTCTGCTTGAAGTTATACTCCGGCGGCGGCGAAGGAATTGTCCATTCCAGCGTCCGCCCGTCTTCCCACGGGTCATCAGCCGCGTCTAGAGGCCGGCGTGAAGTGAGGAAGATATTCGCCAGGAAGATGATCATGCCAACACCCATCAGCATCGCACCTACAGTACTGACCAGATTCAGCGTATCGAACTGCTGATTCGGCAGGTACGTGAACACGCGGCGCTGCATGCCCATCAGCCCGAGGAAATGCTGCACGAAGAATGTCAGATGGAAGCCGATAATAAAGGTCCAGAAGGTCCACTTGCCCAGCCGCTCGCTCAGCATCCGCCCGAACATCTTAGGCCACCAGTAATGCAGGCCGGCGAACAGCCCGAGCACCAGGCCGCCGACAATGACGTAGTGGAAATGCGCTACCACGAAATACGTATCATGGAACTGGAAATCGGCAGGTGCGGAAGCCAGCATGACCCCCGTTACACCGCCCATTGTGAAGGTGGGAATGAACCCCGCTGCGAACAGGTTAGGGGTGGTGAAGCGCACCTGTCCGCCCCACATCGTGAACAGCCAGTTGAAAATCTTGATCCCCGTCGGAATTGCAATCAGCATGGTAGAGACCGAGAATAGCGCATTGGCTACCGGTCCGAGGCCCGTAGTGAACATATGATGCGCCCAGACCATGAAGCCGAGGAAGGCGATCAGAATGGTCGCAAAGACCATCGAGCTGTAGCCGAACAATCTTTTGCGTGAAAAGGTTGGAATGACCTCGGAGATAACCCCGAAGGCCGGGAGAATCAGAATATACACCTCGGGATGGCCGAAGATCCAGAAGATATGCTGCCAGAGCACCGGATTACCGCCGCCGGCCACGTCAAAGAATTTAGCTTCCAGAATCCGGTCGAAGGTTAGCAGGACAAGCCCTACAGTAATTGCGGGGAACGCAAACAGAATAATAGCTGAGGTGATAAAAGTAGCCCAGGCAAACATCGGCATCCGCATGAATGACATGCCCGGGGCGCGCATGGTGATGATCGTAGCCAGGAAATTAATCCCGCCAATCAGGGTGCCAAGACCGGCAATCTGCAGCCCGATGGTATAAAAATCTACTCCGTGGGTGGCGCTGTAGCTGGTGCTTGAGAGCGGGGTGTAAGCAGTCCAGCCTGCATCGGGCGCACCGCCCATCACCCAGCTGAGGTTAAGGAGAATGCCGCCGAACAGGAAGGTCCAGAAGCCGAGCGCATTCAGAAAAGGAAAGGCAACATCGCGCGCACCGATCTGCAGCGGAATGACCGCATTCATCAGGGCAAAAATAACCGGCATGACACCAAGAAAGATCATCGTCGTGCCGTGCATCGTGATCAGCTCGTTGAAGGTCTGGGCATCCAGAAAGGTATTCATCGGCTTGATCAGCTGAATCCGGATCAGAATCGCTTCTAAGCCCCCGATGCCGAAGAAGATGCCGCCGGCCCAGAGATACAGTATGGCAATCTTTTTGTGATCGACGGTGGTAATCCAGTCCATAATCCCGGTGTGCCGCTTCACGCTGTGGCCGGACTTCAAGGGCTGGGAGGGATGCAAGGATTGCGCTGCTTGAGCCAAGGTACGTACCCCCTTTTCAAATATGCTGCTTCCGCTTCAGGCTATAGGCTATCCGGCTTCAGTCCAGTGTGTAGCCGGCCAGATACTCGGCAATACCGTCGATTTCTTCATCGGTCAGCCCCAGATCCTTGGGATTCGGCATGGTATTGCCGGGCTTGACGCTTTGCGGATCATGCAGCCAGGTCTTCAGATTCTCCTCTACAGGCGCACCGTCCACACGGGTATCATCATTGAGCAGAATACCGGCAACGGATTCACGGGAGCCAATCCCCGTCAGATTGGGAGCAACCGAGGAGGCAGGCATGCTGCCCACCGCATGGCAGGTCAGACACTGCGATTTGAACTTCTCGGCAAGCACCGGGTCCTCCGGCAGCACCGACTCTGGAGCCTTCATCGAAGCGAGCCAGTCTTCAAAGGCAGCTTCACTGACGGACTTCACCTTGAACTCCATGAACCCGTGGGACGGCCCGCACAGCTCTGCGCATTTGCCGCGGTAAACGCCTTCATTCGGCGCGCTGAAGCTGAAGCGGTTCACTGTCCCGTCAGGGTTGGTATCCATTTTGCCGGAGAGGGAGGGTACCCAGAAGGAATGCAGCACATCCTTGGTGCTCAGCTCAAAGGCTATATCCTTGCCTGCCGGAATCACCAGATCCTGCGCGGTTGTCACCCCGTAATCGGTATATTCAAACTCCCACCAGTACTGATGGCCGGTTACCTTAACTTGAATGGCATCCTTGTCATCTGAATGGTCATTCCCTGCAGCAAAGACCGCCTTCACTGTGGGAACCGCCAGTATAATTACGAGAATAAGCGGGATAACCGTCCACAGCACCTCCAGCTTGAAGCTGCCTTCCACCTGCTTCGGAATCTCCTGCTGGCCCGGCTTGCGGCGGAAGCGTATCCACACATACGCCGAAATGGAGAAAACGATGAGGAGCACCACGATCATGATTGTGATCGACAGCTTCATCAGAGCAAACGAGCTTTCCGCTGCGGGCCCCTGCGGTCTGAGTACCGACAAGTCCTCCCGCCCGCATCCGGCAAGAATGAGTCCAAGCGCTGCTGTCATGAGAAGAAGCCGCCTTCCAGCCTGCCACGTTTTCATCATTGATCTACCCCGCTTTTCCCGAATTCGTAGATTAGAGTATTTTCCTGTCAATTATAACAATCACTATTAATATAAGTTCGCTCCATCATTTTGTCAATCGTTCACAACAATTTCACAAAATCATTTTGAAAACAGAAAAAGCTTGTCAATACTGATTTTAAAAGCGCTTTCAAATTTTACTTAAGTTGTGTTAAAATCAATTAAAGCGCATTCAATTTAATTTGTGTCCAAAAGTTCATTTGACTGAATTGCCCTCTTTGGAAACACTAATCGGGCCCTGACATACAAAATAACCCCACAAAGTGGAGCTTTGGCTTCGAGGTCAACTCAGGTACTTTGCGGGGACCCCGGAATATATAACAAAAAAAACCGCTTCCTGCAGCAGTAGGCTGCCCGGGCACGGTTTATGAGAATCCTCATGGATGTTATTGCACAAAATGTGTTGTCACCAGAAAGTAAAAGCCGAACAATCCTATCTGTCGTTTAGGAAACGGATGAATTCATTCTTACCAGCTCATGCTCCACAACCATGGTTAGCTCTTCTTCATAGCCTCCCGTGATCCGATACTTCCGGACGTACTCCTTCACAAATTTCTTGGGATCTTTGGGCCGGAAAATGCGTGTCATTTCCCGTAGACTTTCCTTGACTTCGTTATGACCTTTACTTGCCATGATCAGTTCCCTCCCAAAACATTGAAAATGAATGCTCCGTTGTAGAGAATGCATGATGAAAAGTCCGCCGTAACTTCGAAATGCAAGTTAAGAAACCATTACACATACGTGGCTTGCATTATCCGCCTTGACTGCCCTCCGGTATTACTAGAAAGCACTCCTGATGGTGAAGCAGGTTCGTCGTGATTTGGGCTGAGAGTAAGGTTGTCTCAGAGTATAGACACCTTGACACTTTAGTTACCCGAAGAGCCACTTGCTGAATCACTCCTTTCGGGCCTTATCGCTTTATTGTATCATATTCCAGTCCAAGTTCCACCTTTCCATGTAAAATATGCGAATGGAAATTTTTTATACACCCTTAATCCTTTGGCTAAATTATAGCGTATGCTTTCTGTCAGCCCGAAGAACCTGTTATTAGTCTACCCAGTGCTGCAGAGATTACCCTGAGCGGACCCTGCCGAAGCTCATACTTTGCCGGTCAGCTTCATAGGCTCATAGTGAAGAAGGCAGATGAGCCATGCCTTTCTTCTCCAATCCAAGGAGAGTGAGCCTATTGTCCCCATTCCGATCATCCACCGGACTGCCTGATCATTTTGCCGCCGCCCTATGCTATATCTTCCCGTTTATTGGTGCCATCCTATTCCTCGCGCTGGAGAAACGGAGCCGCTTCGTGCTCTTCCATTCCCTGCAGTCCCTTATCACCTTCGGGGCACTGATGATTATCCATGTATTAAGCGGATTCATTCCGCTGCTCGGTCCGCTGCTGGGAGCTGTAGTCTCTCTGTGCAGCTTCGCAGTCTGGCTACTCATGATCTACCATGCGCTGGGCGGAAGATGGTTCAAGCTGCCCTGGGCGGGTTCCATTGCCGAAAGCCAGCTCCGGCAGCTGTAGCCCGGCGAAAAAGATTCCCTTTTGCCTGTCCTCTCCGTACAATGGAATCAGGACATACAGGAATCTACAGGCTGGAGGAACATCCATGTATTTATTGATCATAAACTCCCGTTCCGGCGGGGGAGCGGGTCTGCGGACCTGGCACACCGTGGAAGTCCTGCTGCAGGCACGGGGCGTTCCCTATGAGCCCTTGTTCACGCAAAGCGCAGACAGCGCCGAGAGCCAGGTGCTCCACGCCCTGGCCCGCCGCGAGGACTGGCGCGCCGCCATCGTGATCGGCGGGGACGGCACGATCCACAGCGTGCTCGGTGCGCTGCGGCGCCGGGGGGTACCGCTGGCGGTGATTCCCGCCGGCTCCGGCAATGACACCGCGCGGGGCTTCAGCATCCCGCTGACACCTGAGGCCGCTCTGGACAATGCGCTGCAGGACCGCTGCCTCGAAGCCGATCTGCTCTCGAATGCAGGCGGACTCACCCTGACCGCCGTAGCCAGCGGCTTCGACGCCCAGGTGGCCGTCAACGTGAATACCAGCCGGTATAAGCGGCTGTGTAATGCCGTCGGCGCCGGCCGGCTGGCTTATATCATCGGCATTCTGCATACGCTAATCACCTTCAAGCCCTGCCGCGTAAGCGTAACCTGCGACGGCAAGGAGCAGGCCTTCGACCGGGCGTGGCTGGTCTCGGTCTGCAACCTGCCGAGCTACGGCGGCGGACTGCTGATCTGCCCGCAGGCGGAATCAGGCGACGGCCTGCTTGACGTCTGCGTGGTCCACGGGGTAAGCCGCGGGCAATTGCTGCGGCTGTTCCCGACGGTGGTGAAGGGCAAGCATGTGGCGCTGCCCTATGTCACCATGCTGCGCGGACGCAGCGTAGCCGTCCACTTCGCGCAGCCGCGCCATGCCATCGGCGACGGCGAGGCCCTCGGCACCGCGCCGCTGGCCGTGCGCTGCGAGCCGGGGGCGCTGCGCGTGCTGTCGCCGCTGGCGGCTGCAGCGGGCGCTGCTGGCGCAGCCGGCGGGTCCTGCCACGCCAGCGGCTAGGAAGGGCCTGGCGGCATGCCGGGCGCCCGCGGGCTAGGCGCGGCCAGGCCTTGAGAGGCCAGGCCTGCGCCGGAGCCGCACCAGCGGCTTTCCGGCATTCCAGCCACGGGTGTGCCCCCTTGCGGACTGAGAGGACCTTATCCTCCCCGGCAAGGGGGTTTTTGATGTGCTTGCGGACTGAGGTTCCGTTATCTTCCGCAAACCGGCTAATTTGATGCCCTAATTTGACAAATAGGCGCACTGGAGTCCGCTTCGCAGGCTAAGCACGCATAATCTGCAAAATAAGCACATTTCAGTCCGCGTGATACATCCTGCATATTCTCCCTCTCCTAACACCGTGACTGCAACCGTAACTGCCACCGCCGCAGCATACTACTCAATATTTACTGCCGCAGCTCTTCCTCACATCACAACCTCAGTATTCCCGCATTCCAGCCTCTTACCCGCTTACCCCGGTGCACCCCTGGTTACTCACAAGCTAAAGCTAAACAGCGCAATCCCCCAGCATCAGCACAACATCTGTGCCCGCCAGTTCCATTTCCGCACCGCCTATCCCATGCCCCTTCCCTAACTTCATCGCCCTGCTTCCTATCCGCCTGCCCGCCTGCTCAGTTCGCCCCGGTTACCTGCAGACCGGCTTGCACACCCTCCCCTTGCTCCATAAACAGAAGACCCCCGGATCATTCTCCGGGGGCCTCCTGTTCACTCTATGTCCGGCCTGCAATACGGCCCATACGCCTGTTATGTGTTCGTTCCTGCAGCTTCCTAGTCTTCAGCGAAAGTTACAATCCCATTCTCGAGCGAAGCGATCCGCACCAGCGACTCCACACGGTATCCGGCTTCCTTCAGGAGCCGGCCTCCAGGCTGGAACGCTTTTTCGATCACAATGCCGATACCGGCCACACTGCCGCCTGCCTGCTCAACAATCCGGGCCAGCCCGAAGGCCGCTTCGCCGTTCGCCAGGAAGTCATCAATGATCAGCACCCGCTCGCCGGGAGCAATGAACTTTCTGGCGACGGTAATCTCGTTGGTCTCTTTCTTCGTGAAGGAATAGACCTTCTCCACATAAATATCCTCCGTCAGCGTCAGCGACTTCTGCTTGCGGGCAAAAATCAGCGGAACCTCAAGCGCAAGCGCCGTCATGATGCCGGGGGCAATCCCGGAGGATTCGATGGTCAGCACCTTGGTGACCGCCTCCCCGGCAAAACGGCGGGTGAACTCGTGGCCCACCTCCCGCATCAGAAACGGGTCCATCTGGTGATTCAGAAAGGAATCGACCTTGAGCACACCGGGGCCGAGAACAATCCCTTCGTTCATAACCTTTTGTCTCAATAACTCCATCCGCGCTCCTCCTCTTCCTTCAAATGGTCCCTACCCGCCTCAAAGCTACAGGCCGGCAGGCTTCTGCGGCAGCAGATTGCCTACGATCGACTTCAGCTCGTTATCCTGCTTGCTGTTCTTCTTCCCGCCGTCGAAGCTGGTAATGCGGATCTCCGAATACTTTTCCCCGGGTGCCAGCGGCTTAAAGATCAGTTTCTCCCGGTCCTCAAGCCGTACATTAAACTTCATGTCCTTGAACATATCCACCAGCTCCTGCTCTCCAGGGGTCTGGCCTTCTTCCAGAAACAGCAGCCCGCGCAGGGACTTAACGCCCTCCGTATGCTGTACATCAAAATGAACAATACACTCCATGCTTGTCACCTCCCTAGCTTAGTATCAGCTGTAGCTCCGGGAGCTAATCCGCCCCCTCTTCTCCTGCCTCTTCCGGCTCCTGCCATACATATTTGCTGTGAATCCGGCTATAGCGCTCCCCGTACCGCTTCTGCAGCTCAGGACCCATATCCTCTTCAAGCTCGAACAAGACCATTTCCTGTGTGAAATGGTTCAGCAGCAGCTCTACAAGCACAGGATGCTCCGTAACCACCGCCTGTGCGTTGCCGTCCTCATAACGCATGCCGAGCATGCACCATGAACGGTCGATGACAAAAGAGAACTTCCGTCCTCCGCTGCGCGGCGGCTTGCCCGGAAGCGGGGGCCAGACCGGATAAGCGGCCGGAGCGGCATTGCCGCCGTCAAACGCCCAGAGAAGCTTCACTCCGCGCAGCTCAGCCTGTTCCAGCTCGCTGCGCAGCAGCGAGGCCTCCTCCCGCCATACATCAACTACAATCTCTTGGGCGGCGAGATTCAGCTGGCGGGTCAGCTCCCCGATCACGTTGCGTTCACCCTCCACATTGTAGAACGAAGGGCTGATCGGGCCGCCGCGCGGCATTTCACTTTCCATATAGGCCAGCGAAGCTTGCACCTTGCCGGAGATCATCGTCGCCAGCTCTTCAGGGTCCAGTACGCTATAACGTGCAGGCTCGCCTTCCCCGCAGCGGACATACCCCTGCTGGGTCAGGCGCTGCAGCGCCGCATACACATTCGATCTTGATACGCCTAGCTGCTTCGCCACTTCGTAGCCCGAGGCCTGGCCTTTACTGGCCAGCTCAACCATAATTTTGGCTTCCATCTCTGTGAAACCCAAATTGCGCAGATGCAGCAGCAACTGTTTCATTTATTGTGTCCTCCTATGCTGACTGTACAACACTGTCTATATTTGCTCTGAACCGCAGCGCGGGCACCACATTGAGCCTTTCGGCAGATCCGTGCCGCAAATTTGGCATTTCACTATATCGCGTGCACCCGTTTCCCCGGCCGTCACCTGGACTGCTGGCTCGCTGGCCTTCCAGTCCCGGATGCGCCGGTCCAGCTCCAGCTGGCGCTCACGCTCCCGTTCCAGTTCATCCGCCTCACGGCGGCTCCGTTCTGTATCAGGCACAGCCTGAACGTATCCGTCAGGCTCCGCGTCATCTTCATTTACCGGAATGATCTCGGCATATGCGGTGCGGGGATCATGTCTCTTGGCAAGCTCCCGCTCTGCTTCGGTCAGCTCTTCCTCGCCGTAGAACTGATCTTCCTCATCTTCAAACTCATGTACGGTATGTACCGTCACAGCAGGTGCTTGTGCCTGTGCCGGAGCAGCTGCCGGCTCCTTGTGCAGTGAAATGGCCTCAAGCTTCCGCCCGCAGTGCGGACAGAAGTTCGCATCCAGTGCCACGATCTGGCCGCATGCGCAGAGGCGTTCATTTTTGAGCTCGGCAATTCTTCCCCGCACGCCCTCGATCTGCTCCTGCAGCCTGCTGCAGCCGCGCGCCAGCTCAATCATCTGGCCTTCGGCCACCGACATATCCCGAGTACGGAATCCTTCATAGAAAAGCTTTCCCATTTTCAAAAATTCAATTTGCATCTCATGTTCAATGTCCGCAATTTGCCCGTTCAGCTTGCTGACTTCCACCGAGCTTTGTGCTTTTTCACTCACCCGGCTGGCCCCGTCTTTAATGCGTTGCAGAAAATTCATTGCAGTTCCTCCTTCTCCAGAGTGAGAATCAGCTGATTACAGCTGTAAAACAACCCAACATTTCCACGTCACTTCATGCAGCAGCGTAAAACGTGACTCTATCATACCAAAAGTCCCCGCTAGATTCATTATTTGTCGCTGTGTGTAAAATACCAAGGAGGTTCGTGTCTGATAAACAGCCGCCGCCGCGAATATAATCGAAGAATGGAGGGTTCACATTGCCTGTCGATAAACATAAACGATATTTCGTGTCTGTGAATCATGGTCTTGTTCAAGATATGCCGTCCGGTGAACATGAATTCGAGGTTTTGCTCTCGGGTGAAGAGCTCAACGTGCTTCAGGATTTGCTGAAGGAGCTGGCCAGCAGCGATGATTTTGCCTTCAGGCGTGCTTTTATCCCCTATAAATCAGCGGATCACGATTCAGCAGCCGGGCAGTTTGACGATGCCACCCTCCGGATCTTCCAGTACCTGCACGGCCATGGGACAGATGAAACCAGGCAGCTGATTGAAGCGCTTGGCGTTCTGCCAAAGCTCGGGAATACCGGTTATCAGGATGAGGGCTACGGTCCCGGCGGCTCTGTTCCAAAGGATTCCGGTGACTGATACCGGCCTGCCTGCTCTTCATGTCTATAGTGTGCTATACGCGGCTTCAGGCAGAATGTTTCTCTTTACTGCGCTGAGGCATTATTTTGCTTCCGGGCCTGTACATCGGTTAAAATAGAATTGCATCACCTGTCAGCGGCTTTACCTTTTATGTGAGCAACGCAGTCATCCGTTCATTGCCTGCAGTCACAAATAACGAATACCGGGAGAGTTTCAGTGGAAGAATATGATAGTACACAGGTTACACTGCACAAGCTGCAAGTTCATGTGAAGGATATGCAGAAATGGCAGATCCACGAGGATTTTGCCCAGCAGATAGAGAATTTCAAGGCTTTACCGGTGCTTTACCGTCATGCACTGAATGAGCTTGAGAATAAAATTGATATCATCCGGACCGAGTGGCAGGTGCGCGACGGCTATAGTCCGATCGAGCATGTGAAATCACGGATCAAGGAACCGAAGAGCATTGTGCAAAAAATGGAGCGCAAGGGCCATGAGTTCACCCTGGACAATATGGAGCAGCATATTCATGATATCGCCGGGATGCGGATCGTTTGTGCGTTTGTGAAGGATATTTACCGGCTCGTCGATCACCTCTGCGGACGTGAGGATATCCGGGTGCTGGAGATTAAAGACTATATCGCCCATCCGAAACCAAACGGCTATCAGAGCCTGCATCTGATTGTTGCCATTCCGCTGGTGCTGCTGGAAGGAACCCGCTGGGTCAAGGCCGAAATTCAGCTGCGGACACTCGCAATGGATTTCTGGGCCAGCATGGAGCATATTCTCTACTATAAGTTCGACAAGCAGCTGCCGCCGCATGTCGCGGAGGAGCTGAAGGAGGCGGCGCGTGCCGCAGACGAGCTGGATCAGAAGATGCTCCGTCTGCGCCGGGAGATTCTGGAGCTGTCCGAAGGCGGCGGCAACAGCGGGCCTTTAGCATAAAATGCAGATAAACTGAAACGGCGGCCGTCCTTCAAGGGGCGGCCGCCGTTTCAGTTTATTTGTGATAAAAAAATGCCATAATCATGGCTAAGCCATTCAAATCAATCCAATTCTGCCCCTTATGGACTCCACAGCCTATATTCGGTGAAATAACGGCGCTGGTGTCCGCAAGTCCGGCAATCCGGTGCCTTTCCCAGGCTTAACGTCTCTCCTGTCCGTAACGTGTAGCTAGTCACTTGTACAACCTTTACGTGACTGGCTACATTCTTAACAGGGGGCCCCTACGTTATTCAAATGGTACAGTTCAAGCAGTCCTGCAGGCTTACAGTTTATTCAAGCCTGCTGCCCGTCCCGCAGCTGCTTCCGATACCCGGCGCAGCAGCAGAGCCAGCCCGGCCGGGGCCTTGGGGGTCTGCTGCAGCAGCAGGCCCCACTCCTCCTGCGGCTCAATAACATCAGGGATAGCCGGGAAGGGCCGGGCGGATATTTCATGGAACAGCGGGCCGGGCTGGTGAAGCGAGCCTTCCGCCGCCGCCTCGGCGAGCCATTCGCTGGAGGATACAGCCGGTCCCTTGCGTTCGAGCCGGGCCAGCTCCGATGCCAGTGTTCCAGGGGCCGGTGAGGTCCCGCCTGTTTCCCCGCTCCGTTCATTGCCCTGCCCTGCCCAGAGGGCAAATACTCCGGACAGCAGCTCCTCCTTAGGGAGACCGCGCAGGGCAAAGGCAAGCAGCGGCTCATCGGCCAGCTGCCGCTTGACCCGGGCCAGCAGTTCCTCTGCCGGCAGCGCCCCGGTCTCCTGACCGCTCACGGCCTGCTGCAGCTCACTGTCAGTCGGCAGCAGCTCAAGCTGCGCAGGGCCGCCATTCAGGCTGCCCTGCAGCACATCATACAGCTCCCCCGGATGGCCCGAGAGCCGTCCGATTACTTCACGCTTCCGCTCAGCGGACCATACCGGAATATTCAAGGTGAGACTCACCCGCTTCAGCTGCTCCTCTGCACCTGTACGCTTGCTGCCCGGCTGGCCGGCTCTGCCGCCTGCAGCACTTCCCAGACTCCCGGCAGCCTTGATTATGCCGGGCAGCACCTCCAGCCTCAGCTCCAGCAGTTCGCCCATTGATGATCCCTCTCTTTCTTAAGTACAAGTTCCGCCTGACACCGCCGGACTACATCCAGTCCTGGCCCTGCAGCTCAATAAGCTCCTTCAGCTCATGGTTGGACATTTCGGTTAACCAGTTCTCACCGGAGCCGACTACCTGCTCGGACAAGCTTTTTTTACGTTCGATCAGCTCATCAATCCGCTCCTCCAGCGTTCCCTGGCAGATCAGCTTATGCACCTGGACATTTTTGTGCTGTCCGATCCGGAAGGCCCGGTCTGTTGCCTGATTCTCTACTGCGGGATTCCACCAGCGGTCATAATGCAGCACATGATTGGCTCTGGTCAGATTGAGGCCTACGCCTCCGGCTTTGAGGGACAGGACGAAGAATGCAGGGCCCTCCCCTTCCTGGAAAGCACGCACCATCTCGTCACGCTCCCGCTTAGGGATGCCGCCGTGCAGGAAAAGCGGCGTCTGCCCGTACCGTCTGGCCAGGCGGCTGACCAGCAGCTCGCCCATCGCCACATATTGTGTGAAGATTAACGCGGCTTCCCCCAGCTCGGAGATGCTGTCCAGCACCTCGAACATGACATCCATCTTGCCGGACGGCTCACTGCGCGGAATGCGGCCTTCATCCTTGCGGAACAGCTGGGGATGATCGCAGATCTGCTTCAGCTTGGTCAGGGAGGACAGCACCAGCCCGCGGCGGGCCATACCCGACCGCTCTCCGATGACACCCAGCATCTCATCCACAACGCCCTTATACAACGCCGCCTGCGTCTCCGTAAGCGGACAATAAGACTTGAGCTCCAGCTTCTCGGGCAGATCCTTGGAGATATCCGGATCGCTCTTCAGGCGGCGCAGCAGGAAGGGTGAGACCAGACGGTGCAGCTCACGCAGCCGTTCCCCGCCTTCCCCGGATACATAACGCTGGCGGAACGAATGATACGTCCCCAGATAACCCGGATTCAGGAAATGAAAAATCGACCACAGCTCGCCCAGCCGGTTCTCGACCGGTGTACCCGTCATCGCAATCCGGTGCGGTGCCGTCAGCTTCATTACGCTCTGCGCCTGCTTCGTGCGGTGATTCTTAATATACTGCGCTTCATCCAGCACAACTGTTGACCAGTGCACTCCTGCCAGATCCTCGCTATCCCGGCCGGCCAGGTGATAAGTGGTCAGCACAATCTCGTGGCTGGCTGCAAGCGCGGTGAAGCCTTCCCCGCGCACCCGACGGCCGCCGTGATGGATATGCACGCTAAGCGAAGGAGCAAACCGCTGCAGCTCCCGCTGCCAGTTGCCGAGCAGCGAGGTCGGGCAGAGAATGAGTACAGGCTCCTGCTTCACTCCGGGCGCTGCTTCCTGGGCCCGGTCGAGCAGGCAGGTGATGACCTGTACCGTTTTACCGAGGCCCATATCGTCGGCCAGGCAGACACCGAAGCCCAGGCCGCTGAGTGCTGTCAGCCACTGATACCCCCGCTCCTGGTAAGGACGCAGGGTTCCGTTCAGATCCTGCGGCACCGGCCGCAGCGGCATTCCGCGCAGCACATCGCCGTGCATCAGGGACGCGAGCAGCCCGGAGGTCTCCATGCCCGTAACCGACATGCCCTTCCACAGCCGCTCCTCGCCGTCCTCTGCCGTAAGGCGCATCCAGTCGGCCGCCGTCATCTCTCCGCTCTCATTGCGCTTCATGTATCTCAGTACCTGCCGGACCTCTTTCGGGTCCACTTCGATCCATTCCCCGCGGAACTGCACAAACGGCACTCCGGCTTCTACCAGAACATTCAGTTCCTCCTCGGTTATATCCGAATCCCCGAGGGAGGCCTCAATGCGGAAAGATATAAGCTCCTCCATGCCCAGGGAGGCTTGTGCAGGACCGTCGATAGTGCCGGCTGGCGGCTGCATTCTCATCCGCATGCCGATTTTCCGCCGGCCCTCCCGGCTCCAGCGTGAAGGCATCTGCACCGTAATCCCCCGCTCGCGCAGCTCCTGAACGCTCTCCTTCAGGAAGAAATAGAGCCGCTCCGGAGGCAGCTCCACCCCGCAAGGCGCCGGCCCTGTAAGCGAGCGCTGAATATCGGGCGCCAGCTTCGCTGCCCGGCCCAGTGCGGCCAGCAGCTGCTGCTGAATGTTGCGGTAGCGCTTGCCCCACAGGGTGAATTCCCGTTCCTTGCTGCTCCAGACCGCCTCTGCCGGAATCCAGAATTCCCCTTCCTCCCGGCTCTCCGCCCAGTATGTCAGCTTCCACAGCTCATGCTCGCCCTCAGGCGGCTCCAGGCGCAGGCCCAGGCTGAGCTGTCCGCTGCTTGCTTCCTCAGTCTCGAAATGCGGCACCTCATTGCCTGCCGTCTCGCTGACCATTGCCAGCAGCTCGCTCACTTCTACAGGAGTACCCTGCACAGGAATATCCCGGCTGCCGGTGAGCAGACTGTTCCACCACAGCTCAGTCAGAGGCGAGTAGCCGCGGCGGTAGTTAGCCTTATAGGGGGACAGTGCACTCTCATTTGCGGCGGTCACATTCTTGATCTCTGCAGTCAGAATAGCCTGCAGGAAGGAATAGAGCACATACCCGCCGGCCTCCTCGCGCGAGGACAGATCCCCTTCTTCGGCCACATGCGTGCCAAGCGCCAGTACCGGCATGGAGGCGGCCATCTGCAGGAAGAAGTCCTTATCCGCTTCTTCCCTGAAGGCAGGCGACCAGCACACGGCAGCCGCCTGTTCCCCGCCGCGGCGGCGTGCTCCGACCGTACGCTGCGGCTGTGCACCCGGCACTACTCCGCCCTTGCCCATCAGCTCCAGCGCGAACCGGGCAGCGGCCGACCAGTACCGCAGCTCCCCGCCGGGTTCAATTCCCTGGGCGCGGCTTGCCTGTTCGTCCCAGGCGAGAAGCAGCTCGAACGCGTCCTTAGGTGAGAGGGCCAGCCCTTCAAGCGTGCGCCCGGGCAGGCTGCGGCGGGCCGTCCGGCCTTCAGCGGCGGCGGCAACCGGGTACTTCACTTCCGCCAGCCGCAGCGCTGCTCCGGCAAAGGGACGCCAGCCGCCCCGGAGCTCCAGCCGTTTGATTACACGTGTCCACGCGTCCACCTTCGGCTCAGAAGTCTCGCCCGAGAAGCAAAAAAACACATCCCCCAGCCATATTGCATACAGATGCTTAATCATTGATGATCTCCATTCCTTTAAGCAAACAGAAGGTGCAGGTCCATCCCAGCCGGAGGGCCGCATCCTTCTCCGCGAGTAAATATAGTGAAGCCGTACCAGCAGCATTAGCTGTACCGCTATCCGCTTATGTTCGTCGGTGTAACTTTTTTCTTCATCCCTTCATCTTATACGAAAATGCCTATATTTAAAAACCTTTCTGTACTTTTTTGAAGAATTTCCGCAGATTTTTCTGCTAATACGGGCCGTTTGCCGGCTCGCAGGTGTTCCTGAGACACCAAAGAGCCCGCCAAAGGCGGGCCAGTCTTAAGAAGTACAAGTCATTCATGAGCCAGAATGAGCAGTTCCCCGCCCTCAGCAGCATCGTTTATCTGCACAATAATTGCACCCTTCTTGCCGTTATACGCCCAGCCGGTCCGGCCGGCCTTCAGCTGCTCCAGGCTGATCTCCGCAAGCCCCTCTACCCCGGCTATGCTGAAGTTAGGATAGCACAGGGCGAACTGCAGCAGCTCCCGGCGCGGCCGGTAATCCTGTACAGTATAAGCCCACTTCAGTACCAGCGCCCCCTCTGTACCCTCAGCCTGTACCTTAAGCTCTGAATACTGTCCTCTGCGGTAGCCGAAGCTGTGCCCGTCATCCTCATACAGGCTGTAACCCGCCGAGAAGCCGCTGCCCACCTCCGCCCCGAAGAGATGGAAGATAACCGTCTCCGCCTTATCCTCCAGCGCATATTGCTTCAGCGGTCCTTCGGCCGTGAACGTCCCCGCCTGCACATACATCGGCATAATATGCAGCGGCGCAGCAGCGAGAATATGGCACCCGCCTGCATGAATCTCCCCGTCCCAGTAGTCAATCCAGTGCCCCTCCGGCAAATAGACTGACCGGTGATCCGTATCCGGGCGGTAAACCGGGGCAATCAGCACATTGTCACCCAGCAGGAACTGGTCGCACAGGTTCGTCACATGCGGGTCACGCGGATATTCCAGCACCAGCGGCCGGATCACCGGCAGACCGCATATCTCCGCCTCATGGAACAGGTTATATAAATGCGGCATCCAGCGGTACCGCAGCCCGATGAATTCGCGGAGAATCCCCTCGACCTCCTCCCCGAAGGACCACGGCTCCTGGCGCAGCGTACCGATCGAGGAATGATTACGGCAGTACGGGAAAAAGACCCCCATCTGCGTCCAGCGCACCAGCAGCTGGGCAGAGGTATGGTGGGCAAAGCCGCCGATATCCGGACCGGCAAAGGCCAGGCCGGACAGGCCCATATTGAGCACCATCGGCATCGCCATCGCCATATGCTCCCAGAAGCTGCGGTTATCCCCGGTCCATACAGCCGCATACCGCTGAATGCCTGCGTACCCGGCCCGGGTCAGCACAAAAGGCCGCTCGCCGCCCATATGCCCAGCCAGCCCCTCATAGGTAGCCTTGGACATCATCATCCCGTACAAATTATGATACTCCTCATGGGTAACCGCACGCCCGTTATTGAAATGCATCACATCGAGATCCATCGTCTTGCTCTCATTGAATACCGCCGGCTCGTTCATATCATTCCAGATGCCCTGGATACCGAGGTCCGTATAAAATTTATGCAGATCGCCCCACCACTCCGCAGTCCGGCTGTCGCTGAAATCCGGGAAGGCGCTGATGCCCGGCCACACCTCGCCGAAGAAGATATCCCCTTCCAGCCGGCGGCAGAAATGCTTCTCCAGCACACCTTCCTTATACACCTCGAATTTGGGGTCTTTTTTCACACCGGGATCGACAATCGGCACAATCCGCACACCCAGCTCCCCGAGCTCCGAGATCATTCTCTGCGGATCAGGAAAGTTAACGGGGTCAAAGGTGAAGACACGGTACTCGTCCATATAATGAATATCCAGATAGATGACATCACAGGGGATATTTTTCTCACGGAAGGTCCGGGCGAGCTGCAGCACCTCCTGCTGATTCATGTAGCTGTAGCGGGACTGGTGGTAGCCGATAGCCCATTTAGGCGGGAGCGCAATCCGTCCGGTGAGCGTAGTGTATCTTTTGACGACATCCTTCATCTCAGGCCCGTTAATGAAATAGATGTCGTATGACCCCGTAGAGCAGCCAATGGTAAACGCAATCCCATGCGAACGCATGTCGAAATCGCTCCGGCCGGTATTGTCGAGGAACAAGCCGTAGGTGAGGTCACCGTGCATATGAATAATCAGCGGTATTGATTCGTAGAGCGCCTCAATTTCCGGCAGATGCGGAGCGAAGACATCGGTGTTCCAGTTCGTATAACGCTCCCCGCGTTTATCCAGGAAGCTTGATTTCTCACCCAGCCCGTAAAAATGCGACTTCGGCTGCATATCATACTCTGCATGGCTCGCACCGCGCGGGTTCCAGCTGGCCAGATTCTGCTGCATGATGGTCTTGCCGGCCGTATTCTCTACGCGGAGCAGAAATGATGATTTCTCGATAATCAGCCTGATGTCACTAGTTGTGAAGATCAGTTGCCCGTCCGTCTCCTCTACCGGGAACAGATGCGGGACACAGTTCTCATTCATCACCGCCGCCGATGTAGTGAGGTCAGGCACTTGGCCGTGAAAGAGCTTCATCCGGAACATATCATCACTCAAAAAGATAAAGACCATTCCGGCGCATTCCCCGCGTACAATGTAGACATTCTCCGCCAGCTCCCAGGACACCACACTGCCCGGGGTATTCCAGGTCTCCTTCATCACCAGCGGCCCCATTTTCTCGGGGCGTATCGCCTCGCTGCTCTCCATGCATTTTAGCCCCCTTTGGTTGTAGCCTGTTCTATCCCGGTTCTTCCCGTAAAAGCACTTCTTGACTACATATTACCCCGGGCTCGCGGAAGACTATCCGCGATTTTTATGACCTGTTGGTCATTTTTTTGCCGGGAACCGTCATAATTGCCGTTAAAGCGGGTATATTCTATGTAGGCCAAGGTCGAACCAACTAAATAACCAATCTTAGGAGTGATATAATGAGCAGATCCAATCCTTATAAGTGGTGGAACCTCCTGCTGTATCTCGGCGTGATCGCCGTCAACACCCTCTCGGTGACCCTGCCGCTCGGCGGGAACAGCACCGGTGAAATTTCGGACAGGTTTTCTACCTATATCACACCGGCGGGCTATGCCTTCTCCATCTGGTCCCTGATCTATATACTGCTGGCCGGGTTCGTCATTTACCAGTTCCGCAACGCTGCCGGAGGCAGGGATTCCATACAGCGGATAGGCATCTGGTTCATACTGAGCTGTCTCTTTAATATGGGCTGGCTGTTCCTCTGGCATTATCTGTACATTGAGCTGTCAGTAGCCGCCATGGCACTGCTGCTCCTTTCACTGATTGTGATCTACCGCCGGACACGCAGCATTGCAGATCCGACTACAGGCGAGAAATGGCTGGTTAAGCTGCCCTTCAGCATTTATCTCGGCTGGATATCGGTAGCCACCATCGTGAATGTAAGCATTGTGCTGGACAAAAATAACTGGGACGGCTTCGGACTCAGCGGACCAGCCTGGGCTGTCATTATGCTCTGTGTAGGCGCAGTATTGGCTGTACTTGTCAGTTTCCCTCACCGGGACAGCATTTATCCGCTTGTCTTCGTCTGGGCGTATATCGCTATTGCTATGGAGCATAAGGGTACTGACGGGATTTTCTTCACCGGTGTAATTATCGCAGGACTTCTGCTGCTCTACAGCATCTGGCTGCTGCTTACCCCGCGCCGTGCCGGGAGCAGATACTGACCCTTTCCTGTCCAGAGCCAAAAAATCCCCCGCACCTTTAGATAAGGTTACGGGGGATTGCCGCTCATTCCATGTTATCCTGCATATACCGGACATCTGTTATTTCTTGCGTGCTACCGCTTCAATCTCTACGAGACCGTCCTTAGGCAGACGCGCTACCTCAACGGCACTGCGGGCCGGATAAGGCTCGGAGAAGAAGGAACTGTACACTTCATTGACTGCCGCGAAATCATTCATGTCCTTAAGGTACACGGTAGTCTTCACCACATGATCCAGGGATGCGCCTGCTTCCTCCAGGATCGCCTTCACATTGCTCAGCGACTGGCGGGCCTGCTCCTGCACATTATCTGCCAGTGTACCCGTCTGCGGATCCAGCCCAAGCTGGCCTGATGTATAGACCCAGTTCCCGGCGATAATTGCCTGGCTGTAAGGGCCGATGGCTCCCGGCGCTTTGTTTGTTGCCACCTGTTTTTTACTCATGATCTGCTCCTCCTGCTTGCTGTACGCGGCCTGCCGGCCGCTATGTACAAGTAATGGTTTGTCTTATTGTACGTCCTCCGCTCGGCATATTGCAAACCTTGGCAGCCCTAATGCTTGCCGATAACCTGAATTACATCGCTGGAGTAGATATGCACGCCGCCGGTGTCCGCAAGGGCAATATTCATCATCGCCCGCGCTACTCTGGCTGCAGGCACAGCGCGGTACTTCGCCGCTTGTCCGATCATAGCGAAGTCCAGACCCTTCATCAGCACGGCAGCTGCACGCTCGCCGAGCCGGAATTCCTCCCGCTCGCCCAGCAGCAGGGAGGGCCGGAAGAGATGCAGGCCGTGGAAGCCGGCCGCAATCAGGCCGTCCTCCGCCCGTCCCTTGGTGCGGCTGTAGAAGTTGCGCGACCTGGCGCTTGCCCCTATCGAGGATACGGCCAGAAACTGCTTCACTCCGCAGTCTTTGGCAAGGGCCGCTGCAGCGAGCGGATACTCCAGATCAACCCGCTCGAATTGCTTCTGTGAGCCGGCCTTCTTAATAGTCGTTCCCAGACAGCAGAACACGGCGTGGACGCCTATGAACTGCTCTTTATACTGCTCCAGCTGCTCCCAGTCGATTACAGCCTGCTTCAGCCGTTCATGCTGCAGCTGCAGCGGCAGCGGCCGGCGGACCAGCACGCGGACCTCATCCCAGGCTCCGTTCAGCAGATCCTCTGTCAGCGCCCTGCCTACCAGCCCTGTTGCTCCCAGCACTACTGCAATTCTCGTCACCCGGATCGCCTCCTTGTTATCAGACCTTTATATTATTGATCCCGCAGAATACGGCGGCCCAGCAGCAATGCCAAGATAATCATCAGCGTCCCTACAACAAGCTGCATGCCATACACCTGCATCCCTTCAGGCCAGGCCTTAATCCATTCATAGATCCGCCCCCCGATCAGCGGGCCGAAGAAAGCGGCAAGCCCCGTAAGCGCCGCATACATAGCCATGTACATCGGCCGCTCTTTCTTAGGTGTATCCCCGATAATAAAGTTGAAGGCCAGCTGGTTGAAGCCGCCTACACCTACCCCAAACACAATATGGGCAGCAAACAGAACAGGCAACATCGGCAGTACAGACAACAACCCCCACATGAGTGAGGAGACGGCGATAATCGGCAGCGTCCAGAGCAGCAGCCGCTTGTTGCTGTATCTGGCATTCAGATTGCCCCATACATAGAAGCTGGCCATCATGAAGACGGTCTGTGCTACATTCAGCAGCGACAGCTTCTCATAATTGATATGCAGCAGCTGCAGCATGACATAGGAATACAGCGGTACTGTCAGGTTCTGCAGCAGCAGCCAGGCTGACAGGAACAGCGTAGACTTCATGAACAGCTTATCATGAAGCGGTTTCTTAAACATCGGCAGAAAATTCTTCTCTTCCGATCTCTCAAACGGCGCATCAGGATAAAAGATGAATACTACTACGTCCATGAATGCAAATATCCAAACGATAATGTACAGAATCAGGAACCCGTGCCCGCCCGGATAACGGTCCAAAATCAATCCGCCCCCGTACATGACCAGGCTTCCCAGTGCATTCAGAAATGTATTGCGTATGCCGAAATACCGGCCTCTTACCCGGGCAGGCACAAGGTCACTGATCACAGAGTTCCACAGCATACCGCCAGCAGTACTGGCTATGAAAGCAATTGTATACAAAACTATGAAAGCGGTCACCCAATGCGCCTGGGGAAAGATAAACGGTACAAGACCGGTAGATCCCCATAACAGTCTATGCAGGCCGATAAAAGTAACCATCGCCCACTTGCGGCTCGGCAGCTTCTGGATCAGGTAGGCCACTCCGATTTGTGCTACGTTTACGAGGGTGGTAAGCGCCAGGACGAATCCGATCTGGCTGGAGCCCGCCCCCAGATATAACAGAAAGCCGGTCAGGAACTGCCCTTGCAGCAGCACCTGAAATATCGTGGCCGGTATCCCTTCAAAGGTGGCAATCTGCAGATTCTTACGGTGTATCGAGGCTTTGCGTACTTCCTTAGAGCGGTTCCGCAGCGGCCGGTTTCTCATGATGTTCATGGGGTGATAACACTCCTTTGATGCGGCTTTTGCTTCATTCTACTCCGCAGCAAGTTCCTGTCAATGCACCGAAATCACAAATAAACTTGGAGCCTCAGCTGCTCAGATTCTCCTGGACTTCAAGGGGCAGGTAAAGCGAGAACAGACTCCCCTGGCCTTCCCGGCTGTGCAGGGTGATGAACCCCCCGAGCAGCCTTGCCAGGTCATTACTGATGGATAAGCCGAGCCCCGTACCGCCATACTTGCGGCTGACATTCGTATCTGCCTGTTCAAAGGCTTCAAAGATCAGATCATGCTTCTCTGGCGGAATGCCGATCCCGCTGTCCTGCACCTCGAACGCAACCCATTTCCGCAAAGCCGGCCCCTCCTGGCGCTCGACTACGGTGATATTCAGCGAGACACCGCCTGTCATAGTGAATTTGAAGGCATTGGAGAGCAGGTTGCGGAGGATCTGCTGTACCCGCTGGGGATCCGTGAAGATCACCCCCGGCACCTCAGTGCCCAGGGAAACCAGGAAATCCAGCTGCTTCTGCTTAGCCACAACACTAAACTGCTGCAGGAGCAGATCAGGAATTTCGCTGATATTCAAATCTTCATTAACAATGTCCAGCTTGCCCGCTTCCACCTTGGACAGGTCAAGGATATCATTGATCAGTGACAGCAGATCCTCGCCCGACCGGTGGATAATCCCGCCGTATTCCGCAAGCTCGTCCACACTTAGCGCATTATCGCCTTCTTCAATAATCTGGGACAGGTTAATGATGCTGTTCAGCGGTGTTCTCAGCTCATGGGACATATTGGCCAGGAATTCCGACTTGAACTGTGAAGCGAGCATCAGCTGCTTGGCTCTCTCCTCCAGCACGATTTTATTCTTATGGAGTTCCTCTGTCTGTTCCGATAACAGTTCATTTGCCCGTACAATCTGTCCGGTACGCATCAGATCCAGCTGGAAATCGCGGATAATCAGAGCGAACAGCACACTCAGCACCAGTCCCGCAGGGAAGGTAACCGGCATGATTTCCGTTATGTACTCCTGCGCCGGTATCACCCCGAACAGGGCAATATTCAGCGTATTCACAACGTTGACCACCAGCAGAACTGCCAGTCCTTTCGCGATAACAGAGGCTGCAGAACGCCGTACCCAGAAGCTGAGTCCGGCACAGACGACGCCCAGAATGGATAAATTCAGCACCCCCACCATAGCTGCTTCATTAATGCCGAAGGTCAGCCGTGTAAGCCCGGTGCCTACACCTATAATAATCAGAATAAGCGGCTGGGGGTAAGCCAGTGTTGAAATGATAAGCGGCACCATCCGCAGATCAAATATCACATTCTCATCCAGCCTGTACCCGAACACTGTGCTGATCCACCCGGCAAAGATGGCGAGCAGCACCCAACTCACTCTCTTAACCGGCTCAGATGCGTAGGAAACCGTATGCTTGTATATTAAATTTGCCAGATAGGATAGCGTAATTAATAAAGCTGTATTCACAAAAAATATTTTTACAAATTCCATAGCCTCACTCCTGCAGCAAAAATGAGATAGGTGGTACAATTGGTGGAAAAAAGAAGATTATCATTAATACTATCATAATAAAAGAATGAAATCATGAAGCCACAGTGCTATTGCATATGTATAAGAGGCACGTTATCTTTCACGGTCTTCTTTTGGCATGCTTGCAGAAGAAGAGCGCAAATCAGATGCGATTTGCGCTCTTCTTCTGCGGCGAGAACCAGGGACTCATAATCTGCCATCGCCTTTTGGGGACAGAAGCCTTCCTTTTATCATTAAGCTGTACATCCGGTTCCTCTTTCAGATCATATCCGGCTAGAATCCATGGCTCTGCGTCCGGCAGCTTATAGTACCGGGGATGATATGTGCTGATAACATCCCCTTGCTGGGTAAGCACCCGATCCGCATGTATCTCAATAATCCTGCCTGCAACGACGCAAGGTTTATCCATAGATATTCACCTCTTCCTGCATATGTCATAATCTGAGCGGAGGGCTGATCCTTATATCAGCTGCGGATCGACTGTTCCCAATTGCGGTATTCCGCCTCGGCATCATCCTTGGAGTGGCCGTAACGCTCCTGCAGCTTCCCAACAAGCTTATCCTTCTCACCGTCTATAATATCCAGGTCGTCATCCGTCAGCTGGCCCCACTGTTTCTTGGCCTCACCTTTGATCTGCAGCCACTTTCCTTTGAGTACATTGCTGTCCACTGTAAGCTCATCTCCTTAGGTGTCGAATTGTGTCTGATAGATTAAATCATACTTAGGGAATTATTACCCCCGGTTTATTGAAATGAATCGAATATACCGGCTCCAGGCTTCCGGCGCAGGGTAAGGGAACTTGCTTCAAAGAAAGTCAAACTTTGTCACATAATAGTCTTTAAAATTACTGTTCATATATTTTAAACTTTGATATACTTCAGAAGTAAATTTATTTATCTTTTAAGTGATTATTTTCACATGACTATCGCTCAGCTTGTGCTAGAATGCCATCGAACAAGAAACGAGATGATTAAATTTTTTCTTATTGTCTGCCGATATATGTCATGTGACCGCTACAAAAAGGGTCTTAGGACCGATTCAAAAGTGACAAATGTCATTTATAAAGTGATTTTTATCACTTCCAATTGCTATTAAAATGTTTTACATTTTAATATATATATTTTAAACTATTTTCTTGGAGGTCATATCAAAATGAAAAAAGCTTCTGTAATCTTGTCGAGCGCCCTGGTACTTGGCACTTTACTCGCGGGTTGTGGCAATAACAACACTGCGGACAATGCTGCTGCAACTAATGCACCTGCTGCTGCGACAACTGCTCCTGCTGCTGAAGCAACTACTGCTGCTAATGCCGGAACAGAAACAGGCAAGTACCAAGACGGAACCTACTACGGAACAGTTGATGCCGATGCTGAAACTGGCTGGCAGACTTTCGCATTGCTTACTGTAGAAGGCGGCAAAATCACCAAAGCTGACTGGAATGCCTTCAATGTTAAAAACGCTGGCGATCTGAAGAAAAAAGTATCCGAGGACGGCAACTACGGTTTGGTAAAAATCGGCGGTGCCCAATCCGAATGGCATGAACAAGCTGCTCTTGCAGAAGCATATTTGATTGAGAAACAAGATCCTGCTGCACTCACTGTTGATGCTGAAGGTAAAACAGATGCAGTATCCGGCGTATCCGTACACGTTAGCGACTTCGTAGGCGCTGCCCAGGCTGCAATTGCTGCTGGTCCGGTTGCTGCAGGTCCTTACAAAGACGGCGGTTACAAAGCTGAAGGCGAAATGGATGCTACATCCGGCTGGAAGTCCACTGTAGCTGTATCCGTTGCTAACGGTAACATCGTTGCTGTTAATTTCAGCGGCGTGAATGCTGCAGGCGATGATAAGAAACAATATTCCGTAGACGGTAAATACGGCATGAAAGCCGGCGGTGCTGCTGCTGAATGGCACGAAGAAATCGCACTTGCCGAGAAATACTTCCTTGAGAACCAAGGCACAGCTCCTACCCTGGATGCTGAAGGCAAAACCGATGCAATTTCCGGCGTGTCTATCCACGTTGGTGAATATTTCACACTTGCACAAAAAGCACTTGAAGGCGCGAAATAATAATTCGCTACCTTTTGCAGCTTAATCAGACGAATGAGGTGAGTTTCTCTTGAAGAAAATAGTCATTTTGGGCGGCGGCTACGGCGGCGTACTCACGGCTAAGAAACTAGCAAAGAAATTTAAGAACGACAAAGATGTAGAAATAAAACTGATCGACCGAAATCCATACCACACTCTCTTGACTGAGCTGCATGAGGTTTCTGCGAATCGCGCACCTGAGGATTCGATCAAAATTGATCTCAAAAAAATCTTTGCCGGCCTGAAAGTAGACGTTGTTCTTGACGAGATCAGCAACATTGATTTCAAGAACAAGAAGCTGAAATCCGACAAAGCCACCTATGCTTATGATTACCTGGTAATCGGCACAGGAAGCAAGCCAACCTTCTTCGGTATTCCTGGAGCAGAAGAGAACACCTTCTCCTTCTGGTCTTATGATGATGCAGTTGCCCTGAAGCGTCAGATCCGCGACATGTACACCAAAGCAGCGAAGGAAAAAAACCCGGCAGTACGCCGTGCTATGCTGACCTTCGTAATTATCGGTGCCGGCTTCACTGGTGTCGAGCTTGTCGGTGAAATGGCCGAGCAGCGCGAAGAGCTGTGCAAAGAATTCTTCATTGACCCGTCCGAAGTCAGATTGATTGTAGCTGATATGGCTCCGAAGATTCTACCTATCCTTCCGGATAAGCTGATTCAGAAGGCTGAAGCCCACCTGCGCAAGCTGAAGGTAGAGATCGTTACAGGCGCTAAGATCACCGAAGTTGGCGATGGTTCTGTTGCCCTCGGCGAGAAGAACATCGTGGATGCACAGACTATTGTCTGGACAGCCGGTGTTGAAGGCTCCGAAATCGTTGGCACCCTTGATGTTCAACAACAAGGACGCAAACGTATTGTTACGAACGAACACCTTGAAAGTGTTGACCATAAGAACGTATACGTTGTAGGGGATAACATTTTCTACATCCCTGAAGGCGAAGAACGTCCAGTTCCACAAATGGTTGAAAATGCTGAACAGGCCGCACCTGTTATTGCCGGCAACATTATTGCTGACATTAAAGGTACGCCGAAAAAAGCATACAAACCAGGATTCCATGGTACCATGGTTTCGATCGGCAGCCGCTATGGCGTAGCAAACGTTGGTCTGCCAGGCAAGTTCTTCATGCTGACCGGCTTCATGGCTATGTTGTCCAAACATTTCATCAATATGTTCTACCTGTCCCAGGTTGTAGGCTTCAACAAGGTCTGGACTTATATGATGCACGAGTTCTTCCATGTTGAGAACCGCAAGAGCTTCGTGGGCGGATACTTCTCCAAGCGCTCACCGAACTTCTGGCTCGTTCCGCTCCGTATGCTTCTGGGTGGCATGTGGCTATATGAAGGTATTGAGAAAATCAGAAAAATCTGGGTTGACCCGGATAAGATCTTCCTGATTCCTGCTGCTCCTTATGCAGATGCTACTTCTGCAGCCAGCGTCGCTGTAGATGCCGTTAAGACAACTGTAGATGCCCAATCCGCAGCTTCCGCAGTATCCACTGCCAAAGAAGCGGTATCAGCTCTGCCTGTTCCAGGCTTCATCTATGATATTTCCAACTGGTTCATGGATCTTATGTTCTACAACCCGGACGGTTCTTACACCTTCCTGGCTAAATGGTTCCAAATCGGTATGGTTTGTGCCGAAATCCTCTTCGGTGTAATGCTCATCGTCGGTTTGTTCACAGCTATTTCTTCCCTGGCCACCATTGGTATGGCAGTGATGATCTGGACCACGAAGATGGCAGCAACAGAAATGCTCTGGTATGTTGGGGCAGCTATTGCCTGCATCGGCGGTTCCGGCAGCGTGTTCGGTCTGGATTACTATGTTCTTCCTTGGCTCAAGAAGCAGTGGAAGAAGATTCCGCTCGTCCGGCGCTGGTATCTGTTTACCGACTGATTATACGGGTAACTTCTTAATAAGATCACTAATAAATGACAGCAGCGGCGTATGCACATGCTGCGCTGCTGCAAGCTGAATATGATGTTCTTAAGAGTAATGTGTCCCTAGGACACATTACTCTCCTTGTTTAACAAGGTGAAAGCACATCCGCGCAAATTAGTACAGAATGGTTTTGTAGGGATAATCAGGGCTGTGGTTGCTTCCGGCAAAACCGACAAGAAGGAGAGAATCTTGTGAACAAAAAACTCATTGAAGATACGTTCCGGTTGCTTCAGGCTGAAATGTCCCCGGTCACCGGAATCCAGTTGTCTCTCTCTCCGGCAGAATGTGAGCAGCTGCTCTCGGTATTGGAACGCCATGATCTGGAATATGACCGCAAAGTCCATTTGCTTGGTATTTATATCATTCTTACTGTGGCCGCAGAGCGCCATATGGAATGTGTCCCACATCATCCTGACCTAACCCGCAACATTTTGGATGGAGATTACCTCTATAGCTTCTACCTGCAGTTCGCAGTGAAATGCCGTGAGCTGGATCTGGTAGCTTATTTGGCTCCCTCGATCAAAAAAATGCAGATCAGACGCTCAAATGGAGAGTTTACAGAACAAAATCCGGCCCGGGAGTTTGATGAGTTCCTCCTTCAGGAGCGCAGACAGCGAAGCCGTACAAGCAAAGCCATTTGACAGGTGGGAACACAATAGATGAAGCTGCATGAGGCCTTGAATATTGATCTGAATGAAATTAACCGGGAAATTAAGAATCTGGTGACCCGCGATAAGGATGTGCCTACCCATTCACAGCTGGCGCAGAGTATTCTCGAACTGACCAGCTCCGGCGGCAAAAGACTGCGTCCGCTGATGGTCATTGTCGGCAGCCGTTTCGGCCGCAAGCCCGCCGGGCGCAGAACGCTGCAATTATCCGCCGCTGCTGAATTCATCCATGCTGCCTCACTGATTCATGATGATATTATTGACGGTGCCGAGCTGCGGCGGGGCGGACCTGCGCTGCATATGAAGACCGGCATTCTGTCCGCAGTACATATCGGCAACTATATGTCTGCCCGCATTATTGAACTGCTCAGCAAGTACTCAGGTGATAAGAACCGTTATGTCCATGATTTATCCTCTGTAGCCACTGCCCAGCTATGCCTGGGCGAATACCAGCAGATGGAGCATGTCTTCGATTATGACCTGACACTTGCGCAGTATCTGGAGAAATCACGCAACAAAACAGCCCTGCTGATGGCCACCTGCCTGCGGGTAGGCGCCCTTTCTGCAGAGAGCACAGAAGAAACCGCCGATCTGCTCTATAATTTCGGTGAAGCACTCGGCATGTCGTTCCAGATTCAGGACGACATTCTCGATTTCACCCAATCTGCTGATGTGCTCGGCAAGCCGGCCGGCAGCGACCTGCGCCACGGCCAGATTACCCTGCCAGTGCTCTTCGCCCTGCAGGACCCTAAGCTGGCCCCTGTGATCCGCAGCATCGGCCCTAATTCTTCACCTGAAGAATTAGAACATGTTCTCCAGCTGATTAACAGAAGCGACGCTCTGGCCCGGACAGAAGCTGTCAGCCAGGACTACTTGTCTCAGGCAGCTTCCATCGTGCAGCAGCTTTCCAGCTTCCCGGCGCATGCCGATCTGGAGATTCTGCTGGAGTATTTCGCCGGTCGTGACCGGTGAGTAACAAGGATTAGCCATACGCACTCCAAAAAACGAGCCATGTCGGGCTCGTTTTTTTTGTTTCCCGCTGTTCATCGTCCGCCTAACTGCATTTCGTACAACTAAATTCACAGTTCATCGCTCTATCCACACTATAACTGCACTCTCTACAACTATTTAGCTCATTTGCTTGAAAACTCCCCTTCCCTCATTTTTAGTTGTACGGAATACACTTATCTTGATAAATCCTGCTGTTTGCTGTCTTTTAGTTGTACGAAATACACTTATTCCTCGCTCTCAGTTTCTCTTGCCACCGTCACAATCACTCACTCCCTTCTTTTCGCTAAACAGCGAACGCAGCAAAGCGCCCGTGAACGTATTTAGCTAAAGTGTAGTTTAGGTGTTTTGTTTTTAAGGTTTGCTCTTTGTTGTTTGCTTTTTGTGGTTTGCTTTTGAGGTTTGGGTTTTGCTCTTGGCGGCAAAAAGAAAAGCGCGAAGCCTAAGCTTGTCGCGCTCTTTACTGCCCACCCCAGCCGGGCGGGCCTGTTGTCTTTTTGAAGTTAATGTTGTCTGGGGGAGCGGTTAGGACGGAACGGAGAGGAATTTGGGAACTGAAGAAGCGTCAGCGTTCGCCTGAAAGCTTTCCGCAGGAAAGCTCGCTTCGGAAGCATATGCTTACTTCGGATTCCTACCGCGATCAGCGGTTCTAATCAGGGAATCCGAAGTTAACAGCGATCGGAAGTCCGAAATTCATCGCAGTGCAGTTCCCCAACCGCAACCAGCGCCAGCCCAACCGCCACCCCAGCCAAACTAATTAACGTAAAAATAATCAATTAGCGTGCACAGCAATATCACCATACTGATCACCTGATTCAAATTATAAGAAGCCACCTTCATCAGCTTGCGGTTCGACGGCTTGATAATCTTGTGCTCTGTCATGAGGAGCACCGTTGCAACCCCGATGCCGATCAGATACATCCAGCCCAGATCGCGCCAGAGGTACAGGAAGAGCAGCAGCATAACCATGATGAAATGCAGCGCCTTGGAGATCCGCAAGGCGTTCTCCAGCCCGAAGAAGCTCGGGATCGACCATAGGCCGCTCCGCCGGTCGAAATCAATATCCTGCGTGCCGTAGATAATGTCGAATCCGGCAATCCACAGCATCACTACAGTTCCGATAACGAAGGGAGTAAAGGCGATATTCCCCGTCACTGCAAACCAGGCACCGATCGGCGCTGACGCAATTACAAATCCCAGATACAGATGGCTGAGGAACGTAAACCGTTTCGTATACGAGTAGCTGGAGATCAGTACAATCGCTACAGGCGACAGCAGCAGACAGAGCAGATTCAGCATCCCGGATGCCACAATGAACAGCGCATAATTGATGATGATGAACAGAATAACTTCCTTCTCCGCAAGCAGCCGCTGCGGCAGATGCCGGTGCGCGGTACGCGGGTTATTGCCGTCAAAGGTCCGGTCGACCAGCCGGTTGAACGCATTGGCCCCGTTGCGCGCACCGATCAGCGCGATCAGCCCCCACAGCATCATATGGCCGGACGGCCAGCCGCCCGCTGCCCAGACCATCGAGATGATGGCAAACGGCAGGGAGAATAGCGTGTGGGAGAACATGACGAGCTCGCTGAACATTTTCAGCTTAAGTGCCGTATGCTTAAAAGCATTAATGATAACCATAATAGTATGCCTCTTTCTTAAAATGTACCTTATCGCTTCACATGCCATAGAATAAAGAGCCAAGCGGACACATTACAACGCTTCACCCAATATTGTAAAGGAGCCGGCCTGCAAAGTCATGCTCTTTCTAGAGCCGGGACAGCACTTCATCCAGTGCAGCCAGCAGGGCATCCACATTATCTGCGGTGACGACCAGCGGCGGCTGGAAGGCGAGAACGTTGCGGCCGATGCCGTTTTTGCCGATTAAGAATCCGCGGTCCTTCACCTCTTCAAGCACCAGGTCCGTAAGCTCTGCCGCGCTCACAGCGCCTGAACCGGTCAGCTCCGCACCCAGCATGAAGCCCGTTCCACGAACATCGGTAATCAGCGCAGGATAACGCTCCTGGAGCAGAAGCAGACCCTGCTTCAGACGTCCGCCCAGCTCAGCCGCCCGCTCCGGCAGCCGCTCACTCTGGATATAATCCAGCACGGCCAGCGCGGTAGCTGCGGATACCGGGTTTCCGCCGAACGTCGAAGCCGAAGGCTTGTTCAGTGAAGCGGCAATCTCGTCTGTAGTAGCAAATGCGGCGACAGGAACGCCATTGCCGAGCGCTTTTGCCATACTGATGATATCCGGAACTACACCGAAATGCTCCATCGCGAACATTGCGCCTGTCCGGCCGTAGCCGGTCTGAATTTCGTCGTCAATCAGCAGCACACCATACTCCTCCAGCAGCGCCTTCACCTCACGGAAATAGGACAGTGCAGGCATAATCATGCCTCCGTTGCCTTGAATCGGCTCAACGATCATGGCCGCGATCGAATCACCCTTCTCAGCGAGGACAGCCTTCAGGCCCGCAATAGACCGCGCAGCAGCTTCCTCCAGCGTCATCTCAGGGTGGTAAGGACGTTCAATGAATGTCACATCCTCATCCAGATAAGCATCCGTTCTCCACATCTGCAGGCCGGTGACGCTCATCGTAAGATTGGTCCGCCCGTGCAGGCCGGCTTCCAGTGCGATAAAACCTTTACGCCCTGTATGCATCCGGGCCAGCAGCAGCGCGCCTTCATTCGCCTCGGAGCCGCTGTTCACGAAGAACGTCCGGCGCAGTGCACCCGGCAACAACTCCTCCAGACGCTCCGCCAAATCTACATTCGGCTGGGTCAGGTAGACAGTTGAGGTATGCTGCAGCTGCTGCAGCTGTGCGATTGTGCGTGAAGTGATGGCCGGATTGCAGTGGCCGCAGGCAACAACCGATACCCCGGCGAAGAAGTCCGTATATTCCTTACCCTTCTCATCGTAGACGTACTGCATGCTTCCGCGGACAATTTGCGGGGCATCCCGGTAAAAATGTGCGGTGCACGGGTAGAAATACTGCTTTCTTTTAGCGGCTACCGCTTCTCGTCCAATATAATTGCTCTGTTCCATGAATGTTCCCTCGCTTTCAGCGGCTGTTAACCCCAGATGTTGGCTCTGATAACGTTATGAATGATGAATTAGTCTAAATAGTATGTGAAAAAAGTAACTTTCAAGCCCGCTACCTACCGTTATTATACTAGCTCCGGCATTATTTTAAAATTGAATTATTAATTGAACTGCAGTGAACCAAGTGTGTACCCCGCGTAGACTGGCTTTAATCCGCCAAGCAAATCATCATCCTGTGCCTGAATTCCCTGAATCGCGGCCTGATAAGCAGCAATGATCGTGCGCAATTCTCCGGTGCTGTAAGTAGCGCCTTCGATCCGGAAGCTCGTAATGCCAAGCCCGTTCATCTCCTCAAGCATCGGCAGGTAACACAGCTCTTTGGCAAACAGCAGGTGGCAGCGGCCGTATTGGTCGCGGTAGACCGGGTTCTCGCCTTTATCGGTTTTGAGCACCAGCACGTTATTAGGCACAAACTGGTTATCTTCCTCGCCGATCGGCTCCATTACCTCGGTGTTCTCGAACAGGTCATGCTCCATGTACATCAGCGCAGGCGTACCGTGAGCTACAACCTCCAGCGGCAGATCCGTGCGGGAAATGAAGGTGGCGAAATGCTCCAGCGTCATCTCCGGTGAAACCGTAAGCTTCGTAAGTCCAAGTCCGGCATAGAGTCCGGCAGACAGATGGTTGTATACGTTCAGGTTGGCATCGCCAATCATCGGATAACCGGCTGTACGGTAACGGCGGATCGCCCCAAGGTTCGTAATCATCAGCCCGTCAATCGGCAGCTTCTCCCCATTCAGCAAATGATCATACTGGTCAAAATGCAGCTCGGTCATCATCCGCGGCATCCCGAGATACAGCCTGGTCTGGCCCTTGATTGCACCAAGATCTTTAATGTCCTGTTTAGTGAACGGCCGGTCCGGTTCAAATACATCACCTGGCAGATACAAGCTCTCTACGCCCATCTCCAGCACCAGACGCGCCTGCTCCATATTGTTCACACGTACAGCCAGTTCAGCTTTGTTCCGCTTCGCCTGCTTATCCTCTGTCATCCGTTCACGCAGCTGCTTCACCCGGTCGCCTGACAGCTCACGCTCTGCAGTCGGTGTACTGAATACTTTGCCGGTGCTGTAGAACTTGCCTGTGCCCTCATAACGGCGGTTAATATTTGAAAGTCCCGGTTTGCCAAAAGCATAGGCGGTCGAAAAGTCACGTTTGCGGTTTTTGTACAGCTCTTTGGAGTCCGTGGTACGGTCAAAGCCGAGCGGATCATCAATGTAGCGGTCAAGTGCATCGCCGTAGCTGTTCGCCAGCATCACCATGAATTCCTTGTCGCGCATCCGGCCTTCAATCTTGAAGGAAGTGATACCGGACTCGATCAGCTCCGGAAGATGCTCATACATGAACATATCCTTCACGGCCAGCGGATATTCCGCAGGATAGATGAAGCCGTCACGTTTGATCCGGTAATCCCAGCGGCAAGGCTTCATGCATTTGCCCCGGTTGCTGCTCATCCCGAACACCTGGGAGCTGAAATAGCAGTTCGCCCCGTGCACGGAACACATATCGCCATGAATGAAATACTCCAGCTCCATACCGCTCCGGCTGCCCAGCAGCTTCGCTGTCTGCAGATCCATCTCACGCGAGGTAACGACCCGGCTGACACCAAGCTCCCGCAGCGCATGAATCATCTCCAGATTGTGCACATTCATCATCACTGAAGCATGAACCGGAACGGTAAGCTCCATCTCGCGGATCAGCTGCAGCACGGCCATATCCTGCACAATCAGCGCATCCGGACGGGCGCCGTCGAGGAACCGCAGATACTCCCTGGCCTCTTCCACATCCTCTTCGCTGAACAGATTGTTAACGGTGATATATACTTTTTTGTCCATGCTGCGGGCAATGCTCAGAGCTTCAATAATTTCCTCATGAGACAGGTTATAGCCCTTGCGCATCATTCTCATATTCAGTACTGGTCCGCCAAAATAGACGGCATCACACTTCGACTCAATTACAGCCTTGAAAATATCAAACGTTCCTGCCGGTGCCAGCAGTTCAACCTCTTTGCCATTAAAATAACGTGCCATTTCTTGTTTCCTCCTAAATTCCTACAATAATGCTGTCAAGACTAAGACGACGATAAACATAGCAACAAACAGCGTATCAGCTGCGCCCCACCTCAGGCGGTGGTACCGGCTGCGCGGCGCATCCATGCGGAAGCCCCGGGCTTCCATGGAATAGACCAGGTCCTGGGCACGCCGGAAGGCACTGGCGATTACCGGAACCAGCAGGGATACCAGCATCTTCGCCTTCTCCTTCAGCGGCAGCTCCTTCAGATCCGCCCCCCGTGAAGCCTGGGCCTTGAGGATAATCTGTGCTTCATCGAGAATCGTCGGAATGAAACGCAGCGCAATGCTGATCATCAGTGTAAGCCGGTCCGGCGACAGCCCCAGCTTCTTGAATGGTGCGAGCACCCCTTCAAGACCCTGGTTCAGCTTGGCGGGAGTTGTTGTGAAGGTCAGCAGTGCCGTGAAGGTCAGCAGGAACAGCATGCGGATGACGGAGAATGCCCCCAGCCGCAGTCCGTCCTCATGGAGTGCGAACGCCCCCAGTGACCAGAGGACCTCCCCTTCCTTCACCGACAATGTCTGGACAATGAAAATGAATAGCATCAAATACCGCAGCGGCTTCGCAGCCTTAATAAAGTATTTAAGCGGAATGCGGGTGGTGGCCATGACGGCAATCGAAAATACCGCCAGCAGCCCCATCTCCATCCAGGAATTCGAGATCAGAATGATCGCTACGTAGAGGAGCATCCCGGTTATTTTGGATCTGGCGTCCAGCTTGTGAACCCAGGAGCCTGTATCAATGCTGCGTCCCAGCAGCAGCCGCTCATTCATGGTTATCCCCCGTTTCCTGCGCTCCGCGGGCTTCGCCGCGTTCAGCCAGCAGGGAGGATATCCGCTCAGCAAGGCCCTCCGCGCTAAGGACCGGCTTCTCACCGGCCAGGCCGAAGCGCTCAGCGGCGGCCTGCCAGTACCTTAGCGACTGCGGAACCGTCAGTCCGCAGCGCTCCAGAATCGCCGGATCAGCGGCCAGCTCCTGGCCGCTGCCCTGGAAGGCGAGCTCGCCGCCCTTCAGCAGGGCCCAGCTGTCGGCATACGGCAGCAGCTCATCCATCCGGTGCGTCACGATGATGATCGTCCGGCCCTGCTCGCGGCACAGCCGCTCCAGCAGCGCGATCAGCTCCGCGCGGCTTACGGGGTCCAGGGTAGCCGTCGGCTCGTCGAGCACGACAATATCCGGGTCCATCGCCAGTACGGAGGCGATAGCTGCCTTACGCATCTGGCCTCCGCTAAGCCGGAACGGATTGCGTTCCAGCAGGGCAAGATCAAGCCCCATATCGGTCATCGCTTTACGCGCCCGCTCCTTGGCTTCTTCCAGGCTCATGCCGAAGTTCATCGGCCCGAAGCAAAGATCCTTCTCGACCGTATCCTCGAACATCTGCTGCTCCGGGAACTGGAACACTAATCCGACCCGGCGGCGCAGCGGAAGCAGCTTCGGTGATTTCTCTCCTGCCTTAATCGTCACATCCAGCACCTGGACCGTGCCTTCTGTCGGCTTCAGAATCCCGTTGAACAGCTGCAGCAGCGTCGACTTTCCAGAGCCGGTAGCCCCGGCAATCCCGGTCAGCGAACCCTGGGCAATCTTCAGATCAATCCCGTGCAGCGCCGCCACCCGCCACATGCTGCGCTCAGCGTAGGTGTAGCTTACTTGCTGTAATTGTATGGCCATAGCTTGTCTATAAGCTCCTTTTCGCTGGCGGGTACATCCACCGTAATTCCCCGGCTCTGCAGTTCCCGGGCAAGACGCCACGGGTACGGTTCCAGCAGATGGCATTGCGCAAGGAGGCTTTCGCTGCGGAACAGCTCCGCAGGCGGCACATCAGCAGCAATACTGCCGCCATGCAGGGCAAGCACACGGTCGGAGGCCAGAATCTCATCCGCATCATGGGTAATCATCAGAATGGTGTAGGTCCCTTCTGCGCGCATATCCTGCAGAATAGCCATCAGCTCATTCCTGCTGCCTTCGTCTAACATAGAAGAGGCCTCGTCGAAGATGACGATGCCTGGCTTCATGGCGAGAATCGAAGCAATGGCGACACGCTGCTTCTGTCCGCCCGAAAGCTCTCCGGGATGCTTGGACAGCAGATGGTTAATCCCCAGCTTCCCGGTATAGAACTCCAGCCGCTGCTTCATTTCCTCATAGGACAAACAAAGCCCTTCCAGGCCGAACAGAATATCCTCCTCTACCGTCTGCCCGATGAACTGATTATCAGGATTCTGGAACACCATCCCGACACATTGCCGGATGTCCCGGGTCGTCTCCTCCTGCAGTCTGTGCCCGCAGACATAAATCTCCCCGGCACTCTTAGGCAGCAGGGCATTCAGCAGCTTAACCAGTGTAGATTTCCCGCATCCGTTCGGGCCGACGATGCTTACCCACTGGCCCTGCGGAATGGACAAGGTAATATTATGGAGAATCGGATGCTCCGGATCATACCCGAAGGAGACCTCTTTGAGAGCTATAACAGCGGACTCCCCGCCTGCCTTATTCTCTTGGTTCAAATCATTCATGTTAGTCATCCTTCCGCTGCTAGTGACCCGGTCCGTTCAGGAACTCTTCAAACAAGGATATCTTGGATAGCGACGCTACCACATACCGGACGGCAAAGCCCACAGCAATCCCTGTAACAATCCCGGTGATCAGCAGAACAGGCAGGTAGTAGAAAATACTCGACGAATGGAATACAAACGAAGCCGCAAGCAGCTGGCCGGTATTATGGGCAAGCCCGCCTGCAATACTGATGCCGATGACGCTGAATCTGGTGCCGCCAAGCTTCACAAGGGCGAACATGACAACAAAGCTGAACAGCGAGCCGAACAGGCTGAAGAGCAGACTGGACAGTGTCCCAAGCAGAAAGGCCGTCAGCAGCGTCTTCAGAATCACGAGTACGAATACATCCCTCGCGCGCAGAAAGTAAATACAGGTCAAAATCATAATGTTGGCAAAGCCAAGCTTCGCCCCGGGCATCAGCCCCATCCCGGCAAGCGGGATCTGAGCCTCAACAATACTGAGCACCACCGCAACGGCTGCAAAAATCGCAATGATTACCGTCCGTTTGAGTGCTGTTGCGGATTCACTACTGGACATAGCCATCTACTTCATCCTCCCCCGACCCGCCTGCAATTTCTACTAATACCCGGTGCGGCAGACATACTATGGTCTGCTTGGGCAGTGTAATAAACCCGAATCCGAGGCATACCTGGTCCGGACAGTCGGCATCGTACATCTCGATTCCGTAATCATGCACCTTCAGAATGTTATAGCCCCGGTCAGTCCGGACCTCAATCGTCTGTTCTTCCTTGGTCAGTGTTACCGTTTTGAATAATTCTCCGTCCACCGTTATATTCGCCACGAGCTCTTTGCCCGGCCCGCCTTTATCAGCATCGTTTGACAGCCACCTCGGCACTATAAAAGCGAGCGCAGCAATCAGAACAATAGAAATCAGCAGCACATCTGCGCGTTTCATAAAAATCTCCCTTATTTTTTAATTAAAAACCAGACTTAATAATTATAACGGTCTGCCCTCAATCCTTCAATGAATGTAGTCGTTAATTGTCGCATTTCATGCCCAGTTCACAAAATAGGCACGCAAAGCAGAAGCGGAACCTTCCTGAAATTGGATGGCATCCGCTTCTGCAAGAAATATAAGGATAAACGGGAGGTGAAGCCCTTTTTATCCGGTTTTGACCGGATAGATATCCTGGTGCAGCCGGGCCTTCCGCCCGAAATAGTCCAGGAACAATCCGGCGAATTCCGGGTCCCACTGGCTGCCTCTCCCCTGCTCCAGAATGGCCAGTGCCCGGTCATGATCCATCCCCTTGCGGTAAGGCCGGTCCGAGGTCATCGCATCATAGGCATCCGCCACCGCAATAATCCGGCCATGCAGCGGAATATCCGTTCCTGCCAGACCATCCGGATATCCTCTGCCGTCATAACGCTCATGATGTGAACGTACGCCGCCAAGATAAGGCTCCATCTTCTCAGCCGGCTCTATCTGACGCAGGATGTTCTCCCCCAGCACCGGATGGCTCTTGATCTGGTCAAACTCCTCCTCCGTCAGCGCCTCTTCCTTGAACAAAACGCTGTCACTTACACCGATTTTGCCGATATCATGCAGCAGAGCCGATTTGCGCAGGTTATCCAGCTCCTGGCCCGTAAGCCCGGCAAGCTGTCCGATAATGACGGAATATTCCGCCACCCGCAGCGAATGACCCGCGGTATAGGAGTCACGGGCATCCAGCGCCACAGCAAGCGTGGTGAAGTAGCTGTCCAGCAGCTGCCGGTTCTGTTGCTCCCGGGCCTGCAGCCCCCGGACCATCATATTAAAGCCCGCTACCAGCTTCGAGAATTCATCGGAATATTCGTCCTGCACCTGGATCAGATTCCCGTCCTTCACCTGATTCATTGCCTGGTACAGCTCATCAATCGGGTGCTGCACACTGCTCGTCAGCAGCCAGGCCGCGATGGAGGAGAAGGTGGTCCCGATCAGCAGCACCATCCCTGCCCAGGCCCAGTAATTCTGCATCCCGACTCCAACTACCGCACCTCCTTGATCATGCAGGCGGATATGTGTAGCCATGATAAACAGAAACAGCGGAAAGGTGCCGATCAGCATACAGCTCACCATAAATTTGGGGCGGATCGGTATAAACACATGCCCTTCCAGTGAAAAATCAACACCATACTGTTCCAGCGCGCGGTTTCTGAATTCTTTGATCAGGGGAATAATTGCCGTACAGGTAAGGAAAAACTCAATCAGCGCATGCATACTGGCCACCAGTACAGCTCCGCCCATTGCTATAAGCATATAGAAATACGGTATCGTAATCCATCCATTACGGATCATCCAGAACGTCATTAGTATAGCCGGCAGGGATAACCCCATGAGATGCGGCCCCAGAATCCGCTGTACCGCCCGTTTGGGCATTTGATGGGTATGGAGATATGCCTTCTCCAGCATCGGCAGTGTCAGATTCTCCTCAAGCAGAGCTGCCCGGATTGGCTTAATCTGATTAAGGAAGACCCCGATCTCCATTACTGCCATAATGATGAAGGAAAGCATGAGAACCAGCAGAAGACGGAAAAACTCCTGGGTGCTTATCGTCAGCGAGGACAACAGAAGCAGACTTCCTACGGCCAGCACTGCCACTACTGAGCCGAATATATAATTCCGGATCTGATTCTTTAAAAATATTCTGTATAGTCTCATCTGTACCTCATTCCCGTCCGGCCTCAGCCCGTTACCGCTTGTATTTATATATTTTTCATGATATAATAATCCAATATTTGTTTTCGAGTATATTATCCCCATCAAGAAGATGTCAGGCCGATGAATCACTTTTCTATACTATCGGCAGTTTGGACACAAAATCTTACGTTTTCTTGCAGGACCTTTCCTTTTTATGAGATCAAATTCGAACATAGCATTCCGATTCACACTGGCGCGGCCACGGAGCCGCAAGGACAAAAGAGAGGTAGGGCTTTTGTCGTATTGGAAGGATTTTTCTCGCCACACGGCTGCTGGAAATAACAAGGAACTACGACACCCGTTTCGCTCACAAACGGCGGGGGATTCATATACCGATAAGCATGGCTGTGCTGCTTCCCTGAACGCAGGGAAAGGCCCCATGTGTGGAACATATTAGCGCCCGGTAACCGCCTAATTTGCGGATACCGGGCGCGTCTACGTTTCAGGAGGTATTCAGACCGGACGGACCGATGCCGGATTGTCTACATAACGCTCCACGAATTGGCCAACCTTGCGGACATATTGTATTTTATCCGTATCATAAGCAAGACCATGCCCCGCTCCATGCACTACCATCTGCTCCTTCGGACTGCTGCAGGCGCGGTACAATTCCTCCATCATCGCAAACGGCACGAACTTATCCGCGTCTCCATGAATGAACAGGATCGGAACCCTTGCTTTGCGCACCTGCTTCAGCGCAGAGGCTTCACCAAAGAGATAACCGGCCTTGAGCTTGGTAACTAAGCTGGCAACCGGCACGAACGGAAAGCTCGGCAGACGGTACATCCGCCATAGCTGATAGGACAGCTGGGCTTTGACCGAAGTGTATCCGCAATCCGCTACCACTGCCTTCACCTGCGGAGGCAGCTCTTCCCCGGCCGTCATCATCACGGTTGCTCCGCCCATCGATACACCATGCAGTACAATCTGCGCTTCAGGTCCGGTTTCCTCCAGAATATAATTGATCCACTGCAGATAATCGCGCCGTTCGTGCCAGCCGAAGCCAATATAGCTGCCTTCACTCTGCCCGTGCCCTCTGGCATCAGGAAGGAGCACATTATAGCCCAGATTATCGTAATAGTTCTTGGCGGTTGCTCCCATATCCTTGGCTTTGCCGGAATAGCCGTGGGCAATAATCACCGTACGCCCGGCAGCCCGCCCCGATGCCAGAAAGTAACCCTTCAGCTTCAGTCCATCATGCGAGATCAGTTCAGCTTCGCGGAAGCTTTGCCGTGACACCCAGTCTGCGCCTTCCCCCCATGAAGCGCCGGCTACCGGCGGGTCAACCTTGAGATCCGGTGTCTTTGCCAGGAAATCCTTCGGCGCCCGCTTAATTGCCACTCCGTAAAAGAAGAATCCTGCATACACTACCCCTGCTACCATAATAATAAGCCCTGCAAGCAGGATTACACTCCACATACACGTTTCTCCTTCCGGTGAATACCCAGATACTTCAGGGTGATTAATACTCTTGTGTCAACAAACCAGCAGCTATGCAGTCAGTATAGCACGGCTTCCAGCCATCTTGAAATTTCTGCCGGCAGTCTGGATGTTGCGGTTATTCCGCATAAAATAACCCCACAATGTGGGGCTGTATGACTGAGGCACTTTGCGGACTCCTAACCCTTATTGATTCTAAAGGATTAAAAGGGCTGCTCTCGGAGCATATTTCCTCCAAAAGCAGCCCCAAAGTCGCCATTAGCCCGTGGTAAACAGCAAATAGTTTATTTACGTCTGCTATTTCTTGCTCTTCTGCCCAGCAGCAGGCCCAGACCCGCAAGAGCTATACCGGCAATATAATAAGGCGCCGGACTGGATTCTCCCGTCTGCGGAAGAGTGGCTGCCGCAGTCACACTACCCTGCGGAATCTCTTCATCATCTATGGTTAATTCGGGACCCGCTGACGGCGAAGCTGCAGGAGTTCGCACCGGTGCCGCAGTGGCTGGCCGGATTGTAGCCTTCGGCAATATAGTGGCTACCGGTCCGAGCGGAACCGCATCATCCTCTACAATGAAAGTGGTAACCGGCGTCGGCGTCGCCAGAATGAACGTAAACGGCGATACCACTGGCGGAGCCGTTGGTGCCGGTGTCGGTGGCGCTGTTGGTGCTGGCGTCGGTGGAGCCGTTGGCGCTGGTGTTGGTGCTGCTGTTGGTGCTGGCGTTGGCGTCGGTGTCGGTTCCGCTGTTGGTGCTGGCGTTGGTGTTGGTGTTGGTGTTGGTGTTGGTGTTGGTGTTGGTGTTGGTGTCGGTGTCGGTGTTGGTGTTGGTGTTGGTGTTGGTGTTGGTGTTGGTGTCGCTGTCGGCGTTGCCGTCGGTGTCGCTGTCGGCGTTGCCGTTGGTGTCGCTGTCGGCGTTGCCGTTGGTGTCGCTGTCGGCGTTGCTGTTGGCGTTGCCGTTGGTGTCGCTGTAGGTGTTGCCGTCGGTGTCGCTGTCGGCGTTGCTGTCGGCGTTGCCGTTGGTGTCGCTGTCGGCGTTGCTGTTGGTGTCGCTGTCGGCGTTGCCGTTGGTGTTGCTGTCGGCGTTGCTGTCGGCGTTGCCGTTGGTGTCGCTGTCGGCGTTGCCGTTGGTGTCGCTGTCGGCGTTGCCGTTGGTGTTGCTGTCGGCGTTGCCGTTGGTGTCGCTGTCGGCGTTGCCGTTGGTGTCGCTGTCGGCGTTGCTGTTGGTGTCGCTGTCGGCGTTGCCGTTGGTGTCGCTGTCGGCGTTGCCGTTGGTGTCGCTGTCGGCGTTGCTGTTGGTGTCGGCGTTGGTGTAGATGGATCTTGACCTGTATATGGATAGTGGTGAGATTCCCCTGATCCAGAGAATGAAGCTCCAATTACATTGCCGTTAATTTGAGCATTGTTGAAGTTAATGGAAGCTAGCGGTGCAAATACAGTTCCCAATACACCTATGCCTTCAATCTGCACGCTGGTTGCCTGACTGAAGTTATATAACACTTTTGTAGCCTGGGCTGTGCTGCTTTTACCATTTATCCAGACGCCCATGTTCTTCATAGAAACTGTAGATCCGGAAATATTAATTATGGCTGTCGAGCCTTCAGGAATATCAATACTCAGACCATGAGCACTGGATAGCTTGCTGCCGTCTACTGTAAATACATTCACACCGGAATTTTTACCTGTAAGAGTAAGGCTGCCATTATCCGTTGTAGTCCCGTTAGCGGAGACGGCGGCTAGCTGTTCCGATTTATTACGTAATAAGCTGAACTCGGCCGCGAAATCTATGACATTCTTTTTGAGCTGCAATGTTCCTGTACCTCCGCGAGGACCGCCGTTTCCGGTGTAATGCTCTCCGTACACTACATCACCAACGGTCTCCCCCTGCGAATAATTCAAATCGCCACCAGCGATAAGTGAGTAAGCTTCCTTCGTTTCTTGACTAGTCAGACTGTGCCCAACTGAATAGCCTTCTTTTAAATTTACATTTCCGCCCGCGGCTAATCTGCCTTCCACATCACTGTGCATGCCTTCATAGCTGCCCAATATGAACACGTTATACTTAGAAGCATTACCAGGCAAAGAAGCTCCTTCGGCTTTTACTGAAATATTGCCAAGTAGAGTTATTCCGCTGCCACCTACAACCAAAACAGATATAAGACCTAACACGATAAGACGCTTAAACTTACTGAACCGGATCATACAGGCTCACCTCACAGTTAATATAATAAATGCCTTGTTTCATATAACAAAAAAAGGCCGCCGGAAAGAGAGTATGCTCTTTACGGCAGCCGGACGATCATGGCGCTGTCAGGCGCTTTAGATTCCTTGACTTTGCGTCCCGCACTTTCGTACGGTTTGCTTTTATACGTGAGTAAGTTATTATGTTGTGAAATTATGCACTAAATCATATCTACAGTGAAAAGTCTATGACATTCGTTACTCTGGAACTATTTTCAGTTTATCTGCTCCCTCTGCCTGTTGTCAATTAATTCCTTTGTGAATTTTTGAATTATTTCCCCCTTAAAATCTCCCAATGCAGCACTATACAAGGATTTAACGCCAAATGCAGCAGTTTTCTCCCTAATCTCCCTTCTTCTTTTCATACTCCGCAATAAACGATCATGCTTTTTTGAAACTGCGCTAAAAGAACTATTTTTAAATATCGCAAATTTAAGTAAATCAAGATAGGATTCCAGCCCTTCTTGTATTGATTGCAGTTCTTCTAACGTATTCAGCTTCCGCAGGAAATATTGCAAAAATTATACCACACCGTTCCGAGTAAGCTTATGCAGCATCTATCCACATAAAAAAGAGCTGCCTGCGGGAGGACGTCTTCTCCCCAAGCAGCCCCTGTCCCGTTCAGCGGTGATACCGCCAGCTTTTTCGGGAAGAGCCTAACTCTTTAGTTTATTTACGTTTCCCTGATCTTGATTTTCTACCGAGGAATATCCCTAATCCCGCAAGCATTACTCCTGCCAAATAATAAGGGAATGGACTTGATTCACCGGTCTTCGGTAAAGTTGCTACGGCCGGGACACTGCCTAGGGGCATCTCTTCATCAATGATGGTCACCATCGGCGTTGCGGTTGGTGCTGGTGTTGCCACGGCCGGTTTAGGTGTGGCTGATGGCACCGCAGTTGCTACTGGACCCAAAGGCAGAGGATCATCGACGATTATTACAACCGGGATTACCGGCGTCGGTGTTGGTGTGGCAAAAATAAATGGCGGTGTTATTGGAGCCGGTGTTGTTACTGCAGTTGGCGGGGCTGTTGGCGCTGGCGTCGGCGTTGGTGTTGGCGGTGCTGTTGGCGCTGGTGTCGGCGTCGGTGTTGGCGGTGCTGTTGGCGCTGGTGTCGGCGTCGGTGTTGGCGGCGCTGTTGGCGCTGGTGTCGGTGTTGGTGTCGGTGTTGGTGTTGGTGTTGGTGTTGGTGTCGGCGTTGGTGTCGGTGTCGGCGTCGGCGTTGGTGTCGGTGTCGGTGTCGGTGTCGGCGTTGGTGTCGGTGTTGGTGTCGGTGTCGGTGTCGGTGTCGGTGTCGGTGTCGGTGTCGGTGTCGGTGTCGGTGTCGGTGTCGGTGTCGGTGTCGGTGTCGGTGTCGGTGTCGGTGTCGGTGTTGGTGTCGGTGTCGGTGTTGGTGTTGGTGTCGGTTCTGGGGTGTTCGGTGTTCTGGGGTTGGCGTTGGTGTGTGGTGTCGGTCTGGGGTTGGCGTTGGGTGTTGGTGTCGGTTCTGGGGTTGGGGTTGGTGTTACCGTTGGTGTCGGCTCTGGGGTTGGCGTTGGTGCTACCGTTGGTGTCGGCTCTGGGGTTGGCGTTGGTGCTACCGTTGGTGTCGGTTCTGGGGTTGGCGTCGGTGCTACCGTTGGCGTTGGTGCGATTGTCGGTGTTGGGTGTTGGTGCTGTTGGTGCTATCGTCGGCGTTGGTGTCGTACGTTGGCTGCGGCTGTCGGGTTGGCGTTGGTGCTATCGTCGGAGTTGGCGTCGGTGCGGCTGTTGGTGTTGGCGTTGGTGCTATCGTCGGCGTTGGCGTCGGTACGGCTGTTGGTGTTGGCGTTGGTGCTATCGTCGGCGTTGGCGTCGGTGCGGCTGTTGGTGTTGGCGTTGGTGCTATCGTCGGTGTTGGCGTTGGTGCTATCGTCGGCGTTGGCGTTGGTGCTATCGTTGGCGTTGGCGTCGGTGCGGCTGTTGGTGTTGGCGTTGGTGCAATTGTTGGCGTTGGCGTCGGTGCTGCTGTTGGTGTTGGCGTTGGTGCTATCGTCGGCGTTGGCGTTGGTGCTATCGTTGGCGTTGGCGTCGGTGCGGCTGTTGGTGTTGGCGTTGGTGCTATCGTCGGTGTTGGCGTTGGTGCTATCGTCGGTGTTGGCGTTGGTGCAATTGTTGGCGTTGGCGTCGGTGCTGTCGGTGTTGGCGTTGGTGCTATCGTCGGCGTTGGCGTCGGTGCAGCTGTCGGTGTTGGCGTTGGTGCTATCGTCGGCGTTGGTGTAGGCTTCGGCGTTGATGTAGGTTTGACTGTCGGTGTCGGTTTTGGTGTACACTTCGGTGTCGCCGTTGGCTTCGGTGTCGCCGTTGGTGTAGCTGTCGGCTTTGACGTTGCCGTTGGGGTTGCCGTTGGCTTCGGTGTCGCCGTTGGTGTCGCTGTCGGCTTCGGCGTTGATGTAGGTTTGACTGTCGGTGTCGGTTTTGGTGTACACTTCGGTGTCGCCGTTGGCTTCGGCGTGCCGTTGGTGTGCTGTCGGCGGTGTGTTGGTGTTCGTTGGTGCTATCGTCGGCGTTGGCGGCTTCGGTGTCGGCCGTTGCCGTTGGTCGTCGGTGTCGGCGTCGGTGCTTCGTTGGGTGTCTTCCGTTGGTGTCGCTGTCGGCTTCGGTGTCGCCGTTGGTGTCGCTGTCGGCTTCGGTGTCGCTGTTGGCTTGGTGTCGCCGTTGGTGTTGCCGTTGGTGTTCGGCTTCGGTGTCGCCGTTGGTGTTGCTGTCGGCTTCGGCGTTGATGTAGGTTTGACTGTCGGTGTCGGTTTTGGTGTACACTTCGGTGTCGCCGTTGGCTTCGGCGTTGCCGTTGGTGTCGCTGTCGGCTTCGGTGTCGCCGTTGGTGTTGCTGTCGGCTTCGGTGTCGCTGTCGGCTTCGGTGTCGCCGTTGGTGTAGCTGTCGGCTTTGGTGTCGCCGTTGGGGTTGCTGTTGGCTTCGGCGTTGCCGTTGGTGTAGTTGTCGGCTTCGGTGTCGCCGTTGGTGTAGCTGTCGGCTTCGGTGTCGCTGTTGGTGTTGCCGTCGGCTTCGGCGTCGGTGTGCACTTTGGAGTTGCCGTCGGTTTCGTTGTTGGACGTATTGTCAGTGTGACAAAGTCATTAGCAGCCTGCTCATTCGAGGATTGCGCAGCTGTATAATCTTCACTCCGCGATATATCGCTGCCAACTGCAATATTCCGCTCATTCAGATCCAGTGTTTGCTTGAAATCCCTAAAGATCAAAGCGTTCACTCCGCCTGCAGCCTCTAACGCGGGTATAGGGACAAATGGCTTGTTTGAAGCCGCTTCTGCATCCCAGCCCCAGCTGAAGGCGCTGCTCACTGTCAAAACGCCCGTCAACAGAAAGACGGCCGTCTTACTCACTCTTTTTCTCAATAATCTACACCTCCTATTCAGCTATTCTATGAAACTGTCGCCATGCTATAACAACAAAAAGACCGCCACGAAGGGTTAACTTCACGGTGGCCGGACGACCATAGCCTGTGCTAAAGCGGCATTAGATTCCTGACTTTGCGTCCCGCTCTTTCGAATCGGTTTGCGTTTATACATGATCATATGAAATTAATTTGAGCTTATGTACAAACAAGACAAATTCTATTCTTCCACTACTTCAGAACCAATTTCAGTGTATGCGCTCGGCCAGATCATGTCAATATATTTCCAATTAATTATCCATCCTCAGATTAATTTAAACTCCACGAAAAACCCTTATTTTTCAAGGTTTTTTTCATTATCATTCTACAAACCCTTTGCAAAGAAAGTCGCTTTTTCGAATGTTTTAGCGAGATTCAATTTAATTATTAAGATCATACGTTCTCATAATGGGTTATATCATCATAGTAAAATAGTCCTGTTTCAATTAATAAAAAAGAAACGGCTTCTCTCCCCCTTAGGACAGTAACCGTTCCCTTCAATGGCCCCCCGGAGTCGCGTTGTCCCGAAGTTAATCTGCCTCTGCAAAAACTGTCGCCAAGGCCCTTCCCCGCAGCAGCCTTTAATCGACATTTCCAGAGCATTTATAGATAAAGCTGCACGCAGATCGCAGCAGCTTAGAGCAATTGAATCCAGCCGATCATTGAGACCCAGAGTGGAATGCTAAACAGCAGACCGAATACTAAACCACGGCGGAGATTTCCTTCATGACTCATCGCCATTCTCCTTCAATTCAAATTTATTTAAAATATTTATTATTTGATTTTAATATAAATCATATCGTCTGATTTTATTGTGAATTATGTCACATTATCGCTATGTATTTTATAAATACCATTGATTATTTTAAGGACTCCGGGTTAATATACGAATATACGTTCCCTTTGGAGGTGATTTATTCATGCAGAGAGCAGAGGCCCGGGACTATCTGCTGGTGAAATTATATATACTGATTCCGTTCATTGTAACCGCCTTTGAACATGATTCTTCTATAATATCCTTAGAGCTGCGCACCCCCGCACCTTACCTGGAAGCCCTTCATTCAGCGCTCAATGCCGCCAGTGCCGATCTGCGGGCTATACGGGCCGAGATGCGGACTCGCGGGCTTAGAATCTATGAACAGAACTGGCTGGCGGCCGGCGCCGAGGTCAGATTTATCTGCAGAGGCTACCATGAACGGATACTGCTGCTGGATGACGTGATTTCTGTTGAGGCCACTATGCAAATGCGCAGATACCTGGGTCTGGATACAGCCGCAGGCCCTCTTGTCCCGCTAGCAAAAAAATAGGTCCCGCCGTAAACGGCAAGACCTTAAGTACCATATTACACCGGGGGATGTCTGGTAACCTCAATATACATCCTCTACCTGAAAAGAAGCTGATAGCCGGATAAAAATTTGCTTAAATTCCGGGAAACTCCCAGAACCCCAGCCGCCCCTTGGCGGAAACCGGCTCAGCCAGCAGACTTATCTCTTCAAGCTTCCAGGCAAACCGCCCTTCCGCATAATCACCAAATACATACTCGTTCCCGCCGGGCCAGCCCTGCATGGCCAAATCGGATGTAACCTCGCAGCAATCCGCCAGACGGCCGGTGGCAAGGATCTTTCCTGCCGGCAGGTTGTCCGCCGTATAGCCGTGCCGGGCAAGGACGGACAGATACGGCTCACTCCTGCATATCTCCTTATCCACCTGTATTCCTGCGTGGATAGCCAGCTCCCCTCTGTAGGCGGTACGCCAGGAACGGGTTTCGATTTGCTTTTCTCCGAGCGCGATTAAGGTTGCCCACGGCTGGCGGATCGTCAGACATTTCATACGCGCCTTACCTCCTGTTATGTACAAACAAAAAGCGCAGTTCCCGTGCCGGGAAGTCGCGCTGTGTATAACTTCTTAGCTGTATTTTATATTATACATCCTATACCAATTTGTAAAATTTCCAGAGTTATTTCATGGGATACCCCTTACACAAGCTGCTGTACATGCCGAGCAGCCGATTTGCGTACAGATCCGGTGACAGATTCATTTCGACATGCTCCTGCCCATTCCTCCGCATGTATTCTCTTCTGCCATCCTTACGCATTAACGCCAGCGCCGTTCCCACAGCCTGCTCCACCTGTCCCCGCTGATAGATCCTCCCGGTGCGGCCGTCGATCACAAGCCGGCGTATACCATCGGAATCTGTAGTCAGCACAGGGCAGCGGCATAACATCGCTTCAGCTACAGCATAACCAAAGCCTTCAAGGATGGAGGTTGAACACAGCAGCCCTCCCGAATCACCAATAATGCTGAAATAATCCGCCATCTGCTCATGCGGAATATTTGAATACATAATCAGGCGCGGGCTCATATTATTCTCGGCCACAAACCGTTCGAAATCAACTTTTTCTGCCGGATCATACAGTGTATCATCCTGAAAAACCCATAAGTACAGCTCCGAATTATGCTTCATCAGCTGCAGGCCGATTTGCAGAAACTCCCGCCAGTTTTTATTGACCTGCAGACGCCCTACCCAGCCGATAACCGGATAATCCTTCACCGGGTACGCAGTATAGCCGAAGTCCCGTGCATCCACCGGATCATCGAAACAAAAGTGGGGAATACAGGTTATCTTTTCCTGGAGCAGCTTTTGCAAATGGGGCGTCTCCGGGTACAGCAGCGCATCCGCATATCTGCAGATCCGTTCCTTGAAGTCCTCGATAATCTGCCTGGCCTCTTCAATTACGCCCAGTCCCTGGATCTCGAAGACAAGGAGCCCCCGGTACCCGAATTTCCGGATCCGCTCAGCAAGATAGATGTCCGTACAAACAACGATCAGATCAAACTGCTCCCGCTCCAGCAAATTCCGGATGTCGTGATCACTGCTGATAATATGCGTAGGCACATTGCGGATATTATGCCTCCCCTCCCCGTTATGGGTGTAGAGCAGATGGCATTCAATCCCTTTTGCGGCCAGTGCCTTGCAGCGGATCCGGTTTAAAGTCTCCATTCCGCCGCTCGGGTTATAAAACGAAAATAATATTTTCATAACATCACTCATTCTGCACAGTATTTTTTCAACAACCCCGCACTCTTACAAATTCTATAATGATTAGATAGAGCTGCCCAACAGCTCCTTCAGCGCGTCCGTCCGGAAAAGCTCATTGTACAGGTTGTCTTTGACAGAGGGCGTACTTTTATGGCGGTAACCGATCTGCGTGTGGTCATCTGTATAATAGTTGGAAATAGCCGCATCCCCGGTCAGGATTAAATTGTCCAGCATATATTGAACATCCAGATAACCCTTAAACTGCTCCGGTCCGAGGATCATGGTAAAGGGCGTACCGATATGCTCGAGACTTCTGTAAAGCGCATGCTGCACGGCAGCACCAGGCATCCAGCTGAAATCCGTAGTCGGATGAGCAATAGCGGCGAGTTCGATGGAAGGCCGGGAACTAAGCGACAGGTCAAGCACTCTGAAAATGTAATTGCTGAATGTCTGCTCATAAAAACTCTCCGCCAACACATAATCCCCCGCCGCTTCCACAGGATACAGAACAGTAAGGACGGGATGGATATTTCTGCGGTTGCGTGCCTGAAGCCGGGTCAGATGATACATATACCGCCATCTGCGGTGATGCTCGGTGGTAAGCAGCTGTGCCGATACACTAAAAGATGAATTCACCCGGTAATTCATCAATTCCACGGGAATATACCGGATATCGCAATACTCGGTCATCCGCAGCCAATAATCATAGTCCTCTACCGGCTGCATGCCGTAATCCCCGACGAGCCGGGCAATCCCGGCTTTATACATGAAGGAGACCCCAATAATGGAGGAGTCCAGCAGCTTCTCCTTGGGCTGTGACTGATATTGGCGGAGCGCCGCTAACTGATGTTCATCATTCAGCTGCTTCCCGTTATTGTCTATACTCTGAAAAGAACTGTACACGAGCCCCAGCTCCTCCCGCCCTTTAGCTAACGCTGCCCTCAGAAGCTCCAGAAACCGGGGATTATACACATTGTCACTCGACACCCACGTTAAGTATTTTATCCGCTCATCCGTAAAGAGAAGATTAAACCCGGTGTTCAAGGCATGCGCCACACCTTTATTGCTGGAATGAGAGATAACGGATACCCGGGGATCACCGGCAGTATACAATCTGACCAGCGGAAGCATGTCCGGATCGCCATCAATAACAATGATCAGATGAAATTCCTTAAGTGATTGCTGAAGAACTGATTCAAGGGCCTGATGCAGAAAATCCGGCCTTTGCGTGTAGACAGGCATCACTACCCCTGTATCCATCAGCTTCCCCCTCCTTTCTGTGCAGGCATACCAATAGTGTATTTCACTTCCTGCTTATTGCCTGTGTAACCGCCCTGCCTCCGGCTGAACGGACAAAAAAAAGCGGAAGGCCGCTGCAAAGAGCGGTCTCCGCCTCATTCCTGTCAGATACAGCTGCCCTAAATCGGCCAGGAGAATACATCAATCGGTGTAAATTCCGACTGCAGCACCCGCTGTTCCGTGACCAGATTACCGAATTCGTCCAAGCCAAACGAAGAGAATGCAACCTTGGACATCCCGTCAGTATTGCTGATCTGAACCTCATAAGACACATTGCCTGCGATAAAAAACTCCCGGATATCCGCTGCACCACCGGCAACAGTGTACCCGCTGACATACACCGGGACAAGCGTCAGGGTAGTGATCGGCACAGCAAAAATCTCCACAATAATTGTAGCCGCCAGTGTGCCCAGATTGCGCACGCTGACTGCAATGTTGCTGGCTGCTGTTCCTGTAGCCCGTGTATTGGTAATCAGACCTGTAGTATACGGCATGTTCCTCACTCCTTTCTGTTTTCTATCATTCTATTCAATTGCAGGGTTATAGTATCGGGCTCGCTTCCCGGTACAATCATGGAATATTCCTCTACTGGTCAATGACACAACCAACTGCGGCCTATAAACATAACCTGTTATTAAAAAGAAGGAGCATTAGGACATGACTAATTTCAACTTCCAGGTCACCACCGGCTTGCTTCCGAAATTCGAACCATCGATCGCTGTAAACCTGCTTATTCCCGGAATTATGGTTGCAGTCGCTGTAGATTTCACTACTGGTGTACCAATGACCGGACTGTACCGTTCACTGGACGGAGGTGCCAACTGGAGCAACTCCATGCTGCCTCTGCCTCCGGGCTTCACCGGAGCCGAAGCGCCGGTAGTTGCTTATGGCTTCCCCAGCACCTTTGTAGTGACCGCCCATGTCTTTCCCGGAGCGTCGGACGGAACTACCGTTATCTATAAGTCTACCGATAACGGCGCTACCTTCAGCCCGCCGGTCATTGTCAACAGCGGCTATGGCGTATACATCAATAATGATGAGACGAACGTAACAATTGATGTCGGACAATCCAGCCCCTACCTGGGTAACACGTATGTAACCTATAATCATCAGTTTAATGTGGCGAACGGCGGGAACTCCACCGCCTTCTTCAGCCGGTCCCGGGATGGCGGAACCACTTGGGATCAGCCTATCGTGCTGTCCAGCATCTCGGACCAGGTAGAGCGCCCTGATGTCGCCTTTGACTTGGTAGGTACCGTCTACGGTGCCTGGGTCACGGTAAATACCCCCTCACGCTTTTTTGTCAGAATCTCACTGGACGGAGGAACCACCTTCGCCCCCCAGCGGCTCGTGTCCGAGGTCACTCCGGTCCCGACAGTTCTTCCCGTACCCGGCTACGCCTTCCGCGTGCTGACCTTTGCAAATGTGTCAACCGACCGCTCCTCCGGCCCGTTTAGCGGCCGGGCTTATGCCGTCTGGCAGGATTTCAGGCAGGGATACTCCGACATCCTCATGTCCTTCTCGGATAACACGGGAACGAGTTGGTCCAGCCCGGTCAGCATTACCGGCGCACCGGCCGGTTCACAGAATTTCTTCCCTGCCATTGATGTTGACCCCCTGCTTGGCGTAGTGAACATTATCTATTACAGCAACCAGGTAAACGGCTTCCTGCTGGACGTTTATGTCGCCCGCTCCATTAACGGGGGTCAGAGCTTCACCAATACCAGAATCACCAATACCTCCTTCGATCCTAACGCCGGCAGCGTAACCCCGGTCACCGTAATAGGGGATTATATCGATATTTCATCGGTTCCCCCCGGCGGATATATCGGCATCTGGATGGATACCAGCACCGGCGCACAGAACATCGTAGCCGGTTACTCTGACACCGTGATTACCTGAAGCAACCACGAACAATGTCAGCAGCAGCTCCGACTCCGGGCAGTGCAATTCAAAAAGGCGCAGCCCCGGAAATTCCGGAAGCTGCGCCTTAATTAAGTTATTCGGGATGCTGGTGAAGGGAATTGAACCCCCGGCCTACGCATTACGAGTGCGACCAAGCTAGTATTTACTAGGCTTTATAGTGGTTTATAAGCATAATTTATATACCGAAAATACGTATAGATACTTAAGGAGGTTTTTAGATATTTGGATGCCGTTAGAAGTCTTGTTAGAAGAAAGTATTCGCTCATTTACCAATAAATAAATGAACAGAAGCTAAATCTGAGGGAGAATTGGGGGCAGCGTTAACGCCGTCCCCGAGCTTTAATTAGCGCAACTACCGAGACTGCCAGCGCGGCAATTATAATAATCCAAGTTATCACATTTAGCATTTGAGTGCCTCCTTTAAAGGGCTGTTGCCCACCATATTTTATTTTTCTACTGGATCCATCTTCAGACGGACAGCTTACCATCTCTCCCAACATTCCTGAATTCCGTTTATTTCAAGAAAGTAATTTGCACGACGCTCGGTGTCAAATATAAGTCCTCTGCGTTTGCAACACCATTCTTCCGCTTCTGCAATTTGTTCTTCCGTGTAATCTTTGTTGGCTGCTTCTTCATCTTCTAAGTCGAAAAACATTTCAAAGTCTTCCCAATCACCAATGATGGGTATTCCGTTAAATGGGCACTTAAACCTTACTCTCATTATTATCTCCTCCAAGGTTAAAGCTGGCTCAGGAGGAAATGACCAAAGAGGAGTAGTAATGGTTATGGATTGGGAAGAATACCATTATCGAGCTATATTGCAATCCGCAGCTTCAACTGATCCCAAGGATTTGGTCAGTGCAGCAAACAACTACGTAGCAAATTTCGCTGCTCATTCCATGCTTGTCCGCCGTAATCTTACATTAGAAGATCTGGAACCAGTGGTTAAAGCATACGATCGAATTTTCGATGGGTACTGGAGTAAACAAGTCGAAGAATAGACGCAGAAGAACCCCGCCAAATAACTATACGAGGTCCACTTGTATGTCTTTAGTTTTGAATAAAACAATAGCAATAGATAATTCGTCTTGTTCATTAACAAATTAACTAATCATGTGCTACTTTAAAGCCTTCTACAGCCCTTACAAATTGCGAATGTCATTAAATATGGGATGCAGCCTTAATAGGTACAATCGGGTCACTGTAGAGTGAAGTTGTTTTACCAGTAACTCTTCTTACGACAATAAGCGTTATTGCTATAATAATTATAAAGAGAGCCAGTAATTGTGAAATTCTTACGTTTCCATACACGGGATCAAGATAACCTTGTTCAAAACCTAAGGACATCATAGGTGACCACAATCCATTAACAATGTAAGGGATCCAGCTCGGAGACTGAAAGCCCAAGCTATCTGTTCGCAATGCCTCTATGAAAAAACGCCCTGCGGAATACCAGATGAAATAAGACATAAATAGTTCACCAGAGCGCAAAAATTTCTGCCTTCGCAAAATCAGCAATAGAATGAGGCCAACCAAATTCCAAAACGATTCGTATAAAAATGTAGGATGATGAAATACTCCTTCAATTTCCATCTGATTGACAATGAAGTCAGGGAGATGCAATTTTTCGATGAGGAAGGTTTCTTCAACCGGTCCGCCATACGCCTCCTGATTAACATAGTTGCCCCATCGACCAATCAATTGGCCTACAATTAACCCCGGAGCACAAATATCCGCCATACGCCAAAAACTATACCCTTTCTTCCGAAAAAATATTACAGCGAATACAACCGCGCCAATTAATGCACCATAAATTGCAATACCACCATTCCAAATTTTGAAGACTCCCCAGATGTTATCTCTGTAGTCATCCCATTTAAATACAATGTAATATATACGAGCGCCGATGATAGCAGAAGGTAATCCTAACAAGAGCATATCCATGAATACTTCCTGAGGAATATTAAATCTTTTCTTCCCTTCATAGATTACAAATAATAAACCAATTAACGCTGCCATACCAAGAATTAAACCATACCAGTGTATATTTATTGCCCCTAATGAAAAAGCAATTTTGTTCAATTGCAAGTACATCACTTTCAATTCACTCTCCAAATCACCTTAAGTATAAATAATTATAATTGAGTTCCAATTTTATACGCCTCGTCAAGATGATTGTTAAAGAGAATTTCTTTATTCTGCTCAACATGATCATCAAATTCCCCTAAAGTGTTTGTCATAAAATGCACTTTAGAATCTCTCACACCAACAAAGCCGGATAAACCGATGTTAAAGTAGTGCTCCATCATTTGATGATAATTACGTTTTTCCAATTTTACTTGTGTAAACCCAGTCAAAGCAATCCATCTAATACACTTTACTGGAAGCTTATTTGAATTTCCATACGCAAAACCAAAATTCCATACCCGGTCAAGGTAACCCTTCATGATTGCGGGTACACTATACCACCAAACTGGAAATACAAAAACAAGAGCCTCACTAGATTGAATTCTTTTCATCTGCCGCTGGACCTCTTCAGAGTACACCTTATCAGGGTTATTCCAATCGGGTTCGTCCGAGGTTAAAAGAACAGGGTTAAATCCTTCTTTGTAAAGGTCTACTAATTCGTATTGGTTACCAGCTGCTTCAATACCACTAATTAAGCGCTTTGTTACATTCATAGTTAAGGAATCTTCCCTCGGGTGAGCTACAACAATTAGCACTTTCATATTTTTATACTCCTTTATCTGTGACTTAATCAAAGGTTAAACCCTACCAACATTGTAGAGTCAAGGATTAATTTGAGCGACTATCCCCCATGAGCTGATATCGTTATTATTAGGTAGGACCGTGTAACAAAATTCATATACATCGCTAAGTAATGTTTTATTATTTTTCTTTACGAAATTCTTAAACTTCATGTAATACATTTTTGATTTTGAGTAGCTGTCCTCAATGTAAAGGGAACAGTATGTTCCCTTTGGTAAACGAATTTCTTCAAAACCTTCAGGTACAACGGAAGGATCTTCAAGAAATAAATAAGATGCTAAAAATTGGTTTTGTAGAAATTTGGATTTTTCCACAATAAATCCTGGACTTACATTAATATAATCCAAAGAATTGGGTAATGAGATGAACGATTTATAGTACTCTGTTTCCTGGTCTCTTGTTGAAGAAACATTCACAGCTTTACTATAAATAGTTCTTTCTTGAAATTCAGAAGTTACAATTTCATTTGTAGGATGCGATTTCAAGGCCTTGAAAATATCTTGTCTTAACTGAATCCCCTGTTTTAATTTTGTTAATTCCTCAATGCTTTGTTCAATGTGTTTAATCTGTGCTGAATACAATATGTCCAGTTTATTTAGATCCCAATCATCTATACTCGAGTTCTTTATTTCAGCGATGGATAGATTAATGCTTTTTAAAACCTTAATATGATGCAATTGCTGTAGTTGACTGAGTGTGTAATAACGATATCCTGTTTCCTGATTAACGTGGGCTGGAGAAAACAGTCCGATTTTATCGTAATACCGCAAGGTTTGTTGAGGAATACCAAACAACTTTGAAATTTCTCCTATTCTAAACATCATATTCATCCTTCTGTATCCCTACTTTCGAATTACTTATTTATACTTATATTCACAAAATTTAAAAACCTAAATGGATTTGATATTAATGATAAATTCAAATTAAAAAAGCCATCAGCTAATGGCTTCTTAATGATCATTCTGTAGATGTATTTTCCGCTATATAACATTGATTAGCAAACCTTATGACACCCAAACTCCTAGACTTTTTTTAATAAGACCTTATGATCTGCAACCCGGACTATATAATGATACCTGAATTGGAAATATGGTATAATAAATAATTCCCTGAATTGGAAATGGAGGTCTATGCATTGCAATATATTATATATACAGATGAATCTGAAAAAAAGGGGAGGTACTTTGGGAATTTTTATGGGGGGACTTTAATCAGATCTACTGATTTTGATTATATTAACAAGGAACTAAACAAAAAAAGAGAGGAATTAAATCTTACTGGTGAAATAAAGTGGCAAAAAGTAACAGAAAACTATTTAGAAAAGTATATGGACATCATTAATTTGTTTTTCGACTTTGTAAAAGAGGACAAAGTAAAAATCAGAATTATGTTTACCCATAATATGTACCAAGCAGTTGGATTAAACGAAGCACAGAAGGGCAATGAGTATTTCTTACTGTACTACCAATTCTTCAAACATATTTTCGGATTTCAATATTCTAACCCTACAAATGAACCTATCTCTTTATATATTTTATTGGATCAACTTCCTGACAAAAAAGAAAAAAATGAGGAGTTTAAAAAATTTATATATTCCCTTCAGTATCAGGAAATATTCGTCGAATCAAAATTACATTTCAAAAGTATGGATGATATAGGCGAAGCTACCTCACATGAACACATAATATTGCAATGCCTCGATGTTGTTCTCGGGTCTATGGAATTTAAGTTAAATGGAAAAGATCAAGATAAGCCTCCGGGGCAAAGATTACGAGGAAAAAGAACACGAGCAAAAGAAAAATTGTACAAACTAATTAATAAAAGAATACGCGAAATATATCCTAATTTTAATATCGGTGCGACAACAGGTTGTTCTGATCTAAGCGATCGGTGGTCACATCCTTATAGACATTGGAAGTTTGAACCCAAGTATACTAAAGTTAACACTCAATACAATTCAAAAAATAAATGAGCCCCACTTCACCTACTAAGTAGCCCACGTGGAACGTAAGCCTTCGGTGATAGTCAAGCTCATTGTATTTTTATTATATCGTCTGCCCAAATATTTTGCAATGGGTTATAAGCAACTTTTATAATGTATCAAAAATACATTCATAGTTCAAGTGTTTTTTCAGGACAGACTTTAGTATAACGTCTGTCCTTTATATTTGTTCATATGAGCGGAAACTTATACCTTTTAATAATTATTCTCTTTTATTCGTTCGGCATGCCCGCGGCTGCCCGCAGGTGATTAGCCATGTTGTTGTAGTAAGCCATAGCCGACTTATCGCCCTTTACCTTTGCCGCTTGCCAGCCGGGAGACAACCACCGGAAAACCAACTCCTGGACATTGCTCTTCGGCAACTGTGTGAACGGTGCAGTTGATCCCGGCTGCAAAGGGATGCACGCAGCCAGCCGCAGGTTATTAGCAAGATTATGCAGATGCTGCATACCTACTGAGTCACCTGCCTGCCGAGCAGTAAACCACGCCGGAGATACATAATCATCAATGAGTGCCTGGGCCACACTGACCGGCAACTGCACGGCAGCAGGAACCGCAATAACCGCCGGCTCTTAAGCAGTGCTCCGGGGCATTGGCGATTCCATCCTTGGAACGCGTAAAGAAGTCGCAATAACGACCGAAACCCCCACTTTACTTAACTAAAGGTTAGAAGAATGTTAGAAGACGGCCGGTTTAATAAAAAACGACGCGGCCCCGAAACCCCGGAAACCGCGCCACTATCGAATTTGCAAACATGCTGGTGAAGGGAATTGAACCCCCGGCCTACGCATTACGAGTGCGTTGCTCTACCCCTGAGCTACACCAGCTTAAAGGGATGCTTACTCTGCCAAACAAAAAATATTATAACTCTTCCGGCAGAAAACGCAACCCCTTTCCGTCTATAACCTCTTATGTTGCTTAAGCCCTATGCAAGTCCCAGTCTGCGGAAGTAGTCCAGTGCCTGCTTGGCACTTTCCAGCGAAGATACCGCATAGACCTCCTGTTCGACAATATAGTACAGAATTCCGCTTTCCTCCGCTGCATCAAAAACGCTTTGGAAATCTACCGCCCCTTGTCCAAGGTCCGTTTCTTCATGATCTGCCCCGAAATCCTTAATGTGAACCAGCGGCACACGGCCCGCATAGCGGGTGACATAGTCAACCGGCCGGGCCCCGCCCCGGTATACCCAGCCCAGATCAAATTCTGCAAGCATATGCTCTCCCGGAATCTGCTCCAGCCAGATATCGATGATCGCCTTGCCGTCCACTTGCTGGAATTCATAGGCATGGTTATGGTAGCCGTATTTCATGCCAGCCGCCCGTACCATCGCAGACGCCTTCTCCAGAAACGGAACTACCGCTGCTACATCCTCGGCAGACGGATTCTCCGGCAAGGGTGCCGCCGGGGTAATTATATATTGAAGTCCAAGCTCTGCCGCATATTCAATCTCTTGGGATAATGCTTTCTCCATGTTGTCCAGGCTGCTGAAATCCAGGCCCACATGCGCCGAGGGCGCCTTAAGCCCCAGCTTGTCCAGCGTACGGCGAAGCTCCCCGGCAGGCACGCCGAAGTATCCGGCAAATTCCACTGCCCCGTATCCCATTTCGGCAACCTTAGCCAGTGTGCCCAGGAAATCCTGCTCACTCTGGTCACGCAGCGTGTACATCTGAATACCTACTTGCGGTGATTCTCCTGCCATGTAACAATCAGCTCCTTAGCGGTTATTTAATCATACCTTGTCATTCCCTACTGCAATACAGGCAGCAGCATTATTCCCCCAGCAGCTTACGTTCAACGGACTCCAGCTTGCTGCGGCTTGTCGAGGGCTTGTCCCGCCGGTCATCAATTTTGAGTGAAGTCGAAACTCTCAGTGCCCCTGCTGTAAACGGCGACTCATGCAGCGCTTCCACAGCCGCCAGAATCCGCGCAACCGGCCCCTCAATAATCGTCCCCATGGAGGTAAGCTCATAGGTGATTCCCTCCACCGTCTGCAGCACACGCTGCATTTCAGCCACATAGCCGCTGAGACTGGTGCTGCCGGTGCCGACCGGTATAACGGTTACTTCGCCAATTGCCATTTTGTAATCCCTCCCCGGAATATTGTGCACAGCCTGCCCTTTCCTCTCCATTGTAACCCTTCTCATGCCCGCCTACAAACAGCCTGCCGCTTCTTTTTCCAGCCCTGTTTCTGTGGGATTATCCCTGAAATTCTCATTTTCTCCTGAAGCTATTACTATATCCCTAAAATAGTTTCACGAGGGACATGCGTACTATATTTATGGAGTCTTTGTGGCAGCTTTTGGGACAATTTATGACTCATTGAAGACAAAATTTGCAGTCAGACTGTGGATTACCTGTGGACTAACTGTGGATCAGCTGTGAGTAAAACCCGGGAAGCCGCTCCACGCCTGGATTTCCAAAAAAATGTTTACAAACACAATATATTGAGTTACTTTTATTTAACAACAACAAAATATAGTAGAAACAGGTGTTTCACTCATCTAGTAGAGTTGAAGCTTAATAGGGAAACGCGGTGCAAATCCGCTGCGGTCCCGCCACTGTAACCGGACGCTCCAAGGCCTAAGCGGCCTTAAGGGCAGCAGCCTCCGGCAAGACGCCACTAAGAGGCCAGCAGCCTCCCGGGAAGGCGCCGGAGGGTACACGGCAAGCCAGGAGACCTGCCTGTTTCTGTGACACCGACAGACTCCTGCGAGGAACAGGTGAGGTGTCCGTATGCGGCCTGCAAGAGCAGAGCTAGCCTTTCCGTTATTCGGGCCAAAGGCTGCCGATACCTGAGGACAATTATATATTGCTCTCAGGTATCGGCCTTCTGCGGAATGTACTGGAACGGGTTCTACACACCACTGGGCATAATTCTGATACCCGTTTGTATATTCCACTTAGACTACCGGCAGCTGCCCTTTATGCGGGCAGCTGCACTGCGCATCCGGGCATTTCCCGCCTTCCTGGCCGGAGATGCCTTTTTACTGATGTCTTGAAGCATTGCCTTCAAGTTTACAATACTGAGAGGAGAGAGCTATACATGACGCTGCTGGAGAAACGATATAACGGAGGACAAGCTGCACAGGAGGTTCTTCTGGAAGAAGTAATTCATTTGGGTAAGGATATTATCGACAGCCGGGATCTGGATTTGCTGCGTGAGAACGCCAACTTGAACGGGGAGAGCTTCTCCGGCAAGATGAGCAAATTCGGCAGTGAGTATTCCAAATGGTACGCCCGGAATTTCACTATGCCGCCACAGCTCGTTCAAGCGACGCTCGATAATGTCGTATATGTTCACGATCTGGATCAATACGCCATCGGAACAACCAACTGTATCTTCATTCCGTTTGAGCGTCTTCTCCGCGAAGGCTTCAACACCGGCAACGGCAGCGTACGCCCTCCTAACTCAATCATGACGGCAATGTCGCTGGTGGCGATTATTTTCCAGTCCCAGCAGAATGCCCAGTACGGCGGTGTATCCGCGAACAAGCTGGATTACGATCTGGCTCCCTATGTGACCAAATCCTTCGCCAAGCTGTTCCGCAAGGGCCTCGAGTATTTCGAGGAAGGTACCGCAGGCGAGCAGCTCGGTGAGATTACGATGAGCCGTACCGATCTGGAAGAGCAGTATCCGCGCGCCTTCCGTTTCGCTCTGAAAGAGACCGAAAGCGAAACACTGCAGGCAGCCGAGAGCATGGTACATAACCTCAATACAATGTCCAGCCGTTCAGGCGGCCAGATTCCTTTTACCAGCATCAACTATGGTACATGCACCTCACCTGAGGGCCAGCTCGTCATCAGCTCACTCCTGACAGCCACTATGAACGGACTGGGCAGCGGGGAGACACCGGTGTTCCCGATCCAGATTTTCAAATGCAAGCAAGGGGTTAACCAGCAGCCGGGCGATCCTAACTATGAGCTGTTCCTGAAGGCCGCCGAGTGCTCTGCACGCAGATTATATCCGAACTTCGCCAACCTGGATGCTCCGCTGAATATGCAGTATTATGATCCGGAGAATCCGGACACCGAGTTTGCTACGATGGGCTGCCGGACACGGGTGCTCGGCGACCGCTTCGGACGCAATCACTGCTCCGGTAAAGGCAACCTTTCGTTCAACACGCTCAATCTTGTACGTCTCGGACTTGCCTACGGTACAATAACCGGCCGCCGCCTGGCTGCCGACGAGGCCGGCTTCTTCGAAGACCTGAACTATTACATGGATGTTGCACTGGACGGGCTGCTTCACCGGTTCCGTATCCAGGCTGCCCAAAAGGCCAAAGCCTCTGACTTCATGATGCGTGAAGGGGTCTGGGAAGGCGGAGAGCAGCTCGCACCTGACGAAAGCGTCGGCGAACTGCTGAAGCACGGCAGCCTGTCGATCGGCTTCATCGGGATGGCAGAATGCATGAAGGCTATGTACGGCAAGCATCACGGCGAAGATATGGAGATCCACGCCAAAGCTGTAGCCATTGTCCGCCATATGCGTGAATATTGCGACCGGAAGAGCGAAGAGCTGGATCTCAACATTACACTGTTCGCGACTCCTGCCGAAGGACTCTCCGGCAAGTTCACTAAGGTGGACCGCAAAGTACTCGGCTCCATTCCGGGAGTAACAGACCGTGAGTACTATACGAATTCCTTCCACATTCCCGTCTACTACGACCTGAGTGCAGCTAAGAAAATCAGCCTCGAGGCTCCTTTTCATGAGTATTGCAATGCCGGAGCAATCTCTTATGTCGAGCTGAACGGAAATGCCCGCAGCAACCCTGCCGCCTTCGTCAAAATCATCAAATATGCGCTGGAGCAGGAAATCAGCTATTTCAGCATCAACCATCCGATCGACCGCTGCTCGGGCTGCGGCTATGAAGGGGTAATCGGTACGAACTGCCCGTCCTGCAACGCCCATGAGGATACAACCCATATCCGGCGGCTGCGCCGGGTAACCGGCTATTTGACCGGCGATTACCAGACCCGCTTCAACGCCGCCAAGCAAGCCGAAGTACGGGACCGCGTTAAGCATCTATGAATATATGCGGCTATTACCCGGAGTCCATTAACGAAGGAGAGGGCCTGCGGGCCGTCCTCTTCTTCAGCGGCTGCCGCCACCGTTGTCCCGGGTGCTTCAATCCGAAGACCTGGAACTTCAATTACGGTGAGCTGTTCACACCGCAGCGCAGGCAGGAGATCATAAGCGAAATCGCCGGCAATCCGCTGCTGGACGGCCTGACGCTTGCGGGCGGGGACCCGTTCTTCTCAGCAGAGGCGGCTGCAGAATTCATTCACGAGCTGCGCGCCGAGCTGCCGGATTTCCCGGTCTGGATCTACACCGGGTACACGTATGAGGAGCTTACAGCTTCCCCCGGCTCACCGGAATGGGAGCTGCTGGCGCTTTGCCAGGTCGTGATCGACGGGCGGTTCGTCGAAGAGCTCAAAGATACGACACTCCCCTACCGGGGCAGCAGCAATCAGCGCATTATAGATATTCCGGCTAGTCTGGCAGGAGATACAATTGTACTATGGGAGCCTATCCTTAGCTTTCAAGGGGTGTAAAGCTATCTATCTGTTAAAAAAGGGCACTAACCTTCCGCAGCGCGGTGGTTTAGTGCCCTTTGGTATGCTAATTTTCCAGATACCGCGCTTCTGCTCCTACGCCTGTTCTCCTGCTTTGCGGGCTGCCTTATGCGCCGTCTCATCCGCCAGCTCTTCCAGCACGCTGTTCAGACGCAGCTTCAGCTCGTCGGCCAGCTCCACTACCCCCTGGTCGTTCCGCACGGCCTGGGAGTCCACGGCGAAGACGCCGCCCAGGATATGACGGGCGCCCAGCACCGACAGCACCGGCTTCAGCGCATAGTCGATCGAGAGCAGATGCGCCAGGCTTCCGCCCATGAAGAGCGGGAGGACGATTTTGCCGGCCAGCCCTTTTTGCGGGATCAGATCCAGGAAGGTCTTAAGCACACCTGTAAAGGAGGCTTTGTATACGGGACTGACTACAATGACTGCGTCCGCTTCAGCCACCAGCCCGTTCGCTTTGACGATAGCCTCACTCTCAAACTTCGTGTGAATCAGATCCTCAGCCGGAAGCTCGGCAATATTAATCCGCTCCACGGTAAAGCCGCGTCCCTGCAGGTCCGCCTCCGTATATTCGATTACTGCATTAATCCTTGAGACCAGGGATGGTGTACCGTTAATCACAACTATTTTGGCCATTTCCGCACCTCTTCCGTCTGCTTGTATAGGATATGCCGGACTCCGGCACCGGTCATAAATACTTTAAATTAGTAATAATCCTAGCAGAGTACAAGGAATATTGTCAAACCACAATTGTGCTTGCAACCCGGCGGCGCTCTCGGTATAATAAACGGCAAACCTATATCCCGACCAGGCCAATGACCGGCATCCAACCGCGAGGCGTCTGCGACCGGAGCAGTTTCCCTGCTTCCTAAGTTTACCGGGTTTCGCCCGTTACCGCGAAGACCAAAGAGGGCCTTATTCCGCTGCTGTACAGCTGCTTTACGTGAATTAGGCCAACCTGGGTGGCACCGCGAGCTGACGCTCCTCGTCCCATGGATGAGGGCGTTTTTTGCATTTTTTTAAACCCAAAGGAGCGGATCGCGGATGCTGGACATGAATTGGATCAGGGAGAATGAGGACATTGTACGGAAGACGGCTGAATGGAAAAGAGTGGAGTTCCCGCTTACGGAACTCCTGGACTGGGACGACCGGCGGCGGGCGGCCCGCCGGAATGCAGAGCAGCGCCGGGCGGAGCGCAATGCGCTGACGAAGGAGGTCGAGCGCCTGCTGCGCCAGGGCGACACTGCTGGCGGCGAGCAGGCCAAGGAGCAGGTGCGGGAGATCAACCGCCTGCTCACCGGGCTGGAGGCGGAGCTGCTTGAAGCGGAGCGCCGCTGCGGTGAGCTTCTGCTGCTCGCGCCCAATCCCGTATCGGCGGATACGCCGGTCGGGCCGGATGACAGCGCGAATGTGGAGCTGCGGCGGCATGGCGTGCTGCCGGTATTCGGCTTCACGCCGCGCGATCACGTCGAGCTCGGCGAGCTGCACGGCATCCTCGATATTCCGCGCGGCGTCAAAGCCGGAGGCCCCCGCAGCTATGTGCTGAAGGGGGCCGGGCTGCTGCTGCATCTGGCTGTGCAGCGGCTGGCCCTGGATGTGCTCATGCAGCGCGGCTTCACCGTAATGGATGTGCCGGTGATTGTCCGGCCGGAGGCGCTGGAGCGGACCGGCTTCTTCCCGGGCGGCATGGATCAGACCTATGAGCTGACCGGGGAGAAGCGCTGGCTCGCCGGGACCTCGGAGGTCTCGCTGGTCTCGCTCTACAGCGATGAGACGCTGGAGCTCGCTGAGCCGCTGCGGCTGGCCGGGATGTCGGCCTGCTTCCGCCGCGAGGTCGGCTCGGCAGGCCGCGATGTGCGCGGGCTGTACCGTGTCCACCAGTTCTCGAAGATCGAACAGGTGATCATGTGCCGCAGCACCCCCGGAGAATCGGAGCAGATGCTGCAGGAGATTCTCGGCAATGCCGAGCATATTCTCCAGCTGCTGGAGCTGCCTTACCGGGTAGTCGCCGTCTGCAGCGGCGACATGTCGCTTAAGACACACAAGCAATATGATGTGGAGACCTGGATGCCGAGCCGTGGCGCCTTCGGCGAGACCCATTCGGCTTCGAACCTGCTGGATTTCCAGGCCCGGCGCTCGGGCATCCGCTACCGTGACGAAGACGGGCGGCTGCAATATTGCCACACGCTGAACAATACCGCCGTGGCAACGCCGCGCATCCTGATTCCGCTGCTGGAGAACCATCAGCTGGAGGACGGCTCGGTCTACATCCCGCCGGCGCTGCGCCCTTATATGGGCGGTGTGGAGAAGCTGGATTTAACCTGACGAGATACAGAGAAGCTGCTATGGCCTGACCCTAACCGGAGCTCTGTGAGCGTGCACCAACACGAAGAATCTGGAGCGTGTGCCGTCCAGAGAGTGATCGAGAGTTAGCTCAACCGTTATATATTAATTCTGCGGCAAACTTGTACGCAGTTGTATGAAAGGCACTATTCCCCCTTAGTTAAGTGACTAGGGGGGAATCCATATTGTATTCGGTTTTCCGCATACATTTGCCCCGTTCACCCCCGCAGCTTTCAACACGAACCTTAGTAATCAGTAATCCAGCAAGTAAAGCAGCAGGCACAAAAACGGCTTCACTGCCTCTCAAGGCGGCGGAGCCGTTTTTCATAGTTTACATTAAAATAACATGTAGTTTACATTAATTTCAGGAAAATCAACGATTTTCAGCCGGTCTATATATTTACTTTATATATTTTTGGATCATCCTACTATTAATCTATACATTTTCAACAAATTATCCCGAAAAATTGCTTTAAAATTCTATTATCTCTATTATAATAGAGTGCGAATGATATTTTATGGGGAGGTATACTTACATGAAACTTTCTTCACAATGCAGAAGGCCGCTAAGTTTGTTCCTCGCGGTTGCATTGCTCTTGACCGGGATATTCCCGGGATTATCAGCAGGATCCGGCATAGCTGCAGCAGAGCCAATAATAACGGCAGATACCGGAGTTACTCAAGCTCCCCCGGTTACAGCCTCTCCTGCCTCCGGCAGCAAGATTGGCACAGGCTCCACGATTACATTAAGCACTCCGGTTACAGCAAGCGTATACTACAGCGTATATGCTAACGGCAGTATTACCGCAGAAGTGGCAGACCAATTATACACTGCCCCGATTACCGTTGATTCCAGCTATACTTCCCTTACTATTAAAGCCTACTCTTCATTACCCGATTTAGGGAATGGTCCAACAGCAACTTTGCAATATAGCGTTGTGCCTGCGGAGAACAATCTGAAGATCAGCCAAATTCAGGGCGCAGGGCATACTTCCCCTTACGTTAACACTATGGTTGTAAACGTCAAAGGTATTGTTACCTTCATTAAGGATGCGGACAATTTCTATATTCAATCCGCAGCCGCTGATATGGATAATGACATCAAAACCTCCGAAGCTATTCTCGTCTATCAAAAAGGCGGCGGCAACGCTGTGAAGACAGGCGATGCCGTTGCGGTAGACGGAACTGTCAAGGAATACGGCTTCTCCGGACAATTAACGACTACAGAAATCGCCGCAACCAAAACAGCGGTCCTCAGCAGCGGCAACACGCTTCCGGCAGCAACCCTGATTGGAACCGGCGGACGGATCATTCCGCATACGGTTATTGATGATGATAACTTCGCTAAATTTGAGCCGGACAAAGATGCCATCGACTTCTATGAGAGTCTCGAAGGTATGCGCCTGGAGCTTACTAGACCGACCACTGTAGGTCCCGCAGTCTATTATGCTTCCAGCAGCACCTTTGAAATTCCGGTAGTAACGGTTAATGGTACAGCTAACACGACAGAAGTCACTTCCGCAGCAGGCGGACTTGTGCTGACAGGTGCTGATTACAATCCCCAGCGTCTGATTCTCTCGGCGAAGACCGCTCCGGTCCTCAACACCGGCCAGCAGTTCGCCGGCAATATCACCGGTATTCTAACCTATGATTACGGAAAATTCCTTGTTTCTGCCGAGTCAGAAACATTGCCGGCGGTTTCTCCCAGCAAGTTAGTCCGGGAAGTAACCTCACTCAAACCGGAAGGAAGCAAGCTGAATATCGCTTCTTTCAACATTGAGAACTTCTCGCAGCATAATGATCCTAGCAAAATTGAAAATGTAGCCCGGGATATCGTCATTAATCTCAAGACTCCGGACATTATCGGCCTGACAGAAGTGCAGGATAATGACGGAACCGGCACTGGCGGAACCGATGCCAGCGAGAACTACGAAGTCCTGATCGCCGCCATTGCGGCTATCGACGGCGGCGCATCCGACTACGGTTATACGGATATCGCCCCGGAGAACAATAAGGACGGAGGCGTTGAGAACGGCAATATCCGCTCGGGCTTCCTGTACAACAAGAACCGTGTCTCCCTGAAGCCAGGTACACCGGGTACGGCTACTGAAGCTGTCAGCTATAGCGCTGCTTCCGGCCTCAGCCTGAATCCGGGGCGGATCAGCCCGGAGGACGATGCCTTTATAAAGTCGCGTAAGCCACTGGCTGCCGAATTTACTTTCCAGGGCAAAGATATTATCGTCATTGCCAACCACTTCAATTCCAAGAGCAGCGACAACTATTTGTTCGGTTCCGTTCAGCCTCCGGTCTTCACTACAGAAGTACAGCGGGCCAAGATCGCCAGGGTGGTCAACAGCTTCGTTGAAGATGTACTGCAAGAGAACGCAGATGCCAATGTTGTCGTACTCGGCGATCTGAATGACTTCCAGTTCTCGAATACCCTGAATATTCTTAAAGGCAGCGCCCTCACGAATCTCGTGAACACCCTGCCGCTGAATGAGCGTTATTCCTACGTATTCCAAGGCAACTCCCAGACGCTGGATCATATCCTCGTCAACAACAAGCTGGCATCAGCCAGCACACTGGATATCGTGCACATTAATGCCGACTTCGCCGATCCCGGCGATTACCCGAAGGGTACGGAATTCCCGGCCGGCGGAATCCGGATCAGTGACCACGATCCGCTGCTTGCCCAAATTGACTTCGGAACCACCGATTTCAATTTGCGGGTGCTGCATACCAATGATACGCATGGCCATTTGGAAAATGTAGCCAAACGCACCTCCGCCACCAGCAGCGAGCGCACAGGCAATACTGTTTTGCTGGATGCGGGTGATGTTTTCTCTGGAACACTCTATTTCAATCAGTTCAAGGGACAGGCAGATATCAAGTTCATGAATAACATCGGCTATGATGCCATGACCTTCGGTAATCACGAATTTGATATGAACAAGGAAAACCCTGAGGTGCTGAAGAATTTCGTAACAGCCGCCCAGTTCCCGTTTGCAAGCTCCAATATCGACTTCACCACCAACAATAGTGAGCTTGCCGATCTCTACCATGAGATGACCGGAATCCTTGCAACCGATGAAGCTAAGAGTACAGCCAAAGACGGTAACATCTATCCTTCCGTTATTAAGGATGTTTACGGTGAGAAGATCGGTATCTTCGGGCTGACTACTGAAGATACCGTCGGCCTTGCGTCACCGGGCGACAAAATTATTTTCAAGGATCATATTGAAAGTGCGAAGAAGACCGTCAAGGCCCTGGAAGATCAGGGGATTAATAAAATTATTGCCGTTACCCACCTGGGGTACACCGTGGATCAGGAACTCGCTAAGGCTGTTCCGGGTATCGACATTATTGTTGGCGGACATTCACATACGAAGGTGGACAACCCTCCAACTCCAATTATCAATGTAGGCACAGACAAGAAAGTACTGATTGTACAGACCGGTGAATACAGCCAGTTCCTCGGTGAGCTGGACGTTACCTTCGACAAGAACGGTGATATCAAAGCTTACAAAGGAAAACTGCTGGATGTTAACCTGTTCGGCGAAGATGCCGTTGCCAAGAGTATTCTGGCTCCAATCGATGCCGAATTAGCAACCGTTCGGAATACGGTTGTAGGCTACAGTAATGTGGATCTCTATACTCACCTTAACTCCCAGCGCGTTGTACGCAAGCAGGAGACACCAATCGGCAACATGATTGCCGACAGCATCGCTGAGAAGGTTACTGAGCTGATGCCTAGCTTCGTCTCTGAAGCAGACCGCGCTGCCATTAAAGGCGTTGTTGCGATCCAGAACGGCGGCGGTATCCGTGAAGCCATCAATGTGGGCGATATTACAATGGGTGAAGTGCTGACTACACTACCGTTCGGCAACGGGCTTGCCGCGCTCAAGGTTACTGGTGCAGAGATCATCTCTTCGCTGGAGAACTCAGTCAGCGGTCTTGCCTCTGACCAGGGGCGGTTCGCACATGTATCCGGTATGAGATACACCTATGATTCCACTAAGAAGCCTGAGATTATAGATTCATTATCCGGGGCTGTAACCCAGGCCGGTGAACGTATCGTCTCCGTAGAGATCAAGCAGGCAGACGGATCTTACCTGCCGGTTGATCCGAAGGCTTACTATATCCTGTCCACGAACTCCTTCATGGCGGGCGGCGGTGACTTCTACCGCGCATTGGCATCCGCCAAGGCAGACGGACGTTATTATGAGCTGGGTCTTCCGGACTTTGAAGTCCTGCTGGCTTACCTGAAGAAGCATAATCCCGTAACTTCAAGCATTGAAGGCCGGATTACAGATCTGAAGGGCGCGACCCCAAGCCCTACACCGACAACGACACCAGCGCCAACTTCGGCCCCTGGCGGTTCAGGAACAATTACACCAGCTGCAACACCATCACCTGGTCCGTCCGCCACAGCTACGGCAGCCGTACCGGCACAGGTGACGACAATTACTGCAGCCGACCTGACCGCACAGCTCGCAGCACTGCCAGCCGGCAGCAATGAGCTGGTTATTCCGCTTACCGCATCCGCGGGCGGAGCACAAGTCATTCTGCCTGGCAGTGTGCTCGTGCAGCAAGCTGCAGCTAATCCCGGAACAGTGCTTACATTCAACTCGACAGGCGGAGCTTCATATTCACTGCCGCTTAGTATTATTAACGCAGCGGCGCTGACTGCCCAGCTCGGCACCAGCGACTTTACAATTACAGTGTCTATCCTGCAGGCTGATGCAGCGACACTCAGCAGCATCAGCACAGCAATAGCAGCACAGGCCGGTTCCGTTACGCTCGCTGCACCGGTTATCGAATTTACAGTTACCGCCCAGGCCGGAAATAACAGCGTATCGTTGAACAGCTTCGGCAGTACCTACGTGGAGCGTTCAATCACTGCAGCCGGAAGCTTAAGTTCACAAGGAGCCACAGCCGTTTCCTACGATCCTGCCACCGGCAAGCTTTCCTTCGTGCCTTCTGTCTTCTCAAGCGCTACAAGCGGAAACACTGAAGTTACCATTAAACGAAACAGCAACAGCTATTATACTGTGGTGAAATCATCCAAGACCTTCAGCGATACTGCCGGACACTGGGCACAGTCAGCCATTGAGCTGCTGGCCTCCAAGCTGATCATTACCGGCACCAGCAGCACCGCCTTCTCGCCTTCGCAGTCCATTACCCGGGCAGAATTCGCGGCACTGATTACCCGCTCCCTCGGACTTGCCTCCGCGAGCGGTGGAACAACCTTCAGCGATGTCAGCTCAGCTGCATGGTATGCAGACAGCGTACAGACAGCGGCTGCAGCAGGCCTGATTACCGGCTATACAGACGGCAGCTTCAAGCCGGGCAGCCCGATTACCCGCCAGGAAATGGCTGCGGTTCTGTCCAAAGCTATGAAGTATACCGGTAAATCTCTGACTGCTGATCCGGCCGTACTGGCCAAGTTCAGGGATGCTGCAAGCATCCCGGACTGGTCCAAAGCAGCCGTAGCAGAAGTAGCTGCTGAAGGCATCATCCAGGGAACGCCAGACGGATCATTTGCTCCGGCGAAGCTCGCTACCCGTGCGGAAGCCGCCACCATGCTGGAGAAAACACTGAAGTCACTTCAATTCATCAACTAGATTCAAGCGGTTATACGAATATATCCCAATTAGTAAAAGGCGGTTACCCGGCGCATGCTGCGCTGCGGGAACCGCCTTTTTTTTATAAACCGAACTGATCCGGATCAGACTGCTGTCATCGCCGCTTAATTCGCCAATACAGGCAGCTTCACTTCAAACTCAGGAATATACTCCTTCACCTGGTATCCGTCCCGCTCTATGGACAAGATCCGGTAAGGCCGGATCACCAGATAGCTTGTCTTATGCTCCAGCGGCTCGAATAGAGCTGCCGTGATCAGGATATTCCCGCCTGACGCATGCCATCCGCTGCCCCCGTTGATCTCCTGCAGCACATTCCCCTGATCATCCGTAAGCTCATACCCCAGGTAATCCCTTCCAGGATCGATAGACTGCTCTGCCGGCAGCTCAAGCCGGGTTGTAATCCGCGTTGTAATCGGCGTAAGCTCGGCTGTCTCAAGTAGGAAGCGCAGACCGGAGGCTGTGCGGACTATCGGCTCGGCAATGATACTCGAGTAAGTCTGCTTCCTCACCGGCAGCCTGATCTGAAAAGGCTCTTCTATCCCGGCAACATCAATGCTCAGCGTAAGCTCAAAAGCATCAGGAAACGACCGACCGCCCTGATTCTGCAAATCGGTAAATTGAATGATCCGGGAATCCGCATCCTTCCCGGCCAGTGAGAACGGACCGAATGAACCGCCGCCGCTGCTGCCAAGCGGGCCATAGGTATTGATATCCTCACCGTCAATCAACAGCTTAATATTGGTCATTAGATCGCCCAGCTCTCCACTCCGGAACGGCTCCGCCACAGACTGGCGCTGTAGCCCCAGAGACACACGGATTCCGTCGTAAAGCACTTCCGGCACTGATAACGTCAATCCCTCATGGCTATCGCTCTGCTGTTCTATAGCTGCAATCCCCTGCTGCTGCGCATTCCGCAGCCCCAGATCCCCGGCAAGCCGGAAAATGGAATTCATCCCGGGGATTTGCTTGAGTGAATCCGCAAGGGCTGGTGAAATAAACTCTGTGCTTGTAATCAGCAGGAACAGCGCCAGTACCGCAGCTACAATACCCGCACTTCTGCGCAGCAGCCAGCCCCGTGCGGCTCCCGGCCGTGTTGTCTTCAGTTGTTGCAGCTGTCCGCTCTCATGCCGTTTCATAATATCTGCTTCCAGATCTACACGGACCGGTGTATCCCGGATCAGCCGGCTAATACGCTCCAGTTCGTCATCCTCCATATTAGCGTGATTCATGAGTGATCATCCTTTCAGCATTCCGGCCGCGTCCGAGCTTTTTACGCAGCCGTTCATATTTTTTGCGGACTGTCGCCGGGTTCATATCCATAATGGTTCCGATCTCCTCATAGCTATGCTCCTCCAGCGCCCGCAGCAGCAGAATCTGCCGCTCTTCCAGACTCAGCTGCTCCAGCAGCCCGTGGACAACCTCCGTATATCTGGATTCTTGGGTGCCCGCAGCCTCTGCCTGCTGCTGCTGTTTCTTATAGAGTGAGAGCAGCCTGAACCCCCGGTTTCTCTGTTTGATCCGGTCCAGACAATGATTGTGCGCAATACGGTATAGCCATGCCGGAAACGATGCCTGTACTGAATACTGGCTAACCCGTTCCAGCGCTTTGATGAAAATATCCTGGGCTGCATCCTCCGCTTCTTCCCGGTTGCCAAGCAAATAATAACAATACAAATAAATCTGCCGCTGAAAGGTCCTGATGATCAAGGTGTAGGTCTGCACTTCCCCCTGCTGGACCCGCTCCACCATTTGCTCTACCGTAAGCCCCGGGTCCGGCTCAGCTGACAGCGGCGTCTGGAATTCATACTCTGATGTTTTGTTCATCCGGCTGTCTTCCGGCTCCATCACAGCTCCCCCTCCTTTCTTGCCTGTATAACTGAAAAAAGCCGTATTTTGTGACATGCCTGCCAAAAAATTTATGAAATCCGGCCGATTGATCTATTGCACATTCTCATTAGTTCGTTTAACATAAAACTAATATAAAGTTCTATATTTATAGAACTTATTTTCCGTATAATTCACATAGAAAGCAGGAATGCCGTATGAGTTATAAAATCACCGTCGATTTTGCACCCGTCTATGAGTGTATTACCAGCTTAAACGCTTTTCTCGGCAAACAAAATCATAACGCCATGGATGCCGGTGCATTGTGGGTCCGCGGGGTACAGGGCCGCTTCGCCCCTGTTATGCTGCAGAAGATGAAAGAGGTCATGAAGTTCACCGATAATTTCAGCCTGTCCTTGTATATATGGACCTGTCCGGGAGAGCGCTCCGCCGAGGGCTTCCTGGACTGGTTCGAAGCATTGTCCTCAGGGGAGCTGTATGAAATAGCCGGAAGGTTCGGGCAGACCGTTCCCTCGAATCTGGCCGGGCTGCGGGACTCAGCTGCGGAGGTCATCCGGGTATGGAATGCAGAGTATTACCGGCACATTGATCCGGCCATTCTGGAGGGGCTGCAGCAAGAGGCCAAAGCCCGTGCGGCATCACTGAACGAGGACAATGGCCTGGAGGTGTTTGAAGCGGCTACTGAGGGCATGCGGCTGTACCCGCCGGAGACCTTGAAGCAGATTATTCTCACCCCGCAGTATCATGCCCGGCCGCTGGTCACTTCTACCCTTTATGATGAATATATGTTCACCGCCTATTCCTGCGATGCGCTCCCCCCGGAACAGGGCCGCCCCCCTGCATCTTTGCTGCGGCTTACCCGGGCACTCTCGGATGAGACACGCTTGTTCATTCTACGCCTGTTGACCGGCAGACAGCTGAATTTCACTGAAATTGTCAAGGAAGTCGGCCTGTCCAAAAGCACTATCCACTACCATCTGATTGCGCTGCGGGCAGCAGGTCTGGTCATCGTTCACACTTCCGGCAAGAGCACTTCCTACAGTCTCCGGCCTGAAGCGCTGCACAGCCTGCACGGACGGATCGGCAGCTATCTGGAGGGATGAGCAGGATGCAAAAGCGCAGCTACTATGGACTGCTGTCCACCATCTCTTTAAGTGCCTTCGGCGATGCGTTCGGGCTGCTCGCAATGGAATGGCTTGTCTATGAGCTGACCGGCTCCAAGCTCGCAATGGGGGCGCTTGCGCTCAGCTCCATGATCCCGGAGCTGCTGCTCCGGCTGCTCGGCTCGCCGCTGTCCGACCGGCTGCCCCGCGTGCGCTTCATGGCCTGCCTGGCGGCACTCCGCCTGCTGGCCATTCTGCTGCCGCTCGGCATGGGCCTGGCCGGCCGCCTGGAGCTATGGCAGCTGTTCGCGGCCGCCAGCCTCAGCGGAGCCTGCTCGGCGCTGTTCATGCCCACCGCGATGGCCGTCATTCCGGGTGTCGCCGGCACCCGGAAGCTGATGCGCGCCTTCGCCATTATCGACGGCTGCCGGGGCGCGGCAGCACTGCTCGGCCCGGCGCTGGCGGGTGTGCTGACCGCCTCCAGCGGAACGCTCCCGGCGCTCGGCGTCAACGCAATCTGCTATGCTGCTGCGATTGCCACGTTGCTGTGCCTGCCCTGGAACGGCAGGCCGGCCGCCCCTGCCGGCAGCTTCTCTCTCCCGCTCTATCTGCGGGAGATCGCGGAGGGCTTCGCCTTCTACCGGCAGTTCCCCGCAATGCTGACGATCATGTCCATGGCTGCCGTCAGCAATCTCAGCTCCGCGGCCATCGGGACGATGATGGTCCCCTATGTCCGCGAGGTACTGCACCGCGATGCGGCAGCGGTCGGCTCGCTGACCACCGCTTCGGCCCTCGGCTATTTATCCGGCCTGGGCCTGATCACCCTGCTCGGCGAGATTACCCGCAGGCGGATTGTGATGCTCGGCAGCCTGGTCCTCTCCGGCCTGGTCACTGTGCTGTGGAGCTTCATCCCCAGCTATGCCTTCGCCTTATTTGCGGTCTTTGCCGCCGGCCTGCTGGGTCCGTTCTTCAGCTCGCTTAGCTCCTCCCTGCACGGCCAGCTGGTTCCCGGTCCGCTGCAGGGCCGGGTGAACTCGCTCCGCTTCCTGATCGGCGGCAGCCTGCAGCCGCTGGGTGCTCTGGCGGGCGGCGCCGTTGCCGAGCTTTACGGGGTACCGGTTCTGCTGCTGGCCGCAGGAATGCTCCCGGTCCTGTTCTCAGGCGCGGCGCTGCGCCTGCCGCGCATGAAGCTGCTCGACGGCGACTTGTCCGCACTGGAGAAGCGGAGCAGTCCGAAACAGCCAGCCGCGATGACGGGTAGTTTCGAGTAGACAAAGCTGCAGGATAATCTGCCGTCTGCTGTGCTTGCCGCGTATGCCGCTCACCCTCAGCTGCCTGTTGCCCGTCCGGCCGAAGGCCTGCCCACATGCTTTACAACTTTAACCGGTTGATTGAATCTAGCAGTATACTTATACAGCAGATAGATATTAAGTGGATAATCAAAAAGTTTGGAAATAACGGCGGCGGGAAGTCCAAAACTCATCTTTAAGCGGAAAATCATGTACAATGAGCTGCCGTGCGTAGCCAGCCACGCAACGGTTGTTCAAGGGACTAGCTTAGCGTTACGGACATGAGAGACGTTAAGCCTGCGGAAAGGTACATGAGTGCCGGACCTTAAGGACATGAGCGCCGTTATTTCACCGGAAAAGTGGAGTTTATCCATGAAAAGCAGCGGATAAGGGCCGTCATGTCCGTAAGCCCGCCCAAGTGACCTTTTTCGAGCGAATAAAGGCTGTGGTGTCCGTCAGATTGGGAGTGTATTTGAACCAGACAGAGGGGATTGGCCCTCTAAAACCTGCTCCACCCCCACGCTTGGCTTCCTTAGTGGGAGCGAAGGCCAGCAATCGTGTACAATAAGCTGTCACTCGGGTAGGCGGTGAATTATGCCACACACACACACGCGCACGCGCACACTCACCTGCCCGCGCCACGCCAAACAGACGATGCCAGCCATGCGCATCGTCCGTTATCTTTAATCTTATGATTGCCGGAATTCAGTCCATTCCGCTCTCACTGGTTTCGTAATGGCTGATATCCCCGTGAAGCACAATTGCCGGTACACCGTCCGTGATATCGATCCGGCAGAGGCAGGTCGGATGAATATAAGGCAGATCCCAGAGCTTGTTCATGGCCCGCCCTTCGAAATGTGCCATCAACACCTTAATTACAACCGTATGTGTCACAATAAGCACCGTACCGCCGGCATGACGGCCGATAATCTCCTGCAGTCTGCGCAGCGCCCGCTCCTGCACCTCCGTAAAGGACTCGCTGCCCTCTACACGGAACTGCTCCGGATCACCCCAGAAAAACTGATGCTGCTCCGGATATTCCAGCTGAAGCTCCGCAGAATCCCGGCCTTCCCAGATCCCCATTCCGATCTCCTTGAATTCATCGCAGGCCGTGAGCGGCAAGTCCCGTTCCCCCCGGATAAGCTCTGCTGTCCGCAGCGCCCGGGCGCTTGAGCTTGCATACACCGCATCCAGCTTAACATTATGCATGCTCCGGCCCAGCCACTGGGCCTGCTGCACTCCCAGCGGCGTAAGCTCCGAATCCTGATGGCCCTGCATCCGCTTCAGCACATTCCATTCCGTCTGTCCGTGCCGCGTAATATATACTGTTGTCGTATTCATGAACACCTATTCCCTCCTGAAGTTCTCAAGAATCACCTGGCGCAGCCTGCTGCAGAGCAGCTTCAAACTTCAACTTCAAGCCGCTCTGCACCATTATACCGCAAGACTGCACCTCGATTCTCTAGTCTCTCCACGCTCGGATAAGCCGCTGTGCGAGAGCTACATCCGCTTGCGCTCCAGCCACTTCACTGCATAATCCACAATCTCCCGCTGCGGGACCAGTTGAGCTGCCGATGCAGCAACCTTACCGTGGAGGATCAGTCCGGTGTCCTGGTCAAACTCCCTGCCCAGCTCCGCAAAATCGTCCGAATTCCAGTCATAATCACTAAATTCCACCCACTGCCTGGCTCCATCCACCAGCATCGGTGCCGCTGCCATAACCTCCTGCTTGCAGGGATAGTCCGCCCGGTATTCCGCTAAATGCAGTGAAGTATTATTGAGATGTTCTACCCCAAGCAGCAGTACACTTCCCCCCAGCTCATAAATCCGGGCCAGCGGAGAGTGTTCGCCGAAGGCGTATTCAAGCTTATGGCCGTCAATAATGAAATCCCGGTGCCTGCCCCAGGCTGCAAAAGAATCAATCGGATGGCTGCTGCGCCGCACGCCTTGCTGCTTACGAAAGCATTCAGGAATAATCCCCATGCCTCTCAGCGGCGTTAAGTCCGGGTCATACGGCGGCATAGCTTTACGGATCTCCGGCCACCAGGCTTCCGGTACCGGCGGATTACTCCAGCCCGACGGATCGGTCAAATCAGCAGACTGTGTCGGCATGACGAGTGTACCCTCCTCACCCAGCACCTGCTCCAGTGCGAGAATGACGGCAACCGGGCCGCCGGCCACCCACTGCCCCAGCGACTTGAACGAAGAATGCAGCAGCAGGGTCATGCCTTCCTTCACACCAAGCCTCCGGAAATCTTCAGCTAGTCTATCTACTGTTATTAGTGTTCCTTGTACTTCTTCCATGCGGGTACCTCCCAGCCTTCCATCGGTCATGATTGTAGCGAATCTACTATTCCTTATCCTCCGCCTGGCCGGTGTAATGTCCCATTAGTATTTTTGCCCGGTATTCACCTGGAGAGATACCCTCCAGCTCCTTAAATACCCGGGCGAACTGCTTACTGTTCTCGAAGCCGACCGCCTCTGAAACGCCGGCCAGCTTAACGCGGCTATCGGCAAGCAGCTCCTTGGCATGGCGGATGCGAACTTTTTTGAGATAAAGGACAAAGTTCTCCCCGGTATAGGCCTTAAAGGCTTCACTGAAATAAGAATAATTCAGGGAGACATGGTTACTGACCATCGCCATATTCAGCGGACGGGCATAATTGTCTTCAATATACGCAAGAGCCGCTTCCATATCGGCATGCTCGGTATGTGCTGATCTGATTCCTATAATATAATCGTTGACGCTAAGGAGTAAATGCTCAAGCGCACGGTAATATTCGTGGAAATGGCGGAAGTTATGCAAATTTCCCACAAGCCGGTAGAGCTTCAGTACCTCCATCGAGGCTTCCCCATGGACGCGGAATACTTCATCAAGCACCCGCTCATTAATACTCCGCCCTACATGCTCCAGGTAAGCTAAATCCAGATGCACCAGATGATCCGTCTGAAAAATAACGCCAAGCAGCGCCTTGATCTCCTTCTCGCGTTCGGTGCCCAGCATGTTAAGCAGCTTGCGCAGCTCCTCTTCCGGAGAAGGAAAGCTCAGGCGTCCCTCGTGAATATCGGTATAATCCACAAAGCTGGCCTGCGGTGACAGAAAGGTATATTCCAGCGCCCGGCAGGCTTCCAGATAAGAGCTGCGGAACTGCTCTATCTCCGCATTTTCACTGCTGATGCCGACGATTAGCCGCTTGAGCTCCTTGGCTTCAGCCTTCCGGGACAGCTCCAGGAATTGCTTCCTGCTCCCGACAAGCACAAGCTTCCCGTCCCAATCCGTAAGAATCTCCGGGAAGAAATTCTCCAGCGGACCGTTCAGCTGCTCCAGCAGTCCCTGCAGCTCCCCGGGCTTCATTCTTCCGCCGTCCCTGTGATAATAATTCAGCACCCCTACCGTATAAGGAACCTCCAGCCGTGCCAGCTCCTCCAGCTGTGCCGCTGAGACCTCGGCTTCACGCTGCATCAGAAGCCCCCGCAGACGGGCAACCCGCAGCTCCCGGCGGTAGCCCTCCTCCTCCTGCTTCTGCATGCGGCTGCTGGACTCCCGTTCCGCTCCCTCCCTGGCAATCCGTTCAAGGATTTCGAACAGCTCCTCGCGGCGGATCGGCTTCAGCAGATAATCCTTCACACGGTAGCGGATCGCGCTTTTGGCATATTCAAAATCATCATGGCCGCTCAGGATAATCACTGCCGGAGCTTCACCCGGTCCTGCTTCCGCAGATAACCGTTCCAGCAGCGTGATTCCGTCCATGATCGGCATTCTGATATCTGTAATAACTACCTCCTGCCGCTCCTGCTGGTATAGCTCCAGTGCCTCAGCACCGTTACCGGCCATCGTTATGCTATAGACAGACGGATATTCCCGTTCAATCATCGCCTTCAGGCCATGACGGATCATTTTTTCATCATCTACAATCAGCAGATTAGTCATAGCTAGTTATCCCCCGTCAATAGAACTTTGGGCAGTGACATGAACACGGTTGTCCATTTCCCTGCTTCACTCTGCACTTCCAGCCCGTAAGCTTCGCCGTAGAACAGCTGGAGGCGCTGATGCACATTCCGCAGGCCGATGCCGCCCGACTTATATCCGCCGGCACTGCTCCCGGAAGGATCTGCGCCCGGCTCCTCCTTAGCGTAGATCGCCTCATGCAGCGCAGCCAGCCGCTGCGGAGTCAGCCCGAGACCATTATCACGCAGTGCAATGAAGATGTCACCTTCGGCCTCTGTAATATCAATGATCACCGTACGGTCGGCAAGCTCTACGCCATCCCCGCTCCAGGCATGCTTCACACTATTCTCGACAATCGGCTGCAGGGACATTTTTAGCACCTCTATTTCAAGATAAGCGCTGTCAATATTAAGCTGGAGCCGGATAGTGTGTTCAAACCTTATGTTCATGACCTCGATATAATTCTCGATATGGCGGATTTCATCCTTCAGCTTCACATACTCACCCGTCCACTTGAAATTATAGCGCATCATGCCGCCAAGCCCGGTAAGCGCATCCGAAATGGTCCGCTGGTTTTCAATTTCTGCCAGCATTTTGATATTCTCCAGCGTATTATAGAGGAAGTGGGCATCAATCTGATTATGCAGCGTCCGCAGCTCCGCTTCCTTCGATAACGCCTGCTTATGAACAGCCTGGGCCACCAGCGTATTGATAGTATTCAACAGCTTGGAGAAATGATGTGCAAGCTCCCCGACCTCGCCGCCCCCGCTGACGCGGATACTGCCGTACGGCTCACCCCGGCGGACTTTTTTCATTGTCTCAGTCAGGCGGCGGAGATTCTTCAGGATAAAAGCATTCAGCACATAAGCAATAACCGTGACCAGGAAGATGAACCCGATATTTACCCCGATAATCAGATTGCGGGTACGCGAAATATCCGTCAGCAAGCCTTTCATCGAGACCACAGTGACCAGTGACGCATCGATCTGCCCCAGCGGCGCCTGAATCAGCATGAAGGAATTGCCGTTCTCCTTGTAATTCATCTCCCATTCACCAGTTTTGCGGAATGCAGCCAGCCGGTCTTTAATTACTGCGCTCAGCCCCGTGTTATTCGTGAGAAAAGAGTTCTCTGTCCGGGTGAATAAATTCAGCGTATCATCCGCAATGATCATCTGTGACTCATTATCCTGTACGGATGAATACGTCTTCGGAGTGAATTTGCTCAGCAGCATGTCTACCTGTACCATCCCGATGTGATTGCCTGCCGGAATACTGATCTCCCGCAGCACCGACACTTTAGGCTGTCCCTGCTCGGTTTCTCCCGAGAAGCGCTGAATTACATCGATATCTGAGTTCTGAAAGGACCACAGATTCCGCACTCCCTCCAGCTCCATGGCCTTCTGAAACCAGGGCTCCATCGACACCCGGGATTCACGGAAGATGACCGGCCAGAGCTCATATACATTTTTACTGCTGGAGTACAGGTAGAGATGCTCGATATTCGGATTGTTGAACTGGATTTGGCTGAGATTTATAAAGCTGGTTGTACTATAGTCAATCAATTCCCCAAGGGTGGGGTCATTTTCACTGATCAGATATTTCCGGGTGATTTTATCACTGTAAGCCATCTGAAGCGCCCGCTCCATTGCCTCGATCTGGTTAAGCACATGCTGCTTCTCCATTTGCAGAAGATAATTGTTCTTCTCTATCGCATCCCGCATATAGGTATTGTTAATCGCCTTGTACGAATAGAAGGACACCAGCAGGCTGGGTCCCAGAACAATAAAGATATAAGCCACAACCAGCCGGCTCTGCAGTGATCTCCGTCCCAGCCAATAGCGGAAGGAATTCCATAATGCTCCTGTTCGTTCGCGCATGCTCACCTCTCCGTTACCGGCAAATACTTTCCCTAACCAGCCTATAACTTGAAAATAACCCAAAAGCCCGCGGGCAGCGGGCAAATGGGCCTTGCTTATTTACTTACATTCCGAGTTTTGTCTTGTTTTCTTCATACTTAGTCTGGCGGTAAGCATCGAAAGTTGCCTGGCCTTTTTTCTCTTTTTGCGTTAAATATTCAGCCCAGATCTTATCGAAAGCAGCTTCACTTTCAGCCATCAGCAGCTTCGGCATGGTTTTACCGCGCAGCTGTTTCAGCTCAGTGCCAATGATACCCTCCGGTGAGTTTCCTGTAGGATCGATCAGCTGGAATTCCGAAGTGTTGATGGATTTACCCTTGGTCCAGTCTTCCAGTTGTTTATAAGGCTCAACGGATTCCGGTTTCCACTGGTCGGTAATATTCGTGTTCTGCATCATCCAGAAGGTAAACGACGATCCGTATTTCTTATCGAATGCTGCACGGTCTGTATTTGCTAAAGTAAGTGCCTCAGGCAGGAATTGGTCTTTGCCGTCAATTGTATCATAGCTGACCCCTTTTTCGCCCAGGTAAAGATCTTTTTGGCCTTCTTCACTGTTCAGATAGCTGAGGAATTTAATTGCCCGTTCTTTATCCTTAACATCTTTGGAGATCAGAGTAACGGTCCAGCCGGAGATCCCAGGGCCGTTCAGGGTAGGCGGATCAAGCTTGGTATCAGCCGGGCCGTCTACAGCGATATAGATCTGGTCAGGATTTTTCTGCGAAATGGTTCCGAGCTGGGAAGCAAAGTCAGTACGTTGGTACAGCATTGCGAAATAACGTCCCTGTACAATTTTTTCTTCCATTTGTGCCCGTTTGTCAATGAAGATATCTTTGGCCAGCAGTCCGTCCTGGTTAGCTTGACGGAGTGTTTTCATCCAGCGTACGTATTCAGGGTCAGTCTCACGGTCATACACCTTGCCGTCTTTTTCCCAAGGGATCGCCAGGAAGTTCTGAATATAGCCTTCCAGCGAGTCGTTGCCGTTCTCAGTGAATTCATGCAAGCCGAGCGGGATCAGCGGCTGCCCGTTCACTTCAGGGAATTTCTCCTGTGCTGCTTTCAGTGCAGCGAGGAAGCCTTCAGGCGTACGCATGTCAGGGCTGCCAATGGCTTCATAAATATCCTTACGTACTACGAAAGTCTGGTTGGATACATAAGTATCACCGTATTTCTCGTAATCGGCAGGCGAGGAGGAAGAGTTAGGATAGCCGTATACATTGCCGTCCGGTTGTGTGTACCAGCCAAGCTTATCTTTATCGGAAACTTTGAAGAAATACGGATCATATTCTTCAGCCAGCTTGTTGAGCGGAAGCACGAGCTCGCCTTCAACCATCTTCTTGATGGCATCTTCCCAGAAGCCGAGAGTGATGAAGTCAGGCAGCTTGCCGGACGCAATCAGGGTATTCAGCTTTTCGTTCTCATTCCCTGCAGGAACAATAAAGTTAACGTTAACACCGGTTTTCTTGGTAACATATTGCGAAGTTGGATCTACGCCCCATTTGTTGGCGAACCAGGCAAAGTTCAGATACCAGTCAAAGGTGATCGGTGAAGTATCGCTCATCCAGCCCGGCTCATCGCCAGTAGCTGCTGGTGCTGTAGTCTCTGTGGCATTGGTTGCCGGTGCCTCTGTAGCTTCCGTAGCCGGCTTCTCCGTCGCTGTATTTCCGTTTGCGGCATTATTGTTGCTTGAACAGCCCGCAGCCGAGAATGTCAACATTAGTCCCAAGAGCAGTAAGACCATTTTCTTTGGCTTATGTTTCATGCCCATGTTTTGTTTACCCCTTTTCTAGAGAAAATTAATTATAAGCAACTCCGTAGCCCTCAGGATTTCCGGACACCGGAGGAGTTATCTTGTGGTTTGCATTGCAGAATATCAGCCTTTGATGGAGCCGATCATCATGCCCTTAACGAAATAGCGCTGCAGGAACGGATAGACGAACACGATTGGCAGCGTAGTGACTACCATGGTAGCCAGCTTGATGGACTGTGAGGTTACAGTCCGTGTTACCGCACTGCCTTGGGTAGCAACCATCATGGTATTGGAGCTGGACTGCGCCACGACCCGGAACAGATAGGTCTGAATCGGCTGCAGATCCACGTTGTTGATGTAGATCATACCGGTAAAATAATCATTCCATTGATAGACGCCGTGGAACAGCGCAATGGTCGCAATAACCGGCATGGATACCGGAAGTACAATCCTCAGAAGGATGGACCAGTCATTAGCTCCGTCTATCTTGGCTGCCTCTTCCAGACCATCAGGAATTTCCCGGAAGAAGGTCATGAAGATGATGAGATCGAAGAAGCTGAACATCACCGGAATGATATAGACCAGGAAATTATCCAGTAAATGAAGATCGCGGTTCAGCAGGAAGGTCGGAATCAATCCGCCGTTGAAGAACATTGTAATGGTGCCGATCAGGATGTAGATCTTGCCGCCAACCAGCTCTCTGCGGGATAAGGCATAAGCTACCATAGCTGTGAAGAACACATGCACAATAACACCGATTACCGTCTTGGCTACCGTAACCCCCATGGCCAGCATAATCCCCGGATTCTGGAAGACAGTTGTATAATTCTCCAGTGTGAACATCCGCGGCCACCAGTAGATGCCGCCCATCATGGCATCCGTACCATCGTTGAAAGCATTGACCAGCACGTACCAGATCGGGTATAGGGTTATGAAGCAGATGCAGAGCATGACCAGATTGTTGACGATATCGAAGATAGCTTCACCTTTGGTTTTACGTTTAAGAGCAAACATATATAGGTCCTCCTTGTCCTAGAACAGCGACGTGTCGTTGATTTTTTTGGTTACCTGATTGGCAATCAGCAGCAGGAACAGTGCAATGACCGCTTTGACCAGGGTGACCGCCGATGAATAGGAGAAACGGTTAGAGACAATACCGGTCTGATAGATATAAATATCAATTACACTCGATGCACTCTCATTGAGCGAATTCTTCAGCACCAGAATCTGGTCGAAGTTGGAATTCAGTACGCCGCTGACCGCCAGAATGAACAGAATGCTGATCGTTCCGCTGATGGCCGGCAGTGTGACAAACCGCATTTTCTGGAAACGTCCTGCCCCGTCGATCGTCGCCGCTTCATACATTTCCGGAGATACGCCGGCAATCGCTGCGAGATAGATGATGGCGGACCAGCCAAGCTCCTTCCAGATATCGGAGGTAATAATTATCGTCCAGAAGTAACTCGGTTCAGCCAAGTAAGTAATCGGCTTGTCAATCAGATGCAGTGCAAGCAGAATGTTATTGACAATCCCTACATCGGCGAGCCAGGTGGCAAGAATGCCGCCAAGCACAACCCAGGAGAGGAAATGCGGCAGATAGGAGATCGTCTGAATCGCCTTCTTATACCGGAAAGAACGGACCTCGTTAAGAAATAGTGCGAAAATAATCGGCAGCGGGAATCCGATCAGAAGCTTGATCAAACTGATTCCCAGCGTATTCTTGATAACATTCGGCATATCCTCATCTTCGAATAATGCCCTGAAGTGCTTCAATCCTACCCACGGCGCTTCACCAATCGACTTGACGATATTATATTCCTTGAAGGAAATGATCAAGCCGTAAATGGGAATGTAGTTAAAAATGATCATCCAGGCTACACCGAGCAGGGCCATAGTCTGCAGATGACGTTGGGCCACTAATTTCTTCCAGAGCGCGTTTTTACGACCTGAACCGGTTTCGATTGACGCCGGAGTAAGCGGTCCCATGGTGGGACTCGGTCTGGTATTGCGTTTGTTCTCCATCGTATGGACCTCCAAAATACCTGTCTTTATTCTGTAAAGCGTTTTCATCTCTATGCATTTATTGTATGCGTTTTAGTTCTTTCCGAAAAGGTGCCAGATTTCGTATTTGGGGGCTCATTTTTCGGTTTAGGGAATTCTGCTAAAAATCATTTGCCCGTGAGTTTGGATCGGCTAACCAAAGCCGACACGCCCTCCCCTCTGTTGGCGTTCACTCACTAAGGAAGCTAAACGAGGGGGGACTGGTTATAGAGGACCAGTGCCATCTGCCTGGTTCAATAACAATTCAAATCTGACCCTTAACGGACGCCACAGCCTTTATTCGCTCAAAAAAGGTCATTTGGGCGGGCTTACGGACACGACGGCCCTTATCCGCTCCTTTGCATAGGCAAACTCCACTTATCCGGTGAAATAACGGCGCTCATGTCCCTAAGACCGACACTCCGGTACCTTTCTGCAGGCTTAACGTCTCTCATGTCCGTAACGCTAAGCCAGTCACTTGAACAACCGTTGCGTGGCTGGCTGCTTTACTTGCGCGCGGCAGCTCATTATACATGATTTTCCGCTTAAAGATGAGTTTGGACTTCCGGCCGCTGTTGTTTCCTATTTTTTGATGATTACTGCTGTTCATGGTGAAAATCCAGTAACACAGGCGGTCACTGGCATCCCTACAGATCCCAGCTCCCCTCCACCGACTCTCCTTTTTCTAAAGTTTTAGAGTTCAATCTATATAGATCAAGTTAAGATTGATTTTTCTCATTTTTTAAAGAATCCATTTGTTCAAATGGAAAACACACCATGAGAATGAATAAGAAGGCAGCGTTATAATGAAGCACGCTGCCTTCTTTGTGTTAGGTACTTGCTAGTAATTATCCCCGAGATTCGACCCCTTTTAAACGGAAACGTTCTGCGGCGCCTGCAACTATTTATTTGGTTTCTTCAGGAATTTCAAAAATCTCTCCTAATTTCATACCTTTCTGTCCTAGTGTAATGATTTCTCCGCTAGTCTCAATAAACCCATAACTGGCTGCACCGATGGGTCCCATAAAGTTATAGAAAACCACACGATCTGTTAGCTTGGGAATTGTACCATCCTGGTTAGTAATCTTTTGCGGGAAGAAGAACAATCCGCTCGAGGCTTTAACGGAATTAAAGGTAGCACTCCATTTTTGTAAGCAATAGTCTCCTGTAATTTCATAATACGAAATGCCATTTCCTCCAGACAAGAAGAACTGGTCCGCTCTACCCTCTGGAAAATAGTACATTTGCCCTTGGCTCTCATTAACAACATCGAATGACTTTAATGAACTGACGACTGGATATTTTAGTGCTGCGGTTCTAGCTTCGGAAAGTATGGTGGAATTAAATTGATCTTTTAGTTCTTCACTGGCCTTGGCGACAAATACAATCCTTTGTTTTGCATTCCACAGGACATAGCTTTGAGTGGATTCAGCAATAAATCGCAATGGAACCATGACACGGCCTTGTTTGAGATTAGAGGCAGCTTCCAGTTTGACTTCTTTATTCCCGACCTTTGCCGTTTTTTGACCAGCCACTAAAGTGATTGTTTCACTGCCTCTAATTATAGTGACGGTCTTGGACTGGTTATTCCATTGTACTGAAATGCCGGGAATCTTTTGGGCCACCTGCAAGGGAACCATGGTTGTCCCATTTGTAATATACGGAGCTATATCCGTATCTACAAAAGCGTTATTCATAACAATTTCGATAGGCTTAACAGCTGCCGAGACTGTTCCAGCGGTGGTCAATGCGCTCCCCGTGATCAACAGAGAAGCAGTAAGCCATGCGATGACCCCCACCTTTAAATTATTTTTCATGTTGCAATATCCTCCTTGACCCATTTTAGTAAATAACACCCTATTTTTTAGACGTATAAAAATCTACAAAGTTACTAAAACAAAGAGGAAACATGTCTGTTCATAGTTTAATTTCTTCTTTTTTATCTGAATTGAGTAGCGCAGAAGCTGACGCGCCGTTTTGCTTCTCACGTTCTTTTTCAGTTATTTGCGCAAAAAAGAGTAGGTTATCTTTTCAATAACCTACTCTTTTTTTGTTTTTGGCCCTGCGCTTTAACTTAATGACATTGCATCCGGACCTACTCATTTCATCTCATTGGATCTTACAGCGCCTTATAGATTGCAGATGGCAGCTTACGCCATTACCGCCAGAATGGAGGTAATCTCCCCGCGCCGCAGAGCTTCGGCATCCGCGCCGCGCAGCAGCCCGCCCGTAACGATCCGGCTCTCGCCGCTGCAGAAGGTCAGCTCCAGACTCTGGATAACCGCTTGCCCCTCCCCGTAGGTATCCGCATGCCGCGGATTGTTATAGGTCACTTCCGTGCTGCCCAGCAGCTTGAAGGAGACATTGCCCTCTCCGTCGAACAGCCAGCCCGGCAGCGCCGGATTCAGCGCCAGGGTCAGCTCGCCATCCTCTACAGAGAATACCCGGCTGCCGGCCATCATCGTTCTCCACATGCTCAGGAACTCCGCCGTGGAGCCGCTCAGCCGGGCAACGAACCCCCGGCCATGTGTAGCCGGGTCAGGATTCCCGCCTGTGGAAATGAACGAAGAGTTCTCCAGCGTACTGCGCCCGTAAACCGCCGGATCGAGGAACGGAATCAGCGACGTCTTCAGCTCGCTGTAGAATTCGTCATACAGTCCGGCCTTAAGCAGCTCCAGCAGATACTTGTACGACATATGCAGGAAGTTAGATTCACGTTCCTGCCAGCCCGGTGTGAACGCCCGGATCCGGCCGATATCATGCGATTCCTCTTCCAGGGAGGCGGAGGTCCGGTACATCGAGGTTACCGGATCGAACAGCCCGCTCTGCTTGACTTTACTGTATATATCCTGTGCTTCTTCCCTGCTGTCCAGTGTCTTCAGCCATCTCGCCGGCCCTTCCAGGAAATACGGCAGTGCGGAAGCTTCGAATTCCTCCACTACAGCCTTCGGCAGGCCGTATCCGCTGATGACCGGCTGGCCGGACTCATCCGTTACAGGCTGGAAGCGGGTCGCCTCGAACCGGAAGTAAGTCGGCACCAGCCCGCCGCCGATAGCCACTGCGCGCCCGATCCCCTGGTCTACCTTGCTCAGCCAGTTCGCCAGCGTCCTACGGATAACCGCAAGATCAATTTCCGCCGTCTCGCCGGTAATGCCGAAGCGGATCTCCGCCCGGTAAGCCTCACGTGCCGAAGCCACGCGGTCCCAATACGCGAACTGCTCCAGCTTGCCGTCCAGCAGTTCATCCACAGCACTATCTACCCGGTATAGCAGCAGCCCCATCTCGGACGGGAGTGTCACGGTCTCAGGCAAGTCAGTACCGCTCTCCAGCGCCTCCAGCATGAAGACCAGCATCCGCTTCAGCTCAAAGGTCTCGCTCATCCCGGAGCCGACCAGTCCCGGCAGACCGTTCATCGCATCGTTCCAGCCCGGCTTGTTGCCTTCCATCTCTACACCCATTCCGTAAGGATCGAGTGTGGCAAATTTATTGAGTGCAAGCGACAGCAGCTTCACGAACAGGCTGGTCCGGTAGATATCGCCATGTCCGCCTTGTGTACGCAGCCACTGGGTCTCATTAGCCTTACGCTTCAGCTTGTGCAGCTTCTCCTCATCCTCCAGGAGTGCCCCGAACTGCCGGACCTGTCCGCCGCTGATTACATATTTCTCGCTGCGCGGCAGCACATAAGCCGGGCTGTCGTAGAAGGTGTAAGTCTCATCGCCGAACAGCAGCTCCTCCTGGCGTTCCGGATAAATATCCAGATAACCTTCCACCAGATCCAGATTATACGTCCAGTGATCGGACCAGTACCCTTCCCCGAAGGCTGCTTCAACATTCTGCTGCGACCGTGCCAGCACACCGCTCAGAAGTTCCTGTTCACTGATGTTCAGGGCGATATGGTGGTCCGCAATATAGTTAATCAGGCTGCCCGGTGTAAAGCGCTTCGCCAGCAGCGACTCAAACTCTGCATGATGATCCCCCAGTGCTCCGGCAAGCCATGCCTTCAGCTGCTCCTGCTCAGCCGGCAGGATTTCAAAGCTCGTTCCCTGCACACTGAGCGGATTGTAGCCGTCAGCCTGGATGAGGCTGTAGAACATTTTAATGTTGAAGCTGCCGACCTGAGGATGGAAGAATACATCGTTACGCCGGTTCTGGTTCATGTCACGGAAGTTTCCGTTCCCCTGCGAATAGTATTCCGGAGCCAGCGAGAAGAAGTTGTAGTCCCGTTCCATATCGCCATGCTTGCGTGAATACAAATGCACTACGAAGCCCTCACCGCCATTCTCAAAGATGAACGGATAGCCCCCGCGCAGAAAATTGTCCAGATAGGACTGCCGGCAATACGCATCGAACAGCGGCGAGGAGGTGCGCGTGGCAATATCCGCAGTCAATTCTTCAGTCAGACTGGCGGCTTCTGCAGCTTTGGCGGCAAAATACTCCTCACGGCACAGTTCAGCCGCCTTCTTATTGATTCTGGCGATATCATTTACATGCCCGATAATCGTGTTCAGCTTAAGTGACGCACCAGGTGCAAGCGTTCTGGCTGCACCGCTGAAGCCGCATGGCACCTTGTTAACCGGATATTGCGGCTCCGCCAACAGCTCAGCCAGCGGCAGCGCGGCGAAGCGGTCCGGGTACGTAAGCGAGGTGTTCCCGCCGAAAATCACTTCATAATCTACCAGCGGCGTCAGCTGCTCCCCTTCCGCAGTGGAAGAGAGATAGAAATGCCCGCTCTTGATCTCGCTGACCTCTGCATCATCGTTCGTGCTCGAGCGCAGCTTGTAGAACGGAATTCCGTTCTCCATATTGTACACATCCATCCAGCTGCGCAGGAGATTGCCGATTTCCTTGTATCCTCCGTTCGCAACACCGAACGGCAGGATCTCCGGCAGACCGTCCAGCAGCTCAAGCGTAAGCTCCGCGTCCCCGGTATTGGTAATTTCCACACGCCGGATCAGCGCGGCATAATCATCACCGGGCAGATTGAAGTATTGGACAGTCGTCTTAAGTCCATGTACGGTATGAAGCTCTTCAATGTTCAGGCCGTTCGGCAGAATCGTCATAGTCCGCTTGGCTGCAGGATCAGGCCGTGCCGACTGGAACGGCTCATAGATCTCTGCTGTCCCTTTTAGCTTAATGAAAGTACGGAAGCCGGAGGAGGATACATTCTTGTAGGAAATATTGGCCGGGGAGAACTCCATAATGGGCGAGTTCTTGTCACGCACACCGAAGCTGCTGATCCCCTGGCCGCGGTTCACGTAGAAGGTCCACATCGGGATACCCTTCAGCCCGGCAAGTCCGGGCAGGAAGCTGGCGAACGGTTTGCCCTCATGGAACTGCTCAATCACAAATTTACCTGAATCGAAATAATAATGGCTCATGCTTGAATCCTCCTAAAAAAATTATAGATGCTAAACTCCATGGTCTGCAGGCGACCCGGGAAGTACAGTGTATGTCCGCCGGAGCACTTACCCCTGCGTAATCAGATGTGTAACGATAGAATGCGCCGGCAGCGTGCACTCAGCGGTTTCACCGCCTAGTTCCAGCGTAAGGGAACGTTCTTCATCGCCCTCATTCATCAGTATCACTGCGATGCTGCCATCCGGATTACGGAATGCCGCCGACAGTACACCCTCAGCCACCGACTCCCGCCCGATCCGCACCGCACCCGGAATAACGAATTTGCTGAAATGCCCGATGTAATAATACGAGCTGTTGTAATGCACCTCATCCGACGTGGTGTCGGCAATGACCGGCGCATCGCAGAAATTACCGACATGGTTCGGACCGCCCGTCTCATCCAGCACGAGATTCCAGTCCAGATAGCCTTCGGTCCAGGCATTCAGGTCGCCAATCATATTCCGCCCATAGCGTTCACCTGTGAACCACTCACCCAGACGCACGCCGCCCTCCTGGCAGCCTTCGGTGAAGAGCACATGCTTATCCGGGAAAAGCTCATGCACCTGCTCCACCTTGCTGAACTCCTCGCCGCCGTACCAGTGGATACCGGTTCCCCAGACATACCGGGCAGCCTCAGGATCAGAGAGAATCGGCGTTACACGCTCGATCATAATGTCGCGGTTGTGATCCCAGATTACGATGTTCACATCGTCCATTCCTGCATCATGCATAACCGGACCCAGATGATTTTTGACAAAATCACGCTCTTCCTCGGCACTGTATACACAGGAGTCCCAGGTCTGGACAGCGGCCGGCTCATTCTGCACAGAAACCGCCCATACAGGAACACCTTCCTTGCGGTAAGCCTCAATGAACTTGGTATAATACTTTGCCCATACTGCGGCGTACTCCGGCTTCAGCGAACCGCCGTTATTCATCTCCCCGTTCGTCTTCATCCAGGCCGGCGGGCTCCACGGGGAAGCCAGCATCGTGAACGGGCCGCCTTTTACCGCCATCGCATCCTTAATCAGCGGCAGCACCCACTGATGGTCATGGGAAATATCAAAGGTAGCCAGCTCTGTATCGTGATCCTCCACATAGGTATAATTGCCGAGTGCGAAATCGCAGCTGTGTATATGCACACGGCCCATACTGTAACCCAGTCCGTCTACCGGGTGGAAATACCGCCGGATGACCTCTGCCCGCTTCTCCGGGCTCATCCGGGACAGCGTATACGCAGCCGCCTCCGTGAAAGCGCCGCCAAAACCTAGAATAGTCTGAAATGTCTGCTCCGGCTGCAGCCGGATATCGAATCTCCCTCCGTCAGCCGCCGCTGTGAATTTAATTCCCTCTTTGACGCTTAGCCGGTCCCCGGTATCCTTGGCGGTAACTACGGTTTGAACAATTGTCATGATTCTCACTCCTTGATTAATTTGTAAACGAAAGAAATCGAAACCGGTTTCGAATCTGCTGAAAAAAAAGGCATCCGCAGTCGAACGCACTTTTCATTCTTAATACGGCGGAGTGCATGAGGCTCTCTCAACGATCTCTACAGGGAGAACCAGCGCCTGCTTGTTACCCGCAGGACCGTTCATGGAGGCCAGCAGCAGCTCAGCTGCCCGGGTGCCCAGCATCTCCGTGTTCTGGCGGACCGTTGTCAGTGCAGGTGTAACATATCCTGCAAGCTCAATATCATCATAGCCCATGACTGAGATATCTCCCGGAACCGCAAGTCCCAGCTCCTTCGCAGCCATCACCGCACCCAGCGCCAGCAGGTCGCCCGAAGCAAACACGGCTGTCGGCCGCTGCGGCAGCGCAAGCAATTCCTTCATCGCCCGTTGCCCGTTCTCCAGAGAGAAGAATGCCCCTACGGCAATATAACCGTCCGGCACCTCAAGTCCCTGCTGCTGCATTGCCGCCCTGTATCCCAGCTCCCGCTGCTTGCCCGGATATGTGTTCTCCCCGCCGGAGATATGGGCAATTCTGCGGTGTCCAAGCGAAGCCAGATATTCCACAGCCTGCATTGCACCAGCCATATTGTCCGAACAGACCGTATGCGACAAAGCTGTGTCGAAATCGAGAATCACTGTGGGAATATCACTCTCCAGCAGCTCCTTGAAATACGGGTCTTCATAATCCGAGAGGAATACGACAACTCCATCCACGCCGCGAATCCGGCAATTCTCCAGATATCCGCTGCGCTTGCCGCCGACATCCTTCGAGATAAACATAAGAGCGTAACCCTTGGCCACAGCAACCTGCTTGAAGCTCTCAATAACTGCACTGAAAAAGGGATGGCGGATCCCCGCCCCTGTGTTCTCCACAAACAGCACACCAATCGTCCATGATTTCTTGGTGGTCAGCGTGCGGGCATGCGCATTGGGCAGATACCCCATCTCCTGCGCGGTCCGCAGAATCTCCTGGCGCGTCTTCTCCCGCACATCAGAATAGTTATTGAATGCCTTGGATACCGTGGTTGGCGAGTAGCCGGTTCTCTTGGCAATATCGTAAATTGTGGTCATTTCCGGTTCACTCCCGCGGCCTAAATGAAAGCCCTTTTATGCTCACTGCCATTCTAACTTCTTTCCGCACGGCCGTCCAGCACAAAATATCGCTGTACCGAAGGCAGCAGGGTAACAATCTGAATCAGCATTCCGAGTGACATATAGAATACATGAACAACACTGACCGCATTCATCATGTATGTCTGCACCATAATCCAGATAATCTGTCCGAAGCCGATATACATAGAGAAGGACCAGGCGGCATGCAAATTAGTGAATGGAGTCAGCACATTACCCCTGGACCAGTCAGGCTGTTTAAGCAGTCCGTAGAACACAATCAGCGGCAGCACTCCAAAGATGAGCAGCAGTAAAATTCCCGGGATTACGAAATCAGTAAACGGCGATCTTTCCAGCACGGAGGCCGGCATGCCCATCATCTCACCGCTCGGGTCGACTAGCAGCGCCAGCCCGCCTCCAATTGCCCCCAGCCCCAAAAAGGCCTGCAGCACCAGCAGCACAACGACGGATCCGGGTCTTTTTTTGCCAGAGTTCATTTCATTCCCTCACTTCCGGTTCATAGTATATAATGCAGGCCGATCCGCGGAGACAGCATCCTGCCTAATTGCGATTTTACAGGTTTTCCCTCCCGGCCGCCGAGAGAGATGTCACATAATAGGGCAAATTGTCCGCTTTTCCTCCCGGTTATGTGAATGCCTCTGCAATACGCTATACTATTATCAAATCACTGCACAGAAATGGATGGCAGTCTGCATATACGCTGATTTATCAAAATAAAGAAGGGATTGGCAGCGGCGGCCAAAGACCGGCCTGCCAAGTACACTTATGACTGAAACTATTTCTCCGTTATCCAAACAATGTGCATACTGCCATCAGACTAAGCCGGTCTCCGAATTCCGCAGGCGTACCGGCAGGCGCTCCAAGGGAATGTCGCGGCGCGGAGCCTGCCGGGAATGCCGCAAGCTCCGCGGGTCAGAAGCTGCCGGGAATACCCGGCAGCCGGACCGGGAAGACATTCAGCTGCCGGGGCGCCCGCAGAATGCCGGGTTACCTGCGCGGGAACAGAGCGCCCCCCCTCTCTCTGCGCCGGCAGCAGAGGCCGGGGCAGGCACGCCGCGGGCTGCCCGGGTCCGCCAGCCGAAGCAGGCCAAGGAAGCCGGAGCTGCGGCTCCCGGTCTTAAGGGCAAAGCCCGTGCCCGCGCCGCCGAGCCGGCCCGCCGGGCGGCGCAGCAGCGCGGACCGAAGCCGGATCCGCAGGATGCCTCTGCGCTGATTCCGTCCGCCGGCGGCATGATCTTGATGCGCGGGCACAGCGACAAAGGGCGGCGCTGGCATCAGGAGATTGACCATGAGCTTGCGGTAACGCTCGTCCGGGAGCATGCTGCCGTTGTCGTGAACCGGCGTACGATCCGCCGGCTCTACAGCAACAAGGATTTCCGGACCTACATTCTGACCCGGGATAACTATACCTGCTGCTTCTGCGGCCTGTATGGCGATACCATCGACCATCTGCTGCCCCGCGCCAAAGGCGGGCATACAACACCTGACAACTGTGTCTGTGCCTGCAACCTGTGCAATCAGACCAAAGCCGACCAGTATGTTGCGGAATTTATGGGCCGCTAGCGGGCCAGCCTGTATTGGGATGCCTCAAAGTGCTGTCTCTGCAGCAGTATAGCAAAAAAACGCCACTGTCCGGCAGCTGTGTGATAACAGCTGCTCCGGCCTGCGGCGCTTCTTGAGGCTCATTATTATTTCCGAGCTTATGCGTGCTTGATTACCCTGTAATGTTCTTGACCCGCCCTACCTGGCCGTCCGTCAGACGCACCTTGATTCCATGCGGATGGCGGGGCGAATTCGTGAGAATGTCTTTTACCGTACCCTGTGTAAGCTTGCCGGTGGCCTGATCCTGCTTCAGCACAATTTCAACCTGGAGTCCGGGACGGATATCTGCTCTAACCTGTCCGTTCACTTGATCCCCCCTTTCTGCAATCATGTTCTGTTTCATGAATTCAATATGAGTAAATAAGGATGATGACAGCTATGGCCTTTGGCATAACAAGAGCGGAGCTGGCCCGCTGGAAGCAGGCGGTTGCCGCAGGAGAGATTGCTTTCCTCACCCACTACTGGACCGATAAAAGGTTCCCTGATATCACCACAGTAACCAAGGTCGGCTGCAGCGATCTGCCCCGCCTCAGAGAATGGTGTGCAGACAATGGCCTGCCGCCGCAATATATTCATAACCGCGACCCGTTCCCCCACTTCGATCTGCTCGGCCCGAAGCAGGCGGATATTCTCCGGAAGGAAGGACTATGGGAGCAGCTGGAACGGTTCCGTATGCTCTGAATCAGGCACTGCCGTTTATTTCTTGTTCCGCAGATCCTTCATAATCTGCCGCCCGGTAGGAGTCTGGGCCAGCCCGCCTTCTGCCGTCTCGCGGTGCTTCTCAGGCATGGCGGAGCCTACCTCCAGCATCACCTTGATCACTTCATCAGACGGAATGACGCTGCGGACACCGGCCAGGGCCATATCTGCCGCAGCCAGCGCTGTAACCGCACCGAAGCCGTTACGGACAATACAGGGAATCTCAACAAGCCCGCCTACCGGATCACAGATCAGCCCCAGGGTGTTCTTCAGTGCCAGACCTACGGCATGTACGGCCTGGGCCGGTGTACCCCCGCGCATTTCTGTAAGGGCACCCGCCGCCATCCCGATAGCCGAGCCGACCTCAGCCTGGCAGCCGCCTTCCGCTCCTGATACAAACGAATTGTTGGCAATCACATACCCGATAGCTCCGGCAGCGAATAAACCGGTCACCATAAAATCATCATCCCAGCCGAAGCGTTCCTGACAGCTCAGAAACACACCGGGAATAATTCCGCAGGACCCTGCAGTTGGTGTAGCAATAATCCGCCCCATGGACGCGTTCACTTCCGAGACAGCGAGAGCATACGCCATCGCCTGGCCGGCAGGACCGCCAAGACATGGCTCATCTGCCGCGTTATATGCAGCGACCCGCTGGGCGTCCAGACCAGTCAGGCCGCTGCGCGAAGTGGTATCTTCTGTCATGCCGCGGTGAACCGCCTCTTTCATTACGCCGTAATACTGGCTCATGGTGGCGAATTCCTGTTCTTTGGAGCGTCCGGATTCAGCGCTTTGTTCCTCGATCATCAGCTCACCGATGCCGAGTCCCCGTTCTTCACATAATACAGCCAGCTGGCTGAGGGTTTGAAAATTCATGATGTAATGTCCTTCCCTTTCTCATCGCTTACATTATCGTTCAAATCTACCACTGTAACTGTGGCTACCGCCGGCAAAGCCCGCAGATTCTGCAGCAGCTCCGCTGTCGCCGCCTCATCCAGCTCAAGTACTGTCAGGGCTGCGCCGCTGCGGTTCTTGCGGTCCAGCGACATATGCCCGATATTGAACTGGCCCTGCCGCATGACTTCCGTCACGCTCGCCAGCACGCCGAGATAATCCATATGACGAATCAGCACGGTCGGATACATACCGGTAAGCTTCACACCGAATCCGTCGATATCCACAATCTCGATATTGCCGCCGCCGATCGAAATCCCGGTCAGTGTCAATTCGGTTCCGCTTTCCTTGCCGACAAGCCGCAGGCGGACTGTATTGGGATGAGGAAACAGCCCCGTTCCCTGGCCGAAGGAAATCTGCATTCCCGCTTCCTCCGCAAGCTCTATGGAGTCCGGCAGCCGGTGGTCATCGGTAGCGAAATCAAGCAGGCCGCCGGCAATGGCCCGGTCTGTGCCATGGCCCTGATACGTAGCCGCAAAAGAACCGAAGAAAGTAACCTCCGCCTCCCGCGGCAGCTCCCCCAGAACCTGCCTTGCCGCCCTGCCGATCCGCGCCGCCCCCGCTGTATGCGAACTTGAAGGCCCGACCATTGCCGGACCTATAATTGAGAAAACATCTTTAAACCGCATCGCTCAGATCTCCCGCTATCAAAATTCGGCATCGCACAGCAATTCGTGCTGCCTGTATACAGACATATATATTATACTGCGTCCGTGCCAAAGCTACACTATTACATTGTTTGTCATCTTGTGGCGGACTGCTTATGAAGTTAGCACAGGAGCACAACAGTATGTACCGGCACATAACCGGATCTGGCATGCTGCGCGATTATCAGCTGTTACAGGAAAAGAGCACAATATCATCCCGCAGCTGCCAGCCTACAGATGACCAGAAGCTGCGCCCCAGGTCATTCTTCTCAATTACCATCAGATGGCATTTCGTTATGCCTTCTTCCCGTAATCTGCCGAGACAGCGTGTTACCATTTCGCGTCCGGCCCCGCTTCCCCGGCAGCTGCTGCTGACAGCCACATGATACATGTATCCCCTGCGTCCGTCATGCCCGCATAGTGCCGTGCCCGCGAGTGTGCCGTCCTCGTTAAGACATACCTGGCTGATGCCCGGATTTCGTTCCAGGAACCGTACTATATCCGCAGGCTTGTCCGCTGAGCTAAGCCCCATACCTGGCGTATTCTCCCACAAATGATAAGCCACTTCATAATCTTCTGAAGCCATTGGTCTGTATATCATCTCTGCTCCCCGTTTCTATTACAGATTTCCTCTCACCGATTCCGCCTCATACCTCTGCCCTGCCAGAAAGCAGGCAGAGCAAGCAGCCCCGCGGCCGTACACTCCCCTGCAGGCGCGCACCCTTTTCTGGGCGCATGCATAACAATATACGGAGAAGCGGAGAAATGGGCTGCCCGCTTATTACCGCCCGTTCTGCTAGCATAAGGCCCGCAGCCCTCTGAGCTGACCCGGGCCCCGCACCCATCTGACGCCTGTGCTCATCCCCCACCCCGAAAGGATGTTTACCGATGACCAAACATAAGGACTATGATCTGCCGTCCGTCCGCCTGAGCGCGGGCATGTATGCTTTGACCAAGCTGTCTGCCGCCGGACTGACCTTTGTACTTATCTCCCTGTTTATGCTGGGCCATGGTTACGAGAACGGAGTGCCCCAAGGCTGGCCGGTGTCGGTGCCTTATGCCATCTACGCCTACGGCCTGCCGGCAGCAATCCTTGCCGATGCCTTGCTGCGCATGTTCCGTTCCACTTCACTTAGCCCGGCTTTAGTATTATATGCGGTAGCCGGGTTTGGCGCAGGCCTGTGGCTGGTGTCTGAGCAAGGCGGCGAGGCTCTGGCCAGCGGGCTGGCCGGACTTGTAATGCTGCTGATCTTCCGGCTGGCCCAGGTCGCCGGCGAACGCCAGCCGCTGCTGCTTCCGGTATTCGCCCTGTTCATCCCGCTCCTCTGCCTGATTCTTGTCTGAATCAGCGCCGCCCCAGACTACAAACTCCCGGGACGCTGTTTACAGCGCCTCAATGATATCCCCGGCGATTACGGCCGCCGGATTATTCCGCTTCAGGGCAGCCCGTTCCCCGGCCAGCCCGTGGAGATAGACTCCGAATGCTGCCGCTTGTGCAGCATTCAGGCCCTGGGCCAGCAGGCCGGAGATGATTCCGGTCAATACATCGCCCGCGCCTCCGGTTCCCATACCCGGATGGCCTGTAATATTAATATATGCCTGCCCTTCCGGCGTAGCAATGACGGTATGGGCACCCTTCAGCACAAGAATTACGCCATGCTCCCTGGCATAAGACAGAGCTATTCCAATGCGGTCCCGCTGCACTTCAGCTGTGGAGATCCCGGCCAGCCGCGCCATCTCTCCGGGATGCGGTGTCAGAATTACCTGCTGGCGGCGGCTCCATGAGCCGTATCCGGCATCCGCGAGTATATTCAGCGCATCTGCATCAATGACCATCGGGGACCCGGTCCCCTCCCACAGGCTGCGGAGCCATTCTGTATCACTTGCGAACCGGCCAAGGCCGGGGCCGACAGCTATCGCGTCGCGGCTTCCGCTTAGCCGCAGCACTTCAGCAGACGTAGAGGCATTCCATTCCCCGCTGCCGCCGGCAACCGGGGCCAGCATCACCTCCGGCACATTGCCGATCACATAGGGCAGCAGCCTTTCCGGCAGCGCCCAGGTCACCAGCCCGCAGCCGGCGCGCAGCGCAGCGCGGGCTGCCAGCAGGCCGGCGCCGCTCATGCGCAGGCTTCCCGCCGCGAGCAGGACATGCCCGTATGTGCCCTTGTGGCCCTCCGGCGAGCGGCGGCGCGACACGTCAACCTGCAGGCGTGTCCGCAGCACTTCCGGCGTCAGCAGGCTGGCCTCGGCGCCGCTCTCACGGGCCAGGGCAGCGGGGATGCCGATGGAGCGGACCACTACCCGCCCGGCGGCTTCCGCGCCGGGATACTGGAGCAGCCCGCGTTTGAGGAACGCGAGGCAGACCGTCACCGCCGCATGTATGCACGGCTCATGCGTCTCCCCCGTGTCCGCGTCCAGCCCGCTCGGGATGTCCGCGGACACAACCGGTTTGCCGCTGGCGTTGGCGGCGGCAATCAGCTCCGCATAGGCACCGCGCGGGGCACCCGCGCTGCCGGTGCCGAGCAGCGCATCTACGATGCCGCTGCATGCGGCAAAGTCAAGCCGGTCCCTGCCGCAGACCACGGCAGGGAGGCCCAGTGCTGCAGCGGCATCCCGCTGCAGCGCGGCTTCGCCGGCCAGCGACTCCGGCGCGGCCGCGTACACCAGCGTGACGGCGATGCCGGCCTCACGCAGGGTCCTGGCGGCGGCGAGCCCGTCGCCGCCGTTGTTGCCTTTGCCGACGAGGACGAGCCAGTGCTCGCTGCCGGCAGATTCAAGCGCCAGCGCCGGATCGGCGCTGACCGTAAACCCCGCAGCACCCCCTACGCGGGTTCCCGACACTGAGCCTGCTCCATCTGCACCCCATTCGCGGGTTCCCGCCACTGAGCCTGCACCATCTCCTCCCCATCCGCTGGCTTCTGCCCCGTATCCCTGCTCTGCCCTGCTTGCTCCAACTTCACCCGGTCTGCGATTCTCCGCCGCTCCTCCCGCTCCATCAGCACTTCGTCCGCGGGCTTCCGCTCCGTATCCCCGCTCATGCCCCGCCAAGACCCCGCTGCGCTTCCCGCGCCGCCGGCACAGGGCAATAACCTCCTCGGCAATTGCCCGCCCGGCGTTCTCCATCAGGGCAATTGCCGGTATGCCCAGCCGCTCGATCGTCTCCCGGTCCAGTGCCCGCATTTGCTCCGCAGTAACCACATCCATATCCCAGCCTCCTTTAGTTGCTTCGATTGTACTAAGTCATTTACGCTCAATCAAATTACAGGTCCACCCGCCCGCCGGACAACACAGCTGCGGCAAAAAGCCCTCCTGAGTAATCAAGAGGACAAACCTTAAGCTGACTGAGTTCATGCTATACCGAATGAGCTGCCGCGCAGGTCAATGGACAGAATTGGCCCTCTGGAAAGAAAGTAGCCAGGCACGTAACGGTTGTTCAAGTAACTATCTAAGTCTTACGGACAGGAGAGACCTTAAGCCTACGGAAAGGCACCAAATTGCTGGACCTTAAGGACATGAGCGCCGTTATTTCGCCGGAAAAGCGGAGTTAGCCTATGAAAAGCGGCGGATAAGGTCCGTGGTGTCCATAAGACCGCCCAAAAGGCCTATTTTGAGTGAATAAGGGCTGTGATGTCCATAAAGGTCAGCATGGGGGCTGTACTTGAACCGGAGAGTTAGCATTCGTCCTCTATAACCTGATTTAGCGCCACATTTGAATGAGTATCTGCCGGCCGTTCAGCAAGGGGTTTCTTTGGGCATATTCTATTGCATTCCGTACCATTGAACTCTCCATTCCTCATACGGCCTGCAGCATCCAAGCGCACCTGGCCCTATCCCGCTTTGCCTGCCGCAGGCACACATTAACTCCCCATCAATATCCCACAGTGAACCGCTCCCGGCTGAAATTGCCTTCCTCCAGCTCATCGACAACCGCAACGGCAAAATCCTGAATGCTGATGCTGCTCCGGCCGTCCTCGTCCACAATCAGCCGGTCCAGGCCGATGCGGAACTGGCCGGTACGGCGGCCGTTAATGAAGGCTGAAGGGGGGCTCAGGTAGGTATAGTCCAGCTCCGTGCTCCGATAAATTTCGTAGGCATCAGCGTGAGCTGATGCAAGCGGGAAGTAGGCTTCGGGGAAGCTCTCCGTATCCATCAGCCGCTCCCCGGATTCTGTCTTCAGGCTGCCCGCTCCGCCCACTATGATCAGGCGCTCAAGCCCTGCGGCCCGCATGCCTGCCGGGAGTGATTCCGCTACCTTCAGCAGATCCCCCTCATGTCCGGCCGCAGGGCCGAACGCACTGATGACCTCTTCATGTCCGCGCACTGCCTCGGCTACCGAAACCGGGTCCAGAAGATCTGCAGCAACAGCCTTCAGCCGGTCATGGCGGAGACTGAAAGCCTCCGGATTGCGGACGGCTGCCGTGACCTCATGTTTTCTTTTTAACGCTTCCTCCACAATTGCACTTCCGATCCTGCCGGATGCGCCGAATACGACAATATCCATCCCTTGTTGCCTCACTTTCGTCTTAAGCCATGATGTTTACTTACAGCTTTCTCTTTTATTCTTCTACCCGCAATCAGCGCCGCAGGAACATCCCTTGTGAATAAGGCATCACCGGTACAAATCCATACTGCTCATACAGCCTGGCCGCTTCACCGTCAGCGATGAGGCTGGTGTAAGACTGCTCCGGCACCGTTTCCAGATAACCGCGGATTTCGCGCATAATAATTTTCCCCAGACCCCGTCCCTGGCAGGAAGGCTTCACGGCAATATCCGTCACCTGAAAAAAACAGCCCCCATCGCCAACTACACGCCCCATCCCGATCAGTTCATCCTCTGCATACAGGGTCACAGCAAACAACGAGCGGGGCAGGCCTGCTGCCGCCCCCTCCGCACTCATGGCACTAAGCCCGGCTTCCAGCCGCAGGGCCAAATATTGCTCCACCGAAGGCAGCTGATGCCGGATTTCCGGCTGCAATGCCTGTTCCATACGTTCTCCCCCTTAATCTGGCCTTCGGTCTGCATGCAGACGTTCCGCCAGCCTGTTACCAATATATATGACCCTAAGGTTCCCAGGCAAGGCAGCGCCTATTTATCAGGAAAAAATGAAACAGACTCCGCCCCTTCGGCGTACTACTACTCAGAAACTTTGCTGCCCCTGCACCTTGTACCTGCAAGCCGGTTATTCGTAATCCGTATCTGCGGGTAAACTTTGGAATAAGCTCATATTAAGACTACTTGGAAGGTTGGTGAAGTTATTATGTCTCCTACAGGAAAACTCTTTAAATGGGGAACCTTCGCGTACGAGGCTTTTCTGGCACTGCCGTTCATCGGGGGCACCTTTGTAGTGGCGAATGCCTGGGTCCCGCTGGGGATAGCTTTTCTGCTGCATGCCGTAGCCGTGATAATTCTGCTGAGGGAAGGCGGCCCTGTCATTGGTAATATTGTCGGTATTATCACTTCAGTAGTGGCGTGGATTCCGTTTGTCGGCTGGGCAATGCATGCCGTTACCGCGCTTATTCTGCTGATCGAGGGACTGTCCCGTTCACGTAATTCAAACGGCCGCTACTAATGCTGCCCGGACGCACAAAGGGGTATCTCAGCCAGCCGGTTCAAGGCTGCTGAGATACCCCTTCTCATTGCCTCATCAAGGGAGGCATGAGTACTACCTGTGTCATTCTGTTGCTATCCTCGTCCCGCAGAACGGGAATCGGTCCGCCGGCTTCCGGTTTCTCCACTATACCGTGCATTTGCTGTGCTGTTCTCGAAACGTTTGCGCTCCGTGCGCTCCATCTGTACGATCTGACCTTCATGCACCACAATATGCAAGGAGCCAAATTCCATATCATTGAGCAGTTCCGTGATCCGCGCAAGCCATACCTCATCCACTTTCAGTGGTTTAGCCATTCTCCAGCCTCCCTTTCCCCGGACAGGGGATACTCTCCGCCTAAATCCCGTAATAACCAACATGTATACTATGGATTAACTTAGCATGGAACTAAACGGACTGTCAATGAGCATTTTTACGCACAAGAATGCTCTTCACAATCATCGTCACCAGGGCCAGCAGAAGCAGCAGGGAGGCGACGGCGAAGGAGGCTGAGAACTGATATTCGTTGTACAGTATCTCAACATGCAGCGGCAGCGTATTCGTCTCACCGCGGATATGCCCGGATACAACGGAGACCGCGCCGAACTCACCCATAGCCCGCGCATTACACAGAATAATGCCATACAGCAGTCCCCATTTGATATTCGGCAGGGTCACCCGCCAGAAAATCTGCCAGCCGTGCGCACCGAGCGTAATCGCCGCTTCCTCCTCCAGTGTCCCCTGCTCCTCCATCAGCGGAATCAGCTCACGCGCCACAAAGGGGAAGGTGATGAACAGGGTAGCCAGCACAATACCGGGCAACGCGAAGACAATCTTAATATCATGCGCGCTCAGCCAGGAGCCGAACCAGCCGTGGGAGCCGAATACCAGAATGAAGATCAGACCGCCGATAACCGGAGATACGGCAAACGGCAGGTCAATCAGCGTAATCAGAAAGCCCTTGCCGCGAAAACGGAATTTGGTCACCGCCCATGCCGCCGTTACGCCAAATACCGTATTCAGCGGAACCGTGATTGCGGCAACCAGCAGCGTGAGGCGCAGCGCCGAAGCCGCATCCGGGTCGGTCAGCGCCGCCCAGTAGACATCCAGGCCCTTCTTCAGCGACTCTACCAGCACGATAATCAGCGGCAGGGCGATCAGCCAGAGCAGTACCAGCCCGGCAAGGGAAATCAGCAGCCATTTCACTGCTTTTGACTCCGTTGTCCGGGGCGGCGACATGCTTTTCTGCGGCCCGGAGACATGTAAAGGGACTGTACCGGCCATTTTTGTTCCTCCTAAAGTTTTGTGAGCTTCGCTTCCCGGTTTACTTCGTACAAAACTTACTTCGGAAGCATTGACTTAAGTTTTATGGAGCATTTACTTCTCCGATGAATCTTCGCAATAAAACTCGCTTCGTAAGCATTAACTTAGACGGAATCCGTCAAGCGCCCGGGCCCTGCCTTACCGCGAGCTCTTCCGGACCCAGTGCTGGAGCGTATTGATGACCAGCAGCATCAGGAAGGAGATCAGCAGCAGCAGCAGCGCCACTGCCGTTGCTCCGGCATAGTCGAACTGCTCCAGCTTCGACATGATGAGCAGCGGAGCAATCTCCGTGCGCATCGGCATGTTGCCGGAGATGAACACTACCGAGCCGTATTCGCCGATCCCCCGGGCGAACGCCAGGGCGAAGCCGGTAAGCAGCGGCGGCAGCAGCTCGGGCAGGACAATCCGCAGGAAGGTCCGCCCGCGGCCTGCTCCCAGCGTCGCTGCAGCCTCCTCCATGTCCCGGTCAAGATCCTCCAGCACCGGCTGGACAGTGCGGACTACGAAGGGAATGCCGATGAACATCAGCGCGAGTGTAATCCCGAGCGGTGTAAAGGCAATCTTCAGGCCCAGCGGCTCAAGCAGGGAGCCGATCCAGCCGTTCTGGGAATAGAGTGCCGTGAGGGACACACCGGCTACGGCTGTCGGAAGGGCGAACGGCAGATCGATTAGCGCGTCGAATATTCTTTTGCCGGGAAACTCATAACGTACCAGCACCCAAGCCAGTAGCAGCCCCAGACCCGCATCAATCAACGCTGCAGCCGCTGCAGTACTCAGACTGACACGGTAGGAAGCCAGCACACGGGCATCCGTGGCCACATCCCAGAATTTAGCCCAGCTCAGCCCCGTAGAATTGAAGAGCAGCGCCGACAGCGGCAGCAACACTACTAGACTTAAATACAGAACGCTGAATCCCATCGTAATTCCGAAGCCCGGCAGCAGCCTGCGCCGTGACACAGCCGCCCCTGCAGCCTTAGTCGTGACATTCATTTCCCCATTCATCCTTTCCTGCCTTCGGCATGTGGCCGATCAGCACCCTGGCGGGACCCGCTAGCCAAATTCCCCTTATTTTATCCGCATACTCGCAAGCATTAACGCTCTGCCTCTGTTAGCTGCCCGGCACGTAGATTTTGTCGAAGATACCGCCGTCGTTAAAGTGCTTCTCCTGCGTTTCCTTCCAGGTTCCGAATTTATCAGCCAGCGTGAACAGCTTAATCTCCGGGAACTGGTCCTTGAACTGCTCCTTAACACTCTCAAGTGTTGGACGGTAGTAGTTCTCGGCAGCGATCTTCTGGCCTTCCTCAGTGTATAGATACTTCAGGTAAGCATCCGCTACTTCGCGTGTTCCCCGCTTGTCGGCAACCTTATCCACGATGGCTACCGGCGGCTCTGCCAGAATGCTCTCCGAAGGATTGACGATCTCGAATTTGTCCGGACCCAGCTCTTTGATCGACAGATAGGCTTCATTCTCCCACGCAATCAGCACATCGCCGATCCCGCGTTCCACAAAAGTAGTGGTAGAACCGCGCGCACCTGTATCCAGCACCGGCACATGCTTGAACAGCTCGGCTACGAATTCCTGGGCTTTGGCCTCGTCATTATTATTGTGGTCCAGCGCATAACCCCAGGCAGCCAGGTAGTTCCAGCGTGCACCGCCGGAAGTTTTCGGGTTCGGGGTAATCACCTCCACACCTTCCTTCAGCAGATCCGGCCAGTCCTTAATCCCCTTTGGATTGCCCTTACGCACCAGGAATACGATGGTCGATGTATACGGGGAGCTGTTATGATCATATTTGCTCTGCCAGTCCGCGCCGATCAGGCCGGTCTCCTGCAGCGCATCAATATCGTATCCCAGCGCCAGGGTAACCACATCCGCTTCCAGACCGTCGAGCACAGCACGGCTCTGCTTGCCTGATCCGCCGTGGGACTGCTTAATCGTAACCTTCTGGCCGGTCTCCTGCTCCCAGTAAGCAGCGAATGCCTTGTTGTAATTCTCATATAATTCGCGGGTAGGGTCGTAAGATACATTGAGCAGTTCTACCGGGTCCTTGGCAGGCGCTTTAGTCGCCTCAGGTGTAGCCGCAGTGTTCGCTGCAGCCTCCGTTGCCGCCGGAGCTTCTGCCCCCGCGCTGTTTCCAGCGTTGTTATTGCCGCAAGCCGTCAGCCCTGCCGCAAGCAAAAGTGTGAACCCGGTAATAAGCCCTTTCTTAATCCCTTTCTTCATCACAAACCACTCCCCCATCATTTTTGTAGTAGCCCTCATTGCCGCTTCGTTTCATTTGCATGACTTGACAGCTTCAGCATCAGAGATAAGGCGGATTCATGAAGTGAAGACCTATGTACCTTATCCTGATAAAAAAAGACAGAAGAAGGCCCACTTGCGGCCAGTCAAATCGCTCATAAAGACACGTATCTGCAGGCCTGAAGCAGGCGTTCCTCCGTCTGTACGGTAAGAACTTATTTGATTATTCCTACCCATTTAGTAGGTTATACAGATATAATACTGACTGCCGCCTGTACTGTCAAATCTTTTTTTCAATATGGATAAAAGCCCCCGGTTCTGTCTAGCCGCCAGCAAGTGGCCGGTGTTCCTGTAAGACCCACTTGTTATTGATCGCCCAAAGTAATATTATTGCTACATCTTATAGCTCGAAAAAAACATATAATAGATTGAATTACTAGAGCGGTGCACTGCCGGAGACAGGCAGCAGCATTGCCGCAACTGCCGGGGGAAATCATCATGGGAATGGATTTGGAGTACGCGCCTTTGCCGCAGGGACCTCGCCTGCACAAACGCATACTCAGTGAAATCGGAAGACGAATCATTGAAACATACAAGTATGATACACCGCTATGGAGGTTTGCCCTCTGCGGCCCTTGGGCTCTATGTACCCTTGCATTTACTATAGCTGTTATGGGCATTCCAACCGGGCTCGGGAGTGCTGCCGATATTATGCTGGCCGCCGCGGCCGCCACGCTGGTGATGGCGCTGGCCGGCAATCTGCTGGCCGTCTTATTCTCCTTAACCGGGCTGCGCATCCCTCACCTGTTCACTGGCACGCTGCTCAGTACACTTGGAGCCGTGCTCCTCATTCTGTATTATGCCGACCTGGATCTTGAAGCAGCCGCACTCCTTGCAGTCCTTAGCGGCGCAGCCGGCGGGCTTGCAGGTCTGGCCGCCGGACTACTGCGGACCCGGAGAACGGTCACAGGGCTGCTGCTTACTGCTGTGCTCGTTCTCACCCCGCTGGCGCTGGCTTACGGCACAGGGAGCAGTACGGATTCCATTCAGCCCGCAGGTATTGCGGCATCCGCCGCCGACGGCCTGGCTGCCCTGGCAGCCGATCCCGGCCAGCCGGGCAGCTATGCCGTCCGCAGCTTCACGTACGGCAGCGGCCACGACCTGCACCGTACAGAGTACGGTGATGAAGCTTCACTGCTCTCCACCTCCGTGGATGCTACAGAATATATTTCATCCTGGCCTACGCTGCGGACCCTATTCTGGGGCTTTGATCCCGGCGCCCTTCCCTTGAACGCCAAGGTCTGGATGCCGGAGGGAGACGGGCCTTATCCGCTCGTCCTTATGGTGCACGGCAATCATATGATGGAAGACTACTCTGAAGGCGGTTATGCTTATCTCGGGGAGCTGCTGGCCAGCCGGGGCTTCATCGCAGTTACGCTGGATGAGAATTTCCTGAATTACTCCGCCTGGTCCGGCATTCCGGATAATGACTTCAAGGTGCGGACCTGGATGATCCTGAAGCATCTCCAGCAGATTGCCAGCTACGCGGAGCAGTCCGGCACGCCGTTCTATCAGAAGGTTGATTATGACCGCACCGCTTTACTAGGCCACAGCCGCGGCGGTCAGGCCGTAGCCATGGCCGCCGATGCCGCCCGCTGGTTCACCGGCGACCCGGCCCTTGCGGCCACGAAGCAGTTCCATATCCGCTCTGTTATTGCACTGGCCCCTACGGATAAAGCGATAGACAGCAAGCAGGCCAGTCTGGTCGATGTCAATTATCTGACTCTGCAGGGCGCCCGTGACGGCGATGTACATGATTTCTACGGAGACCGGCAGTACATGCGGACCTCCTATACCGGCGGGTCCGCCGCTTTCAAGAGCTCGCTGTATATTGCTGATGCCAACCACAGCCAGTTCAATACGGACTGGGGACTGCATGACCAGACGCTGCCGACCGGACTTTTCCTTGACCGTACCCATATCATGGACGGGGCAGAGCAGCGGCAAATTGCCAAGGTCTATGTCTCCGCCTTTCTGGAGACTACACTGCACGGCAATGCCGGCTATCAGCCGCTGTTCCGCGACTACCGCAGCGGTGCGCAGTGGCTGCCGGATACCACCTCTTACTATAACCGGTTCCAGAGCGGAGCCTATATTGCCGTCGCCAATTATGAAGAAGACCGCAAGCTGAATACGGTGCGGGGCGGTACAGCCACAGTAGAGGGTCTTGACTGGAGCGAAGAAGCCGCGAAGGACCGTGAATCCAAGACCAAGCCTTCCCGCGGCATCGTGCTGGAGCGGAGCAGTATTTCTGAAGCCGCAGCCGATCAGGAAGATTCCGGACAGGAAGATTCCGGACAAGAAGCGTCCTATACCATTCAGCTGAGTAAGTCACTCATCCGCAATCTGTCCGGCTCTGCTGTCCAAGGCCTGACCTTCTCCCTGGCAAATCATAACTCTGCCGGAGAACCTGCAGCAGAGACTGATTCAGCTGCCGGGGCGGTCCTTCCGCCGGATGTGGAGGTAGAGCTGACCGACAGCAATGACATCGCGGCCAGGCTTCCTCTGGATGAGGTAATGGATATTCTGCCATTGCCGCAGACGGAATTCACAATCAGTCCTTGGCTGGAGGAGCGGATCGCAGACGGTAAATTCGGCGATCCCTCAGAAGCCGTATTCCAGACCTATGAGCTGCCGTTTGAACGGTTTCTTGAGGAGGAGCCTGAGCTTGATCCGGATAGCCTGACTGAAATTACATTCTATCTGCAAGGCGAGAACGACAAGATTATGCTGGATGATATCGGCTTCTATGAGCGTGAAGACCTGCCGCAGGGACTGAATTAACCGGCTATTATAAGCTTCATATGACAAACAGCAACAGCCCCCTCCCTGCCTTACACGGCGGAGAGGGGGCTTTCCTGTACAGAGCTGCTGATTGCCCGGGTTCTGCAATTTTATAGAGGTTAAAGTGCCTTAAGACAGACCGGAGCCTGCAGCTCCAGCTCATTGCCGGTCGGAATCAGCCTGCCGCTCTCGCTGTCGATTCTGAAGGAGACAATATTGCCGCTGTTCTGGTTGGCCGCAAGCAGCATTCCCCCGATAATTGCGAAATTCCGCGGGGTCCGTCCTCCGGAGTTGACCCAGTCCGCCGCTTCCAGCAGACCTGTAGCATTATCAATATGGAACAGGGCAATGCTGTCATGTCCGCGGTTTGATACATACAGGTATCTCCCGCACGGGGATACATGGATATCTGCCGCCGTATCGTCACTTCCGGCAGTGTAATGCTCCGGGAGCGTACTGATATGCTGCAGAATCTTCAGATCCCCCTGCTGCTCATCATTCGCAAAGACGGTCACTGTACAGTTCAGCTCATTGACCAGGTAGATCCAGTGCCGGGATGGATGGACGGCGAGATGCCGCGGCCCGGAGCCGGGAGGCAGCCCAACTTCACGGTGGGTGACGAGCTTGCCGTCCTCCACGCGGTAGAACACAATCTGATCCAGGCCAAGGTCACAGACCAGCACATGCTCTCCGGTATGATCCGGAATCACAGAATGCGGATGGGGTGCATCCTGCCGGTCCTGGCGGATACCTGATCCTTCATGCTTCACCTGGGAGGACATGTCCTGAATGGAGCCGTCACTGTTCAGCGGGAACACATTCACATTTCCTCCTGAATAGTTAGCCGTGAATATGTATTCCCCCTGCGGAGCCACCGAGACATAGCAGGGGGCGCCGCCCCCGGTAGGCCGGCTGCCCAGCAGGCGCAGCGCTTTGCTGCCGGGTTCAATGGCGTAGGCATACACCTCGCCTTCGTCCTTTTCACTTACTGCATATAATGCAGTCTTTGCGGCATTAATAGCCAGATACGAGGGATTCTCGATTCCCCGGGTGCTGCCCAGAATCCTCATTTCTCCTGTATCCTTATTCAGCGCGCCCAGAAGAATGGCTGCTTCCTGCTCGCTGTTATAGGTCCCGGTATAGAATAATACTTCGTTAGGCTGGTGCATGGCAGCGGCTCCTTTTATGTAGAATGTTATTACTCTTTATATAACCTGTACTGCAGTGTTTATATTCAAAGCATCTCTGCAAAATTTACTATAGCATGTTTATGGGGGAAGCACATCTGCAAGGATAAAACGTATAAAACAGGGCAGGATAGAATACTAATCATTAGTGTCACGGCAATATTTTACACTTGGTTTAAACGTTCCGCATGAGGTTAATAGTAACCATCGAAGATAATACACACTAAGGAGTTGAGTGATAATGAGTTTACTTTGGATGTTAATTGTTGGTGGCGTAATCGGCTGGCTGGCGGGTCTCATTATGGGCAGAGATATTCCGGGCGGTATTATCGGCAACATTATCGCCGGTATTCTCGGTTCATGGCTCGGCGGCATGCTGCTGGGCAGCTGGGGACCGAAGATCAGTGACTACTATGTCTTCCCTTCACTGATTGGAGCTGTACTACTAATCTTCATCGTCAGCCTGATTCTGCGTTCGGTTGGCGGACGAAGCCGTTCTTAAGCAATAAGGCTGTATTCTTGCCTGAAGCAGCTGAATTATACAACCACAAGACCCGCCAGGGGGACCCTGGCGGGTTCGTTGTGTCAACTGTGCCGGGACCGGGCCACCCGCCCGCACTTCATTCTGAAATGAATTGATTTTCTGCTATAATGGAGAAATAAGTGATCCAAATCACAGAGAGGAACGTGAAGCATGGGTAATATCAACCCCTCACTTCTGCATGTGGGCTCCACGCTGGGAGCCGTGTTCATGGCGCTGATGGTAATTTTCATCCGTATGAAGGCAAGCGCCCGCCCGGTAACTATCCGCAAAATATGGATCCCGCCGCTCGGCATGTCCACCGGCTTCGCCATGTTCGTAGTTCCGGAGGTCCGCTTCCCCTGGTGGTGGGCGGTTGCGGCCTTTCTGGTCGGCTGGTTCATCTTTGCCTATCCGCTGATCCGCAGCACCCGCTTCGAGGAACGGGAAGGGCAGATTTATGCCCAGCGCTCCAAGAGCTTTGCCTTCATTCTGCTTGGGCTGCTGCTGGTCCGCACCCTGCTCCATGAATTCATTAACCAATATGTATCTGTTCCGCAATCCGGCGGCCTGTTCTTCATTCTGGCCTTCGGCATGATCCTCCACTGGAGAGTATTCATGTATAAGCACTATACTCAGATGCTGCCTGCAGAGGCACAGATTCCGCAGCCCCGGGGGTAAGCCGGATACATAAGGAATCGTTACACCAAGGGGGTGTCCCCGGCAGCCATTCACACAGCTGCCGGGGACACCCCCTTATTATCTCTATCCATCCGGTCAGCCTTTGACCGCACCTACCGCGATACCCTTGATGAAATAACGCTGGAAGAACGGATAAGCGGCCAGCACCGGGATAACCCCGATGACTGCAATCGCCATCCGGACCGTCTCGCCCGGCAGATCAAGAATCTGGCCTGACCCGTAGGCTGAATTCGAGTTTTTGAGCGCATCGATATTCTGCATGATCTGATTGAGCAGGTTCTGGATGCTGTACAGCTTCTGGTCAGTAATATAGATGAGGCCGTTGTTCCAGTCATTCCAGTAGAAAATTCCGGCTGTCAGGCCGATGGTAGCCATGATCGGCAGGGAGAGCGGCAGAACGATCTGGAAGAAGGTCCGGTATTCTCCTGCCCCGTCTATTCTCGCCGATTCCAGCACAGGAGCCGGAACGGTCATGGTGAAGTAAGAGCGGGCCAGCATTACGTTGAAGCCGTTCATCAGCAGGCCGGGTACAATCAACGCCCAGATCGTATTTTTGATGCCGAAGAACTGGGTATAGATCAGGTAAGTCGGCACGAGCCCTCCATTGAAGATCAGCGTGAAGAACACCATGAAGGAGAATATTTTATGCCCCGGCATATCCTTCTTGGATAGTCCGTACCCAAGCATGGAGGTAATCAGCAGACTGACCGTGGTACCGGCTACTGTAACTATAACGGTAATCCCGTAAGCCCGGCCGATCAGCGACAGATTTCCGGTCAGATAACGGTACGCATCCAGGCTGAAGGCGCTGGGGAGGAAAGAGTAGCCTTCTTTCAGAATCATATCCTCCGCTGTAAAGGAAGAGATAATGAGCAGGGCAAAGGGAATGATGCAAAGAATGCTTAGAAGAATCAGAAGGATATGGGAGATCCACTGCCATAATCTGTTGTCTGTGTTCATGTAATTCACCTCGTCTTAGAATAGGGCGTTGTCCTTGCTGAACCGCCGGACTGCGTAATTGGACAAGACCACCAGGATAAGTCCGACTACGGACTGGTAGAAGCCGGCCGCCGAGGACATTCCGATATCACTGCTCTGGAGCAGGCCGCGGAAGACATAAGTATCAATTACGTTCGTTGTGTCATACAGCATACCGGAGTTCATCGGCACCTGATAGAACAAACCGAAATCGGAGTAGAAAATCCGCCCCACGGCCATCAGTGTCATAATGATGATGATCGGGGTGAGCAGAGGCAGTGTAATCGTGCGGATCTGCTGCCATTTGCTGGCTCCGTCCAGTGTAGCCGCTTCATAGTATTCCGGGTCGATACCGATTATGGTCGCCAGGTAGATAATGCAGCTGTAGCCTACCGTCTTCCAGATATTCACCAGGGTCAGGATGTACGGCCAATACTTCGGGTCGGAGTAAAAGGACATTGAATCCAGGCCCAGCAGGGGCAGCAGGGTGTTATTCAGGTAGCCCTGGGTATCCCCCAGGAAAGCAAATACCAGGTAGCTGACAATAACCATTGAGATCAGGAACGGCAGCAGTACGATGCTCTGATACAGCCTGGACATGAACTTGTTCTTCACTTCGTTCAGCAGGATAGCAAGTCCTACAGAAAAGATCAGCCCGAGCAGGATGAATGTCCCGTTATAGAGCAGGGTGTTGCGTGTGATGATGTATGCATCCGAGGTTCTGAACAGAAACTTGAAGTTGGTCAGTCCGTTCCAGTCGCTCCCGAGAATACCTTTGGCATAATCAATATTTTTGAACGCAATAACTAGACCGAACATGGGCAGATAATTATTAATCAGCAGGTAAATCATACCTGGCAGCATCATCACCAGAATAGGCAGATAAGGCCTCCACTTCTTCCGGGCTCTGCGCTCGGTAAGCGGCTGCTCAGCTACTGGCGTTACGAGAGTATTCGTCGACATAATGTTGCTCCTTCCGGGTTGTACATAATCTGGTCTCTTGCTCTACCTCTATCTTAAAGATTCACCGCATGCCCCACTACCGCAGGTTCGACCAGATAACAACACATTTTCGACCCGTTTATTTTCCAGTTCAAAGCTCATCTTTGAATCAGATAATAATCTTCTTTACTTTGAATATTATGATTAAGCAAAGGTTCCGCTATAATTTTCCATAAACTAACTAAATGCTTCTACTACAAGGGAGAATTCAAATGGAAAAGTTGAAAATATCGGAGAATAGAAGATTTTTCACACGGCAGGATGGTAAGCCGTTTATCTGGCTTGCAGATACAGTTTGGACCATTGCCCAGAGACTGAAATGGGATGATGCGGAATATCTGATGCAGAAAAGAAAATCACAGGGCTTTACTGTACTTCAGATCGTCGCCCTTAACCCGGAACAAGACAAGGAAATGAAAGATCCTGCCGGGAATAAGGCTCTGTTACATAATAATTTGAACACGCCAAATGAACAGTATTTTCAGTATTTAGATTTCATTTTAGATAAGGCTGAACAATACGGATTCTATGTATTATTACTTCCTGTGTGGGGAGAACTGGTGGTCGGACATAACTGGATGGGAGAATTCTCAGATAAGATTGTTACTGAGGATAATGCTTATGAATACGGGAAATGGATAGGCAACCGCTATAAGGATAGATCAAACATCATTTGGTGTCTTGGCGGGGACAGGCAGCCAGTACATCTTGAGATCGATTATAAGGATGTATGGCGGAGTATGGCCGAAGGTCTTGCAAAGGGTGTACTCGATAAGGACTTACAGTACAAAGGCAAAGAACCTGATTGGGAAAAGCTTCTTATCACTTATCATCCATGCCATGAACAGGAAACCGGGGAATGCTCAACGATGTCCTATTGGACAGACGAAGAGAGCTGGATATCATTTATCATGATTCAATCAGGCCATGGGTTAACACCCAAAAATTATGAATTAGTAAAGACTCAGTATGACAGGGAACATCCGATGCCGGTATTTGATGCAGAACCTGCCTATGAGCAAATGCCGACAGTCTGGCCGGCGACACCTTCAGATTTCCATGGAGAATGGATCGTAAGGAAACGGGCCTATTGGAGTTTGTTTGCCGGTTCTTTTGGCCATACATACGGACATGCATCTGTCTGGTGTATGATTTCAGAAAGGGAACGGGATGTATGGAGAGCCTATTCATGGTTTGAAGCTCTCGACAGGCCTGGTGCGTGGCAGATAAAGATACTTCGTGACTTTTTGGAGTCAAGAGATTTAAGTCAGTGTATCCCGTGTCAGAAACTGCTGCTGGAGCAAAGTGAAACGACAGGCGGTCATATAGATGAACATATTCAGGCTTGCTCTGGAAGTGACGGGAGCTATATCTGCATTTACTTCCCGTCAGGTGGAGAAGAAACAATAGATATAAGCAGACTAAACAGCGATCATTTACAGATGTCTTGGTTTAATCCCAGAGACGGGCAGTGCTATTCGCAAGAGAATGTTATTTCAAATGAACCCGTCCGGTTTGCAAAGGTGTCTACCCATGCAGAACGTGACGTTATCAGGATAGTGACACCAACACGCGGGCAAGAACAGGACTGGGTGTGTGTAATAGAAAGCGGGGAGAATGGCAACATAATTCCCGGAAAAGCACAAACCTATGGGGAAATGCCGGTACCATCAGAAGTTAAGAAAGTTTTCCCGGCATGGTAACAAGCCAACTCCAGCCTAATAATGAAACGGATCAATAGCATAAAAGACCGGTCCCAAGGGACCGGTCTTTTATGCTATTTGCCGCTTGCAGCCAGCCATTCATCCAGCTGCTTCTGTTTCTCGGCAATGATCTTATCAATGCCCGCTGCCTTCAGCTTCTCATTGAACTGCGGCAGGATTTTCTCCGGATCCACGCTGCCGGTCTCCAGTGCGACCTTATACTGGTTAATAACGTTATTCACTGCGGATACCTCAGTCTTGATCGGGTCCATGTTCGGAATGAAGCCCAGCGCCTTGGACTGCACCATATTGTCGCTGAATATCTTCTCTTCCACCCGGCCCTGCGGATTCTCACCGTCAAGCAGGTAGGTAAGATGAGTGTCGCCGAACATGAAGCTCTGACGCACGACATAACCGTTGTCTCCCTCTACAGGAACGATGACATCATCGCTTTTCTTCGTATAATGCTTGCCTTCGATTCCGAAGTTGATCAGGTTGATAATATCCTTATCCGAATAGGTCAGGTTCAGGAATTCCATTGCCTTGGCCGCATTCTTGGTATTGTTGGTCGGAATGGCCCACATCAGACCCAGTACGGTCTGTGTGGTATGCATCGGCTTCTGCAGCGAAATCTTGACCATCTCGGTGCCGTTATTTGCGGTTTCCTTATCCGCCGCCGTCGGACCGTCTGAGGTAATAGTCGCGAAGGCTTTGCCTGCTCTTACTACGTCATTCGGCTGTGTTTTGATGGTAGCCGCATCCTTCGGCAAATATCCCGCAGTGTACCAGCCATGGATTTTCTGCAGTGCAGCCAGATATTCAGGCGTTTCGTACAGATTCACAACCTTCATCGAAGCGTCCCCGGTCATCAGCACACCAAGTCCGTCAGTCAGGGTGTCGTAATCCAGCGAATCAATCAGTGCGGTCATGGACATGCCGCCCAGCGTATTGGAGGAAGCCAGCGGGGTCATCCCGGATTCCTTCTCCTTCACCGTCTGGAACACCTGGTCCAGATCATCCGCTCTAGTCACTGCACTAAGATCGATCCCCAGCTTATCAATAATATCCTTGCGCATTACAATGGCACTTCCGCCCTCAGCTAGCTTGTTGGACGGAGTCGCATAGATTCTGCCGTTGATCTTGGCGGCATCCAGCTTGCTGCCGAGCGAAGTCTTAATGCCTTCCCCGTATTGATCAATAAGGTCCGTTAAATCTGTCAGCTGGTTCTTTGATACCGCATTACTGTAGGCAGCGAAGTCCGTCAGCATAATATCCAGCTTCTCACTGCTGGCGAGCATCAGATTGACCTGCTGATTCCACTGTCCGAACGGGACCGCCATAAGTTTAACTGTTGCGTTTATTTTGGGTACGGTAATTTCGTTGATTGCCGCCTCTACCTCAGCGATATCTTTAGGCGTGTTCCCCAGCATCGGGAAGCCCATAACCACTTCATACGTTTCAGCAGATTCTGTCTGCACCGCTGCTGTGCCTGTATTAGTGCTGGCAGCGCTGCCGTTGTTGTTAGTCCCGGCTGTGTTATTCGAGCCGCATGCCGACAGCAATACCATGGCCGAAGCCAGCAGAAGTCCTGCTGCTTTTCTTTTTTTACTCATTGATCCAACCTCCATGACCATTTTGTTTGTTCCCTGAGTCCATAATATAGCGCTTTCAATCAGGGGACCGCTCGAACTTCGACCAATGGACAACACTTTTTCGACCTGCTGCCTGGGGTCCGGCTTTAGGACCTGCCGCTGCCCTGCTTCAGCTGACGGTACTCATTCGGGTTGATTCCGGTACATTTACGGAACAGCTTGGCGAAATGGGACAGATTCGTATAGCCGATATTGGCGGCGATCGTCGTCACCGGCAGCTTCGTTTTCACCAGCAGCTCTGTCGCCAGAGACATCCGTTCCTGCAGCAGGTATTCTGTCATGGACTGGCCGGTTTCTTTTTTGAACAAACGGTTAATGTAGTCAGGATGCAGATAGAACTGGCCCGCAATGCTCTCCCGGTTCAGCTCCTGCCCCAGATTCTGCGTGATATAAGCCTTCACCTTATTGACAACCGGCTCCGCCTCTTCCAGCTCAGCCGCATAACCCAGCGCCTTCCCCAGCAGATGAGAGATCCAGTCCTTCAGCTCAGCTACACTGTCTGTCGCATGCTCCAGCAAATCAATAGAGGTCGGGTCCTGGAACAGCTGATGCGCCTGGATCCCTTTATCCTGGAGAATGGAGTAGACCATCTGCAGCAGATCCTGGACGAACCGGTGCAGATCTCTTGCCGAAAGTCCCCGTGTTGACTTAAGCTTCTCCAGATACTGGTCCGCCTCATGAAACAGCTTGGCTTGCAGGCCTTCGCGGATCATCACGCTCCACACCTTCATATCAGGCAGCTCCAGCTGAATCCGGGCAGGATACTCCTCCCGCAGCGTCAGCACCTGATTATCGGAGGCGATATTATCCTTCGCCCATTCGCCCAGCCGCCGTTTCAGCTCCGGAAGCTCCTCCATAGATACGGAAGCTCCGATGTAACAGGTCAGATCGCAGTAAAAGAATTTGCGGCAGGAGGCTATATATGTCTCCAGCAGCGTTGTCAGCTCGGCCGGTCCCGACTTCACCTCGTAGAGAACAGCAAGCAGCCGCCCTTCCTCTACAGGCAGGGTCTCTGCACTCTCCCCGTACTCGCCGGCAATCTCCCGGAAGGCATTCATCAGGGCAAACTCCATAATCTTCTTATCCCGGTGGCTGAGCGGCTTATGCCAGCGGCGCACCTGAATCAGCACCGGCAGCACCTGAAAATCCTCAGGAATATAGATATTCCGCTCCTGTGCCGCTGCCCGGATTGCAGCAGGTGTAGAGGGGATTGTCCGGGTAATGATATCGGACCAGAATCTCTCGATGAACAACGGATGATGCTTCACCCAGGACTTGCTCTGCTGCCGGAGTTTATGCTCGCTCTTAATCTGCTGGACAGCCTTGCGGATAGCTGACTCCAGCTCATCCGGCGGGATTGGCTTAAGCAGGTAATCAAGACTGCCCAGTTGAATCGCTTTCTTGGCAAAGTTGAAGTCGGCATGACAGGTCAGGAAGATCGACTCCGTAACCGGAGAATGCTCACGGACCCATGCCAGTAGCTCAATTCCGCTCTCGCGGGGCATCTCAATATCGCAGAGCATGACATCAATGGAATACTGCGCGTAGATCTCCCTTGCCTGGCTGGCATTATTAGCCGTGAAGACCCGGGTAATCCCGATACTCTCCCAGTTCACCGAATTGACCACACTGCGGATTGCCAGCGGTTCATCATCCACAATTAAGAGCTGCGTCATTCATCATACCCCCTGTGTTCATCAGTTGTTAGCATGCAGCGGAAGCTTTAGCTGCACTATGGCCCCATGCGGCTCTGCATTAGTGAATAGAAGGGTAGCCTTATCCCCGTACAGAAGCCGGAGGCGGTGCCAGACATTCCAGATGCCGATATGCTCGTTCCCCTGCCCGTCTATAATCCGCTCACCCTTGTTCAGCAGCGCCAGCATCGACTCTTCATAGCCGGTCCCTTCATCCTTCACGGTAATCAGCATATAAGGTGTGGCGCCGGTCTCGTCCAGGCTGACCTGAACCTCCAGTACAGGCAGCTCTTTCACATCTGCATAAGCATGCTTCAGGGTGTTCTCCACGAAGGATTGGATCAGTAGCGGCGGAACCGGAACCTGCAGCAGCTGTTCAGGGGCTTCGATCCGGCAGATCAGCTGCTGCTGATATCTCAGCTCGTGGATACCGGTGTAGTTGCGCACATGCTCCAGCTCGTCCCCCAGCGTCACGAAGGTCAGATTACTGCGGAACATATAGCGGAAATAACGGACCAGGCGGAGTGTCATCTCCTTGATCAGCTCATAATCCTTATCGAGCGCAAGACTATAGATCAGATTAAGTGTATTCATGAAAAAATGCGGATTCATCTGCAGCTGAAGATGCTGCAGCTCCGCCTTCTGCTTGCTCAGCTGCTCCTCGTAGACATGAATTTTCAGCTCCTCCATCTGCTCCATCATCCGGTTAAAGGTGGAATGCACGGCCATGAATTCTACCGAGGTAGGATACGGCTCGATCCGCGTATTCACGTTACCGTCCCCGATCCGCTTCATCGCCGTAAGGATCCGGTTCAGCGGCACGAGAACCACCTTGCGCAGATACAGGAAGAACACAGGCAGCAGCAGGATGCTGATAATGGTAATGCCTGTGACAATCCGGTTAAGATAGGGCAGATTCTGCAGCAGCGTTGCATTCGGAATAATAGCTGCCAGACTGAAATTGCCCTTGGAGGAATGCTGCATAACAACGAGGTATTTACCGCCGCCGGAACCGGCCAGGCCGTTCTCCGGCTGCCCTGCAGCCAGCTTGAACTTGTGGGCATCCAGATAGCCCTCATCCGACAACGGCTGATTCCGGTCATCCAGAAACATGGAGGTGCCGTCGGCCCCCAGGTTGATATAGGCTAACGGTGTCTGCAAAGTGCTGAGGTTCACCCAGGCGCCCGCCCAGGCATTCTCGGCACGCAATAACCGGAATAAATAATGGCTGCCGCCGATATCCTTTACGAACCAGCCTGTGCTGAACTCATCCGGGTCCGGGCTGACCAGCAGCTCCTCCCCGATATAGCGGGATACCCTCAGATACTCCGCATCTCCCACCCCGGCAATGGAGTCGGTCAATTCCTTGCGGGACAAAGAGTAGACAAACATCGAGTTGACCACCGTCTTATACATCATCATGTCCGTATTGAGCTTAGTGCTCACCCAGTACTGCGTGAGGCGGTATTCATCCTCTGAAGACGGTGCTCCGAGATTGCGGACATCATAGTTTGAAGAGGCCAGGCCCAGCAGATATTGATCTACAGTATCCAGCCCTTTATCAATCTGTTTCATATACAGCGAGATCATATTATGGTTCGAGATCGACACCTGGTTCTGAACTACCCGGACCGTATAATAGTTATAGTAGTGAAGCAGGATAAGGAGCGGAATTGCACTCAGCACCACCCCGAGGGCCAGCTTCATCCGTATCGAGTTTCTTCCTGTCCAAGGATACAGGAGCCATTTCTTCATGCCGTTCCCCCTTATTCCACAAGACCGCCGGGTTAGCTTAGAGCGATCCGCATATGTTCATTAGTCTACCAGATTGCCGGACCGAAGAAAGCAAATTCCGACAAATAACGAGCTTATCCGCTACCTGGCCGCGCCTAGTATCCATTGTCTCTGACCACCGGTAAAGATATGTATCTATTCTAGAAAATGCCCCGCTTCGCTGCTACCTCCTTTTCGACCTGACAGCAACATATTCTCGACATCCTGCTTCACCTGAAAATATCTGACCAAGGCTGTTAATTGTGGCGGAAAAAGTGCAGGGACTATAAGTCTTTTTCGGACTGATGTCAGGTAACTTGCAATCAGATCAGTTAGAATAGAGGCATACTTAACCTCAGTCTTCCATACAATCCCCCGCATCACACCTGATTGGTCTGGAAGGATAGGCTGGGTATTACTTTTAGAGAGTGGGGACAGGGCAATTGAAAAGTAAATCGAGAAGAGTGGCAATCGTCGGCTCCGGCATGGTTGGCTCCAGCTGTGCCTATTCGATGGTCAATCAGGCGGTATGTGATGAGATTATGATGATCGACCGCACCTATGACCGGGCCATGGCACAAGCGCTGGACCTCTCGCACTGCATGGATTTCACCGGAACACGCACCAAGGTCTATGCTGGCACAGCAAGTGATTGCGCCGGGATGGATGTTGTTATCCTGACCGCAGGCGCTAATCCCAAGCCGGGGCAGACCCGTCTGGATGTGCTGGATGCTGCCGCTGTAATTACCAGGGAGATCGTTACCGAGATTATGGCCGGAGGTTTCGACGGTATTTTTGTTGTGGCTGCGAACCCTGTTGACATTGTAACTTATATGGTTTGGCAAATATCCGGGCTGCCGCGGCACCGGGTTATCGGCACCGGCACCTCCATCGATTCCTCCCGGCTCAAAACGCTGCTGTCCGAGGTATTCACCATCGATCCGCGCAGCGTCAACGGCTATGCACTCGGTGAGCACGGGGAGTCCCAGTTCGTGGCCTGGTCCCATGTGACCATCGGCGGCAAGCCGATTCTGCAGATTATGGAGCAGCACCGCGAACGCTTCAGCAGCCTCGATCTGGAGGATATCGCCCGCAAGACGAAGGATGCCGGCTGGGAAATCTTCACCCGTAAAGGCTCGACGCATTTCGGCATCGGCAGCGCCTTGGCCTATATTACCCGTTCCATTCTGAACGACGAGCATAAAATCATTGCCGTCTCAGCAATTCTGGACGGTGAGTACGGGCAGAGCGGTGTCTGCGCAGGGGTTCCGGCCATCATCAGCGGCAGCGGCATCCAGGAGCTGCTGGAGCTGAATCTCAGCGACTCCGAGATGGTGAAGTTCGGGGCTTCCTGCGGTATTATCCGCAGCGGCATCGACAGCCTGCAGCCGGGAGATAAGACCCTGTAAGCCTGCTCCGCATCAGGCAGTTCAACAGCAAACACCCCGCTGCCGCACGCTTAAATGCGTGTTGCAGCGGGGTGTTCTTTTTATAGCAGATACTTGAAGAACGCTCTGATTACTGGAATTTCTCGATTTCACTGCGCAGTCCGCTCATCATCTGATTCAGCGCTTCCGCAGAGGTTACTATTTTACCCATCATATTTCTCTGCTCCGTGGAAGCCGCTGCCACCATCTCCGCACTATCTGCAGAATCTCTGGCAATGGTCAGCATATCGGTGATGGACGCCGTAATCTCCTCTGTTCCCGCCGACATCTCCTCATTCACCGCAGAGACATCCTGAATCTGAAGCGATACCTCACGGATCGAGGACCGGATATGCTCGAAGGAGGAGCCTACATTTTTCATTTTTCCCATTCCGTCACCGATCTCCGTAATGCTCTTCTCCATCGAAACCGCAGCATCCCGGGTCGAATCCTGAACCTGGCGGATTAATTCAACAATGTTAACTATGGCACTGTTCGTGCGCTCTGCCAGCTTCTTCACTTCATTGGCAACGACTCCGAAGCCGCGCCCGTGCTCGCCTGCTCTGGCTGCCTCAATCGAAGCATTCAGCGATAACAGCCCTGTCTGATTGGAGATTTCCGAAATGACATCGATAATCTGCCCAATTCTCTCTGCTTGTCCGGTCAGTTTGCCGATCAGCTCTGAGGTCTGGCCTGCAGTAGCCGTAATTACAGTCATCTGCTCCAGTGTAGATTGAATTTCCAGATAACCGTTCTCGACCTCACTGCTGACCGCCTCTGCCTGGTCGGATACGCTGACTGAGGATTCGGAGATCCGCTGCAGCCCGATAGCCATCTCTTCCGTTGCTCTTGCCGACTGCTCCGAGCCTCTGAACTGCTCTTCCATACCGTGCGCCACTTCCTGGACCACAAGCTCGATCTCGGCTGAAGTATTGGAGGTCTGTGTAGCATAATCCAGCACCTGCTCGGCGGATACGGCGACCTGCGCCACTGCAGCATCGATTTTGCCGACAATACCGGACAGCGCACCAATCATGTCATTGATGCTCTGGCTCATCTGGCCCATTTCATCCCCCGAACGCACAGGAATCCGCTCGCTTAAGTGTCCTTCCGCAACTTGTGTGACTACTCCGGAAATAAGCTTAATCGGCTTCACCAGCAGCCGGGTCAGATACAGTGACAACGCAATGACCAGCAGAATTACCCCGATCATGAACAGGATAGATATTCTCTGGGCAGCATTTACTTTGGCCACCAGCTCGCTAACCGGAACGCTGATCAGCAGCTTCCAGTCTGTGCCGGGAATGGAACGGTAATACGTTGTAATCTGCTTGCCGTCTTCGCCCTTGTAGGTTTCCGAACCCGATTCACGGAGCAGGATATTTGCGGTTGCCTTCTTCTCGCCTGGTGTCAGGGCATAATCTGCGATATTTTTTCCGATCCGCTCCATGTCAGAGTAAGTATAGTACACCCCTTGCCCTGAAATGACATAACCATAACCAGTTTCAGCAATATGTATTTTTTTACTCATCTCCATCAGAATATCAGGAGTAACCGAGAAGGCGATCCCTCCGGCAAATGTCTTCTCCTGGCTGACAGCCGGAACGAGTACCGGGATAACATATTTATTCAGCGGCTCCAAAAAAGACATCACGCCCACTGCCGGCTTCAGGCTGGATTTCGCCTTGAGGAAATATTCCGCCTCGCTTATATCAGCTGTCTGATTAAGGGCATTGGATAATTTCCCGTCCTCCCCAACGACGCTATAGCCCTCTGACTGCCTGTCGCTTTCCTCCAGAATTTTGATTACCGGCAGTAAGGTATCCGGCTGTGCGGTGTCAAATTCAGGATGAAGCGCCATCAGCTCTTCTACTGCCGACGTTCTGGTACTCAGCCACTCATCGATTCTGGATGTGTTCATTTCCAGAATATTCTCCGCCAGTTCCCCGCTGTCTGCCCGGGTTACACCTCCGAAATACTGCATGAAAAAGATGGTTGCTCCCAGCAAAGGCACAATTGTAACCGCCAGTATAATGAGCGACCATTTGCTTTGCAAAGATAAAAGTTTTCCATTCTTTGCATTCATTTTCATTCTTGCCCATAAGCCTGCGCTTTTCAAGTTAAATCCTCCTGACACCAGTCGTATTCTTCCATATGTTGTAAATACATATATTTATATCGGCATAAATAGACAAAAGTCATTATACTCACCATAAAAAATAAGCCTCAAGACCCAATATTTAGGATCAAGAAAGCTTATTTTTACATAATTTTTTCATATATTTATAAATTTCTACCCTGCACTATTGGCTGGAATTTAGATTAGCGCAGCAAGAGCTGTTGCATAGGCACTATGAAGACCTGCAGACAGGAACAGGTATCGTCATTATGTGGCATCAGGCCTTCGGCGGCTGCAATGCACGCATGCTGTTCAGCACGGCAAGCACGGTTACTCCGACATCCGAGAATACAGCTTCCCACATGGTAGCAATTCCGAAGGCTCCGAGGATCAGAAAGACTGCCTTGACCCCCAGCGCAAAAATAATATTCTGCCACACAATTGCCCGTGTACGCTTGGCGATGCCGATAGCAGCAGCAATCTTCGAAGGCTCATCCGTCATAATGACTATATCTGCCGCTTCAATCGCCGCATCCGAGCCTAGTCCGCCCATAGCGATTCCGACATCTGCTCTGGCCAGCACCGGGGTATCATTAATTCCGTCTCCGACAAAAATCATCGTCTCCCGCGGTCCCTTCTCCCGCTCCAGCCGCTCGATGGCTGCAACCTTATCGCCGGGCAGCAATTCGGCATGAATCTCCTGAATACCCAGCTGCCGTCCAACCGACTCCGCTACTGATGAAGCATCTCCGGTCAGCATTACGGTCTTGCGAATACCGAGCGCATTCAGTGCCTGGATCGCCTGAAGGGCATCCTCCTTCACCTCATCGGCAATGACCAGGTATCCGGCATACTGGCGGTCCACTGCGATATGAACTACTGTCCCTTGCTGCTCCGGCTTGCGGCTCAGTATCCCTTCCCGTTCCATCAGCCGGGCATTCCCGGCCAGAACCGCTTTGCCTTCAGCGGTAACCGATATCCCATGGCCGGATATTTCATTGTAGTCTGCGACAGCCTCACCGGGGATCTCCTTGCCGTAAGCAAGGCGGATGGATTCGGCAATCGGGTGGCTGGAATGGCTCTCGGCATAAGCGGCAATCCGCAGCAGCTCCTGCTCCGTGAAGCCCTCTGCCGGATAACTTCCGGTCACACTGAACTGCCCTTTGGTCAATGTTCCTGTCTTATCGAATACTACAGTCTTCACATCATTCAGCGCCTCAAGGAAATTGCTGCCCTTCACGAGAATTCCGTTGCGGGAAGCCGCGCCAATGCCGCCGAAGAATCCGAGCGGGATGGATACTACAAGAGCACAAGGACATGAAATCACGAGGAAGACCAGGGCGCGGTAGATCCAGTCGGAGAACGTAGCCCCGCTGAGCACCAGGGGCGGAACAACAGCCAGCAGCAGCGCTGTTATGACAACTACCGGCGTGTAGGCCCGGGCGAACTTCGTGATGAAATTCTCGGTTTTTGCCTTGTTATTGGTTGCGTTCTGCACCAGCTCCAGAATCTGCGAGACTGCCGACTCGCCGAAATCCTTCGTCACCTCAATGGTCACGACACCATTACGGTTGATGAAGCCGCTCAGCACCTGGCTGCCCGGCTCTGTAGACCGGGGAACCGATTCACCGGTCAAAGCCGAGGTATCCATCATTGCGCTGCCTTCCAGAATAATTCCATCCAGCGGCACCTTCTCACCCGGCTTGACGACAATGCTGTCTCCGACAGTTACCTCTTCCGGCGACACCTTCCGCAGAGTACTGCCTTCCTTCAGATAGGCAAACTCCGGGCGGATATCCATCAGGGCCGTAATGGAGCGGCGTGAACGGTTCACGGCCATCCCCTGGAACAGTTCGCCTACCTGATAGAAGAGCATAACTGCTACACCTTCCGGGTATTCCCCGATGGCGAATGCCCCGATTGTCGCCAGCGCCATCAGGAAGTTCTCATCGAACACCTGGCCGCGGACAATATTCCGGGCCGCCGATAAGACTACCTCGCCGCCGACAATCAGATAAGCCGCGAGAAAAATCAACAGCTCCAGGGGACCGCTGACCGGCAGGAACATTCCGGTCGCAGCCAGTATAGCGCCTCCCCCCAGGCGGAGCAGTATGCTGCGGGTCCCGCCCTCGCCATGCTCGTGGCTGTGGCCGTGGCTGTGCGCTGCAGCATGGGATTCGCCATGGCTGTGGCCGTGGGCCGCGGCTTGGGATTCGCCATGGCTGTGGCTGTGGGCCGCGGCTTGGCTGCTGCAGCATTGGTCATCGCTGCATGCCGCCCCGTTAGCAGAGTCAGGCGCATGGTCCTGGGCCTGAACTGCTGCACGGCGGAGCGGGCCGGAGCTGCCCGCCGGCTGCGGCTTCCTCACTGCCCGGGAAGCAGGAACCTCCCGCAGCTTCACATGCGGCTCAAGCTTGGCAATTGTCCGCTGCGCCTGTTCGCCAGCTTCTTCCGCATCTGCTGCCGCCGTCTCCAGCATCATTGTCTTCGTGGCAAAATTGACGGAACAAGAATTAATACCCTCTATCTTCTTAACCTTATTCTCAATTTTCATGGCACAGTTTGCACAATCGAGCCCCTCGAGTATCCACTTACGCTTCACATTGCCTTGCATCGTATTCAAATGACTCATCTCCCTCAGCCGTTCTTATTTATATATGAGTATTTGTTCATATGTTAACTTACACATATTATATTCCCCTGAATCTTGAAGTGTCAATGCACGAAGTGCATAGTTTGCGACTTTTTCAAGAAATCTAACAGAGATACCGCTGGCTCTGCTTATGCTGCAAGCTGTAGATGGGTATGATTGAGCAAATCAGGGGTATTTGTGCCCCCTTTTTCGCTGAATTTGTGCTGGGCGGGCATTTTTTAGGGGCATTTCTGCCCCTGTTTTCGCCGGTTTTGCGCCGGGCAGGCATTTTAGGGGCACTTCTGCCCCTATTTATTGCTGGTTTTGCGCCGGACGGGCATTTTAGGGGCATTTCTGCCCTTATTATTGCTGGTTGGGCTGAATGGGCATTTTAAGGGGATTTTGCTGTTAATTTCAGCTATCGGCGACGATTCATAAGTACCATCTAAGTAAGCCTGAATGTGGCTCCGGAGTGGAATGTAGAAGAAGAACCACTAACCACCCAAGTCGAATATGAACACCGTCTGGCGCACAATTTGGTACTGTGGGTACCGTGGGTATTGTGAGTACTTGCGCTACTTGGGCTACTTCGGGCACTTCGGATGCTTCAGATGCTTCGGATATTTCGGATACTTTGGGGTGCTTGAACTACTTGGGGTGCTTGGGGTGCTTGGTTACTTCGGACACTTTAGGTACTTCGGGTACTTCAGACACTTCGGGTACTTCAGACACTTCAGACACTTCGGGGACGGACACCACAGCTCTTATCAGCCCGTTTTTGTTCCATTTGACGAGCATGCGGACATCACAGCCTTTATTCGCCACTTTTGGTGTGCTATCTTCAGTTTTCTAGCGAAATAACGGCGCTGGTGTCCGTAAAGGTTAGCATTCAAGCGCTTTTCCATTTTTTAACGTCTCTCCTGTCCGTAACGCTACACTATGTACTTGAAACCGGTCTGTAACTGGCTACTTATTGACTGAGATCATTGGTGTCCCTGTTTTCGCCGGCTTGAGGCTGAGAGGGCAATTAGGGGCATTATTGCCCACGAATTGTGGGAAGCAGGCTAAGTGGGAAAGAAGCTTAGCCCAAGACATTATTAAACAAGCAGCCCAACCAGCAGAACAAACAGGACAATAAGCTTTGGTTACTGGCAGGCCAGACCTAATGTTGTACGGATTACAACTTGGACTCATGAATTTAGCGCTGTTCGTAAGAATTATTGTACAGTTTGCATGAATTCTCGCGCCAGTCCCTAAATTAAGCGAAGATTACTGCCTTTTGTACAACAATTCCTAATTCAGCTTGATATGATGAGCGGAATGTTGCATTTCGTGCAGGATTGGGTTTAGTTTCTTAAGATTCCTGTCTAGCTTATATAAGCATAAATAAAATCATCCGATCTGTTACTTTGAATAAATTCACGTAGGTTACTTGTAATTTTGACTCACTCCATATAATATTAACATATGAGCAGTTATTCATATGTTATTCTGAAGAGGGGTATTAGTAATGAACAATCATACTCACAATGGCAGTAAATCAGATAGCTCGAAGGGGACGCATTCCCACGAACATCATTCGCATTCGCTATCAAATTCCCACCCTCATTCTCACACTCACAATCATTCTCATGCGCCTTCAACTTCCCACTCACACGTACACGATCATGCACACGGTCACTCTCATGCGCATTCCCATGCTCCGGATAACAAGAAGGGGCTGCTTATCGCCTTAATCATTACCGGCGGGATTATGTTTCTGGAATTCTTCGGGGGTCTTGTCACAGGCAGCCTGGCGCTGCTCTCTGACTCCGGGCATATGCTCAGTGATACCGCTTCGCTGGCACTGAGTCTGGTCGCTATGATCCTTGCGGTCAGACCGCCGTCCCACAAGAATTCCTACGGCTTTTACAGATTCGAGATTATGGCCGCACTCTTCAACGGGGTGACCTTGTTTGTTATCGCCGGTTTTATTATTCATGAAGCGTACGGGCGCTTCTTCTCGCCGCCGGCAGTGGCCAGCGGAAGCATGATGCTGATTGCTGCTGTCGGTTTGCTGGCTAATCTTGTCAGCGCCTGGTCCCTGATGCGCCGAAGCGGGGCGAAAGACAATATCAATATCCGCAGCGCCTATCTCCATGTGATCAGCGATGCCCTCGGCTCCGTCGGTGCGCTGGCCGCCGGGTTAATTATGAAGCTTTTCTCCTGGTATATGGCCGACCCTATCATCAGCGTCCTGGTCGCGCTTCTGATTCTGCGCAGTGCGTGGGGCGTCATCAAGCAGGCCTTTCATATCCTTATGGAGGGTACTCCGCTCACTGTGAATACCCATGATGTGCAGGAAGCCCTGCTTGGCATTAATGGCGTTACCGATGTCCATGACCTGCATATCTGGAGCATTACCTCCGGACTGAATGCGCTTAGCGGCCACTTGCTGGTCGACGATCACACGGATCACCAGCAGGTGCTGCAGCAGGCACTTAGCCTGATAGAGGAACGCTTCAGCATTCAGCACACTACCCTGCAAATCGAGGGTTCCGCGGTGAAGCATAAAGAGCTGCCGGTTTAAACAGATCAGCATAGCTTAATGCGGCTGCAGCCTGTAGCCTGCGGCCAGCTGAACCAGCCCGCTTCATGCTCACACCGTTCCTCATCTGAACAAATCCGAACAAAAAAGGGAATGCCCCGGCAGCCTGCTTCCAGCAGCCGGGGCATTCCCTTCTTCATTTGCAGGTGAAGCTATTCATGCCGGATATGCTCATGGGTCTGCAGAAAAATCTGTTCCACATGCGCATCATTCAGCGAGTAATATACGGTCTTCCCTTCCTTGCGGCGCTTTACTATCCGCAGGTTACGCAGGTAGCGCAGCTGGTGTGATACGGCCGACTGTCCCATATCCAGGATGGCCGAAAGATCATGTACGCACAGCTCTTGCTGGGACAAGGCGTAAATCAGCCTTACTCTTGTCGGATCACCCAGCGCCTTGAACATCTCCGCCATCTTATCCGTAGTCCCCCGGTCAGGCAGGATCAATGCCATAGATTCCGGTTCCAGCTCGGAACCATTGCATGTGTTGTCGCATTCTTCAAGTGCCGCTGGCTCCATGCTCTCGCCCTCCTCCATCTGCTTATCCGGCTATCCGGCTGTTAATAGTATCTTCTACGATTAATTATAGAAAAAACTGCGGGCAATGTCCATCACCAGCCGGCAGGTATTCTTAAACCGCCTTACGCCAAAAGAAGAATAACCCTCCAGCCAGGAATACAATCAGGCTCCCGGCCACCACAATCATCAGACTTTCTAACGGAAGGTTGAATGCTCCGAAGTTCTCTTCCCCGTAGGGCGACATTGCGAGCATCGGCTGCACCCACGGATAATACGGGCCGAATCTCGAAGAATTAACAATCAGCATGTTGGGAATGGTGAAGCTCACATTCAGGGCAAGTGGTGCACCGAAGCTGCTCCAGCCCTGGGATACAGCCAGCTGCAGTGCGGCCAGCGGCAGACAGGCAAACCAGCCGCCGAACAGGCCAGGCAGCAGCAGGGACCACGGCACCGCCCCTTCGGCACCGCGGTATAATCCTACACCCAGCACAGCAGCCAGCAATGACAGCTGGACAACAGCAAGGAGCAGCATGATCATCAGATACTTAGCCATGTACACCCATGTTCTTCTTACCGGCAAGGCCAGCAGCAGCTTCCAGCCGCCGTCACTATGCTCGCTGCGGCAGATCAGGGCTGCGAAGATTCCCGAAAGCACCGGGAGAAATAACAGGGCATGAATGACTGTCATGGCATTCATCAGAACCTGCCAGCTGAGTGTTCCATTCTCTTTCAGGTCAGTGATTAAACCAATGGGCACAGAAATGGCCGGGCTAAGCAGCACCAGCAGCCAGATCCAGGATTTCGATATTTTGAGCCGTTCGGCGGACAGGATGCCCAGGAAGATTCTCATACTCAGCCCACATCCTTCCGTGCAAAATGAAGGGCTCCCGGCAGCAGCACCAGGCCTCCAAGCAGCAGGCCCGCAGCGCTGTACAGCCAAGGCTGCTCCGCATTCCAGGCGAGATCAGGCCAGGAGAGCGGAACCCAGCCGGAGAGGAATACTGAGAACAGGCTGAGCAGTGACAAGGTCATGCCCAGCGACACAGGCAGCGTCTGGTTCCGGCTGGATAAGGACAGCCACAGCTGCAGTACAATGACAGGCAGGGCTGCCGCATACGCTGCAAATCCGATCCGCAGCACATCAGTATAAGGCACCGGCTGGCTGCCGAACCCTAGCAGCAGTCCAAGAAGCAACGTGCCTGCCGACAGCAGCAGGCAGGAGACAACAAGCAGCAGCAGACAGAGCAGCAGCTTAGCCATGAATACCGCAGTGCGGGAGATAGGCAGTGCAAGCAGCTGCTTCCATGAGCTGGTCTGATGCTCTACATTCCCGATCAGCGAACAGAGCAGTGTTCCGCCGAGATACAGGGCGACCGGTACGAAACCGGACACATTGCGCAGCAAGCCCCCCCACAGGTCTGCGCTGTACTGCTCGCGCAGATAATCATAGCGGAGCCCGAAATTGACTCCCTGCATCGCAATCAGGCCAATCGGCCCAAGGAATACGAGAAACCATAAACCCTTTCCGCGGATCTTCAGCCAGTCCGCCGACAACGCACGCCAGATCATGACTGATCTCCCCCAATCACCTGCAGGAAGAACTCCTCCAGCGACTGCCGCCGCTCTTCGACCCGGTATATGGCATGGCCGTTCTCCACCAGCTCCTTGATCAGCAGCGCTATTCTGGCATCGCTCATCCGGGGCAGAATCAGCCGGTCCTCCTGCAGCTCACCCCCGCAGCCGCGCCGCAGGGCAAGCACAAGCGCCGCTTCCGGCTCAGACAACGCCAGGCGGAGATCTCCGGCCGCCTGCTGCTGCAGATGGGCGATTGTATCCTGATAGACCATCTGCCCCTCGCGGATAATACCGACGGTGCCGGCCATCTGCTCAATCTCGCTCAGCAGATGGCTGGAGACTAAGACGGTAATGCCCTGCTCCTCCGGCAGCCGCTTAATCAGCGAGCGGATCTCCTGGATGCCCGACGGGTCCAGACCGTTGGTCGGCTCATCCAGAATGAGCAGCTCCGGGCTGCCCAGCAGCGCAGCAGCGATACCCAGGCGCTGCTTCATACCAAGCGAGAAGCCTTTGACCGGCCGTTTCTCTTCCCCGATGAGTGACACGATTTCCAGCACCTCTGCTATGCGGGCTTTCGGCACATCCAGAATCCGGCGGATCGCCTCAAGATTGTCTACGGCACTCAGATGCCCGTAATACGAAGGAGACTCGACCAGCGAGCCTACTTTACGCAGAATCTGCAGCCGGTTGCGGTTCAGCTCCCGGCCAAAAATCTCGATACTCCCCGATGTCGGCTTAATTAGTCCCAGCAGCATGCGGATTGTGGTTGTTTTGCCGGCTCCGTTTGGTCCGAGAAATCCGTAAATTTCCCCTTTGCCGATATTCAGATTCAGCTTCTGCACGGCCGGGCGGCCGCGGTATTCCTTAAGTAAATCTCTGGTTTCAATTACTGTTTCCCTGGTTTCCATGATTTCATTCACCTCTGCATTCAGCATAATGCCTTAAGGTTAAATACACGGAAGGGGCCAGTTTAAATTTTGTTTAAAATCTCCCGGTCCTGCTGCCTGCTCCAGATTACAATCTCGGTTCCCTTACCGGTGCTCTGCATACTCCATTCCAGCTCCATCCTTTTCAGCAGCAGATCGACTATGGACAGGCCGAGGCCCGCCCCTTTGGAATCCGTGCCTCCGTTCAGGCCGGCCCCGCGGTCCGCGATGACAATGACACGCTTGCCACCGCGGATTTCGGTGCGGGCCGCCACATACTTGCCTATGCGCGCATGGCGCAGAATATTCTGGAACAGATTATCCAGTACCCTGCGGAACCAGCTGTCATCCACCATCCAGTACAGCGGAGCCGCCTCCAGCTCCATCTCAATCTCGAAGCCCTCCTTCTCCCAGAGCGGATACCAGGCGGCAGCGCTTTCGCGCAGCAGCCTCAGCACATCCCGGCGTTCCAGATTCAGCGTGATCCGCCCGCTGGTAAGGAGATTATAAGACAGCAGGTTCTCAATCAGCACACCGAGGCTGTCAATCCGCTGATCCATCAGCACCAGTGATTCCTGTCCCCGGGGCGACAGCTCCTCCCTGCCCAGCACATGCAGATGGCTGCGGATGACCGTTAGCGGAGTACGCAGGTCATGAGACAGATCTGCTACAAGCCGCTTGCGCAGCCCTTCCTCCTCGGCTTCCCGGGTCCGGCTGGTCCCGAGTTCAAGCACCATTGTATTGAAAGCTTCCTCCAATTGGCCGATCTCATCCTGTCTGCCCAGCGCAATCAGCTGCGGCAACCGGTCCGTATCAGTGAATCTCATGGCTGTCTGCAACCGCAGCAGCCGTCTGCGGATACTAATGAAATACAGCAGGGATACAACAACAAATCCGGCAAACAGCAAGAGCAGCAATACCATGTACCAGAAGCCCCGTGTCTGAAGATAAGGCTCCCCCTGCACACTCTCCGGTATCTGCATCACCATGAAGCCTTCCCCGGCTTCAGCCTTGTCGCCGATAAAAGCAACAATGGCGAGCGGATCACGCGCAGCGCTTTTTTTCATAAAGGCAATGGCATCAGCGGGACTCCACTGCAAAGGAATCGCCTGCTCCTTCAGTTCAGGAAGCCTGGAGGACAGCTGTACCCGGGTGGTTCCCTTGCCGTCTACCCAGAACATTCCGGCAAGCGGATATTCTGTGCTTAGCTGCCCGAGCCGTTCATCAATAGCCTCCGGCTCCTGGCCGAGCAGCTGCTGCGCTTCCTGATGCCACTTCACTTCTAGCTCGCTGATGTTGGAATATGGCGTATGTTCTGCCGCCGGCTCCCCCTGATTCAGACTGGCGAAGATATTGTAGCCAAGAAACAGCAGGGGAATGAACACAGGGATGAACAGAAGCGCGACGATAATAATCAGCAAGTAGCGGGAGAGCAGTGAGCGGCGCGGAAAGATGCGGTATTGCCCCGTCCGCTTCACGGCCGCACCCGGTAGCCGATGCCCCGCACCGTTTCGATAATCTCCGGTGCCGCCGGGTCCAGCTCCAGCTTTTCACGCAGATAACGGATATGTACCATAAGTGTCTTGTCGCCTTCGATATAGCTCTCGCCCCAGACCGCTTCATAGATCTGCTCCTTGGTGAGAATCTGGCCGAGATGGCGCAGCAAATAGGAGAAAATCTGAAACTGCTTACCTGTAAGCATAATTTCCCGGCCGCTGGCTGCCTCCCTGATCACACTGCTGCCCGGTTCAACTATCAGATGCCGCAGCGCGAGCGGAGCAGATGCTGCTGTACCGCTGCGTCTTAAGAGGACTTCAATCCGTGCAGCCAGCTCATCAGGATGAAACGGCTTGGTAAGATAATCATCAGCGAACTCCAGCCCCTGCAGCTTGTCATCTATTGAGGTCCGTGCTGAGAGCATCAGGATCGGCAGACCCGGATACGCCCGCTTCAGGCGCTGGCCGACAGTGAACCCGTCGAGACCGGGCAGCATGACATCCAGAATAGCCAGCTGACAGCCCTCCGCTGCTTCCAGCACACCTTCCCCGCTCTCCAGCCAGCGGACAGCATATTCCCTTTCCCGTAAATCGGCCGAAACGGCAGTTCCGATTTCACGCTCATCCTCTACGTACAGCAATGTAACACCCACTATTCTTTCCGCTCCCTTCTCTCCCAAGGCTTGGCTGCCCATAGCCGCACTCCTCATATTACATAACAAATCCCCGGAAGCAGGCAGCAAGCATACTGCACTCCGGGGAGAATAATCCTGCATCATTCAAGCACTGAAACCGAAATGAGCCGGCGGCTTGTCCTCCGGTTTCCCGAAAAGATAACCCTGACCCAAATCCATGCCGATATCCCGGCAGAACAGAAACTCCTCACGGCGTTCGATTCCTTCCGCAAGCACACTTGCGCCGAAATCCCCAGCCCGGGAGACAATCTCCTTAAGGATGATTTGCTTGTCCGTATTCTGATCGCAGAAGCTGATCAGCTCGCGGTCAATCTTAACATAATCCGGCTGCAGGCTGGACATCACCTCGACCGTTGAATACCCGGCACCGACATCATCCAGCGCCACCAGCATCCCCTGCTGGCGGTATTCGGCAAAAATCGCGCGAAGATGTGAAATATCGCTGATTTTCTCCGTTTCTACGACCTCAAACACATAATCCTCAGGGTTCTGATCCAGCCGCTGAATCGTCTCAAACGTATGGGTTAGACAATACTTCGGATTATAGATGGAGGATGGCAGAAAGTTAATGAACCGTTTGATGCCCTTGGGCAGTAATCGGGTACTGGTCTCAATAGCCGAGATCCGGGCTGCCCGGTCCAGAAAGGAGTGAAAACCTGTGCGCCGGGCAATCTCAAACAGCTCATAGGGCTGAAAGTAGCTGCCATGCGGCAGCGGCCGCAGCAGCAGTTCGAAGCCTACAATCTCTTCCCTGAAGTCCACAATCGGCTGCATAAAGCTGCAGAAATCATGGCTCATTATAATGGATACCAGATTCTCACTGGAAAAGCGGACCTTCAGCTGGTCCAGTGTAAGCCAGCGGTCCCTGGAGCCGGCGGCACCACTGCCCTTGATGCATAAGGATAAGGCTGGCTCATGCTGCCGCTGATACAAATCCAGCAGCTCAATCAGCCCGAGCAGATCCTCCTTGCAGGCATAGGGAATGATGCAGGTCCTTCCGGTTCCATACACATCATATCCTGCAGCCCTGACCGCAGCGGCAAGCGGAACAGAATAGGGGCGCAGCTTCAGCTCCCCTTCGTCTTCTATCGGGTCAATGTCAGCGCAGTCAACACAATTCATGGCAATCCCCTCCGCCTCAGGATGTCGAAATACTCACGCAATTATAGCATGATTTCCCATATGCCATCTATGATTCGGGGGAGATAGGCGGCGCAATAATTATTTTACTGATCCGGCCGCAGTCCGCTGCCATACGCCATTCTCCTTGTTGCTGCCCGTATATTCAATTCGTGCCGGGGCAAGCTCAAGAATGACATAGTCCGGATCATCCGGGCCTTTGAACCACTGTTCCAGTGCCTTGTTCCAAACCTTGGCCCGGAGGCCTTCGTTCTTGCTCACAGTCACTGTAGCTTCAATCTCCACTACATCCTTGCCTCCGCCCTGTTCATAGCCGAGCAGCAGACAGGCATGCGGATTAGTCTGCAGCTCCTCGACTTTATGGGTGCGGCGGTCCGTAGCCAGGTAAATATCCAGCCCGTCATGAAAAACAGCCATATAACGCACCTTCGGTTTGTTGCCGGCTTCGATGGTGCCGAAGGATCCGAACTTGTTGTCATCCAGCGCCTGCACGATTTTCTTCTCCAGCTCTTGTTGCTCCATTGTCATAAAACCCCTTCCTGATCAGGTGAATATAAGTTTGTATATTCACTTCCGCAATTTGGATTTATTATAAAAACTGTGCCTTGTGTAGTGTACCCGCCCGGTTCATATTGAATCCCGGAGCCGACTCATAAATTCAACCAGAAGGAGCTTCTCCCCTTGAAAAAATTAATCTGGATCGGCTGTCTCTCCTATTTCGTCATCGGTCTTGCACATGTCGTGCTGGGCTCTATTCTGCCGGTGCTGCTCCAGCATTATGACCGCAGCTACAGTGCCGGAGGCGAGCTGATCTTCAGCCAGTTTGCCGGTTTCCTCGCCGGTGTGCTGGTCTCACCGCTCTTGAACCGCCGCTTCGGCAAACGCGGCGGCATACTAATCGCCACCGGCCTGCTGCTCGTTGCGGAAACCGCCTATGCGTTCCTCCCGCCCTGGGGCTGGATGTACGTTATCGCTGTAGCCGCAGGCTTCGGCTTCGGGATGATCGAGGCCGTCATCGGCACGATCATTATTGCAGCCGTCACAGAGGGCACGGCCATCGCCATGAGCCGGCTGGAGGTGCTGTTCGGCGTAGGCGCACTGCTTATGCCGCTGATTGCCAGCCCGCTTATCGCCGCCGGCTACTGGAGGCTGGCTTTTCTGATTGTTGCCGCCTTCTCCCTCATCTCCCTGCTCTTCTGGGCTAAAGGCGGCTTCGGGAAGCTGCAGGCGGTGCTGGATGAGCGCCCGCCGCGCCAGGCAGCAGGCAGCATCCGAACCCGGTTCAGCCAGCTGCCGTACAAAGGCAAACAATGGGTCCTGCTTGGCCTGTTCATTGTTTTCTTCTTCCTCTATGTAGGCACGGAGATGAGTCTGGTTAATTTCATGCCGGCGATCTTTATCGCCAAGCTGGGCATGAGCGAGGCTTCGGCGGCACTGACCGTCACCTTCTTCTGGCTGGCCATGTCGGCCGGCAGGCTGTTCGCAGGCAGTATTGCCGAGCGGTTCTCTTACCGCCTTTATGTGCTGGTCAGCTGCTTTGCCGCACTGCTTTTACTGATTATTTTCCCGTTTACCGAGCACCGGATTGCCGCATTTGCCGTCATTCTGCTGCTTGGGCTGTTCATGTCCGGCCTCTTCTCCATCGCCCTCGTCTTCTCCAGCAAGCTGCTGCCCGGAGCCGAGGAATCCACACCGAGCATCATGATCGCCTCCGGCGGAATCGGCGGGGCGGTATTACCGCTCCTCACCGGCTGGTCCATGGATCATCTGCAGCTTGCACAGACATCGGCGCTCCTGGCCGCGCTCGCCGGCGCATTATTCCTGCTTAGCGTGGCCGCATGGAAAATCGGGTAATATAGCAGGCAGGATCATTATTCTGATTATAAGGACGGAGTCCAATATGGCTGAGCAGCAATCCGGACAAACTGAATTTGCGAACGAACCCACGCTTCATACAGCACTCTTGCAATTCATTTTCCCGTTCTCCATTAAGACGGGAGAGGACAAGGAGCTGATTGGACGCCTGCGCGAGGACGGGTTTATGCCTTTTTTTCTGGACAATAAAGGTTTGGAGCATGCTTATTACGGGGAAAAGCACTGTGTCTCTCATGAGAAAATGGAGCGCAGCTACCTGCCGTTTGCCGCCCATGTACTGTTTCCGCGTGAGAAGGATACCGACTCCTTCCGGCGCTTCTCCCGTGCGAACAATCTGGACTGCCGGCTCGACATGCCGCTTCAGCCTGTGAATTTCCGCGTGCTCTCCACCGATGTGTTCATCTGCCCGTTTCAGCTCGGCTTCCTTAATGTCAGGGTCGAAATCCGGGAGGAGCATCTCCCCTTCAGCATAGCGGTGGAATTCGCCGACCGCTTCCGTATGCTGGAGGATGTTTCTTATCAGGATAAACAGACCCGTATCCACTGCGAGGATAAATCATTCGATCAGGTAGAGGATTTCGTATTCAAGGATCTGGTGTCCGGCCTGGAGCCGTTTCTGGACCCTGCGGAAATCAATGGCGCATATTTTGAAACCTTGCCTTTCTTCGTCGATGAGCGGATGCTGGTACAGGCTTTTTACGGCTTTGACCGCCGGGAGGATGACGATGAGATCAGTGTGGAGCTGCGTTACCGGGCCTCCCAGCTGGATGGGCTGAATGTGGAGAACAGGCCCTATATGAGTGCCAGCGATCCCGAATATATTGAGCAGTATACCCGTGAGCATTGCTACAGCCGCTGGGGACCGGACACCTATTACATGACCAATGAGCAGACCTTCTGCTGTCTGAGCCGGGCTAAGCCGGACGTCGCCACCCAGTTGATCAATCAGATGTACGGCGAGTATTATTACGGCTTCCTGTTGAGTATTTTTCATAAAATCGTGCTCCTGAAGCTCGCCAACCTGCACTCCCGGCTGCGCATCAACCACGATTCCGATGAAATCGAGAATCTGATTTTCCTGATCAACAAATTTTCGGCCAAGTTCTATTTTCTGGAGCTGATTTCGCAGTCGCAGGGCCGGGAGATTTTTTTCCAGCTGCGGAAGGTGTACGGCAATGATGCCCTCTTTGATGAGGTGAAAATGACGCTGAATGACCTGTTTCAGTATCAGGATAAATTCCAGGCCAAGCGGCGGGACACGCTGCTCATGGTACTCACTGTGTTTACGGTGGTCAGCGGGATTTACGGCATGAATCAGGTCATCGAGGACTTGAAGGGAAAGATCGACTGGGGCAAAATGCTGGGATACTCCCCGTTTGAATATTTCGCCCTGTTCCTCACCTTTTCAGGGATTGCAGTCAGCCTCGGGCTGACGTTCAGAGAGGCCTGGAACGCAGTACGCAGCCGCCGCAGAAAACGGTTCTATGATAAAGATTAAGGGTCATAGACTGGACAACCGGCAAAGTGCCGTCTATAATACACCGTAAGAACATAGCAATACCCGTGAACTTCATAGAACCAGGGGTGCTGGAATTGGCCGGCTGAGATTGTATCCCGCAAGCAGAAATGGCAGAACGTCCGTAACAGGAGGGTATCCATATCTGCGGAAAGATACTGACCCTTATACCTGATCTGGATAATGCCAGCGTAGGAATTTTCATTCAATTACAGCCCCTTTACGGGTCCTGCATTGAACCCCCTTGCGCAAGTAACTGGCGTCCCGGATCTCCGGGGCGCTTTTTTGGTATGCGTTATTCTGAATTTTGGAAGACTAGGGATTGCTGGAAGGAGAGAGATAAGGAATGGGAGTCAAAAAAACATTGCTGCTCGTGCTCAGCTGCCTGCTTGTAATCATGATAGCCGGCTGCGGAGGCGGGAACAACAGCGGGAACGCAGCGGGCAACGGCGGAGGCGGCGAGCCTGCCGCCGGGAACAGCACGGCTGCTCCTGAGGCAACCGCCGGCACGGCTACTGAGGCACCGGCGGCGTTAATCCCGGTCAAGATCGCCCTGGACTGGACACCAAACACGAATCACACCGGCCTGTACGCCGCTAAAGAGCTGGGATATTACGCCGAGGAAGGCCTCGACGTTGAGATCGTGCAGCCTGGCGCTGCCGGCTCCGATACGATGGTCACCTCCGGCGAAGCCCAGTTCGGCATCAGCGCGCAGGAGGCACTGACACTGGCCCGCCTGCAGGATGTGCCGCTCGTATCCGTCGCTGCCATCATTCAGCATAATACTTCAGGCTTCGCCGCTCCGAAGGACCGGAATATTAAGACGCCGAAGGATTTTGAAGGTAAAACTTACGGCGGCTGGGGTTCTCCGGCAGAGGAAGCAGCCATGAAAGCGATCATGGACCCTGAAGGCGGAGATGTCTCCAAAGTGAAGCTGGTGAACATCGGCGAAGCCGATTTCTTCACCGCCGTGAAGCGCGATATTGACTTCGCCTGGATTTTCTACGCCTGGACCGGTATCGAGGCCGAACTGCGCGGGGAGCCGCTGGACATGCTGTACCTGAAGGATTACGCGCCGCAGCTGGATTATTACACGCCGGTGCTGACGACCAGCGAGAAGGAAATCGCCGAGCATCCTGAAGTGGTGAAGGCCTTCCTCAAGGCTACGTCGAAAGGGTATCAGTATGCAATCGATCATCCGGAAGAAGCGGCTGTAGTGCTGTCCGATGCCGTGCCTGATCTTGATCCTGAGCTGGTTCTGGCCAGCCAGAAATGGCTAAGCCCGAAATATAAAGACGATGCCGCCCGCTGGGGTGAGCAGAAGCTGGAAGTATGGCAGAATTATGCCGACTGGATGTACGGTCTGAAGCTGCTCGACAAGCCGCTGGATGCAGCAGGTACGTTTACAAATGAATTTTTGCCGGAACAGTAATTTACAGGAACCATATCTTACAGGAACGATAACCTACCCGAGAGGATTGATTAATAATGGCTAATACACTGCTCAGCATTCAGGTAATTCCCAAGACTCCTAATAATGAGGACTCCATCCCTTACGTGGACACGGCAATTGAGGTAATTCAGCAGTCGGGGGTTAAGCATCAGGTGAATCCGCTTGAAACGACGATGGAGGGCGAGCTTACCGAGCTGCTTGAGGTTGTGCGGCAAATGCATGAGGCATTGATTGCCAAGGGCAGCCCAAGCGTGATCTCGCAGATCAAAATCGCCCATAACCCGGGCGGCATCAGCATGGACAAGCTGACGGAGAAATACCGGCCGTGAGAAGCACCTGGAGACTGATCTGGCCGCCCCTTGTGGCGGTCATCTTTTTTCTGGGCGTCTGGCAGTTAGCGGTCTCCCTGTTCCATATCCCGGCCTATCAGCTCCCGAGTCCGGCGGATATTGCGCGTGAAACGAAGGGTAATGCTTCCGGCATCTGGGCCCATACGGCGGCTACCCTCCGGCTGACCCTGGTCGGCTTCCCGGTCGGCACAGGTATCGGCCTCATTGTAGCCCTGCTGCTGCATCTGCTGCCCTGGCTTAAGCGGGCCATCTATCCGCTGCTGATTCTCAGCCAGAATGTGCCTTCCATCGCTCTTGCACCGCTGCTGATTGTCTGGTTCGGCTTCGGGCTGCTGCCTAAGATTGTTCTAATCACTCTCGTCTGCTTTTTTCCGGTCGCCGTTGCCGCTATGGGCGGGCTGGCGCAAAGTGACGGGGTAATGATGAATTATATGAAGATGGCCGGGGCAAGCAAATGGCAAATCTTCACCAAGCTGGAGCTGCCCGGCTCCCTGCCCGCGCTCTTCTCCGGACTCAAAATCTCCGCAACCTACGCCGTCATGGGCGCCGTCGTTGCCGAGTGGATTGGCGCAGACAAAGGGATAGGCTATTATCTGCTGCTCCAGAAAGCTTCTTACCGCGCAGACCGGATGTTCGTCGCCATTGCCGTTATTGTGCTGCTGAGCCTCGTGCTGTTCGCACTGATTGCGCTGCTGGAGAAGTGGCTGGTGCGCTGGAAGCCGCGTAAAGAGGCATAGCCTTTATGGAAGGATATTCACCCGGAAGCAGCCTGCTTACGGGCAAAGAAGAACGGAGGGTCCGACTTGTCTCATCTTACTGATATTAAACTTACCAAGACGGACGGTATTGACACCAGCCGCCTTGAGCACCGGAACATTACGCCTGCACTGGAGGTCAGCGGGGTCTCGAAGACCTTCACCCACCGCCGCCGGGAAACCCCGGTCCTCCATGATGTCTCGTTAAAGGTAGCGCCTCAGGAGTTCGTCTCCATTGTCGGCCCGTCCGGCTGCGGCAAAAGCACCCTGTTCCACATTATCGGCGGCCTGACGCTGCCCGATGCCGGAACCGTCCGGATGGACGGCAGCGAGGTCACCGGAGCGCGCGGCAGGATCAGCTACATGCCGCAGCAGCCCGCCCTGTTCCCTTGGCGGAGCATCCTCGACAACGTCCTGCTCGGCACCGAGCTGCAGGCGGCACCGCAGCCGGGTGCCCGCGAGGCTGCTCGGCACTGGCTGGCCAAGGTCGGCCTCAGCGGGTTCGAGCACGCTTACCCGCATATGCTGTCCGGCGGCATGCAGCAGCGCGCCGCCTTCCTGCGGGCCCTGCTGTCGCCGCAGGAGCTGATGCTGCTCGACGAGCCGTTCAGCGCGCTGGATGCGCTGACCCGCGAGCAGATGCAGCGCTGGCTGCTGGAGCTGTGGGAGGAGAACCGCCGCTCCGTGCTGTTCATCACCCACAACATCGAAGAGGCGCTGCTGCTCTCCAGCCGCATCTACGTCTTCTCCGGACGGCCCGGTTCAGTCATCCACAGCGTGGATGTCCCTTTCCCTCGTCCGCGCCGTGAAGAGGTACTGGACGCGCCGGAGTTCCTCCGGCTGAAGCGCCAGCTCTCGCAGTGGATGCGCGAGGAGCAGGCGAAGGGTTAGACTTAGCCGCGCTGCCGCAGTATGGCCGGATGGTTTGGCCGGGGGCAGGGAGGTGCGGTACTATTTAATTGGATTTATGACACTTAATTTCTTCGCTCTATCTTCTGTGACGGGATTAGTTGGATTTTCTACACTTAATTCTTTCTATTTTACCCATTCTAGCTAGTATGAGTGAAATTAAGTGTTGTTTTTCCAACTATTACAGCGCATATAGAGATTTCCCCATTTTTAAGTGTCGTTTTTCCACTTAATTCCCTGCAGCCCACTACTGCCAGCATCCTCATGCTCCCCAGCTTACCCTCACCGCTATCCACAACACTCCAACACTCTATTTTACTCAACTTCCAAGCACCGTCCGCTGCCCAACCTCCTGCCCGATTCTCCATCGCCAATTATGCCGCTACAGCAAAAATTCTAATCACCCTCCCGCCGGCAATTACCGCCAGTCCCCAACTCTACATCCAGCCCTTCTCCTCCGCCAGACGCACCGCTTCAATCCGGCTTTTCACTTCCAGCTTACCGAGAATCTCCGAGATGTAGTTGCGGACAGTGCCATAGGAGAGATGCAGCGCCGAAGCGATTTCCCCCGCGCTTTTGCCCGCTCCGGCCAGCTTCAGAATCTCCCGCTCACGGTCTGACAGCGGGTTCTCTTCGCGCAGGCTGCCGAAGACCAGCTCCGGGGATACCTCGCGGTGTCCGGCCATGACCCGGCGGATTGCCTCCGCCAGCTTGTCCACCGGCTCATCCTTCAGCAGATATCCCTGTATCCCGGCCTTCACGCCCCGCTCAAAATATCCCGGACGGGCGAAGGTGGTCAGGATGATGATTTTGGTGGCACAGCCCCGCGATTTCAGGATCTCCGCCACCTCCAGGCCGCTCATCAGCGGCATTTCAATATCCATCAGACAGACATCCGGCTGAATCCGTTCAATTAATGCCAGTGCCTCAGCTCCGTCCCCGGCTTCCCCGGCCACCTCAATATCATCCTCCAGATCCAGCAGCGAGGCCATCGCCCCGCGCAGCAGCCGCTGATCCTCGGCAATCACAATGCTTATCATGCTGTTTCTCCATCCTTTCCTTCCTTGACTACTCTTGGAGTTACCACAGTCAGCAGCGTTCCGCCGCCGGCCAGCGGAGTCAGGCTCAAAGAACCGTCAATCAGCGCGAGCCGCTCGGCCATCCCCTTCATGCCATTGCCGTCCTGGCGGTGTGCCTCTCCCTCAGCCCCCCGGCCCTGCTGTCCGGCCCCGATTCCAACGCCGTTATCCTCCACCGTTATCCGCACCTCTCCGGCCGTCATTGCAATGCCGATCCGGCACAGATTCGCCCGGCTGTGCTTGACGATGTTCGTCACTGCCTCCTTAATGCAGAGGCTGAGGATATTCTGCGTCAGGTCGGATACTTCCGGAAGCGCCGCATCACCGTCGACTTCCAGCACGATCTCTGCACTGCGCAGCATCTCCCCGGCTTCAGCCAGCTCTTCTGCCACAGAGACCGCACGCATCTCCGAGACCAGCTCCCTTACCTGGCGCAGCGCAGCGCGGGAAGTGCGCTGAATCTCCCGCGCTTCGGCCTGCGCCCGCTCCGGATTCTTGGAGACCAGCTTCTCGACAAGCTGGCTCTTGAGTGTAATCAGCGACAGAGTATGGCCCATTGTGTCATGCAGATCACGGGCAATCCGCATCCTTTCCTCGCGCTTGACCATCTCCTTGATGACCTCATTGGCCTGATCCAGCTCCTTCTCCAGCATCCGCCGGCGGTTCATCGAGCGGATGCCAAAGGGCGAAATCAGCATCATCATAACAAAAGGAAACAGGAACAGGCCCTCCGTAGTGTAAACTTGGCCAAAGCATACAATCGCCAAACCAATCACCATCACTGTAAATACTGCAAAAGCCTTTTTGAACCTGCGCAAATCAGTGTACCAGCCGATAAAGTTACTGGTGAAAAAACCCATATACAGATTGTAAGGACTGAACACAAGGCATAACACCGTAATCAGCAGCATCTGCAGCCCCAGCCAGACGGAATACGTTCGGCCTACCGACCAGTAGAGCTGACGGTACGTAACCGTGAACAGCACAACCAGCGCGTACCCTGCCATCAGCTTTAATCCGCTGTACCCTTTAAGATTGAGGACCGGGAACACCAGATAGATCAGCCAGATAAAAGGGAAAAAGCCAAACCTTTGCGGGAAGAACCGGAACTGCTTAAGTGCTGCCATTGTACATTACACCGCTTCCTGTTTTTTTCGGATATACACCGATAATAGCATAAATACGGCCAGGTAGCCGGCGAGCAGTAGCACTGAATCCCACTTCGGCGACTCTCCGCTCACAATGGCCCACGCCCCGCTTCCATAATTGTAGGAAGGCAGCCACTTTCCGATGCTTTGCATGATTTTGGGCATAATCTCCAGGGGCATCCACATCCCTCCGGCTACTGCCAGTCCCATGTAGAGCACGTTGCTCACTCCGCTGGCCGTATCCACCCGCTTCATTGAGCCGATAATCGTACCGAGCGCGAGAAATGGCAATGAACCCAGGATCAGCCACAGCCCGCTAAGCAGCCATTCTGCAGCAGACAGCGACACCCCGTTAATCAGATAGCCGGCCACAAAGATGCACAGCACCGAGAAGAGATGCATTACGGTTTGGCCAAACATTTTTCCCAGAAAATAAACTGATGCCGGCAGCGGAGTAATCCGGATGTACGTATTCCAGCCCTGGGTCCGTTCCTGCACCAGCCGGATGCCGAGCGTCATGATCGCCGAGCCCATCACACTGAAAGCCGCCATCGACATGAGATAATGCGCCTGCCACTGCGGGGCATCATCCGTTCCTGTGTTAACCACCTTCGTAAATATAAAATAGAACATAATCGGCATGAGCAGCGACCAGAACACATAATAGGGATTGCGGATAATCCGCAGCAGCTCCGCCTTGCATTGGGCCATCATTTGTTTCATCATTGTGCTTTCTCCTCCAGGCTCATAGTCAGCTGCTCGAACGCTTCATCCAGCTTCCCCTGATCAATTTGAACATCCTTTACCGCCAGCCCCCCTGTAAAAATAGCCCGTAGTGCCTCATCTGTACTCTCCGTTGTTACATGCAGCCGTCCGTTCTTCTCATAGCAGCCTTCAATCCCCGGCAGCTTCAGCAGCTGTCCCCGCAGCTCTGCAGGATCACCCAGCGGCAGGAAGGAAAGAGACTTCTTGACGATCCGGGACTTAATCTCCTCCGGACTGCCGTCTGCAGCAAGTGCTCCGCGGTTAAACAGCAGGATCCGGTCGGCGATATCCTCCGCTTCCTGCAGATAGTGGGTGGTAAAAAGGATTGTTTTGCCCTTGGCGGCCAGCCCCTTCACCGTCTCCCAGAAATGCCGCCGGGCGTTAATATCCAGTCCCACCGTCGGCTCATCGAAGAACAGCAGCTCCGGGTCCCCTGCCAGCGCCAGTGCGAAGCTGAGGCTGCGCTTCTGGCCGCCGGACAGCTTCTCGGCGAAGCGGCTGAGATCTGCCGGCGCAAGCCCGGTGGCCTCAAGCAGCACATCCATCTCCATCGGCTTGGGATAATAGCTGCGGATCAGCGACAGAATTTCCCGTACCTTCAGCCGGTCCATCACGCTTACCTCCTGCAGCATGGCGCCGGTCCGCTCACGCACCTTGACATCCTTGGGCGGAAGTCCGAACACCCTGACACTTCCTTCCGTCGGCTCCAGCAGGCCCAGCAGCATGGATAAGGTGGTCGTTTTACCCGCCCCGTTCGGTCCAAGCACCGCCGTAATCGATCCCCGGCTAATGGTGAAGCTGACATTATCGACTGCTTTTTTATCCTGGAAGCTTCTGCTGACCCCGCTTATTTCAATGATGTGTTCCTGTTCCATCCTGGATCCCTCCGTATCTGTTAGCCCTCTCGGCTATATTTCTATAGTACCGGAGGCTGTAATAGAACATCAGTAAGGACTGTCACCGGTTACAGGTGACAACTGTCACCCAGGCTTCTTTAGCACAAACAGCAACGGCGATGCGATTCTTCTGGGGCGTACCCGATTTAGCGGGAAGTTAGCGTGAAATATAGGGATTATTGATTGCGATTTGAACAAATGCTGTCATGGCTTACCCCGCGGCAGGCAGGAGCGATGATTAATGGTGTGATGTAACCATTGGGAGTGCGGGTGCAGCAGCCCTCTCGTTCAGTCCGATTTGAGCAGGAGCATAGGCAATTTTCCTCTTGAGTTTCCCGCCGTCCAGCCCCACTGGAATCAGCCCAATTGTATATGAAAAACCGTTTACATTCGGTCTCCACGGAGGGGATTGGGCCGAATGCGCTGTTAGTTACCCTGATTACCTCGTACAGCCCACTTCGAGCGGAATTAAAGGCGTTTAGTGGGGGCGTTAGTAGGAGCGTTGGTGGAAGCGTTAGTGGAATTGAGTTCCACCACCGAATCCTCATGGCAGGCTACAGCCCCCTAATAGCAAACAAGCCCTCCCCCTTTATCGGGGAGGGCCTCAAGCACCAGCGGTCTGCCTTTGCCTTTGCCAGCAGCATCTGTCTGCCGCTTAGCGCTGCATGAATCCTTTATTCAGCAGGAACTCCTTCATATGCAGCCGGGAAGGCTGGGTCTGGCGCTTCGCCATCATCTCTGACCAGGCGGTATCGCTCTGTCCGCCGGTCCGCTCACGCATATAGTCCCGCGAGATGTCGTCGTACACCCCGGCCTGCTGCACAGTGGTTCCGGCGTCATAGCGGTTATGATGCAGCACCGCAGCCAGCGGCAGGCGCGGCCGCACCCCATTCACTGCGGCCGGGTAGCCGAGGCACATGCCGAATACCGGATAGACCAGCTCGGGCAAGCCTAGCAGTTCAGCCGCCTTGGCAATTTCGTTGCGGATGCCGCCGATATAGACAATTCCAAGCCCCAGCGACTCAGCTGCCACGGCAGCATTCTGTGCCGCCAGAGCAGCATCAACAGTAGCGACGATCAGATTCTCAGTCGTATCCTCATACGATTCCGTTCCCTGCAGATGGGGAGCCGCAGCCTCACGCAGCCGGTAAAGGTCGGCACACCAGACCAGGAACACCGGACACTGCTCAATATATGCCTGATTACCCGATAAGGCGGATAACTGCGCTTTAAGCGGCTGCTCTGTAACGGCAATAACCGAATAAGCCTGGACATTGCTGGAGGTAGACGCCATTTGGCCCGCCCCGATAATAGCTGCCAGCAGCTCATCGCTGACCGGCTTGTCCTGAAATTGACGGACGGAAGTATGGCGGTGCAGCAGCTTGATTGTTTCACTTACAGGTTGCATCTTCAGTCCACCTCTCTATTCTCAGTACTATGGCATATTATGAACATATTTGTGCACGGAGACAACCTGAAGCGCCGCTCCTCACCATCCGCTTCCCCGCTTCACTTCCTGAATAATGGCCGCAACTGCCGCATCAATCTGTTCGAACCCGGCCCGGGAAATGCTGATACGGATGAATTTATCCCGGTCACGGTAGCCGGATACGTAGAATCCATTGCCGGGGACAACGCTGATCCCCCGTTCATCCAGCCGCTTGACCAGCCGCTCCAAATTTACGGTTACCGGCAGCTTGAACTGCATATATATCCCGGAACTGTCCGCAGAGGCTTCAATTAGACCTTCCGTATTATGCCGCTGAAGCGCCTCATATACTGCCTGAATTCTTTTGGCATACATGGCTTTAATGTTGTGCCTGTGATGCCCGTACATGCCATTCTTGATATAGACCTCAAGCGCCGCCTGGGAGAGCAAGGAGGTGTCCGTATACCCTTTATACGCGCGGAAGGTCTCCAGCAACGGTTCGGGCAGCACAACGGCACCCAGTCTGAGGCCCGGAAAGATAATTTTGGAAAAGCTCTTCATATAGATAACACGGGAAGTCTGATCATAAGCATACACAGGATTGAAATGCCGCCCGGTCCCCAGATCGGCCATATAATCATCCTCAGCGATATATACATCATATTTGCCGGCCAGTCCCGCAATGGCCTTCCGCTCCTCTGGGCTGTAGGACGTTCCAAGCGGGTTATGATACCTCGGCATAGTATAAAAAAATTTAAACCGGCCGCTCGCAAATTGCTCCTCCAGCTCACGCAGGTTAATTCCGGCTGCAGAGCGGCTGATTCCGCTCACGGGCAGTCCCTCCGCTTCCAGATACCGCAGATAGATATCATAACCCGGCTGTTCTACAAGGATCTCCGTTCTGCCGCCCGGAAACGGCATTCTGGCCAGAATCTCCAGTGCCTGCTGGATTCCGGAAGTGACGATAATCCGCTCCGCCTTGGCAAAAACCTGATACTCCGCCAGATGCGACACCAGCGTGCGGCGCAGCGTATCCAGCCCCAGCGCATCTCCATAGGTGAACAGATGATACTTATACTGGTCGATCGCCTTATTGAGGCAATGCTGGAAATCCAAGTACGGAAATACATTCAGGTCAGGCGAAGCCGAGGCCAGATCAGTAGTCACTCTGCCGCCCGCCGGCCCGGAATCCTCCGTCTTACCTACCACGTAATAGCCGCTCTGCGGAATGGAATAGATCACATGTGTTCTCTCCAGCTCCGCGTACGCGCGCAGAATGGTGCTTACACTACAGCTGTAGAATTCAGCAGCACTGCGTACAGAGGGCAGCTTGTCCCCTGGACGGTAATGCCCCTCCTTCATCCGCTTCTCCATTTCAGCTATCACCGCATGAAACTTTCTCACAGTCCGCCCCCGTCCGGCTTTAATTCATGTTCTTGTATCATACTACCCTATTCTGCTTCATGCGCCCTGCAAGGATCAGCCAACTGTACCGGTACAGTTAAGCAAAGCTGGCATTGCTCCACTGCCGATTTCCCTTTAATTTTAAAATAACAGATCTGATGTTTCACCGCATCCGGTTCTTTCAGCAAAAGGAGATGTTATCTATGCAGCAACAAGGACTTAAGCTGGCTTACAGCTTTGCCGTACTCAATGCAGTCATTATCGGATTCTCATTCCTGTTCACCAAAGTAGCGCTCGGCCATGCCGGACCGCTTGATACGCTCACCTACCGCTTCGCTGCCTCATTTGCCGTGATGTCGGTTCCGGCCGCCTTCGGCTGGGTCAAGCTCTCCTACCGCGGCAAGCCGGTCGGCCGGGCACTGCTGCTGGCAGCAATGTATCCGCTGGGCTTCTTCACGCTTCAAGTCTTCGGACTCCAGCACGCCACCTCCGCCGAGGGCGGAATCCTCTATTCGTTTACTCCGGTCGTGACCATGATCATCGCCGCAATTTTCCTGAAGGAGAAGACGACCCTGCTGCAAAAGCTGTGTATCTTCCTGTCTGTGTTTGGCGTAGTATTCATCTTCGTCATGAAAGGAAGCAGCATTAAGCTGTCCAATATGACCGGAATCGTGCTGCTGTTCCTGACCTGTCTGGCTTTTGCCGGTTATAGCGTGCTGGCCCGTTCACTCTCCCGCCATTTCAGCCCTGCTGAACTCAGCTACCTGCTGATGGGTACCGGCTTCATAACCTTCCTGCTTATTTCACTCACCGGACATGCGGCCGGCGGAACACTCGGTGAATTCCTGCGGCCGCTGCGGAGCGGTACCTTCATCATGTCTGCTGTATATCTGGGGGTTATAGCCTCCCTGGTCACTACCCTGACTTCAACCTATATCTTGTCCAAAATCGAAGCGTCCCTCATGAGTGTGTTCGCCAACCTCTCAACCATCGTCTCCATCGCAGCCGGGGCCTTCTTCCTGGGGGAAGAGATTACGGTGTACCACGGGATCGGCTCCTTTCTGATCATCGCAGGGGTGATCGGCACGAACCGGCTGGGCCGGAAGAAGCCGGACACACAGGATAAGGCTGCAGGCAGATAATCATCAGCTTCCTGCAAATCAAATCAAAGCATATCCTCCAAGAGCAAAAAGGATCGCCGGGCTAAGCTCCCCGGCGATCCTATGAATTATTATACTTTGTCAGTGTTACAGCTTCACCCGCTGCAGCCGCAGCGCATTCAGCACAACAGAGACAGAGCTGAAGGCCATTGCAGCTCCGGCCAGCCATGGAGCCAGGAAGCCCAGCGCGGCAACCGGTATCCCAATAGTGTTGTAAGCGAGCGCCCAGAACAAATTCTGCTTGATGTTGCGCATCGTCTTGCGGCTCATCAGAATAGCATCAGGGATGCTCAGCAGATCGCCGCGCATCAGGGTAATATCCGCCGCTTCCATCGCCACATCGGTACCCGTACCGATTGCCATGCCGGTGTCAGCGGTGGCCAGCGCAGGCGCGTCGTTGATGCCGTCACCGACCATGGCCACTTTGACTCCGCCGCTCTGCAGCCTGCGGATTTCGGCAGCCTTGCCCTCCGGCAGCACCTCGGCCAGCACCGTGCGGATACCCGCCTGTTCAGCAATGGCCCGGGCTGTAATCTGATTATCCCCGGTGATCATCACAACCTCGATACCCATCTCATGTAATCTGGCTACCGCTGCACGCGAAGTTTCCTTAATGGTGTCAGCCACCGCTACAACTCCGGCTATCGCGTCATCCACCGAGACCAGCATCGCTGTTTTGCCTTCCTGCTCCAGCCGGGTCATGATGGCTGCCCACGGCTCAATCTCGAGGCCGCTCTCCTCCATCATCCGCCGTGTGCCTACGCTGACCCGGCGGCCGTCTACTACAGCAGAGACGCCGCGCCCCGGCACGGCCTGGAACTGCCCGGCAGGCGGCAGCTCAATATTCCTGCCCTGTGCACCGGCTACAATAGCATCTGCGAGCGGATGCTCCGAGAGCTTCTCAGCGGCTGCAGTAACGGCCAGCAGCCGGTTCTCGGCGAGCACCTTCCCCTGTGCGGCAATTCCCGTAGTGGTCACGATATCGGTCAATACCGGCTTGCCGCTTGTCACGGTTCCGGTTTTATCCACAACAACCACCTTAATTTCCTGCGCGGCTTCCAGATGCTCGCCGCCCTTGAACAGAATGCCGAACTCCGCCGCCCGGCCTGAGCCGGCCATAATCGAAGTCGGGGTTGCCAGCCCAAGCGCACACGGACAGGCAATAACCAGTACGGCGATCGCTTTCTCCAGCGCATCAGCGAACTGTCCCGGTGCCCCCCAGACATACCAGATTACAAAGGTTAAGGCCGCAATGCCCACTACAATCGGTACGAAAATCCCGGAGATCACATCCGCAATCCGCTGGATCGGCGCCTTGGAGCCTTGCGCCTCCTCCACCACCCGGATGATCTGCGCCAGCGCGGTATCCCGGCCGACCTTACGGGCTTTGATCCGCAGCATGCCGTTCTTGTTCAGCGTAGCACCGATTACAGCATCTCCCGGTTTCTTCTCCACCGGAATGCTCTCCCCGGTCAGCATAGACTCATCTACCGAGGACAATCCCTCTACTACCTCACCGTCTACCGGAACTTTAGTTCCCGGCTTCACCAGTACGATATCTCCCGGAACTACCTCCTCGACGGGAATGCTCAGCTCAGCACCGTCACGCACAACCAGCGCTGTCTTAGCCTGCAGCCCCATCAGGCTGCGGATCGCATCCGATGAGCGTCCTTTAGCCAGCGCCTCAAACCATTTGCCGACCAGAATCAGTGTAATCAGAATCGCGCTGGTCTCATAATACATATCTACCGTATGGTTCATCCCGCTCATCTTCAGGGAGTCTATTGTCAGATACAGGCTGTAAAAATACGCTGCCGAGGTACCCAGCACCACCAGCACATCCATATTCGCGCTGCCGTTCTTCAGTGCCTTATAAGCACTGACGTAGAACTGCCAGCCGATCAGGAACTGTACTGGCGTTGCCAGCACCAGCTGGAACCAGGGATTCATCAGGATATCCGGTGTCCATATCCATGAGGTGAAGGAGAAATGCCCGGCCATCGCCCAGAGCAGCGGCAGTGACAGGATTGCGGAGATAATCCATTTATTCCGCTTATGCAGGATCTCCTCCCCGCGCTGGGCGGTAATATCCTTCCGGTCCTGCTTCAGCGCCGCCTTATACCCGATGCTGCTTACCTTATCTATAATCTCGGCTGTACTGATATTGCCCGGGGAGTATTCGACATGGGCCGTCTCCAGGGCCAGGTTCACATTAACAGCCGCTATTCCGGGCATCCGCCCCAGCACCTTCTCAATCCGTGCCGAGCAGGCGGCACAGGTCATACCCGAAATATCGAAATCTGCCGTTTCCTTCAGCGTATCGTAACCAAGGGAACGGATCTTCTCTTCGATCTGCGGCAGGCCGGCGATATTCGGGTCAAACCCCACCGTAGCCTGCTCCAGAGCCAGATTAACATTGGCCCGGGATACCCCCTCCATGCGGGACAGTCCCTTCTCAATCCGCGCTGCACAAGCAGAGCAGGTCATCCCGGTAATCTGCAGCGTTGCCTGCCCTGCCGGTTCTGCAATCTTGTTCATGCTGTACACACCTCCGCATACCCCCAAGGGGTATAATTATAATGAAAAGAAAAGGCTCTGTCGCAGGCTCCCCTTAAGCAATAGGGTGTCCGGCTCCAAGCCCTTCCAATACAATTTCCGCAATTAAACTACGTCGTAGCCCTGATCTTCAATCGCTGCCTTAATGGCTTCAAGGCTTACAGTGTTCTCGTCGAATTCAACCGCTACTGTCTTCGCCGGCAGGTCAACCTTAGCAGCCGCGCCTACGCCGCTAACCGCCTTCTCCACAGCACTTACACAGTGACCACAAGACATTCCTTCTACATTCAATGTTACGTTCGACATTTGATTACCCTCCTAATTATTATAGCATTACCTTATTGTTCAGCATCCGCTTACCCGGGGTCAGCATCCGCTTAGCTTGCCAGCGGATGCCTGCTCTTATTACTCCCTTTCATGCCTATAGAGTTTGATCTTGAGAAAATACAATAAAAGATGGAAGTAACGGAGGGGATTTTTGGAACTGCAGGAGCGCCAGCGTCCGCCTTTAGGTTTGGATTTCTACCGTGGCCACGGTATCATTCAGGAAATCCAAACCTAACAGCGGCCGAAAGTCCAAAAAGCACCGCAGTTACGGCCCTCATCATAATTGCAACTTCTCCGTTCAAACTCTTTAGGCCGCCCTTCACTTCATTAGCTTATTAACCGTAACCAGCAGCTCATCGATAACCTCATGCTCTCCGGCTTCGATCCGCTCGATAATACAGCTCTTCATATGTCCCTCAAGCAGCAGCTTGCCGACACTGTTCAGTGCAGCTTGTACCGCAGCCAGCTGATTCAGCACATCATCGCAATAGGTATCGCGTTCTATCATGCCTTTGACGCCGCGGATCTGCCCCTCAATCCGGTTAAGCCGGCTATTCAGTCCGCTCTTAAACTCCGGGGAATGATGGCTCTTGCGTACACCGGGAGCGGAGGAATGGCAGTCTTCAGCGCAGTCATGCCCGGCATGCTCCTTCTCATTCTTTGCAGACACAGGAATCAGCCTCCTTACTCATTACTATAATATACCCCCCATGGGTATGTCAAGCGTGACGACTCTTTCCGTTTCCATGCTGATTTGACATGTATATTGCTGCCAATTAGCAGGAAATCTTTTCTGTGAACGCGAATTTCCTAGAAGAAAGGTTTCCAAACTATTTGAATGGAGGAGGAACAGTGCTCAAATCAATGATCAGCCTTATGCATCGCAGCAGGAGCTTAATGTACTCCTTTCTCATCTGCTTTGCCGGGCTGGGCTTATTCATATTCAATATCACCGATAAGGCTTTCCGCTTCTCTCCGGCCGATTGGGGCTGGATCACAGCCATGTCAGGATCAGCCGTCCTGCTCACCGTCTTTACCTTCCAGCTGCCGCCGCAGGGCAACGGGCTGTCACTGGATTCCTCCGTATATCTGGCCTGTATTTTTATCTTCGGACCCTCCTTCGCCCTGCTGGTGCTGCTGCTGTCCTCCCTCGTGCTGGTGTTCATCGAATGGGGAACAACGCTGCTTTGGAAGCACCTGAATAACTTTGCGATATACTGCATTCTGATCAGCTCAGCAGCCTTTATCTTCACGTTGTCCGGCGGACGGCAAGGCCCGCTCCTCGGCAGTCATCTGCCGGCCTACGCCAGTGCCATGCTGGTCTACTTCAGCCTGAATCTGCTTCTTGTCGGGATATTCTACTATTTAATGTTCCATGAGAATCTGTACACTACACTCAAAGATATGCTGACCGACGCTGTACTTGCCTATCTGTGCACACTGGTGCTCTCTCTGGTGCTTACCGTCCTGCTCTACTACAACGGGATGACCGGACTGGCGCTCTTCCTCGGGCTAAGCATTCTGATCTCGTATTCCTTCAAGCGGCTGTTCAGCATGTACCGGAGCATTGAGGAACGGGCGAACCGGGACCAGCGGACCGGACTGTACAACCACAGCTACTTCGAGGCAGCCCTGGAGGAGGAAATGCGCAGATCGGAGGCTAGCGGCCAGGCGCTCTCCCTCGCGATGATCGATATCGATGATTTCAAGAAATATAATGATCATTTCGGTCATCTCAAGGGCGACGGCTTGATTGTCTTTCTGGCAGATTTATTGACAAAAGAAACTGCAAGCACCGGAATTATCGTCTCCCGGTACGGCGGGGAGGAATTTACCCTGCTGCTGCCGGGCTATGATGCCGCGCAAGCCAAGGTGTTCATCGAGCAGCTGCGCAAACTGCTTAATAACTCCATCTTTGAAGGCACCGAGATCTTCCCCCAGGGCTGTCTCGCCTTCTCGGCAGGCATCGCCGGATATCAGCCGGATGTTCACTTCAAGTCCGAACTGGTTGATCATGCCGACCAGGCGCTCTATTATGCCAAGAAGCAGGGCAAAAATATGGTGCATATCTACGGCAACCAGTCCTCACTGGAGCGTGACATCGATTTCAGCCAGGATGTGCGCGACATTGAGCAACAGCTGAACCTGTTCATGTATAAGGATCTGGAGACCTTCAAGCATTCGAAACGAGTATTCCGCTATGCTATGGATATCAGCGAGCTGCTTCAGCTGGACAATCCTGCAAGGCGCCAATTCACGCTCGGGGCACTTATCCATGACATCGGCAAGCTGGAGATTCCCTGGGGCATCCTGAATAAGAAGGACAAGCTCCTGCCGGAGGAATGGGAGATGGTCAAATGGCATGTGACCTGGGGCAAGGAAATGGCCCTGACCAATGACAAGTACAAAGAGCTGGCCCCCTATATTGAGCTGCATCATGAGCGTTATGACGGCAAAGGCTACCCGTACGGCTTCAAGGGCGAAGAGATTCCCCGCCTCTGCCGGATGCTGACTATTATTGACTCCTTCGATGCAATGACTACAGAGCGTCCGTATCAGCCGACCAAATCCTTTAACGAAGCTATTGCAGAGCTGCGCGCCTGTGCGGGAACACAGTTTGACCCTGAGCTGACCGAGCTGTTCATCGGATATATTGAAGCCCGTGAGCTGCGTCCCATTGGTGCTGCTATATCATGAATAACAATTTGCCTGCGGCGCAGGAATGAATGCCGGCCCGTTATGGAATAATTAGAAGACCCGCCGTTCTTGGCTTACAAGGGCGGCTTATTTGCGTCTGCATTTATTTTGCCCAGAAAAAGATTGCTCCCCTATTCAAATTTGAATATAATGAGATTTGTCATTGAATACTTAAGCGAAAAGGAGTTTGTACATGCACACAAAAGAAAGCAATCTTAAGCTCGTCGTTGCCGGACTGCTGCTCGGCATTCTGATGTCCGCTATGGATAATACGATTGTTGCCTCGGCGATGGGTACCATTGTCTCTGAACTGGGGGGGCTTGATAAAATCGTCTGGGTAACCTCAGCCTACATGGTCATGGTTATGGCCGGTACGCCGATCTTCGGCAAGCTGTCCGATATGTACGGGCGCAAACGGTTCTTCATCTTCGGACTAATTGTATTCCTGATCGGTTCAGCCCTCTGCGGTACGGCGGCCAGCATCACCCAACTGAGTATTTACCGGGCGATACAAGGGATTGGCGGCGGTGCGCTGATGCCGATTGCCTTCACGATTGTCTTTGATATTTTCCCGCCGCAGTCCAGAGGCAAGCTTACCGGCTTATTCGGTGCAGTCTTCGGTATTTCCAGTGTCATCGGCCCGCTGCTTGGCGCTTATATTACCGACTACGTCGGCTGGAACTGGATCTTCTATATCAACCTGCCGATTGGCGTAGTTTCGTTCTTCCTGATCATGAGCTCCTATAAAGAATCTGTATCCCATGCCAAGCAAAAGATTGACTGGGGCGGTGCCTTCACGCTGGTGGCGGGCATTATCTGCCTGATGTTCGCGCTGGAGCTGGGCGGCAACCAGTATGCCTGGGATTCAGCTACCATTCTCGGACTGTTCGCCGGCTTTGCTGTATTCCTGATCGCCTTCATCTTCATTGAACGGGTTGCGGCTGAACCGGTAATCTCCTTCGCCATGTTCCGCAAACGGCTGTTTGCCACAAGCAGTCTGCTCGGATTGTTCTACGGTTCTGCTTTTATTGTGGCGACTGTATACATTCCAATCTTTGTCCAAGGGGTATACGGCGGTTCCGCTACCAACTCCGGCCTGATTCTGATGCCGATGATGATCGGTACGGTTGTAGGCAGCCAGTCGGGGGGCCTGCTCACTACCAAAACAAGCTTCCGCAATATCATGATGCTGTCGGCTGTCTGCTTCGTTGCCGGGATTTTCTCACTCAGCACCCTGACTCCGGACACCTCCCGCCTGCTGCTGAATGTATTCATGGCATTGACAGGATTCGGAGTCGGCTTCTCCTTCTCCGTGCTCAGCATGTCCTCCATCCATCATTTCGACATGCGCCAGCGGGGGTCGGCAACGTCTACCAGCACCTTCCTGCGCTCCCTCGGCATGACGCTGGGGATTACCATCTTCGGGATTATCCAGCGCAACAGCTTCACCTCGGAGCTTGGTGCAGCCTTCGGCAACAGCGGCCAGGCTTCCTCCTTCGGCGATCCGCGTGCTGCGCTGACTCCTGAAGCCCGGGCACAAATTCCGGCGCCGGTGCTGGAGAAGATTACACATTCGTTATCCGCTTCAATTACGCATACGTTCATGTGGGCAATTGTGCCTGCGGCGCTTGCAGTTGTGTTTGTTCTGGTGATGCCGAAGGACCGCCTGCTCGTTCAGCCGAAGGAATCGCAGCCGGCTTCAGGCCAGCGGTAAGCGGACATGTCCATGAAGCTGCTGATTCTGGGCTTGCTCCTGGAACGGGATATGCACCCTTATGAAATCACACTAGTCATGAAGGAACGCACAATGGATCAGTTCATCAAGCTGCAGATGGGCTCCCTGTATTATGCTGTGGATAAGCTGGCCGAAGGCGGACATATTGAAGCCGTCGAGATTATCCGCAGCCCTGACCGCCCCGATAAGACAATCTACCGGATCACTGATAAAGGCAGAGAACTCATGGAGCAGCTAATTCTGCAGCAGATCAAGACCAGTGGTCAGCTCTATCATCCGCTCTACATGGCCTTGGCCCTCTCGCGTTATATTGATCAGGAGAAGGTTGAGCGGCTGCTGGAGGAACGGATCCGGGAGACAGAACACCAGGTGAACTACGCTTACCAGGTATATGAGGAGCATATTACGGTGGTCCCCCGCTCAGCGCTGCATCTGATGTACGGCCGATATGAGCACAGTCTGACTGAGCTGAAATGGCTGAAGCGTCTGCATCAGGATGTGGTTGACCGCAGGCTGAGTGATACCGGCAGACCGATTGATTTATAGCATCATCTGCACAAGAGGATTGTTCCCTGCCGCTGCCTGCGGCCCGGGACAATCCTCTATTTGTACTGCGGAATACCATACCAGTTCCTGAAGGTGTACAATATTCTCGCAGTCATTAATTCAACAGGTATGGAGGGATACAATTGCTGAAAGCGTTACCGCTAAACAAACGCGGCATTCCTGCCAGCCGCATTGCTCTAGGTTGCATGGGACTCGGCGGAGAATGGGACCATGAGCCGGTTACGGCTGGTCAAATTAAACAGGGTCATGAGGCCCTTGAAGCAGCGCTGTCGATCGGAATTAACTTCTTTGATCATGCGGATATTTATACCCGCGGCAAGGCGGAGAAGGTATTCGGGCAGATTTTCAAGGAGCGTCCGGGCCTGCGCGATGAAGTTATTCTGCAGTCGAAATGCGGAATCAGGCTAATGGAGCCCGGGGATATCACCAATATGTTTGATTTCTCGAAGGAGCATATTCTGGGCAGTGTAGACGGAACGCTCTCGCGGCTGGGCACAGATTATATCGATATTCTGCTGCTCCACCGCCCGGACCCGCTTATGGATCCCGAAGAGGTTGCTGAAGCACTGCATCAGCTTAAGGCCGCCGGCAAGGTGCGCCACTTCGGCGTCTCCAACATGAGCGCCGCCCAGATCAAGCTGCTGCAGGCCTACTGTGACGAGCCGTTCATCGTGAATCAGCTGCATATGAGCCTGGCCAAAATCAGTTGGGTCGACGCCGCACTCAGCGTGAACCGTGAACAGTGGAAGGATATCACCTTCCCCGAGGGCACGATAGAATACTGCCGCGAAGAGAACATCCAGCTCCAGGCCTGGGGGCCGCTGGCCCAGGGTCTGTTCAGCGGCCGCCCGCTGGAGGGGCAGCCTGAAAGTGTAGTGAACACCGCAGCCAGAGTCCGTGCGCTCGCTGAGGAGAAGAACACAACCCCCGAAGCGATCGTACTGGCCTGGCTGATGACTTATCCTGCAGCAATTCAGCCGGTCATCGGCACGGTTAATCCGCTGCGCATCAAGGCCTGTGCAGGCGCGGAGAGCATTCAGCTTACGCGCAAGGAATGGTACGAGCTGTATGTCAGCTCGCGCGGGGAGAAGCTCCCTTAGGGAAACTGCTCTCATTATCCTTAGCTGATGAATGACAGATTGTCCCCCGGAAATTAACATTTAAATATAAACCCTGAATAACCGGTATGCGCCAGGCGCAGCCGGTTATTTTTTTGCAAAAACGACATATTCATTCGTTCTTTATTAAGAACATATTTAGATATACAGTGATAAATAGAGATAAATCAAGAAAAACAATGATTTTCGTTCGTTATAAAGGAAATACAGAAGTAAATGACGGTTTTCTTTTTGAAACAATACAGTTATGATTTCATTACCGAAACGTTCTTAATAAAGAACGATAATAACGAACAGATAAACAGATTTTTGAGGGGAGGACTTCCTCTGAAACCCAGATCTAAAAAAAGGGTAAACACGGGCTCCAAAATAGGATTGCGTTCCCTGCAGTCAGGCGTGGTAATCTCTCTGCTCTTCCTGTGTACTTCACAGCAGATCGGCAATACCTACGGCGGCTTTACCGATGCAGCCCAATTGGAGAGTGAGATCAGCTTCTGTGCAGTATTTCCCGAGACGTTCAAAGAACAGCTTATTCAGTTCAAAGGCCATGTTACTGCCGCAGTTCTGTTAGCTGCATCCCTTAAGGACTACAGCTTCCCGCAAAGCTATCAGGGAATATCATCCATAGAGAGCATGTCGCTGACTGAGCTGGACGCTGCCGAACAACATCTCTCAGAACAGTTATCAGAGCTTAATTCCGGTCTGAAGCAAGCAGATATCCAATTGAATGCTAACCAGCAAACCTGGAATGAGCTAACCGCAGAAATAAACGCTGCAGCCGCAGGACTCGCGGTAATCGGAGGATATATGAACAACCTTGATCCTTATTGTCTTGAAATTACTGATGATCAGTTCTTCAGCGAATTCCAGAGCAGCCTCTCGCAGAGCGACGTGCTGTCAGAAACATTGACCGCTTCATTAAACGGAATTATCCAGTACCTGCAGTCACTGCATGATCCGGATACAGCTTATTCCCTGACCGTCAGCGACTTGGTCTATGGTCCCCTTGGTTTCAGCCAGGAGGCGGTTTCACAGCGGTTCATCTTCCCGGTCACGGCCACTCTGCCGGAGGATAATATATCAGGCACTCTGCTCTCCACTTACAACAGTCTTAATTCCTCACTGCTTAGCCTGAAAGACAGTGCGGCTTCCAGCATAGCGGAAATCGGCAGCCAGCAGCAGCTGATCAGCGAGACCCGCAGCGTACGCCTGGAAGAGGAGGAGCAGGCGCGTCTCGCGGAACAGGCGAAGAAAGATGAAGAAGCGAAGCAGGCTCTGGAGAAGCAGAAGGCGGCGGAGGCCAAAGAAAAGGCGGAGGCCGAGGAGAAGGCTGCTGCCAAGCCTGAGGACGGGACTAAACCAGAAGACACTTCCGCAGACAAACCGGGCGAAGTCACAGACCTCCCGGATCCGGCCGGAAGCGGGCAGCCAGAACCTGCCGCAACACCGGCACCTGAATTAACTGAAGCCACGGCACAGGAACCGCAAGCCACGGCAAGCCCTGTACCTGAGCCAGAACCTGCACCAGATCTCTCTAACTCCCAACAAGACAAAGGCGGAGATTAACATGAAGATTAGAAAATGGATTAGTAACCTGCTCTCTACAGCTATGCTCCTGATCTTCATCCTGCTGGTAGCAGCCGTAGTCGTATCCAAGAGCTCCGGCGGTGAGCCTTCCTTCTTCGGGTATGAAATCAAAACCGTGCTCTCCGGCTCCATGGAGCCAGGCATCCAGACCGGTTCGATTGTAGCCCTGAAGCCTGGCGGAGATATGAACCGGTTCCAGAAGGGGGATGTCATCACCTTCAGAAGCGAGGACAATATTCTGATTACCCACCGGATCGTTGAAGCCACACTTAATTCTGCAACCGGTGAGGCTCTATACCGCACAAAAGGTGATAACAATGATGCTCCTGACATGAATCCTGTCAGCTCGGCCAATGTTGTCGCACAGTACACCGGAACCACTATCCCGTATGTCGGGTATGCCATGAACTTCGCCGTCTCCAAAGCCGGCAGTATAATCCTTATGATTGTGCCGGGCCTGATGCTGCTGTTCTATGCACTCTACAGTTCGTGGAAAGCGCTGAGTGCACTTGAAAAGAAAAACGCGGCACTATCCGCTCCTTCCGCACCCGAAACACCGCAATAATTGTTGTTACCTTCCGTTTACGAACCGGAAGATACAAATATATAGGCGCTGCCTACAACTAATCTCAAACAATTAGAGGAGGAATTATTAATGGGTATCAAGAAAACTTTGGGTCTTGGCGTTGCATCGGCTGCACTTGGTTTGTCTTTAATCGGCGGAGGAACCTTCGCTTACTTCAGCGACACTGCACAGAGCACAGCAACTTTCGCAGCAGGTACACTCGATCTGACTTCGGATCCTTCTGTCATCGTTGATATTTCCAACCTGAAGCCGGGCGATACTGTAACTAAGAACTTCAAACTGAAAAACTCCGGCACCCTTGATATCGGTTCAATCAAGCTCAAAACGACTTCAGAGGTAACCGATACGCTCGGCGACAACAATGGCGTTGACCTGAATAAGTTCATTAAAGTGAAATTCCTCGTGAATAAAGACAAAGCGACCCTCACTTCACCGACAGTGGTCTATGAGACTACACTCGCTGATCTGAAGAATATCACCCCGGATCTTGTAGATAACACCGGAACTTTCATTGAGCAGCTCTTCACTGAAGCTGACGGCATCAAAGCCGGTACGGAGGACAGCTTCACAGTACAGTTTGAATTCGTGGATTCCGGCGAAGCACAGAACTATTTCCAGAAAGATAAAATCAAACTGATCTGGGATTTCGAAGCTAAACAAGGTGCTAAGAAAGCCTACTAAGAACTGATGCGTTGTCTAAAAGCAGTATATCTGAAGCCGGCAACGGTCAAGGTATACTGCTTTTTCTCCCGCCCGCATGATTTTTGTCGGTTTTGCGAATTTTTGTTATACTAGTGTCAAAAAGTACGGAGGGCGTTGTAATCATGTCAGATAATATGGGAAGCCGCATCCATAGGCTTCGTCAGGAGAAGGGTTATTCTCTATCCGAACTGGCGGACAAGGCTGACGTGGCGAAATCATACTTAAGCAATGTGGAACGGAATATTCAATCCAACCCCTCCATTCAATTTATCGAAAAGATTGCTGACGCGCTTCAGGTATCCATTCATGTTTTGCTGTATGGCGGACTCGCTGAGACCGAAGAACCGGCTCTGGACGGAGAATGGTTCAGCCTGGTTCAGGAGGCTATGGCTTCCGGTATAAGCAAGCGTGAATTTAAGGAATTTCTTGATTACCAGAAATGGCGGCTGGACCAGAAGGATAATTGAACAGAATGATCCGGTAAAGCCAGGCGCGGTCCGCTGCACCCGGTTATGCCCCTGCCCGGGAATACAGAAAAGGGCACAGCGTTCTAATCGCTGTGCCCTTTTCTGTATGTATCCCTGCAAGACTGGTTATCCTACATCGCCTGAAGTGCCTTCTCATTAAAAAAACGGCGGATCTCATCCGCCTGGATACCGGCCCGCTTAGCAGCCATGAGCAGATATACCCATTCTAAATCCAGATCAACTGCCTGAAGCTCATCATTCCCCTGGTTGGACTGATCCAAGAAATCTCCTCCTAGAATTTTTCTCGTCCCCAGGCAGTCCGGCCATCATAGTATTTCTACTTTAGATCCGAGACTTTGTGCCCCTGCCTTTCAGCAGGTTTACCCTTTACTGGACCCTTTGTTTTGAAAGGATCTGGATAAAATCAATGAAACCGTTCTCCGCAATAACATTATACAAGAACTTTAACGAAAAGTGTGTCGATATCTGGAATTTTTTTATGTTAAGTTGTGAAGAACCTTAGCTGAAATTGCCTACAGCTTGTATAAATATTCCCATTTTTATTTCAAGCGCCCTCATTCCGTTTAAATATAGTTATTATAGACTTCGCTTCCGTGACACAATATAAGAGTAATTACCCAATTTTATGTTTTGCAACTACAAAAATTCTTAAAAATTTTATTTTTATTTTTTATAGTTTGAACTGGAAAGCTACCTGTTGATTTAGGATACAGGAATGCCCAAAGAGCTTCTTGCTGAACGGCCGAAATTCATTCTATTGTATTCACCTTCTATCCGCGCGACAGCTTATTGTACACGATTGCTGGCCTTCGCTCCCACTAAGGAAGCCAAGCGTGGTGTTGGAGCAAGTTATAGAGGGTCAATCCCCTCTGTCTGGTTCAAATACACTCCCAATCTGACGCATACGGACACCACAGCCTTTGTTCGCTCGAAAAAGGCCATTGGGGCGGGCTTACGGACATGACGGCCCTTATCCGCCGCTTTTCATAGGCAAAATCCACTTTTCCGGTGAAATAACGGCGCTGATGTCCTTAAGGTCCGGCACTCAGGTAGCTTTCTGCAGGCTTAACGTCTCTCATGTCCGTAACGCTAAGCTGGTCCCTTGAACAACCGTTGCGTGGCTGGCTGCATTTTTTAATGGTGGGTACATTCAACCCATTTACCTGCGCGCGGCAGCTCATTGTACATGATTTTCCGCTTAAAGATGAGTTTTGGACTTCCGGCCGCCGTTATTTCCAAATTTTTTGCTGATTACCGCTGTTTATGGTGAACATTCTGTAATTCAGGTTTTCTAAAGTATTTTAGTACAATCTATATAGCATTTTTCTTTACTCCGGCCTTGCCTATAAGATTTATGATTGTTCCGTATGAATCTCATGTTGAATCATACCGTTTTGCGAACGGATTGCCCGAAAGTATGAATTGATTACCCTGCCGGAAAGTAGCACAATAATGGTGAGAATGAAACCGCAAACATTGCAGCTCCGCCTGGTGGCACACTTGTATGCCGCGTGTGGAGTTTATCCGTTAGGAGGACCTATTCATGGCCATCAAAGAGCCCTATACCCATTCCGTCTGGAGCAAATACTACGGCCCCAACCTGGGCTACATCCAGGAGAAATATGAGCAATTCGTCCACAACCCGGCTTCCGTCGAGCCTCACTACCGTGATCTGTTCACTGTATCCGGTCCGCCTCCGCTCGCCCCTGAGACCGACAAGACGCCTCCACCGGCAATTTCCGGGGATACCGAGTGGCTCAGAAAGGCCGTAAAGGCCTCCAAGCTGATGGCCAACATCCGGATCTACGGTCATATGGCTGCGGATATTGATCCGCTGGAGCGGAGCAGCAACCCGATGGCGAAATGGCTGGAGATTGAGACTTACGAGCTCACCCGCGAAGACCTGAATGCCCTGCCCGCATCGCTGATCTGGGAGAATGCCCCGGAGGGCGTGCATACTGCCATGGATGCCGTTCACCGGATGCGCCAGGCATACACGCAGACTATTGCCTATGAGTTCGGGCATGTGCATGATGAACGTGAGCTGCGCTGGCTTAACAGCCAGGCTGAATCGACCACCTCACCGGCTCCCTTGAACAATGCAGAACGCAAGGAGCTGCTGAAGCGGCTGATTCAGGTAGAGCAGTTCGAGACCTTCCTGCATAAGACATTCGTCGGCCAGAAGCGCTTCAGCCTGGAAGGCAATGATGCCCTTGTCCCTATGCTGGATGAGATTGTACGGGCTGCCGCCCATGACGGCGCTGAACATATTCTTATGGGGATGGCTCACCGCGGAAGACTAAACGTGCTTGCCCATATTCTGGGCAAACCTTATGATATTATTTTCTCGGAATTCCACCACTCGCCGAACAAGGAGCTGTTCCCGTCCGAAGGCTCCATGGGGATTAACTATGGCTGGACCGGCGATGTGAAATACCATCTGGGAGCTGACCGGGCTGTCCGTGAGGGCGAAACCGTGCGCACCCGGATTACGCTCGCCAACAACCCGAGCCATCTGGAGTTCGTTAATCCTGTAGTAGAAGGCTTCACACGCGCAGCACAGGAGGAACGCAGTGCTCCGGGCTTGCCTAAGCTGAATACGAATAAGGCGATGGCTGTACTGATGCACGGCGACGCCGCTTTTCCGGGCGAAGGTATTGTTGCTGAAACTCTTAATATCGGCAAACTGCAAGGTTATCAAAACGGCGGTACTGTGCATATTATCGTCAATAACCGGATCGGCTTCACTACGGAAAGTGAAGATTCCCGCTCCACCCACTATGCCAGTGACCTTGCCAAAGGCTATGAGATTCCGGTGGTGCATGTTAATGCAGATGATCCGGAAGCCTGCATTGCTGCCGTCCGGCTGGCCAGTGCTTACCGCCACCAGTTCAAGAAGGATTTCCTGATTGATCTGATCGGCTACCGCCGCCACGGCCATAACGAAATGGATGATCCGGATACTACCCAGCCGCTGGTCTACAGCAAGGTCCGCAGTCATCCTACAGTCTACCGGGTATACGCTGAACGGCTGCAGCGCGAGAAGGTGGTTACCGCGGAGGATGTGCAGCGGATGATTACGGATGCCGATCAGGTGCTGCAGCAGGCCTTCGACCAGATGAAGGAAGGCAAACAGAAGAGCGCGGAATCCAAAGCCTCCGTAGCCCTGGACACATCTTCTCCGCCTCAGCGCATGACAGCAGTTCCGCTGTCCAGTCTGCAGGAGATCAACCGTGAGCTGCTTAGCGTTCCGGATGGCTTCACAGTCTATCCGAAGCTGGAGCGGATTCTGAAGCGCCGCAAGGATTCCCTGAATGACGGTGAACGGGTCGACTGGGCGCTCGCCGAAACGCTGGCCTTCGCCACCATCCTGAAGGACGGCACTCCGATCCGGCTCAGCGGCCAGGATTCACAGCGCGGCACCTTTGCCCACCGGCATCTGGTCCTCCATGACAGTGAGAGCGGTGAACTTTTCTCTCCGCTGCATCAGCTGACGAATTCCCGCGCCTCCTTCGGCGTCTACAACAGCCCGCTGTCGGAAGCCTCTGTACTCGGCTATGAATATGGCTATAATGTTTTTGCACCGGAGACCTTCGTGCTCTGGGAAGCGCAGTACGGCGATTTCGCCAATGCCGCCCAGGTCATTATAGACCAGTTCATCGCCGCCGGCCGGGCCAAATGGACACAGCGCAGCAATCTTACCATCCTGCTCCCTCATGGCTATGAAGGCCAGGGGCCGGAGCACTCGAGCGGCAGGCTGGAGCGTTTTCTGCAGCTGTCTGCAGAGGAGAACTGGACTGTCGCGAACCTGACCTCCGCCGCCCAGTATTTCCACCTGCTGCGCCGCCAGGCTGCCCTGTGCGGCCAGGGGGATGCCCGGCCGCTGGTTATCATGGCACCGAAGAGTCTGATCCGCAATCCGCGCAGCACCTCAGCCGGAGCAGACCTCGCCTCCGGCACCTTCCAGCCGGTGCTGCCCGAGCCGCTGCTTGGCAAGAATCCCGGCGAGGTCAAGCGCCTCGTCGTGTGCAGCGGCAAGGTCGCTATCGACCTGCAGGCTGAGCTTGAGGGAGCGCGCGGCCAGGACTTCTCCTGGCTCCATATTCTCCGCCTGGAGCAGCTGTATCCGTTCCCGGAACGTGAGCTTGGCACCTATCTCAGCAGCTTCGGCTCCCTGGAGGAGATCGTCTGGGTGCAGGAGGAACCGAAGAATATGGGCGGCTGGAGCTATGCCGAACCCCGCCTGCGGGCTATCGCCCCGCAGCAGGCGGTCCAGTACATCGGCCGTCCGGAGCGCTCCAGCCCGGCCAGCGGCTATGCGGATGTACACAGCTTCGAGCAGCGGCGCATCGTTAGGGAAGCCCTGAAGTTAAATGCCCCTATACAAGCACCTGTACCGTCCTCCTGAACGCAGGAGGCGGACTCATAATAACGTAATTCACTATATTTGGGGAGGTAACGGCCTGTGTCCGAAATTAAAGTACCCGATCTGGGCGAATCCATTTCCGAGGGAACCATCTACAAATGGCTGGTGAAAGAGGGCGACACTGTCGGCCAGGGTGATGTGCTCGCGGAGCTTGAGACCGATAAGGTCAATCTGGAGATCAGTGCGGAGGAGGATGGCGTAATCTCCTCCATCCTGCGCCAGGCGGGCGAGAACGTTGCCGTTGGCGAAGCCATCGGCATTATCGGCAGCCCCGCCGGGCTGGACGCTGACGGCGCAGCGCCGTCAGCGCCTGCACCTGCAGCAGCGGCTGAGCCTGCCGCTGCCGTAACCGCCCCAGCCGCCGAAGCTGCGGCCGGGGGCACTGCGGCCCTGGCCTCGCCGGGGGCGCGCAAGCTGGCCCGGGAGCGGGGCATCGACCTCGGCGAGGTCAGTCCCCGCGACCCCATCGGCCGGATTGCCCAGGCCGATGTGAACGGGCATGGCGCAGCCGTGCCGCAGGCCGCTGCGCCTGCCGCTCCGGCGCCGGCACGGCCGGAGCCGGTGAAGCCCGCGCTGCAGGCAGCGGGCAAGGCACCGCACGCTGAGGATGGCAAAGCCACCGAGCGCAAGCGCATGTCGCGGCGGCGGCTGACGATCGCCAGCCGCCTCGTCGAAGCGCAGCAGACGGCCGCGATGCTGACCACCTTCAACGAGGTGGACATGACCGCGATTCTCGACATCCGCAAGCGCCGCAAGGATGCCTTCAAGGAGAAGCATGATGTCGGACTCGGCTTCATGTCCTTCTTCACCAAAGCCGTAATCGGCGCGCTCAAGGCTTATCCGCTGCTGAATGCCGAGATCGACGGTGAGGATCTCCTGCTGAAGAAGTATTACGACATCGGCATTGCCGTTGCCGCCAAAGAGGGCCTGGTCGTGCCGGTCGTCCGCGATGCGGACCGGCTCAGCTTCCCGGAAATCGAGCGGCAGATCGGTGAGCTCGCCGCCAAAGCACGCACGAATACGCTTAGCTTGCCTGAGCTGCAAGGCGGTACATTCACGATTACGAATGGCGGTGTATTCGGCTCTCTGCTCTCTACACCAATCCTCAATACCCCGCAGGTCGGCATTCTCGGCATGCACAAAATCCAGCTCCGCCCGATCGCCTTGGACGAGGAGCGGACTGCCAACCGCCCGATGATGTATATCGCTTTGTCTTATGACCACCGGATCGTAGACGGCTCAGAAGCCGTAAGCTTCCTGGTCAAAGTCAAGGAATTGCTGGAGGACCCTGAAGCCTTGCTGCTGGAAGGCTAACCTTCCATTAGCAACCTTAAATCCTGCATCATGGACAAACAGGCATCCGGAGAGCGAACGCTCTGGCCGGATGCCTGTTTGTTGTTAAGCCCAGGGATGGAAATAGAGTAATTGTACTGTATAATGTAGATTCCCTGCTAAACTTTGGCAAACCTGATTCTGCTTGGAGGTGCGATTATGCAGCAGATACATAAACGAATACATAATGGAGCAGACATTCTCCGCCTGGTAGAGGAGGATGCCTGGATGATGGGTATTCTGGAGACCGCCCGGACTCTGCAACTGCCGGACTGGTGGGTCTGCGCCGGGTTTGTCCGCTCCAAGATCTGGGATGTGCAGCACGGATTCCCGGAGAGAACACCGCTGGCGGATATTGATGTCATCTATTATGACCCTGGAGATCTGCGGGAAGAGACAGAGAAATGCCATGAAGCGGAGCTGCAGAAGCTTCATCCCGGCCTTCCCTGGTCCCTTAAGAACCAGGCCCGTATGCATACCGTCAACAACCTTCCGCCTTACTCTTCAGCCGCGGACGGAATGTCCAAATTCCCTGAGACAGCAACTGCACTCGGACTCTCCCTGACTGCAGCCGGACAATTAATCTTGGCCGCCCCCCATGGAGCCGCGGACGCAATCGATCTGGTACTCCGTCCCGCGCCGTACTTCGCAGCCCGGCCGCAGCTGCTGCCTGTATACGAGAAGCGGATCCGCAGCAAGAACTGGCAGCGCATCTGGAGCGGTCTGCGGATTCTCCCGGCAGAGCCGCCTAAATACACCTAGGGGCTCAGCCCAAAGAACAGCAGACTCCCTGCATAAGGATCTGCTGCTCTTTGGGCTGTTCTGCAATTGTTACACCGCCAAATCGATGCCCACCACACCGACAACTTCCCCGCGCCCGTCCTTAATCGCTCTGGAGAGGGTAATACAGGAACGCTTGGTGATCGCCGAAACGTACGGCTGAGAGACAAACTGCCCCTCATTCATTGCACCGCTCCACCAGTCGCGGCGCTTGGCATTGAGCAATCCGGCCGCAGGCTCCGAGAAGATGAAGGTGCCGTCCGTCCGGTTTGACCAGATTGCCTGCACATCCGGCACCTTCCGGATGCAGGCAGTAAGCACATGACTATGACTGGCCGTATCAGGTGAATACAGCTCCTGCTTAGATGTAATCTCCGCAAGCAGAAGCTGCATTTCCTGCAGCTTGTCCGCATACCGGCTCATCTCGATTACTTCACGGCCGGAAATAGTGTTCACGGACTGCTGCAGTGCTTGTGATTCCAGCAGCAGGCTGGCGCTGACCTCATTCAGCTGCCCGATCTGTGTCCGCTGCCGGGTTACCTGCTCCAGTGTCAGATCTACCCCGGCAATGGTCTCATTGACAATCCCCACTGCACCGCTCAGCTCGCCTGTAGCCTCATCAATCATCCTGCTCTGCCGTTCTGCGGCTGCAACAGATTCCGTTACGGCCATGCCTACCTCTTCCAGACTGCCCGAGATATCTCCCAGGCGCTGCTTCACGTTGGCTACTTCGTTCACACCATGCTCTACCGCTGCCCGTTCCTTCGTCACCGACTCCAGTACCTGCCGCACTCCGTTATTGATATCGAGCAGTACACCCGAGGAGCGTTCCACGGAGCTCCGGCTCTGGTCAGCCAGCTGCCGTATCCGGCTGGCGACAACGGCAAAGCCCCGCCCCTGCTCGCCTGCACGGGCAGCTTCTATGGAAGCATTAAGAGCCAGCAGCGAGGTTTCATTACCGATTCCGACAATCAGCGAATTGATCTCCTCCACCAGAGCGATATGTCCGCTGAGAATTGTGAATTTGTTCAGCATATCCCCGCTTCTCTCCTGCAGTTCCCCCATGACCTCATCGGTATTCTTCAAGGAAGCCATCATTTCCGCCATTCCTGAGACTGTAGCCTGCATGGTCTCCCCCAGCCTTACGGTCAGCTCTTCAATATGCGAGGTCACCGCTGCCACGCCGCCCATTGTGGCAAAAGCCCCTTCAATATTCGCTTTCGCCTCATTGCTGCGGATCTGCAGATCCACCTCATATGCATGGGAGTAATCGGCTGTCTGCTGCAGCCCTCCCGTATGGCGGCTGATCTCCTCCAGTGCGCCATGCAGCCTGTCGGCAGTGACCACAATCTCATTGCCCAGCTGTTCAACCTTACCGCGCGCTTCAGCCAATAGCCTGTCTGAAGCTCCCCCGCTGCGGCATCCGTCCAGGGCAAATCCTCCGAGCCCCGCCATTAACACCAGCAGAATAATTTTGTTAACCCAGTATATATCAATCCACAAGCTGTACACAGCTGCAATCAGCAGCAAAACAACGACTAGAACGGCCTTTCTCCGGTGAATACTCATATTCCCACGTCCACTCCACTCTATCATGTTATGTATCCTAACATTATATCAGTGGAGCTAAATTAAGGAAATAGTTATGCCCGTTAATACCAAATTAAATCTTAACAAAGTGGCCGGGCTAATGAATTCAGGCCTCTCTTCGTTTCAGCATTCCGCGGGCAATCCACACCCCGGCTGCTCCGGCCTGTGCCAGGCCGCGGGTTATGCCCGCTCCGTCTCCGCCGCAATAGAGTCCGGAGATTTCTGTCTCGAACTCCTCCGTCAGCTTGGGCCGGGCAGAATAGAATTTCGCTTCTACGCCATAGAACAGCGTATGCTCAGAGGCGATCCCCGGAGTCACCTTCTCCAGCGCCTCTACCATTTCAATCAGGCTCTTCATCGTGTTGTACGGCAGCACCAGTCCCAGGTCACCAGGCACTGCTTCCTTCAGCGTAGGCTCCAGGAACCCTTCCTTGATCCGTGTCTCTGTAGACCGGCGGCCGCGCAGGATATCACCATACTTCTGTACGATAACCCCTCCGCCGGACAGGTCATTCGCCCGTTTACAGATTTCCCGGGCATATTCATTCGGCTTGTCGAACGGCTCAGTGAAGGTATGGGAGACCAGCAATGCAAAGTTGGTATTCTTGGACCCCAGCGCGGGATCCTTATAAGAGTGTCCATTGGCTGCCATAACTCCACTGTGATTCTCCACTACTACATGGCCTGAAGGATTACTGCAGAAGGTACGGACCCGTGTTCCTACTGAAGTATTGAACACAAATTTACCCTCATACAGATGCTCGTTAATCTCCCGCATCACTACATCCGAGGTTTCCACACGCACGCCTACATCGACCTGGTTATTATACATTTTGAGCCGCCGCTTCTTCAGTACCCCGGTCAGCCAGGCTGAGCCGTCCCGTCCGGGAGCGACCATTACCTGGTCCGCTTCGTGAACTTCTCCGCTCTTCAGCGCAATCCCCGTGATGCGGTGCGAGCCGCCTTCCTTGACTGTAATGATATCCTCTACCTCGGCTTTGAATAACATATCGACACGTGTTTTCAAATATTCATATATAGATTTAAGAATCTCAAGATTCTGTTCTGTACCCAGATGGCGGACCTGTGCCCGCAGCAGCTTAAGGCCGGCAGCATATCCCCGCTGCTCTATTCCGCGGATGCTCTCGGTCGTCGGATCGGTAATTACCGGCGTCGCCCCATGCTCCAGATTGATGCTGTCAACATATTCAATCAGCTCTATTACCTTGGAAGGAGGCAGATAATCGGTCATCCAGCCGCCAAATTCCGTTGTGATGTTAAATTTGCCGTCGCTGTACGCACCGGCGCCGCCAAAGCCTGCTGTAATAGAACAGGCAGGAAGACAGCCTGCGAATTCCTTACGGCCCGAGGCCGGCGGGCAGAGCTTGATTTTCTCCTCCAGAATCGGGCAGCTGCGGCGGTAAATATCATGGCCCTTGTCGACCAGCAGAACCTTCATCTCAGGCGCTTTAAGCGTTAATTCGTAGCAGGCGAATATTCCGGCCGGGCCGGCTCCAACCACAATCACATCATATTTACTCATGATTTCTGTTCCTCCCAGGATGAAACGGCTTCCCATGCGATGCATAAGAACGACTCCGCTTCTGCGATAAATATAATTGTACTTACGCATACAACACAAAAAATCCCGACCACTTCACAGGTATGCAAAATGCACCCTATTCGTAGCCAGGAATTTACGGTCCCCTGTAGAAACCCCCAATCCTTATCATTGGGGATATACGAACAGCTAAGCTCAATTATACGAGCCAATTGGAATTCTACAGAAATTAAACGAATGTGTCAAGGATAAATAACATTAATAATTCGTGTTTAAAGGGTGTGCAATAAAATATTAGCTATAATTACCTAGAAACTTTCTCCTAAACACGAACGTTATTCCAAACAGCAGATTCAGAAGGAAAAACGGGGGGATTGTCGAATATATAAGTATATTGCCACTGGAAAAGAGGACATCTTATGCATATCCCGCCGCCCACTCCTCGCCAGATTTACTGGAACCGTATCCTTCTCAATACATTTTGGATGGTCCTGCTTGTCTATCTGGCTAGCCAGTTATTCGTTTCCCTATCCATGTGGGGCCATCGGCCTGAGCTCTCCGGCGGACAATATTTCGTGAACCATGTACTAATCCCCGACTCTATTTTGCTCGCTATGCTGCTTGCTCTGGAGATTGTGCATAAATGGAAGCCCTGGATGTCTGAGTTCTCAATCATTGTTGCAAGCCATCTGTTCGGCATTCTGATTATTATGAACCTGAGCACAGAGTACCATGTAAAGCCCCTGATTATGCTGCTTCCGCTGCTGGTATCTATGATCTACCTGAAGGGTATTTACCTGAAGGCTTCTACTACCGTCTGCCTGCTATATACAGTGCTCTTATTCCTCACTACACCTACATATGAGTATACCCTGCGTATCCAGAATCTGATTATCGCCGTGATTTTTGCCGGAACCTCTATCGCCGGCTTCGGCGTCATTGCCAGAGGACGTGATCTGATGCGGTCGCTCGAGAATTCGGTGAAATCAGAGCAGGATCTGCGCATTCAGAATATTATTATGGACAGGCTGTCCAAGATCGACCCTTTAACCGACTTATACAACCATAAGACCTTTCATGAATATCTGGGCTGGCTGATTGATCATCAGCAGAACAACCCTTTTCCGATGCAGCTGGCTGTAGTAGATATCGATAATTTCAAAAAGGTAAATGACCAGTACGGGCACTGGGTCGGGGACATCGTGCTGAAGCAGGTAGCCGCAGTCATGCTGCAGCACATCGCTTCGGATGACTTCGCAGCACGATATGGCGGTGAAGAGTTCGTTATCATATTGACTGCTAAGCCTCTGGAGGAATCCCAGCAGATTATGGAGAAGATCCTTACCGGGATTGCCGAAATGACCGTCAGCGAGATGGAGAATAAATCAGTCACCGTCAGCATCGGAATGCATGACTATGGCGGGAATGATTCCAAGAGCTCTACGTTTCAGCAGGCGGATGATGCCCTGTACGAAGCCAAGAAAACAGGCAAGAATAAGATCGTTATTTTCTAGGACTATATCTTAAATATTTATGCAAAAAAGCGGGTCCGCACGGCATATCTTACTATGCCAGCGGCCCGCTTGTTCATATACACTCTCTAGTTCAGCTGATCCATGCCATATCGCTTCTGCGGTTCAAGCAGTTCGATCACCTTACGCTGCGGTACGGGCCGGCTGATCAGGTAGCCCTGTACTTTGTCACAGCCCGATTCCTTAAGGAAAGCCAGCTGGCCCGCATCCTCCACACCTTCTGCTACAACATCAAGACCCATCTTGTGCCCCAGAATAATGATGGTCTGGACAAACGACTGGCTGTAGGCTTTATCCGCCAGCGAATCGATGAAGATCTTATCCATTTTGAGCGTCGAGATCGGCAGCTGCTGAAGATAGCTCAAGGAGGAATACCCCGTCCCGAAATCGTCCAGCGCGATCCGGATACCGTGTGATTTGAGGAATTCCAGCTTGCTGACCGTACTTTCGAAGGATTCCATGAAGATCGATTCCGTAATCTCCAGCTCCAGGCTGGATGGCGGCAGACCGCTCTCCTCCAGGCTGTCCAGCACAATTTCTACGAAATCATCCTGCAGCAGCTGTATAATCGAGATATTTACTGATATTTTGTAAGCAATTCCTGTCCGCTGCTGAATGCCGTGCATGAACTTGCAGGCCTCCCGCAGTACCCATTCCCCGATGTATATAATCAGTCTGGAATCCTCGGCAATCTTGATGAAGGATAACGGCGAGACGAATCCGAGCACCGGACTATTCCAGCGGATCAGCGCTTCGAACCCCGAGATCAAACCGGACTCGATCTGGACCTGGGGCTGGTAATGCAGCTCGAATTCATTGTTATTCATCGCGCTCCGCAGGTGCTTTTCGATATTCATCCGCTCATTGAAGGCTGTATGCATCGACTTATCGTACACAACATAAGTGCTTTTTCCTTCTTCTTTGGCTCTGTACATCGCTACATCCGCATTCTTCAGAATCTCTTCTGTAGTCTCGCCATCCTCCGGATAGAAGGAGATCCCGATGCTTGCCGATACGTACAGATTGCTCTCGCCGATGAGGAAGGATTTGCGGAAGGAGCGCATGATATCCTCGGCCAGATTCAGCACATCCGCACGGCTCTCAATATCCTTGATGAATACGACAAACTCATCACCGCCGAGCCGGGACAGCATATCCCCTTCACGGACTACCGACTGCAGCCGCTCACTTGCTTTGCGGATCAGAATATCGCCTGATTTATGACCCAGCGTATCATTAATGTATTTGAAATTATCGGTATCCACAAACAGCAGTGCCGCTTTGCCGCCGGGATGGCGGAAGTAATTCTCCATAGTCTCCAGCAGCGAGATACGGTTCGGCAGATTGCTCAGTGAATCCACATATGCCAGACGGTGCATATTCTTCTGATTCTCCACCAGCGTATCATATTGCCCCACAAGCTCCTGCTGTGTTGCTGTAAGCTGCTCATAGGTTGCTTCAAGCTCCTGGTAGCTGTTATTCAGATTGAATTCCGCCTGCTTGCGCTTGCTGATATCGATCAGGGAGCCCAGGAAGAGCACAATCCGGTCCCGCGGGTCGACAATCGCTTTGCCCCGTACCTCAAACCAGATATATGAATTATCTTTGGTCCGCATCCGGTACTCTGTCTCATACACCGGGGTCAGCCCGGTAAGATGCTCCTGTCTGGCTTTGCGCGAGGACTCCTGGTCATCCGGATGGATGATGCTGAGCACCCCGCCCTCGAAGGAGTTGATCTCCTCTTCAGTGTAGCCCATCACCTCATACCAGCGGTCGGAGAGCTTATAGAAGCCGCTCTCCCAGTCCAGCTCCCACAGGTAGGCCCCGGAGCCTTCCGAGGCCAGCCGGAAACGCCGTTCGCTGACGCCGAGCCTGTTGAACTGGTCCTGCAGCTCAACCTCGGTTGCAGCCAGCTCCTCGTAGGTGGACTCCAGCTCCTCATAGCTAAGCTGCAGCTTGAGCTCATTCTGTTTGCGCTCATCAATGTCGAGACCAACCAGAACGAAGATATCCTCCGCCTGATCATCCATCCCCTTAATCAGCGTAGTCCGTACTGAGAAATAATGCGCATCCGGCGAGCGCTCCGGAAGCTTCAATTCTACATTGGTCACATAATCGAGATATACGGCCCGCGTCAGGAGATCCCGGAGCACCGCAGCTCCGCCCCCAAGGCCAGGCAGCTCATCGATGCCCTTGCCGAGCACCTCTCTCTCTTTAAGCCCGGTCATTTTCTCGGCATAATGATTAAAGCGGACACTCCGCTTGTCACCATGAACCGCCCAGACAATCATCCCGGTATGTTCAATCACATCCTTGAAGAATTCCTGCTCGGAATGAATGGCACGCCGCAGACGCCGGATATACACTCTGAGCAGAACAATGCCGAAGGCAAGCAGAATAAGCCCGATAGCTATGCCTGAGATCACTCTGTTACGGATCATCGAATTATGGTAGTCCGAATGGACGAAGAAGTACTGCTGGTACAGCTCTTCAAAAGCTCCGGAGCGCTCCAGCCGCGCCAGTCTCGCATTTACATAAGAGACCAGCTCCGGCTTGGATTTACTGATCCCGTAAGCGACATCCTGCGGGTACAGGGCATTCAATTTGCGGACAATCGTTCCGGTCAGCCCCTGCTCAACAATCAGGTAATCAACTACACCCTGATTCTCGAACAGCAGATCAATTTCGCCTTTGCGCAGAGCTTCCAGCGCTTCTGGTACAGTGGAATATTCTATGTATTGTGATGGTGCAATGCCTGCCTTGCTCTGCAGAACCGTTTCGGCATATTGGCCCCGTCCCACACCAATCGTGTAATTCTTCAATGTGTTCAGTGTCACTTCTTCAGTAAGCTCCTGGCGGGAATAGACGGATATATAGCTCTTAAGTACCGGCCTCGAGAACAGAATATCCCGTTTTCTCTCCTCACTTACAACCATAAGGCCCGTAGTATCAATCAGTCCTTCGGTCAGCTGCTGGTACGTCTTCTCCCAATCCCCGGTGCTGTAACGAATCAGATAATCCTGTTTTTCAAAGATCATACTTGTCAAATCAATATCAAAACCCGTTAAATATCCGTTCTGTATATACTTGTAAGGAGGATATTCCAGCTCTGCCTGGTACTTAATATCCTGTCTTTCAGCGTGAGCGGCAGCGGGGTGTGCAAGCATGAGCACAATGCTAATTAGTAGCAACAATTTACACCGCTTCATCGCAATTCTCCTTTATCTAGAAAAATCGGCTGAACACATCTATTTACAAGCTCTATTCGACAAAAAATGGTAAGGTTCCTGCTAGTTACGCCGTATTTCTGATAAAATATGCAAATCCCGCCAAAGCGTTTATTAAATGTTCCAGTTATCATGCACAGCATACAAATTCTTTAATTCCAAGAAATAAAGTAAGAAACTTTAGATTTATATTGCATTTTGCGAGCAAAATGTGGATAATAGCAATAACGATTGATAATGATTATCATTATTGAATATTCATCATTCATGACTTTACTATATTCGAGTAAAAGGAGACTGAACACCCATGAACGCAGCCACTAGCCGGACGGCCCTGCAGGTTGATGATTATCTGGATCTGCTCAATCTTGCTGTAAAAGTCGGAGATCTGAAATGGCAAAAAGAAATCAAATCCAGATTGCAGTACATCCTCTGTCTGCAAACCAGATAGTCCCCATACGAAGCTATAACGCCGCCTTTCCGGTTACGGGAGGCGGCTTTTTTTGCAGAAAATTTATAGGATCGCAGGCAACTCCAGGCAGCAGTGTATCTGCGGCCTTCGAAATGTTTAAAATATAGTATAATGATCAGCATATGATAATGAAGAATAGCCTATAGATCGGAGCGTGCCAGCTTGAGAAGAATCCTCGCTTTAGTTCTGATTGTATCCCTGCTCTATGTCCCGGCTGCCTATGCAGCAGATATACCTGTCCGGCAGGGCGTTGTTACGGATGAGGCCGGCCTGCTCACCGCGCAGGAGGCAGCAGCTATTGCCAAGGCAGCCGTAGGTGACCGGTATACCGTCAACATTCTGACCATTGATGAACTGGATGGTGCCAATTCGGCTGATTATGCAGAAGAAGTATATAATACCTGGGGACTAAAGACCCGGGATGTCCTGCTGCTGATTGCGTACGGTGATCAGCAGACCGAGATCAGCTTCAATAACCCTGCGCTGCAGAGCGAGCTTGACGCCCAGTCGCGGAACCGCGGCGGGAAGGCAGGCAGCGCCGCGATTACTTCACTGCTGGAGAATTACTTCAACCCCTATGCCAGAGACGGCGATTTCGCCGGAGGCATTAGCTCTGTCATCCGCGGGCTGCAGGCGGCAGGCAGCGTGCAAGGGGGCACTGCAGGGGGGGTATCAGGTAGTACCGGGAGCAGCGGGACTGCGGGTACCGGCGGAACCGGAACAGCGGCGCAGAGCGGTACTGGCACCGGCGGGCTCTCCTTCGTTACCCTTGCCGCTGGCCTGGCCGGGGCAGCCCTTCTGCTGGTTGTACTGTACGTGCTGATCGCCGGATTGCGGCGCAGGAGCCTGCTGGTGCAGCAGCAGGGGCAGTTGGACGGCCTGCTGGTCCGGGCGAACCGTGCCCTTGAATCCCTGCAGCCCTTCCAAGGGATCGTGCAGGGCAAGACGGGAGAGATGGTCGAAGGCATCTCACAGCGGCTGAGTGCCAAGCTGGTTGAGATTTCAGCACTGAAGTCGGCTGGTCAAGGCGCCCTGCCGCCGTTCTACCGCTTAACTGCCCTCAAGACAGCCATTGCAGAGCTTCAGCAGGCTGAGGACAAATTCCGCACCTCTCTGGAGGAGGAGGAGAAGGGAATCGCCGTTGTCAGCGATGCTGACCGGAACGTTAAGCAGCGGATTACCGAGCTGAAGCAGGATGCACCCGAGCTCGACGGGCAATTACAGCAGGCCGTGAAGGAGACGGGATACGCGCTGCAGGACATTGCCGAGGATCTGCAGGAGCTGGCGGAAGAGACCGCGAAAGCGGATCAGCTTGAGCTGTTCGACCCCATTGCCGCGCAGGTTATCACGGATGAGGCTGCAGAGCGCCAGGAGCAGATTGAGCGTGATCTGCAGGATGTGGATGCCTATGATGATAAGCTGAAGGCATTCCCCGGGGCACTTGCGGCTACCCGGAGCCGCATCGCCGGGCTGATTGAGCAGAATTCCCTGCACAACATGAAGGTCAAGCCTTATGACAGCCTGGAGCAGGCAGCAGCGCACGCAGCTTCGCTGGAAGCGTCTCTGCGCAGCGGGGATATGGATGAGGTACGGCGGATCGGCGCCGCGCTTGACGCGCAGCTGGCAGAAGCCGTATCGGTGACAGAGCACCAGGCTCAGATCCGGCAGGACAACCGCCGGGATCTGGAAACGGTGCGCAGCCAGTGGGGTGTCCTTACCCAGCGGCGCAATGAGCTGCAGGGTAAGCTTGCTGAAGCGCAGAACCAGTTCGCGCGCCAGCATCTGGAAGGGCTCCGGCAGACGCTGGAGGAGACTGGCACCGCCTTGCGGCAGGGTGCGGGTGAGGTGCCGCAGCTCGAGACCTGGACCAGCGATGCCCGCGGAGAATACGGGCAGGCCCGCAGCGGCCTCGACCGGCTGCTTGCCCTGCAGGATGAGACTGCTGCCAGCTTCAGCAGCATCGATGACAATATCAGTGCACTGTACGAACGGCTGGACAGCCTGAGAAGGCTGTTCACCGAAGGCCAGAGCAGGGCAGAAGCAGCGCAGGGCCTGCTGCGCAGCAGGGGAATTACTGCGCAGAGCCGCTTCCAGCTCTCCCTCCTGCCGGAGTATTCCGAGCTGGAGCAGCGGCTTGCCGCCCGCCCGTATAATCTCAACGAGCTGGAGGGAACCGGGCGGTCGTATGCTTCGCAGATCTCCGCCTTTGTGGAAGAGGCCGAGCGGCTCATCCGCCAGAAGGAGGAGGCGGAACGGGCCGCCCGGCAGGCGGCGCTGCTGGAACAGCAGCGTAGAGAACAAGCCCGCAGACGGATGTCCTCCGGGCCGCCTTCCTCGGGCGGCTTCGGCGGCGGGAACTCTTCAGGCGGCTCCTCATGGGGCGGCGGCGGACGGTCATCAGGCGGCTCTTCGTGGGGCGGCGGCAAGTCCGGCGGGAACTCTTCAGGCGGCTCCAAGTGGTGAGCGGCAGAGAAGGATAACGGCCTGACCTGAACGGGACCCGCATCCAGCGATGATAATAAAAAGACGGCATCAACCAGGTTACTGGCTGATGCCGTCTTTTTTTGCGGGCCTGCTGCTATGCCCGGTCTACTTCTTACTCGTAAAGGTCATTTTATCGAAATTCCCCACATATAACAGACTTTGAGTAGTCGAGCCTTTCAGTGTGACATACAGATCCTGCTTACCGGTCAGCTTCTGGTTCAGCTCTGCACCCGCAGTTTTGTAGGTATCCCATCCTGTTCCTGTATTCGGGAGGCTAATTGTACCTATCAAGGTACCGTCTTTGCCGCCCAGCCGGATTTCAGCTGTCACGTCAGCAGGAGCACGGCTGGTAGGCGCATCATACTGGAAGGATACATAGTCCTTACCCCGTACGCCGAAATCCACATTCTCGAAGGAGAACCAGGCTCCGGTAAACGTATTGCCTACTACAGTTCCTACAGCCTTATTTTCTGTTTTGAGCGGATTGCTGTTGAAGGTATTCTTCGCATCCGACCAGGCTGTCCGGTTCTCAAATTCTACAAGCACATCTGGTTCAGCTGCTGCCAGAGAGAAGGATGCATTATCGAAGTTGCCGATATACTTAAAGGTTGAACTGGTTGTCCCTTTGAATACAAGGTAGATATCCTGCAAGCCGGTGAGGGTCTTCGTCAAGGCGCCGGATACCGTCTTGTAGGTTCCCCACCCATTGGCAGTCGGCGGCGTTGCTAAAGTGCCGACCAGTTCCCCGGTCACTCCGCCCAGGCGGACCTCAACAGAAGAATCTGCTGCCGTATTCGTCGAATTGCCCGCATATTCCAAGGCCCACTGATTCACACCAGTACTACCGAAGTTCATTCCCTTGTATGCCAGCCAGGCTCCGCTGAAGGTGTTGGCTACCTGCTCGCCGCTTTTGCCGCCCTCTGTCTTGAGCGGGCCGCCATTATCCGGATTATTGTCTGTGGACCAGGCATCATATTTCTCCAGCTCCAGCTTGCTATAGTCGGTCCGGATCGCCTGATAGTCCCAGATAAATCTGTCCAGATTAGCAATATATGGGCGGCCGCTGTCCGTGCTGCCCTTCAGCACCATGAACAGCGTCTGCTTGCCGGTCAGCGTACGGTTCAGGATAGCTGATGCTGACGCATATTGATCCCAGCCTGCACTGTTATTCTTGAGTGCTACACTGCCGAGAAGCTCGCCGTCTACAGCGCCCAGCCGCAATTCCAAAGCTGAATCGGCCGGGGTCCGGCCGGAGTTCGCGTTGTATTCAACGGTAATCCTGTTCGCACCCTTTGTTCCGAAATCGATATCTGCAAAGGATAGCCACGCCCCTGTAAAGGAATTACCCACTACCGTACCGCCATTGCCGGCTTCGGTCTTGAGCGGACCGTTATTGAAGGTATTCTTTGCATCCGACCAGGCGGTACGGTTCTCAAATTCCACAACTCCCGAATCCACCACCGGAGGTGCCGGCTCTTCCGCCGGATCCGGTACTACCGGAGTTTTCATCGGTAGAGGCAGCGGCGCAGGCAGCGGATCTTCACCGCCCGGCTGCTCTCCGCCAGGCTCACCAGGATTGCCCGGATTGCCCGGATTGCCCGGATTCTGCGGTGCAGGCTCCGGCTGTGATTCAACCGGATCAGCCAGCCACAGGGAGTCATAGATATTGCCGTTAAAGCTGTCGACCAGATAGATATTTACCTGATACTCTTTGGTATTCACTCCGAAGCTCTGCGTTAATTCAAAGCCGCCCGGCTGCACCGGCACAGCGCTTGACAGCAGCGCCTGCTCCCCGCCGTCCATCAGCTGAATTACAGCTACCGCAGAGCCTGTATAAGATCCCTTGAGCGTACCGGATACCTCTACAGTCATATTGCCGGTGCGCTTTACATCCGCCTTCAGATCATACACATTCCATAAGATGTCTGAGGTGTACGGCTTATCAGACACCAGCGCATCACCTGCAGTGACATTCCGGGTCTCATTTGCTTTGATGCGCACCTGTACGTCACCCGCAGCAAATGCCTGCGGTCCGACCGTCTGGGGATTCGCTTCTGCTGTCTTCCAGCTTGAACCGCCATCAGTGCTGAATTCATAATCCGCCGGGTCTGTGAAGCCCTCTACCGCGGTCCAGCCGAAGGTATTGGCTGTATCATCCACCAGCGGAGCCGCCGGTGTCCCCGGTTTCACCATCTCCTTGACAGTCTCCAGGCTGAAGTCAAATGCGATATCGGAGCTGCTGAAGTTCACTTGATGCACTTCTGCGGCCAGTACATTGACCCCATCCTTCAGGTAAGCCGGATCAATCTCATAACGGTTCCAGTTCCGTTCGTCACCTACAGTAGCATTGGCGTTCGTGCCATAGCCCACTTCTCCTTCCGGCATATTCGTCCGGATAATCTCATGTCCGTTCAGATAGACTATGGCGCCGTCATCACGGATCAGACCGGCATCCAGCTCCAGAATACCCTTCAGATCAGACGCGTTAAACGTTGTGCGGAAGTAGGTCGTCGTATATTTCTTGCCCGCATCGGAGCCATAGCCTACAACCGTCTTGGCATAACCTTTGTTGTCGTAGCCGAGCGGAGCCTGCCCGGAGGACCAGCTGCTGTCGTTGAAACCGGCGCCTGTCCAGCCGCCGGCCGGTGCATTGCCCTTGTCATAATATTTCCACTCTGAGCCTGCACTGATGAGCGCGGTGCGGGAGAGCGTGTTCTCAATATCAGCGCTATAATCCACAGTAGGCGGAGCCGCCTTGGCTGAAGCTCCCCAGGCATAGTTCGGTTCGCTGCCCATTTCGAAATCCAGTGTACCTCCGTTCATCACGTCATCATAGCTGATCCAGGCCTGATCGAAGGATTGGCCGTTCAGCTTAGCCGACTGGATGAAGCGGTTGCCCGAAGACACGTTGTTCGCCTTCAAGGTGAAGGTCTTGCCATTGTCCAGATGCAGGGTCAGCTCAGAGAAAATCGGTGAGCCGATCAGGAAATTGGCATCTCCCGGATTGCCCGGGAACAGTCCCATGGCACTGTAAACATACCAGGAGGACATGCCGCCGGCATCGTCGTCCATGGAAGGCAGGTAACCTTCAGGATCCGCGCGGTAGACCCGCGATTGGATCGGGAACGCATACGGCCCGTGGTTATGATACTTCTGGGTAACCACTTCCGTAGTATATTCTCTGGCATAATATTGAGTCAGATACGGGTACCCCAAATAGTTGAACAGATAAGGCACTTCAATATCCGGCTCGTTGATGGCCATATATTCGTTTCGGGCAAAGAAGTCCTGCAGCTGCTTCGCCATTTCCGTCTTGCCGCCCATCAGCCCGGCCAGACCGTTCATATCCTGTGTAGCAGACCAGCGGTAGGTCCAAAGATTGCCCTGGTAGGCATACTTGTCCACTGCAGTCACATCCCCCTTGGCTACCGTAGTACCGTTCGGGGTAAAGAATCCGGTCTTGACGCCGTTCTCATCAACCTGATTTGCATTCCACAGATTCTGATAAGAGAGGGCAAGCTTCTTATACTTCTCATAGGTGCTCTTATCGCCAAGCAGCGCCGCAAGCTTCATCGGGAAGTAGGCACTCTTCGCCTTCTCCAGCTTGCCGGAAATTTCGCCGTCCGAGATCGAGAAATTATCCGCATCTACAGCCATTCCTTTTAGAGCCGTGTACACATCATAATCCGTGAAGCCTTTTGCATAGGCATCAAGAATGACAGACCCGTTAAACTCATTACGTACCGTAGGGCTTGGCCAATAGCCATCCCCCCACTGTGTATACGTGCCTCTGGTCTTGTACAGGTCAACCAGTGACTTCACCATGTTGTTGTATTTCTGAGGCTCCAGCACCGAGAATAGAGCATACTTGCGGAAATCGTCCCAGGTTGCCCAGCCGTTATAGTATTCGAAATCATCCCCAAGCTCGGAGGCTTGACGCACTGTATTCTCAGCTCTGGCAGCCTTAAATGTTCCGGCTGAGCTGGTCACATTCTTCGGCTGCAGATACGTATGGTACATCTGCGTGTAGAAGACCTTCTTATTCTCTTCATCAGCGTCTTTGATTTCCACCTTGCCTAGCACATCGCTCCATGTGCTGCGGATCTTGGCATGCTGGGCGTCGAAATCCCAACCTGCAATATCCTGCTTCGCTTCAGCTCTGGCCTGTTCCACACTCACGGCGGACAGACCTACTTTAGCCTGAATCACTTTAGCATTGTTTGTATCAAAGTTGACCCAGATGCCGCTGTTTGCCCCGTTACGGACGGCTTCTGTTCCGGTCACATCCCCTTGCCATGAGGTGTAGGAGTCGAAGTTATGATCAAACTGGATGGAATAATACAGCTTATAATAGCCGTTGCCGCATACATTCTTAGATTGAACCATACCTGTAATTTCATTGCTGCCTTCTACCTTCAGGCTGGCATCATGCATTCCGGCATAAGAATTCGAGAGATCCACGAGTACAGAGCCCGTCTTCGCGGAAGCCGGGAACGTATACCGCTGGAAGCCGACATTATCGGATGCGGTCAATTCTACACCGATTCCCGAAGCCAGCGTAACTCCGTAATATCCGGCAGAAGCCTGCTCGCTGCTCTTGTCGTACAGCTGCTTGTATTCATTCACATTCTTCGTGAATGAACGCGTCTCTGGCATCATCAGAATGTTGCCGCCTGCCCCGCTGCAGCCCGCCCCGCTGAACCGCACCTGCGAGAAGCCCTTCAGCGATTTGTCCTGATAATAATAACCGCTGAACGCCCCTCCGTCGCTGTCAGGTCCCAGGGAGACAAGTCCGAACGGTGTCGACGGCCCCGGATTCGTCTGGCCGTTATCGCCCAGGGTGTTGATGAAAGGATCGACATAATCCACCGGGTCCAGATTCAATGCAGGATATGCCGGGTACTTACCGGCTTCCACTCCATATACCTGCAGCTCATACAGCCGGACGGTATTGCCGTTTGCTGCCGCCTTGCTTACATAGAACCGGAGATAGCGGGCTGTCACCGGCTGGGGCAAATACCGGTCAACGACCGTCTGCACATTACCTTGTACGACATCCACATCGCTCCAGCTCTGGCCGTCATCACTCTTCTGCAGCCGGAAGTTCTGCGTATTCCAGAACGGGCTGTTTGAGCTCTCATTGATGGCCGCATTGTAGACTGTCCATTGATTAATGGCATATTCCTTGCCAAGGTCAAGCTTCATCCATTTGATTTTGGCAGTTGTATTATCACACCACTTCGTATCATTCTTACCGTCAACGGCAAATTGCGGCCGTTCATTAGCATTACATTGTCCTGATGCCGTTACCTGCGCATTCAAGGCAACATTCTTGGTAGGAACCACTTCTATACCGGCTTCTTCTGCAGATACTGCGACCGTAAAGACAGTCATGGAGTCGAGCAGGCCAAGGAGCAGCAGAACCGACATCAGAATGGAGAACAGTTGTTTACGCATGAGATTCGTTTCCCTCGCTTTCATCTTATAAAGAAGAGCCGGACAGAATCAGACGGTCGATCATCACAGCCACCTCGGCGCGGGTGACCTGCTTCTTCGGCTGGAATTTGCCGCCGTCTCCCTGCATTAGACCGTTCTTGCCTGCTTCGGCTACACTGGCAGCCGCCCACGAGGAGATATCCTTCATATCCGCATAAGCCGCCGCTGTCTTGCCGCCTGCCGTAAGCTGGAAATGCTTCGAAGCGTTGACCAGGGCTACTGCTGCCTCCTCACGGGTGATGCGCTCACCTGGCCGGAAGCTCCCGTTATATCCGCTCATAATGCTCATGGCAGCAGCTTCCGCTGCCTGCTTGGTATAGTAAGCATTTGAAGGCACATCTGCGAATGGAGTTGAAGCAAAGTTATCCGGAACGCCTCCCGTGCGCTCTACGGCACGCATCAGCAAGGCAGCGAATTCAGCGCGGGTAATGCCTCGTCCGGGTTCATAATGGTCTGCATCCACACCGGTAACAAGCTGCTTGGCCGCAAGCGACTTCACGGCAGATTCCGCCCAGTGTCCGTTCATATCATTGAATTTCTTATCATAGACGAGCAAAGCATAGGTGGAGAAATGTCCAGCCTTGAAAGTTAGCGTACCGTTGTTAATTACCGATCCCGGCACATACTCAGCACTGCTTCCGTCTACATAATAAATCCCGGCAAGCTCCGGATTAAGACCGGCCTGCTGTGTTTCCGTCAGCTTCAGCCTGACATCAGCGTTCTGCGCCAGCTGATGGATTCCATTAGTATTGCTGCCGCTAACTGATTCCAGGTCAAGCGATAGCACAACACCTGTCGATCTAAATGCAGCATTGCCGCTGACGGCCCGGTTAACCAGCGATTGTGCTTCTGCATTCCAGCTTGTGTTAAGGGTAACCCGCAAAATGCCCTGGTCGGCAGCGGTCAGTTTCAAAGCGCCCGCCGGGAAGGAAATTGTACTAGATCCGTTTGTCAGAGTCAGCGTTGTATTTCCCGTATTCAGCACATCCAGGGATTTCGCAGGGAGTTCCAGTGTTATGCCTTGTTCTCCCGCAGCTGCCGGAAGTTCGACTGTGACCTGGCCCCCTGCCTGCTGCATGGCCTGTACCACAGTGTCCGCGCCGACCAGATAATTTCCGTTACTGGACAGCTCCGGCTTGATCCGGGTACCTGATACTTCTCCCGCAGTGGCAGGAATCAAGGCTGGCGGTGAAGCCGGACTGCTGCTTGTAGCACTAGGAGTACTTGTTGTGTCTGGTGCTCCGGTCGGTGCCGGTGTTGGAGCTACTGTTGGTGTTGGCGTCGGTTTTACCGTTGGCACTGGTGTTGCTGTTGGTTTCACCGTCGCCGTTGGTGCAGCTGTCGGTTTTACCGTTGGCACTGGTGTTGCTGTTGGTGTCGGCGTCCCCGGAACCGGTGTCGGTGTCGGCGTCGGCATTCCAGGTTCCCCTTCTCCCGAAACTGTGAAGGTCTCCGTTACTGTAGCTCCACCTGAACCAGCTACTACGGTATAGGTTCCTGAAGGAGCCAGCATCTGACTTGCCGGAATAGCCACCCGCTGGGTGTAGGCTCCGTCTACAGCTCTCAGGACATCAATATAGAATACAGTCTCGGCCGGGCTGACGATTTTGACAACAACCTGATCACTTGGCCCCGCTGTCGTTCCCGACAGTGTGATGCTGCCGCCGCGTCCGGCCTCCTTCCCGCTCAATAGGAGCGTGAAGGGGCCAGCGGCAAAGGCTGCCGCTGGTGAACACAGGAACAATAAGACCATAATGGCCGCTACAACTTTTTTCACCTTAGGATTCCTCTCTTTCCTGTTCACTGAAGTTGGACCGGCTTGGCCAGCTGTCCAGGTGCTTCAAGATTGTTATTAAACTGATCGAATACGAATACCTTGACCCGGAAGTTCCCGCCTTTTACATTGTAGTATTGGGACATCGTTAGTTTGCTGTTCTTGAGCGGGAGCGCATTGATCAGCAGCGGGGTATCCCCGTCCAGCAGTTCGAACACCACATAAGCGCTGCCTGAATAATCTGTCAGGTGATCCAGTGTAACCTCGACCTGAAGCTGATTCTCGCGTTTGAGCACTCCCTCAATCACGTACGTATCTGTAATATCATTTAAAGTGAAAGACTTATCTGAGAGCAGCGCCCCCCCTGCCGGTGTTCCGGCCGCCTCATCACCTTTAATTCGTACCTGAACCATTCCCGCTGCATAGCTGCCGTCACTGATCGGCTGCGGATTCACAGTTACCTGCTGCCAGTTCAACCCTGCGTCAAGGCTGTATTCGTAGGAAGCAGCATCGGTGTAACCGGGTACCGGTGTCCAGCCGAAGGTGTTGCGGGCATCGTCAATGACTGGAGCGGTAGGCGCAGAAGGTTGTTCCCCGCCGGATAGAACAGTAGTCTCGGAGGAGTTATCCCGCTTGTCTACAGCTTTGATGACAAATTCATAATCTACTGCCGGATTGGTTCCGGCTACCTTGTACTCATACTGGTTCTGTCCTTCAGCCGCTGGAACATAAACGTTCCAGTTCATTCCGAGCTTTCCGTTCTTCTCATAGATACGGAAACCTCTTATGGCATCTTCCGCGCTCCGGTCAGCCGGTCTGTCCCAGGTCAGTACCGTAGCCTTGTCCACGGTCCGCTTCGCCGCCAGCTCCTTAACCGCTTCCGGCTTGCTGTCATCGCGGACAATCGTATAGGTATCGAACGGAGACGCTTCACCGGATTTGTAGGAGTTAATAGTAAAGCTGTCTTCCGTCATCGTAATGCCGGAATAGATCGGCATTCTCGGCTGTTCGTAGACAGCCGCGAAAGACGGGTCTACATTTTTATTAACATCGTAGAATTTCGTGCCTGATGAGTTGTTGATCATGTACAGCGTACCGTCCGGATTAAGCGGATTACCGTTGCCATCCTTGGATACATTCTCCACGACCTTATTTCCATACATTTGATTCGAGCGCACATAGACATGGTCATGTCCCTGCAGTACTACGTCGATTCCAAGCTCATCAAAGATCGGATACAGTGTCTCCCGCAGTTCCTTGATCTCATTTTCAGCCGCATGGCCCCCCAGCGAATAGATCGCCTTATGGAAGGCAACGACCTTCCACTTTTTGTCTGTCTGTGCGACTTCTCTCTTCAGCCAGTCAATCTGCTGCTTGAAGGAGTTCTTCTGGCGGTCATCCCAGCCCATGTCCATCGTATTCATGACCATCATGTGGGCATCGCCGTAATCGAAGGAGTAGACACTGCCCGGAGGCAGCGGATCATCGATAGAGTTATTCGGATAATTGAAATGATAGTAGTAGTTATCGTTATAAGGGCCTTCATGGTTGCCGACCGCCGCCATAAGCGGCAGCTTCATCAGAATATTCTGCGGCTTACCGAAATAATCCAGCCATTGCGATTCAAGTGATCCGGCATCCACCTGATCCCCGGTCATGACCAGGAACTTGGCATCCGGATAATCATCCATCCCGTTCTTTAGTGTCTTGGCCCATACCTCATAGTCATTGGTATTTGCTCCTTGAGAGTCGGTCATGTAAAGGAAGTTGTATGCCTTCTCATTCTCCCCCTCAGTCGTGAAGCTGCCGGCAGTACTCCAATTCCCCTCACTGCCTACACGGTATTTATAAGCCGTTCCGGGAGCAAGCCCGGTGGCAATCGCCTTATGGCTGATAAAAGCACCTTTGGTCGAACCGGTAATATTCAGCGTAAGCGCCCGGGTATCAGCCGGATCTCCAACAAAGCGCTGCTTCTCAGGAGAGCTGAAATCTGCATCTGCCGGAACGATCTCTACAATGCTGTCCATAATTCCCGCCGGTGCGCTGTCCGGTCGCTCATAACTTGTATACCAGGCAAAGGAACGGTTGGTTTTCGCTTCGTTCTGGAAGGACATTGCAATTGCAATCGGCGAGTAATCCACTGCCTCTGACATATTATCAGGGCTGTAGGTAAAACTGCCCGCAGCGGTATTATCCGTATATTCCAGTCCAGCCTGCCCGTCATAGGACACGTTCACAATCTGACCGGGCTTCACTATGGAGCCAAGTGTCAGTGTGAGCTGATCAGCAGTACTGCCTTGAACCGCATTCAGGACCGGAATCACTGTCTCTTCTGCCTTAACGGTCAAATGATCAGCCAGAGCAGCCGGTACCGGCTGCAGATCGCCCGTGAGCTGCAGCGCTATACGGTTACCGCCGGAATCCACTTCACCGGAGACGGGCCCGTTATAATTAGCCGGAAGATAGAAGGCAGAGGCAGGCACGATCTGCTTCGTTATTCCCGGACCCGACCAGCGCAGATACAGATTCGAGCCGCCGAAATCTTCGAAATATTCGATTTTGAGGCTGTGTTTCACCCCTGCTTGCAGAGTAACCGGACTGCTTGTCTGCTCCACATCCCAGTCATTCTTCCAGTGATCGATAACGAGCTGGTCATCCAGCCACAGCCGGAACCCGTTGTCACCAATCATATAGAAGGTATATTCACTGGATTCCGGTGCCATGATTTGGCCTGTCCAGCGGATATTGGCATTATCTGCGCTTCCGGCCCACGTCTGGAGCACCGGATCAAGAGTGCTGAAGTTAATCTGGGAATCAATACGGGTGGATTTATAATCACCGAAATCAAATGTTTCGGTACCGGTATAATACTGACCGAGTAGTCCGTGGTCTTGTGAGGCAGTTGCCCCTGATGAAGCGTTTAGTTCGAGGGAAAAGAACGTATCGGAGCTGCTGCCCCGGTCCTGATGTACTTCGGCTGCAATGACATTGGTACCCTTCAGCAGCAGAGCCGGGTCGATATTAAAGTTGTTATCGAGCCGTTCGTCACCGATAGCCGTAGAGGCAGTAGTTTTATAGAGAATTGTCCCCTGCGGCATATTCGTCCGGTAGACTTCCTGACCGTTCAAATATACTACTGCGCCGTCATCACGGACCAGCGTGGCTGCAAGCTTACGGATAGCCGACGGGTCGTCAATTGTAAATTCCTTGCGGTAATACGAGGTTATGAATTTCTGATTGCTGTCCGGCCCGTAGCTGATTCTTGTATTCAAGTCCAGTCCTTTACCGCTGTTGGCATAACCAAGAGGTGCTTGTCCCTGCTTCCACAAGCTATTGTCGAAATAAACATCACGCCATACCGTTGCCTGATCGGAGCCGTCATCCAGATACGACCAGGAACTGTCTCTGGCGATCAGCGGTCCCTCTGCAACAGCAGCTGACAGCAGAGCTTCATTGCCGGCAACAGGTGAGATCCCTCCGTCTGCACCGCTGACAGCAGGCTCTAAAACAGCCCCCGGATGACTACCTGCCTCCCCGGCAGCGTTTGCACCTGTGTCCGCAGGCTCTGCACTGGCCGGAAACACCGGTACATAACCAGCGGTGAACAATGACGTCGTCAGCACTGCAGCTGCAAGCCCGCGGCTTAGCAGCTTAAACCTCTTCTTCACTTCTTTTCCCCCCAAATGAAAGTTATGATCATTTGGAAATAATACGTCTTGAGGTTGAACTGTTCAATGCATGCTTGGTAAAACAATATGCATTTCATGTAAAATTATAAAAAGTTTAATGAAAAATAATTTAATTAAAGGTATATTTATCCATTAATTCCCGCTCTTTATCTCTGAATTTGCATGGATTCAGTGTATAGAACTTACCGTGAGGATAGGAACTGTACCCGTTTAGACAGTGCCGCCGGAAATGTAATCGCAAAGTTAAAATCACCGTAAAATTTACTATGAATTCCAGCGACAAGCGCCAAACTTTATGTATATTTATATCAATTAATGTATAAATTTTTCTATATACAAACAAAAGCAGAACAGCGATCCCCCATGCAACGGAGGATCGCTGTTCTGCATATTGTAAAGCTGTCTTAATGAGCCTCTTCATCCAGGAACGGCTTGTTCACATAGTAATACATCACGCCCATTAATACGCCGCCGCCGATGAGATTGCCCAGCGTGACCGGTACGAGGTTATGTACTACACCGCCCCACGATATCGTACCGGGGTGATTCAGCACAAGCGCAATGGCAAAGGTACACATGTTGGCAATACTATGCTCATAGCCGGAGATAAAGAAACAGAATACGAATAGAACCATGGCGAACATTTTGGCCCCGTCGCTCTTCATCGACATCGGTACGAAGAAGGCGAGGCAAACCAGCCAGTTACAGAGAATGGCCCGGAAGAACAGCTGCAGCGCCGGAGCCTCCATCTTGTGGGCCACCACATTCAGCAGAAAGCTGTTCACCGAGGAATCATGGAACAGTCCGGTCAAAAAAATCAGCAGGGCAAATGCCGTAGCCCCCAGAATATTGCCGATATAGCTCACTACCCACATCCGCACGACCTGGGTCCAGGCCAGCTTGCGTCTTAATGCCGCGTAGGTGTAGTAGAAGGTGTCTCCGGTAAACAAATCCCCGCCGCCATAGGATATCAGGATGATGGCTGCGCCGAATGTGATCGCAGCCATCGGATAGGTCATCGGCGATTGCTCCATATAAAAGAAGTTGCCGGTCTTAAAGGCTACGATAACGCCGAATCCGATAAACATACTGGCGAGCATGGCTCTGGCAATATACCGCAGAATACTCTGCTGGTAAATCTTATTCTTCTTGAGCGCCAGCTTCTCAACCTGCAGCAGTGCCTCGTTCTCCATTTGACCTCCGCATTGACATCGTATTTTCAGTGATTAGAGGCCGTCCTGAGCCTCCGGGTTATTATACCCAATAAACCGCTGGAAATTGCTTGAACCACAGAGAATCAATTATTTATGGAGAAGTCACAGAAAGGCATCTGCCGGTCACCTGCTGTTATCGTCCGGGTCATTCAGCCTGGCAATCGCCTCTGCTTTCTCACTGCTGGCTACGACGATAAGCACAAGTATCAAGCATCCCAGAATCATCAGCCTATCCTCTCCTTCTCCATAGGTCGCCTTAGTGACAACTTATGTGGGAGAGAGGGGTATTATGAATCAGGAAGAAATTTCGGGGATTTAGTCTGAAATACCGCCCTTGTAGTAATACAGCACTTTGTAATTTAGGTCATAGAAAATAATTAAGTATTCTTGGTTACCGCCGCCAGAATACATAGTTCTATTGCCAGTGCTTAAATAATTTTGATGCTTAACCGCATTCTCAACAGTAAATCCTTCTTCTCCTCCCAGTTCACTTTTTGTATTTACTGTATAATAAGAGACCCCTAATTGTGCGTTGTTAAGAATCTCCGAAACATTTATATAGACATTCTGCGATTGCCCGTTGTCTACCTTGTTTATATGAACCCCCTCTGTTAATTCTAGGGCTGAGGAATCCAATACTGGCTGCTTGATGGTGAACTCAACCTTTTGAGTATTATAGGAGACAGGCTCCCCGTCCTTATCATGGAAAACTAGAGTGACGTATTTTTCTCCTGGCAGATTTGGACCATCCAGAATGTAGCCGCCTGAGTACATCCCGTACAGAGGATAAGATACCCCTTTGTTTATATCCGCCTGAGTAACTGGCCCGTCAGTAAAATAGTATCTGAAATTCTTAGCCTTCCTTAAGATAGCACTAGGCATTCCGTTATACTCGGCGCTCAGAGAAGTTCGGTTCAGTAGAAATGGCGAATCTCCGTTTAACAATACACCGCCAATGAGCGGAATAGAAGATAGGGGCCCACTAGTATGCAAAAGGTTCACCTTGGCTTCAGCCTGCTCCAGACGCGGAAGATAGGATGCGTCGAGCAGCTGTTTCTGATTGTTAGTCAGAGCTTCATAAGCCCATCTTGCCCCTTCAATTCTCCGTTCGTCATCGATAGTGATATCGCCGCTGGCTGGAAGGCTGGAGAGGCGGGAGACCGCTAGGTCAAGGCTTTGTTGTTCTGTATAGGAAGCCTCCGCTCGATAATAACCCAGTACTTTCATATTGCGGTCATAAAAAATAATCAAATACTGCTGCTTATCCCAACTGTTAGATAGGGTCACAGTTAACTGCTTGTTATTGTAGAGATATGCAAATTCCTTGAACGCGAGCCACTCCTCCGGACTAAATTCCGGGAAAAATCCGGCAACTTCGGATTGAGAAACTACTGTATAAAAGGCTGCAGTTGGTGCAGCTTGATGCATATATCCGCTGACGTCAATCTCAGAATAGTCACCATAACTGCTTTTTGTAATGACCACACCATCCGTTATCCGGGAGATTGGATTGTCCCATTGTGCAGTAACTACAGGTAGATTGATCGGTTCAGAATAGTATGCTGTTAACTTACCCTGTTTATCGTATAAGCCTACAGTGAGATAAGTGCCAGGCTCCACTTGTCCGAGCATGAAGCTCCTTCCCGCACGAAGATCATACTGATCCGCCCCGTCATTCAGCATCTGCAATTCACTTATCGTTACCGGATTATGGGATATCAGAAATTTAAACGAGCTTGAAGTATAATTCAATAAACCGGGCAAATTCTGCACATCTATCCCAAACGAGGCACTGTTAAGGTAATTCTGCTCACCTGTAGTAACCGCATTAAAATAAGGATATCCCAGACTACCGAGTGGACGGAGGTTTCCGATTGCAGCAACCGAATCGTTCAGCTTATTCTGCAGCTCTGTGCTGACCTTGCCTTTCTGCTCTTCTGACAAACTATCAAATTTACTCAATGCAGCGGCCACCGCATCCTCATCAGCTAAAGTAAGGTCTGCAGCAGCATCCGGTAAAGCTTGAATCCGGGTGAGCGCAAGCTCCAGAGCCTTCTGCTCCGATCTTTTCCAATCCCCTGCGTAATAGTTCAGCGCCTGAAGATTGCTGTCATAGAAGATTACGTAATACGTCTTGTCTGAATTATATTCAAAATACACAGTTCCACTTTCATGGCGGTACAAATAATTCTGGCCTGCCAGGATATCGTCAATCACACTTGCATCATCACCCGGCCCCACGAACGTGTCATGAGCTGTAATCGAGTAATAGACTGCTTGATTTCCGGCTTGCCCGAGCGCCTCAGAAGCATCAATCCGGACATCATAGACATCTGCTCCAACAGAGACTTTGGAAACAGTCACTCCATCATTCAACTCTGAGAAGCGGTCTGATTTCGTAATCGTCATGAGCTTCAGTTCCGTCTTCTGCCTAAAGTAGCCAACTGGCTGATTATCCGCATTATAAAAGACTTGCGTAATATACGGATCGGTGATCCCTTCTAATTGAAAGGCATAAATAGGGAAAACAATCGTTCTATAGAGAGAGTCAAAATGTTCAGGATATAGTTCCCCCGACAACAACTGCTCAACCGGAACAGGACCATTTGAAATATACTGTTCAAAATGGTCTATCTTGGACGCCATTTCGTCTGGAACCAACCTGAAATCAATTGTCAAATTGACTGAATTAGTCATATTTATTGTCTCATTCACAGCAAGCTTCACTCCATCTACAAACGGAATCGCTAATGGCGTGGCTGTTGGAACCGGGGTCGGCGCTATAGTCGGAGTGCTCTGAGATCCGCCACCACCACCACCACCGCCGCCGCTACCAACTGCAGCAGCAGTTGCGGTTGCTTTAGGTGCAGGTGTTGGACTAGCAGACGGCGTTGCAGTTGGCGCCGGTGTCACTGCCAGCTCAGTACCGCTGCCGGTATGTACAGCCGCAGCAGTATCCAGCAGTGACAAGGATTCTGCACGGGTTAAGGCTTTGGCCGGGCCAAAGGTCCCATCCGGATAACCTTTAAGCACTCCTGCCGCAACGGCCGCCGCTACACTCCCTTTGCTCCAGGCTGCGATCTGTCCGGCATCCCTGAATACTGATAGCGCTTCCGTATTACCAGGGCTCAGCTTCAACAGCTTGCTGACAATTACTGCGGCTTCCTGGCGGTTAATCGGTGCATTCGGGCGCATCTCATTATTGAAGCCCTGGATATATCCGGCTGCCACCGCTTTTGACACTTCAGCATATGCCCAGCTTGCAGACGGCACATCCTGAAAACCCACTGTACTTGTTGCTGTGAACTGGTATGAACGGTTCACCAGAGCCATAAACTCCGCTCTCGTAACCGTCTGATTGGGCTTGACCGAGCCATCGGCGAAGCCCTTCAGCAGCCCTTTGTCGAGCCAGCTCTGGATGGTCTGCTGGGCCCAATGGCCTTCATAATCCTTAGTACCCGCTGTCTGTGCCGCCGCTGTACCCATTGAACCGAACAGCAGACTTGTACCCAATATTCCTGCGAGCAATCCATTAAATTTTGTGCTCATTATTACTCTCCCCCGCCAGATAAAACTGCTTCACATTGAATTTATTCGTAGGTCCTAGCTTTCCGCCTATGTCCCCTCCCTGGGACTAAATACTCATTTTCCATAGGTAACATCACCAATAATATCTTATTTGAAAATATTAGTATATTAGATATTTTACGTATCAAATTTCGGGCAAAGTCACACCAAAAAGCCCGCTGAACACCATCAGCAGGCTTCTAATCATTCGTATGTGCCCCCACCGGGTGCAGAATTAAATGTCTCAGTTCAAAAAGCTGCTCAGACCGCTCTCCGCCTGCTTCAAAGCCTGCGGCTGCGAGCCTTCCGTAAGCCCGAGCCGGTTGTTCAGCTGGGTGTTGATCGTTGTCATTTTGGACGTATAATCCTGGCAGCTCTCAATAATCCGCCGGTTGGACTGCTCGGAGGTATCCAGGGCACTAAGCAGATCGCCGATCGCCTGATTCACAGCTTCGAGCGACATGGAGGGCTTGGAGAGCAGCTCCGTTGTCTTCTCGGTCGTTGTGCGCAGGAGCCGCGCATTCTCCTTGAACTGGTCCTCAATCGTCTTGTTGGTTGCTTCCACAGCGTTAATGACATTCTCCTGATCGGCCAGGGACATGGCAATCATCGCCGACACGGTAATCAGGTTGGAGGTCTTATCAATCGCGTTGTTTACGGAATCGATCAGCTTGTCATTGTTATCATTAATGATATCCGTTGCGGCAATCGCCTGATTGTAGAGCAGAATCATTTCGGTCATGGACTGTATCCGTACCATCACCTTGCGCAGTCCCCGTTCCAGATAGGCTTTGCGGAACTCATTCTCCGGCTTGGCGATCTCTACCTCGAACAGCTCCTTCAGTTTGTTGCCGAAGGCTATCTTCGTCTGCAGATTATAAATTTCCTCCATCGAGGTGCGTTTCAGCTGGCGCATGTTGACGATGCTCTCTTCCAGCGTATCGCGGCCATCGCGCAGTCCGGTAATGATGGCATCAATATTGGTGCGGACGGACTGATATTTGTAGACGTAATTTTTGAGCGGGCTCTTGCGCAGCATTTTACCGAAAAAGCTGACGTTCTTGCTCTGCTGCAGCGTCTCACACTCATTCCGCAGCTTCATAATCATATTCGGCACTTCCACCCGCTTGCCGCTCATCAGATCATTCACCGGGCGGTCCAGCAGCTTCAGGGTCTGGCCCGCCTTCTCCTGCGTCTTGACACCAAGCTTGCCGATATCATCCATCAGGGAATCTAGGGCTACCGTGTCGGTTTTGGATACTTGTTCAATTAACTGCGAAGCCTCGGCAACGACTTTCTGCTCATCTTCTTTTCTAAGCTCGATCAACTGTGTGGACATGGTTTTCCTCCTCCTATAATTCGGAACTGCTGTAACGCTGATGAATCAGCTCCGCCTTGGTCTGAAGTTCCATCAGGTCTTTATGTTCGATCGTCGAGGCAATATCCGATATTTTGGAATCGACATCACGCAGACCGTTCAGCAGCATTCTCCGGTTTCTCGTCTTGGCCTCACCGCCCAGACGCAGGAACGGATTGATTACACCGTTCAGGTCCTTCAGCACGAGCCGGCGGACTGTATGGTTGATCTCACCGTTGCCCAGCTCCTGCAGCAGGGGAAGCACGCGCTGAAGTCTGGCGAACAGCGCCAGTGACTTCTCGACAATCTCATTGTCCAGCGTGTCCTTCTGCCCCTCAGAGATGATCATATCCTCCAGGATGCTAAGATACTCCACCACCGGAGCAAACTCCGCTGAGACGGCAGGCTCGGCCCGGTGCTCCTGGCCTGCACGGAGCACCGGAGCTTGTCCTGCAGCGGCGGGCAGGCCGGCTGATGCCTGAGGCGCCGCAGCGGAAGCTGCTGAAATCGCAGCCGGCTCCGGGCCGGCGGGCAGAACTTCCGCCGGCAGATTCACCCTCGTGCGCCTGAAGCCTGTTACCGCATAAGCGGCTCCGGCAACCGGAAGCAGCAGGGAGACCAGCTCGGGCAGGAAGCCCCGGGTCAGTACAGCTAGAGCGTAGCCTGCTGCAGCAAATAATATGACTTTGAATTTGACTTGCATTCTTCTCACCTCTTATGAGCGCGAAGCTTCCACACTCAATTCACGGAATCCGGCACTGCCGATTCTCCGGTTATTCTCATAATCAGCGGCTGCTCTACATGGCTGGCCAGGACGTTGTGTTCGAACTGTGCCGGCTGCACCTCACCGCCAAGCGCACTTTTCACCGCCAAATAAGGGAAGTTGATCCCGGACAGGCAGGAAATGTGCAGACCGCCTGACATCCGCGGGTTAATCTCCAGCAGCTTCGGCACCGGGCCGCTGTATTTCATCTGAATGTTGAAATTGAAAGGAATCCGGTAAGTCGCAGCTACCCTGCGGGCAATCTCTTCAAGCTCCGGAATATGCTCCATCAGCCGCAGGCGTCCGCCTGCCTTGCGGCGCGGTACAGCAGCAAGCAGATTTCCCTGCTCATCAGACAGACAGTCAATGCTGTATTCATAGCCTTCCAGCAGCTCCATAACCATCAGATTAGGGAAGCTGTCAGCTCCGGCCAGAATACGGTATGCATCCTCGAAGGAGATCAGCGGTGTCACATGGCCGAACAGCTCCTCCAGCGGGCTGCGGTTATTATCTATAATACGGAATCCAAGACCGCCTTCTGTCTCCGTAGGCTTGAAGCAGACCTTATGCCCCTTACCGGCAAGATCCTCGTAGGCCGCCTTGAACTGCTCCGCAGTGCTCACCACATGATAGTCCGGAATCGTCATAATTCCGGTAGCCTGGACACTCTCATAGAATTTGCCCTTATCCATAATCATCTCCAGCAGCTCCAGATCGCGGCAGACCAGCACCTTCGTACCGATAGCATCGAACAGGGAAGCATGCAAGGCAATATCCAGCATATGCAGCCGGGGGATGAAGATATCAATTTCATTACGGCGGCAGAAATCGAGGCAGAACTGTACGTATTCCATCCCTGTAAGCGCAGGCTCTGTTCCGGCAACATCAGCGCCCTGCAGCGACATATGCCGGATATCCGGATGGGTGGCAAAGATTTGCACCGGGATGCCGTCTTCATTGTTCCGGATGAGATTCATGTAATGAAAAGCCACGGAAAACCAGCGGTTGAAATAAATATTTACCTTTTTCATTGCGGCCCAACTCCCAGTGCTGTCAAATTATTATATATCTTTTGGACATACTCCATAATCTCATCCCCGGCAAATACCCCCGATTGCTTTGTAAACGGATAATCTAATTCTACTAGACCAGCCTGCTGCTCGGCAAATATTTCTCCATGGCAGGGAGCTATAGCATAATCTGCTGCGGCAAGCAGGCTTTTATCCAGCAGGGAATCGCCGGAGGCGGCCATCGGCTCCGAACGGACGGTGCGGCGGACATGGAGAATGGCATCGCTTTTGTTCACGGATTCCGGCACGACATAAAGCTTGCGTCCCTGCAGCGACACCTTCCAGCCCAGTCCGTCCAGCCGTTCAGCCATGCGGGTAATCTCATCCAGCGGCAATAAGCCACGCTCCACCACATACGTATAGAACAGCTCATCGCAATAACGCTCGCTGATAATCCACTCTGCCCGCACTACAGACCGGACAATACCCGCAGCCTCCCCGGCAGGGGCAGAACCGTTATCCACCAGCCGGCCTACAGCCGCCCGCCATTCCCGGTCCACTTCACCTCTCACCAGAATATTCCCGCCGTTGCTCACGACCGCATAATCCGGAATTACCGTCTCCCGGAACAGATTAATCCGCCGGTACTGGGCAATAGTCCGGGTAGTCACCGGCATGAAAACTATCTTCGCCGCAAGCTCCTGCAGTATCGCCAAAGCCTGCCGCGAAATATACGAAACGGTTCTGCCGTCAACGATCTCGGCCGGAACCAGTCCGGGAGTATCTTCAGGAACACCGATGGCGCTCAGGGAGTAGATCAGCGTGCGGTCCAGATCGCTGGCGTAGATCATTCACTTTCCCCTTTCAACGGCTTAATAATTCCGCAGCAGGAATAAGTAAGTCCCGGGAATACCTCAACAGGCACTCCGCGGTCCTCGGCCAGCAGCAGAATATGCCGGAGATTGGGATTATCCAGCCTGTCGACGAGAATCTTCCAGGGAACTCTGCGCAGCAGCACACGAGTAGTCTCTCCAACTCCAGGTTTGACCAGATTAATGTTGTCAATTCCGAACGTCTCCTGGATGCTGCGGATATCGGCCAGCCCCTGCCAGCTGCTCTCCGGCGGATTCTTCTGCATCTCTTCAGCCATCCGGAGTGCCTCCGCCGCAGCTGCAGCGAAATGAGGGACAACAGCTTCTATGAATACGTTCGACAGGTCGCTATCCAGCCATTCCTTGTAGAATTTAGCCCCGTGAAATTCCTCCGGTCCGATCAGATCATCTCGAAGCACCGTACGGCTCATCAGGCCGGATACCGTAGAGTTCAGGCAGGCGCTGGGAATCAGATAGTCTTCCCGGGTCCCGAATGTTTCAGAACAGTACCCGGGGTCGGCAAGCACTGCAAGATCATCATTCAGCTTAATTCCATATTTGCTGTACAGGCTCTCACAGGCCTCAATCAGCACCTGCCGGATAGCACCCTTTCCTGTCCAGCCGTCAATGAACTGCAGCTTCGCATCACTTCCATGCTGTTGTAGCATATACAGAATTGCATTCTCATCTATCCCTTTGCCACGGATAATGGAGATGCTGTAATGCGGCAGATCCGCCCCGTAGCGCTCCATTATGTACCGTTTGATCAAGACACCTATCGGTGTGCCGGCTCTGGCCAGCGAGACCAGTACTGTACCTGCCGTTCCCCGGCGGGCCACAATCATTTCGGATACAACCGCTACAGCCAGGGCTACCTTCCCCGCCGAATCCCGCAATGTCTCATGGAATAATTCAATGTACTGCTCCGTCGGCTGGTACTCTACAGGAAGCATCTCTGAATAATGCACACCGGACTGGATAGCTACTTCCCGTTCAGCCGTTCCCCGCTCCAGCGATACATTACTCAGATCCTTGAGCAGAAAGGTAACATCCGAAGCCGGATAGCTGCCCAGCGGAACCGGAGGGGATATTCTTTTGTTCATGACCGCTTCAATCTCCATACTCTTCATATCCGTGATCCCCCACTCTCAGGCTCAGAGGCTAATATAATCAGATGTACTTTACTGCCGGCCAGCCGCTGCAGAATATCCGTCATCGGCTTAATCCGCGCCCGCGGTACCTCACGCTCCAGCAGCACAAAGATATCTTCATACTGTCCGGGTTCCACATTGTAGATATAATTCATAATCTCCGGATCGCCGGCTGACGGATAAGCGGCCGCACTATGCACCCCGTAATCCGCACGCTGCTCCGGATGAATCGGACTGCGGGTGGACGACTGATAAGCTACCCCGGCGCCCATCTCTGCAGCAATCCGCATAGGCAGATACATGAACTCGCCTACGCCCATCACCAGGGTGCGGGTGCATTCCCGCAAGCCGCGGAGCAGACCCGCTACCCGGCTTACCCCTTCATCAATTTGCAGGTTATCCGCCCAGTCCAGGCCAAAGCGGCCGCTGAATTTCAAGTAAGGAGCAGGATTAATAACTCCCTGTGCATCTGTCGAAGTCACCGGAAGCCGCTCCAGACCATCAGTCACATAGGTGGTTACCAGCTCTGCCATTGCCCGAGCTTCTTCACCGCCGCTCCCGTTCCCCGCACCCAGCAGCGGAGTGCCCTTCACTTCAATATGGCCCTGGAGCAGGGATAACGCAGTTATCCGGATACCAAGCTCCTGCTCCAGTTCACGGTAGGCCTGAATGTTACCGGCGCTCCGCCAATCAAGGAGCGAAGCCACCACGTACTCCCGTCGCGGGAATTTGGACTGGATATCCCGGATCGTATTGATAGCGGTATTACCCGTTGTAATCTCATCATCCACCAGCACAACCGGTTCTGTTCCCGACAACAGCTTACTATTCAACGCATAACATAAATGGTCTACCGCATGGGAATGCTCTTCTTCGAAGGTTACTACGGACTCCAGCTCGGGAATATGCTCACGGGTCGTATGAATATAGGATGCTCCGCGGGCAAACATATTGTACATGCTGTGTCCCAAAGCGGTAGCGGTTTCGGCAAACCCGATAAAAAGGACAGGCCGCGGCAGAACCAGACATGCAGCAAGCAGGTCGCGATAGGCTTCTTCGGCATATTCCGGATGAATCAGGCCATGAACCGCCTGGTCCATCAGCTTGTCCATCATTTCCCGGTCTGCAGCATCCTCACTCATCTCCAGGTACAGGAGCAAGGCAAGCGCAGCTCCGCTAAGCAGGGGTGTGTAAGGATTAACAGGAATGTGCTTGCCAAGCACTTTGCTGACGAACAGGAAGGAGCGTTTCTTATTGATGCGCGCAGCCATGGCGAATAAGGACTCCACTGGTATATGAAAGGGATTTGCGGTTTCTGTTACCGTAACTTGCAGATTCTCAACGATATTAAATGTGTGTGTATTCGTTCTCGGGCAATAATCCGACAAAATGCTGTTGTTCATGTAACACCCCGTATATTTGAGATCGCAGTAAAATGCGTCTGGCCCAGTTCAAATGCGGCTTAATTTCATTCATCTTGTTGTAGTATTCGCTCTTGAACACTCCACGGCTGCCATCATTACTGTCCACGATACTTAAGGCATCAACATATTCCTCATGCATCACCGTGTACATTGCCTGCACAGGTCTCAGATGGGAAGGATGAATGATGGTCTTGCCGACAATGCCGTTCTCTTTATCCAAAATCACTTCACGGATCAGCCCGTCCATGGCGCTGGTAATGTAATTGTTACGCATCTCGCGGCCGTGCTTGCCATACGTATCTTCAAAAGGCGTCTCCCGCAGCTGCGGACGCAGTACCCGGTGGCCTTTGCTGGCGAAATACTCCCACACAGGGCCTGAAATTACATAGCCCTCTTCCACCCGGCCGAATACATTAATGATATCCGACATGCAGTCACGGATCGGGGTCAGATCATAGATGCTGATATCCGGACTGCGCCGCAGCCCGAACAGGCTGGAGAAATCAGTCGCACCTATTCTTACATTCAGTACATACTCGCGGTATTGGCCCAGCAGGTCCCGGATAGCCAGCAGGCTGTCAATCCGGCTCTCCCGGTAAATAATCGGCGCATTCTCCAGGATCGGCATACCGTACAGGACCGGTGCAGCGTAGCTGCGTGTATCATTGTAATCGGCGATGGCTTCGAAATACTCCACACCGTTCTCTACAGAAAATTTAGGGAAAACAAATCCGGTCAGCAGCGTAATTAACGAGCCTAACCGGAATATCATATCCCGCAGCTGCTCCGGGTTACGCACGCGGATGAACAGCAGCGGCAGACCTCTGGCCGGCTCCCGCTCATTCTCGGCGTACCCTGACAGGAAGGCCAGATGCCTGACGATGGATTCTTCAGCATAATCCACCTCACCGTCACCAATAGCATCCTCCAGATCAATAATGACCGTAACGAGCCCTGAAGCTCTCAACTTAATAATATCTTCAGCAACACTAGCGCGGGTAGCAGGCATATATAGGGCAGCCCCGACGGCGTAAGCCAGTAAATCCTTGCTTGTAGTATGATTGAATGAGACCGGCGGAACATGGAATAATGAAGTTTCTTGCTCTTGCGTAAGGTAATCGAAATATCTCAAGGCCCTTCCTCCTTAATGTTGTGCGGAACACACAAAACGAATAGCCTCTCCTTATAGGCAAGCAGAACCAGCTATGCCGTCCTCTCGGGGACGGCATCCGGCTTTCTCAAATACAAGCAAAGGCCATGCTATAACATATAACGATTACCCGGAAGTACAGAGAGTTTACCCTTCCCGTAAACCCCTGCCCTCCTGTACTGCTATGAACGTAAACCAATCAGGTGAATCAGGCTCTGCGGTTTGCCTCTTTCTTGCGTTTACTGGAGCTGTAAATAATGGTCCCTACAAATACCGCAATCAGAATTGCGAAGAACACCACATGCGGCAATTCGAAGCCGAATGCCCCGGCAAGCATTTTACCGGCAATCAGTGCAATGAGCAGGAATGCCGTCTGTTCCAGTTCAGGATATTTCGCAATCAGCTTGAGGAATACCTGTGCCACACCACGCATCATCAATACGCCGAGGATACCGCCCAGGAAGAGTACCCATACCTCTTCACTCAGACCGAAGGCAGCCACCACACTGTCAATACTGAACGCTACGTCCATTAGTTCAACCATTAGTACGGTCTTCCAGAAAGAAGCGCCTTTGTTCTTAACCTCGCCGTCTTCTCCGCCGCCCTTGAATAATCCTTTGTAAGCAATATAGAAGAGGTACAGCGCACCAAGAACCTTAACGAGTGTGAATTTGACCAGATAAGTACCCAGACCGATCGCCAGGAATCTGAATAAGTAAGCCCCGATGATACCATAGAACAACGCTTTGCGCTGCTGCTCCTTCGGCAAGTGCTTAACCATAACTGCCAGCACCAGCGCATTATCTGCAGAGAGCAGGCCCTCCAGCAGAATCAGGCTCCCGATAATCCCCCAGCTGACAGGATCGGAGAGCGTTCCTACAACGTCACTCCATGAGAAGAAATGCCCATAATTCTCGCCGATGCTTCTAAAAAAATCACTGAACCAGTCCATTCCACCTGCGCCTCCGGTATAATATAATTATTTGCTTCCTGCTACCCAGCGCAGCCCCCAGCCGTAAGCCTCATCCAGCTCCCTGTGACCGCTGAAATATTGTACAAGACGTTCAATACTGAAGGTCTCATTACCCACATTCGTGATCATCGCGATAGCGCATAAGCCTTTACGGTTGTTGTGCTCGTCCAGATTAACAACAATATCCGGTCCTCCATCCTGCTTCACGGTAACTACCCCGTCCGCCTCAGACCAATTGGTAACTCCCTTATAAATAAAAGCAAAAACCAGAATCCGTTCAATCCGTGCAACCTTACTTCCGTTTATACGCAAATTCTCGCCGGATGTTACGGAGCCTGTCCGGTCATCTCCATCGAGCATGACATAAGGCTCCTGCTGCAGGCTGCCGAACAAATTGCCGAGTGCCTGCACAACCCCCTTGCTGCCGTCCTTCAATTCATACAGGCAGGCAAGATCCAGATCCACGCCGCCCTTATTGCGGCTGAACAGCCCGCCCTGCTTCTGATTCCAGTTGAGGTTAATCACCAGCTCTCCAAGACCGGAAGCAGATTTCTTCAGGTTGATGGAATCCCCCTGCTTCTTCAGCTCAATCTTCTTCAGATTGAGGTTCAGCGGCGGTGCTGACGGTTCAGCCGGCTTTGGCGGCGGAGGCACCTGAAGCGGCGGACGCTGCGGCGGCGCCGGGGGCTTCACCGGCTCCGGCGGAGGCGGCGGTGCCGGCTCGTCCTCCACCTCAATGCCATAATTGCCGCACAGTGCTTTGAGTCCGCCTGAGAAGCCAGCGACAATTGCACTGAATTTCCACTCACCGCCATATCTATATAATTCTCCTACCACAACAGCTGTTTCCACAGAGAAATGATTTCCCAGGTTACACCGCAGAAGCTCCGCTCCCGTAGCCTGATCCAGAATCCGGCACTCTGCGTCACTCATTTGTCCGAACATCTGCTTGCGGTTCTCACCATCATACAAGGTAAGGCTAAAGGCAATTTTCGCTATATGAGCTGGAATCTTATCAAGCTGGACCTCAAACTGCTTCTGCCCGCCCGAAGCGGCCCCAGGTACATCCTTGTACCTGAAATACGGCGTAGACGGATTATTATAAAAGATCAGATCGTCGTCACTTTTCACTTTGCCTTCTGCTCCAAGCAGAAATGCCGAAGCATCAATATCCATGGAGGACGGTGCTTTCCACCTGACATCCACAATGATGCTGCGGACTCCCGGATTTCCTTTGGTCAGATCTGCCTTCTGCCCCTTAATCACTTCTGTACTCATTCTTACGCCACCTTTATTCATGGATAAGAGCGAATCTACAAAACAACCCCACAAAGTGGGGCTATGCTTAGCTTTTAAAAAGGGCAGGATCGTTAATGATCCCGCCTTTGAAGCTGTTATTGTGCATCCAGTCCGTAATTCTTGCAAAGAGCGCTTAGCCCGCCGGCAAATCCGCTGCCGATCGCCTGGAATTTCCAATCCGCCCCGTGGCGGTAGAATTCACAGAAGACAACGGCTGTCTCGGTGGAGAAATCCTCACCCAGGTCAAACCGCAGAACTTCGCGGTCACTGGCTGCATCAACAACCCGAACAAACGCATTGGATACCTGTCCGAAATTCTGAACCCGAGCTTCATAATCATAGATGGTTACTGTAATCCCGATGCGCTGGATATTGGCCGGCACCAGGCTGAAATCTACGATGATCTGCTCATCGTCCCCGTCCCCTTCACCCGTACGGTTATCGCCTGTATGGGTTACGGAGCCTTTGCCGCCGCTTGGGTTGTTATAGAATACAAAGTCATCTTCGCCTTTAGCCTTGCCGTCCTCATGCAGCAGAAATGCTGAAGCATCGAGGTCGAAATCCTTGCCGCCGCTATACTTGTTTGTATCCCAGCCAAGTCCTACTACTACCTTCGTCAGGCCCGGATTGGTCTTGGTAAGATCAATCCGCTGCCCTTTGGAAAGACTGATTGTCACTGGCAAATACCTTCTTTCCTATAAGTAATAATCCAAGAGTAATCCAGGCTTATTGCAGGCCGTAATCGCGTGTCAGACCGGAAAGGCCGTCCTTGTAGCCGCTGCCGATGGCATTGAACTTCCATTCTGCACCATTACGGTACAATTCGCCGACCACTACGCCTGTTTCAACGGAGAAATCTTCACCGAGGTCAAAGCGGATGAGTTCCTCGTTGTTTGCATCATTTACGATACGCACGTATGAGCGGGAGACTTGTCCAAAGTTCTGGCTTCTGGATTCAGCTTCATAGATTGTAATGGTAAAGGCAATCTTGTCCACATCTGCCGGAATGTTCAGCAGATCTACCTGAACCTGCTCATCGTCCCCGTCACCTTCACCTGTACGGTTATCGCCGGTGTGAACAACTGAAGCATTCTCATTCTGCTTATTGTTGAAGAAGATGAAGTTCGATTCTTTATCCACCTTGCCGCTGGCATTAGTCAAGAATACAGACACGTCAAGGTCGAAATCCTTGCCGCCGTCATATTTATTCGTATCCCATCCGAGGCCGACAGTGATTTTGGACAAGCCCGGATTAGTTTTGGTCAAATCGATTTTTTGCCCTTTGGATAAGTTAATAGCCATGAATAGAACCCTCTTTTCTCAAATTGGAATTAGATGTACCGTTCTGCCAGCTGATTAATATGTGCCGCGTGAGCGCCTTCACCGATGGCTGCAAATTTCCATTCTGTACCGTGGCGGTACAGCTCGCCGCAGATCAGTGCCGTGAAGCCTGTGTAATTGTCTGTCAGATTGAACTTAACCAGTTCACTGTTTCCGGAAGCATTGATAATCCGGATATACGCCGATTTAATCATCCCGAAATCCTGCTTGCGGTTCACCGCATCATAAATGTTGACTACAACCAGCACTTTATGGACATCGGCAGGAATCGACTTCAGATTTACCATGATCTGCTCGTCGTCCCCTTCTCCTTCGCCTGTCAGGTTATCTCCCGAGTGAACTACGGAGTTGTTCGCATTCTGTTTGTTGTGGAAGCAGACAAGATTCAGCTTATTGGTCAGCTTGCCATTCTCGCTCAGCAGCAGCGCTGAGGCATCACAGTCGATATTCGCCTGTTTCTTGATCCCAAAGAAGCCTCTTGCCGGTTCAGCCGGGTCCCAGCCCAGTCCTACAATTACGTTAGACAGTCCGGCATTTCCTTTGGTTAAATCGATCTTCTGACCTTTTACCAGATTAATTCCAGCCAACTTTACGTACCTCCGTTTCCGAGTAGATATCAGCTTGCGGGTGTTCTAACAGTGATACGATGGATAGGCAGCCTAAGTTTCATCCAATTCCCGGATGTCTTAGCGCTGCAGCTACAGGCTGAATTCGCTTGGGCTCAGTCCGAGCACGCTGCAGATATTCCGCACAACCGTTTTCTCATGCTCATCGAAGTCACCGTCAGCCGCACCAATCGCGGAGCATACGCCTACAATTACACGGCCGACCTCCGGCTTGCCGCTGAATTTAGCAATGGCTTTGAGCGCTTCCTGCTTACCGATCTCCGGAGAGAATTCGAAGTTGTTCACATAGAAATTGAACTGGTTGATGACATCTCTCATGTCAAACACCTTCAGCTCATTGCTCAGGTTCATATATCCGGCCATTTTGTTCTTCTCTGAATCCTCAATCTTGCCGTCAGCAGCAGCCACAAGCGCACAGCCTGCAACTACCGCGTTCATAAAGTCTTTATTTTTGAATTTCTTAACCTGATCCGTCAGTCCGTTTTTTGTCGTATTCAGCCAATTTTTGAATGTGCTCATCGTATTCTCCTTCTATCATATGTTGTAAAGAAAGATATCCCCGAGCCTCCTCTCCGCCATTTCGGGCAGATATTCACTGTTTGTCGATTGCCTAATTCTTACTTCTCTAATATAACCGATTAAATAACAATATTCTACTTTGACAAAATCTCACAGCACCTTCGACAGGAACTCCTGTGTGCGTTCATGTGACGGATTTCCGAACAGCTGCTCAGGCTCGCCCTGCTCGACCACCACTCCCTGCTCCATAAAGAGAACACGGTCCCCTACTTCACGGGCGAAGCCCATCTCATGCGTAACCACAACCATCGTCATGCCTTCGCGGGCCAAATCCTTCATAACTGCCAGCACCTCACCCACCATCTCGGGGTCCAGCGCAGAGGTCGGCTCATCGAAGAGCATAATCTTCGGCTCCATCGCCAGCGCCCGGGCAATCGCCACACGCTGGGCCTGACCGCCGGACAGCGATGCCGGGTACATCTCGGCCTTCTCGCTGAGCCCCACCTTCTGCAGCAGTTCCAGCGCTTTTTGGCGGGCTTTGTCGACTGGCCATTTGCGGACCTGGACCGGGGCCAGCATGATGTTCTCAATCACTTTTTTATGCGGGAACAGATTGAACTGCTGGAACACCATGCCCACTTCAGTGCGGATATCATTAATCCTTGTGCTCTTCGCCATCAAGGAAGTGCCTTCAATAAGAATGTCGCCCTCCTGCGGCTGCTCCAGCAGATTGAGGCAGCGCAGAAAGGTCGATTTGCCCGAACCGGAAGGTCCGATGACCACCACGACCTCCTGGCTGTGGATATCCACGTTAATATCGGTCAGCACCTTATGGGCACCGAACGATTTATGCAGATGTTTGACTGAGATAATAGGCTCCATAAGGGTTACACCTTCCGTTCAATATAATTAAGCAGCTTGCTCAGGGAATAGGTCAGGATAAAATAGATCAGTGCAGCGGTCAGATAAGGCTCCCAGATCCGCAGATACTGCCCCTTCATCGTGTTGCTCCAATACATAATTTCGGGGGCGGCAATCAGCGCCAGCAGCGAGGAATCCTTAACAAGGACGATGAATTCATTCCCGAACGCCGGAACCATCCGTTTAATTGCCTGGGGCAGAATAATAAACCGCATGGCCTGCCATCTGGTCATACCGAGCGATAAGGCAGCCTCCCGCTGTCCCGGGTCAATGGACTGGATTCCGGCGCGGAAGATCTCAGCGGAATAGGCTGCGGAATTGAGTGATAATGCTACGAATGCGCTCATCAGCGCATAGGTTTTTCCATAGAACAAAGGAATCAGGCCGAAATGAACAATCAGAATCTGCACATATAGCGGTGTTCCGCGGAAGATGTTGATATACGCATGAAACGGCCAGCGGAAATACCATCTGGGCGCCATTTTACCGAAACCGATAACCAGGCCCAGAATGGAGCCGCATAGAATGGAAACAAGTGATACACCTATAGTAAACAGCGTTCCCTTAAGCAAAACCGGCAAATAATGAACAATGATGTCAAATCTGAAATCCATAGAACTCTTCCCTTCTCTTCTGCTTATAGCTTTCTCTATCTTTCTTATGTGTTTCAAAAAAAGAAGCATGCGCAATAGCAATCATTACGCATGCTTAATTGTTGCTCCACTCCGCTTACTCTGCGTTCAGCAGTACCTGTGTGTCCGGCTCCTCGCCGAACCATTCCTTATAGATTTTGGCATATTCGCCGTTCTCAATGATGGTCTTGATCGCCGGATCAAGCTTAGCCTTCCACTCGCTGCCCTTAGGGTAGAGGATGCCGTAATACTCGGAACCGAAATTCTCCTTGTCGATAATACCCGTCAGCTTCTCATTCGGATTGTTCTTGATATATTCATTCACAATTGCGATATCCGCAACCACCGCATCCGCACCGCCGCCGTTCAGCTCCATCAGCGCTACCGCATTGCTGTCGAACCGCTTCAGATTGCCGTTGTCGATTCCCATAATGCCGCTCATCAGATCATCCGCAGTAGTTGCTGCCTGAACGGCAACCTTCTTATCCTTCAAATCCAGAGCAGACTTAATATCGCTGCCTTCCTTAACCATAATCATGTTGGTGGATTCGAAATAAGGGATGGAATAGTCATAAGTTTCCTTGCGTTCATCTGTAATGGATACCGAAGAGATGCCGGCCTGGTACTCCGTCCCCTGCTGCACACTGGTCAGCATCGTATCCCAGCCTGTGTTCGTCACAGTGTAATCAATACCTGCTTCCTTCATAACCGCCTTGATGAAATCAATATCAAAGCCCTTGATGGTATCCGTATCCATATACTCCATAGGCGCATAGCTCGCATCGCTGGCGAACTTGATCACTTCTCCCGATGCTTCGCCGCTTCCAGCGTTATTATCCGAACCGCAGCCGGCTATTGCCAGCACTAAAAATGCTACTATACCTGACATCACCCATTTTTTTCTGATTCCCATGTTCCAATCCCCCCACTTATTTGTAAAATAACTTAAAGAGATTTTAACAGATTAAAGCGATGGTGACAATTAACTTTTCCTCAATATGTTATGTAACTTCACATGTTATCAATGTATTGTAACATTTCCTGCGGTTATATTTAGGATACTTTGAATTTTATCCGCAAAAAAACAGCCGGAGTGCCGCCGGAGGAGCCTCATCTCCCACGGCAGCCTTCCGGCTGCTTAATTAGTATCGTTATTCGATTAGATGGGGCTCAGAACGTCAGATCCCCGTCATATGAAGCAATCAGCCGGTACAGCTCCGGACGGCGGTCGCGGAAGATTCCCCACTCGATCCGTCCCACCTCAAGGGCATCGAGATCGAATTCGCTGACCAGCACAGTCTGCTCATCACGCCCCGCTTCGGCAACTTTGTTGCCCTGCGGGCCGGCAATGAACGAAGAGCCGTAGAAGTTAATGCTGGAATCCTCATCCAGCTCCTCGCCAATCCGGTTGGAAGCCACGACAGGAATCAGGTTAGCGGCCGCATGCCCCAGCATGCAGGTCTGCCAGTGATCCTTGGAGTCGATCGATCCGTCCTGCGGCTCTGAACCGATGGCAGTCGGATAGAACAGAATTTCAGCGCCCATCAGGCTCATTACCCGCGCGGCTTCCGGATACCACTGATCCCAGCAGATGCCGACGCCGATTTTGGCATAACGGGTATTCCACACCTTGAAGCCGGTATCCCCCGGATTGAAGTAGAATTTCTCTTCATAGCCAGGGCCGTCCGGAATGTGGCTCTTGCGGTACTTACCGAGCACTGTTCCGTCAGCATCAATTACCGCCAGCGAGTTGTAACGCGCATAATTCTTCTTCTCATAAAAGCTGATCGGCAGCACGACTTCCAGTTCCTTCGCAATAGCCTTGAAATGGTTCACCGCCTTATTCTGCTCAAGCTCTGTGGCATAGGCGTAATAATCGGACTTCTCCTTCTGGCAGAAATAAGGTGTCTCAAACAGCTCCTGCAGCAGAATAATCTGCGCGCCTTGGGCTGCTGCCTCTCTTACCAGCATCTCCGCCTTGCGGATATTCTCATCTATATCGCCGGAACAGCTCATCTGTGTTGCGGCTACTTTTACTAATCTCAATAGTCTACCTCCTAAAAGTGTTATGTGCCCAGCCTGCGGATTTGCTTCGAATAGAATACTCAGCGGAAGCCCCGGGCAATAGTTGGATTTATAGCACTTAATTCGCCCATCCAACCTTATATACCTGATAACAGTTGGATTTATGGCACTTAATTCGGCCCGTATCCTTACGTTCGGCAGATTTAAGTAAAATTAAGTGTCGTTTATCCAATTAAATCCCTATATATCTGCATTTCCCCATTAATAGATGCCTTTTTCCCACTTATTTATACTTCTGCTAGCCACGGGCATCTGCCGGGTGTATTCTACGCGTTACTTCACTGCAGGCATCTGCTGGGTCGTGCAGTGCACATTCCCGCCTTCACCAATCACGGCCATTCCGTTCACCGTGCGGATTCTGCGGTCCGGGAACAGCCCGGCGAGCGTCTCTTCCGCCAGCTTGTCCGTCTCAGCCGCTGTTCCGCCGAATACCGGCAGGATGATGCCGCCGTTCACGAAATAGAAGTTCAGGTAACTCAGAGTCAGCCGGCTGTCTTCAGCATCCACACGGGGCGGCTGCTGAATCTTGATAATCTCAAGCCGCCGGCCCTTGGCATCCACCGCCTGCTCAAGGATAGAGAGGTTCTCCCAGGTAATGGCATAGTTCTCATCCTGCGGGTCCTCGCAGACCTGGATAATTACCTTGCCCGGGGCAGCAAAGCAGGCGATATTGTCGACATGACCGTCAGTTTCGTCCCCGCTTAGGCCGCGCTTCAGCCAGATCACGGACTCAGTGCCGGTATATTGCTGCACATAGCCGGCAATCTCTTCCCGGCTCAGCTCCGGATTACGGTTCGGATTCAGCAGGCACTCTTCCGTGGTCAGCAGCGTACCTTCCCCGTCGCTATGGATAGAGCCGCCTTCCATGACAAGCGGTGCATCCATTCTGGCGGTTCTGTGCAGCTCCAGAATTTGCGGGGCGACCGCATCATCCAGATCCCAAGGCGAATATTTACCGCCCCAGGCATTAAATTTCCAGTTCACGCCGGCCAGGCTGCCGTCTTCGCCAACAACGAAGGTTGGCCCGTTATCGCGCAGCCAGGCATCGTTATGCAAGATAGGCAGCAGCGTTACATTAGCCCCCAGATTCAGCTTCTCTACCGTGTCCATGTCATCGGGATTAACTACCACGCTCACCGGCTCGAATTCGGCAATCGCCTGAATAATCTCGGCATATCCGGCACTTACAGATTCATGATTGTCCGGGTGGACCATCGATTCCTGCACTGGCCAGGATATGAAGGTCCGTTCATGCCGGGCCCATTCCGCCGGCATTGTATAGTGTAAATCTTGTGGATTCATCGTTTAACTACCTCTGCTATTTATATTTGAAGCGGCCTAAGACCCGCAGCTCCTCACCCATCATACAATAATATGCCGGTGCGCTCAATTGCCGTACAGCAATAATCCCTCTGGAAATATCCAGAGGGACTACAGGGTGAGGCATCTGATTATAGCCTGATCTGTTTAATGATATTACCGGCGAAGTCCTTAATGCTGAATTCCCCGTTCTCCAGAATTCCGTAAGAGTTCGGGTTATTCTCTTTCGGCAGGGAGATCGAGCCGGGGTTGAGGACAAATATCCCCTCTTTCACATCCGCTAACGGCAGATGCGTATGCCCCTGGATGAACACATCCTGCGGCGACAGCGCCGGCAGCTGGTCGATGCTGAATCCGTGCCCATGTGTGGCATATATCTTCCGGCCTTCGTGAAGAATCAGCACATAGTCACCCATCATCGGGAACTGCAGCAGCATCTGGTCTACCTCGGCATCGCAATTGCCTCTGACAGCCACAAGCGATTTGCCGTAAGCATTCAGCCTGTCGGCGACCCCTTGCGGATCATAGCCTTCCGGCAGCGGATTCCGGGGGCCATGATACAGGAAATCCCCGAGAATAACCAGCGTGTGCGGCTGCTCTTCCTCCGCCTTCGCCAAGGCCTGCTCCAGCCAGTGCAACGACCCGTGGATATCGGAAATAAACATCAGTTTCATCTTTGCTCTTCCTCTCCATTATGTAGCTTACCCTATAAGAAGCTCACTTCTGCCGGCAACCCATCAAGAACAAGCCGGCTTCAGGATTCATTTCACATTATATCTATTGTATATGCCGCGGACCGGCTAACGCAAAGCAGGACGCCCCGGCGGGGCGCCCTGCACCAATCTGTAACCAACCTTAAGGCAGATTAGACGAGCCCATCAGGAAGCGGTCCACCTCACGGGCGGCCTGACGGCCTTCGTGAATCGCCCAGACCACAAGGCTCTGTCCGCGGCGCATGTCGCCTGCGGCGAAGACACCTTCCACATTCGTCGCCTGCGCACCGAACTCAGCCTTCACGTTCGAGCGCTCGTCACGCTCTACACCGAGTTGTCCCGGCACCGCTTCTTCCGCTCCGGTGAAGCCAAGGGCGAGCAGCACAAGCTGCGCCTTAATAATCTCTTCGCTGCCCGGCACTTCCACAGGAATCATCCGTCCGTCTTCGGTCCGCTTCCATTCGATACGTACCGTGTGCAGCTCCTGCACATGCCCCTCAGCATCGCCGATGAAGCGTTTGGTATTAACCAGATAGCGGCGCGGATCTGCTTCATATAGAGAAGCCGCCTCCTGCTGCCCGTAGTCTACCTTCAACACCTTCGGCCATTCCGGCCAAGGGTTGCCCGGCTGCCGGGTGAGCGGCGACTGCGGCATAATCTCCAGCTGGATCACGCTGCGGCAGCCGTGGCGGATCGAGGTGGCCACACAGTCTGTACCGGTATCGCCGCCGCCGATAACCACAACATCCTTGCCTGCAGCGGACAGATATTCCCCGTCAGCAAGCCCGGAATCCAGCAGGCTCTTCGTATTCATGGTCAGGAACTCCATCGCCTGATGAATACCCTGCAGTCCGCGGCCTTCCAGCGGAAGGTCGCGGGCTTGGGTTGAGCCGCCGCAGAGCACTACTGCATCATGCTCATCCTTCAGCTGCTGCGCCGGGATATCCCGGCCGATTTCGGTTCCGGTTACGAAGGTAATGCCTTCAGCAGCCAGCAGATCGACCCGGCGCTGCACCTTCTTCTTATCCAGCTTCATATTGGGAATACCGTAGGTAAGCAGGCCGCCGATCCGGTCGGCCCGCTCATAGACGGTTACACTGTGTCCGGCTTTATTAAGCTGTGCAGCACAGGCAAGCCCGGCCGGACCGGAGCCTACGACTGCAACTTTTTTACCAGTGCGGGTGAGCGGCGGCTCAGGAACAATCCAGCCTTCCGCGAACCCTCTATCGACAATTGCCTTCTCAATTGATTTAATGGTAACCGGGTTTCCGTTCTTCCCTACAGTACAAGCCCCTTCACACGGGGAAGGACAGACACGCCCTGTGAATTCAGGGAAGTTATTGGTTTTGTGCAGGCGCTTCAGCGCAACCTGCCAGTTATCGCGGTAGACCATGTCATTCCATTCCGGAATCAGATTGTGCAGCGGGCAGCCGCTGGCCATCCCGGATAACATACGTCCTACATGGCAGAACGGTGTTCCGCAATCCATACAGCGGGCAGCCTGCTCACGCAGCTGCTCCTCCTCCAGCGGCACCGAAAATTCATTCCAGTTCTTAATCCGTTCAAGCGGCTCGCATTCCGCAGGCGTCCGCCGCTGATATTCCAAAAATCCGGTTGCTTTACCCATCCCTGTCATCCTCCGAGTCTCTCTGATTGGCCGCCGAAACTGCTTAAAGCGGCATTTATGCCCACATTCAGCTCCAACAAGAGACACACTCTTCTGTCGCCGGACTGCTATTCTGTCACTGTAAAGCAGCGAAGCATTGCCTCCATATTATCATCTATCCGCAGGGTGCGAACATGAGCAATGTCACCTTTTGCAGCAAACAGAACGGACACAGAACTCAGGCGGCGTCTTTCCCCTTAAGAATATTGTAGGCGGCGCTGAATACCCCGAACAAAATCCCCGTTACAGGAAACAGAATCCAGTTGATCTGCCACTGATTATATACCAGCCCGCTGATAAGGAAGATACAGGTTACGAGCGGCCAGACAATTGCAGCCACGGCACCGATAACCCGGTTCTCCTCTTTCTTCGCGTCAGTGAATTCTCCGGTCTTCAGCAGCAGTTGATACGCTCCCCGGATATTACCGTAATAGACGAAGAGGAAGACCGCTACAGCCACAACAGCCAGCAGAACCACTATTCCATACGTGGAAGCGGTATCGCCAAAGGCTGAAGCCACAAAAATGGCAACAGTTGAAAGAATACATAATCCGACTCCTGTAATAAGCGACAGTGTATACGTGGCGGCAAATGAGGACTGCTTCTGCTCAATTTCCGCCTGCAGATGATGCGGAAGGCTGAAGCCGGACTGGATGAATTTATACTTTTCCATCTTCATGCCGCTGTAGATAAACATTGCAATGGCGGGGACCAGCAGCACCAGCAGTGTCACCACCCCGAACACGCCCAGTGCATCCTCTGAAATATAGGACCTCATGAATCCGTTCTCCGCAAGGCTTGTAATCAGAATAAGCAGGGCAGTACCTATCATGCACAGCGCCACACCCAGTCCCACGAGCAGGCCTGCTCTTGTTTTGGCCGCAATAAATTCTTCAGTCTCAAAGCCGGTCAGCACCCGGAGGGGAGGGAGTAGCTCCTCTGTACGGTTAATCCCGTTCTTCGCGCTTGCGGGTTCGATTCCGAGCTCACTGATCAGCTCATCAATATTGCCGAATTCCGAAATGACGATCCCCACCGCCTCGTTCTCCGATTTACCTTCGTGCTTCAGCTCATGGTACTTCTCCTCCATATGGCCAAGCAGCTCCTGCTTCAGCTTCTGCATCTGCTGCGTCCCCGGCAGCGAAGCAAACATAGTATTCAGATATCCGATAATTGTTTCCACGTTCATCACAGCTCCTTAATGAATTGGTTGATAACTTCCTGTGTGACCTGCCATTCCTCACATTTGCTGCGGTAATAGGCCAGCCCCAGCGGAGTGATGCGGTAATAGGTACGCCTTTTGCCGAAGGTCTCATCCAGATAAAAGGAATCGATATACCCGTTCTTCTCCAGCCTCGTAAATGCGGAATAGAGCGTGGTCTCCTTCATAACGTACTTCTCCTCGGATAGCTTCCGTATATTCTTGGAGATCTCGTAGCCGTAGGATTCTCCATCCAGAAGCATGTAGAGAATCATCGTATCGTTGTACCCCCTGATAACGTCACTGCTGATCAATAGAATGCCTCCTGTACTTCATCTGTCGTAGTAATTATGTCCATTGTAGCACAACTACTACGACAGGTGAAGTAGTTTTCACCCATATTGTTATTTATTTGAAAAAAGCAAAAAACCAGGCGCTCAGTCGGCCCGGTTCTATGCTAAGGGAATATGCTCTGAATATAAATGGATAAATAACCAGCTTTACTGCTGCCCAAGATACCGGATGTTGCCGGCCACCTCCAGAAAGACCGGAAGCACCGCTTCCTTATTTCTGTTGAAATACATGAAATACATCAGCATATCCGGCGTATCATCATGCTTAAACACAAAACCGTCCACCCGCCTGCCGTCACCGCCGTCACCCGCACTGCCGACATATTCTTCATACTGCATCAGATCCTTATCCTGAAAAAGAACGTCTCCGCCAAACTTCAGCGACTCCTGCAAATTATCAGGGTTTGCCAGACGGCTTACTTCACTCAGTGCAATAAATTCCGACTTATTCAGCCCAAGCTCCGAGCCGTCTTCATAGTCAAATTCCTGCATCGTATCCGGGATAAAAAAACCATAAGGGTGCATGTCAATTTCCACAAAGGTTGAGGGATATTCTTGCCCTTGGATGAGCAGCGTTCTCTGCTCTGCAGAGCCGGTTAAATCCTTAATCAGCTTAACTTTAGGAATTGCGGTTGCGGTTTGCCCGGGCTGTACCCTTTCCGTTGGCTGCGGAGCGGTATCCGGAGCTTCTGCGGACGGAACCGGCGTAGAAGTAAATGCAGGTATGGAAGATGCTGCTGTTCCGGCCGGGGCGGGCTGTCCGGAACAGCTGATAAGGACGATGAGCGGCAGTATACTGCAGATTCTAACGGGTATGCGCATGATTGCCTCCTTTTTGCTTCTTTAAACCTACCACTATTTTACCTTTTATTGTAATACATTTACAAACAGAACCCGGGCAGCACTGCCCGGGTTCTGTTTATATTAATTAACCGTATCAATATGGAAATGATCCGAATGATCTGCACGGATGTAGATTTTATTAGAGGTTAAACCATGGTTCGTATAGTATATAACTCTGCTGATATTAGAGTTGGCTACGCAAATCTCCAAAAATTTCTTGGCTTCTGCTGCAGTCAGTCCAGCATTTCTGATATCGACTTCCCTGCCGGATTGATGGGTGCTGTGCTCAGGTGTATCTGCTCCGTCCATCAGGCTTCCGTCATTGACCTCAATCAATTTGCTGTAAGCGGAATAGAAAGAGTATCCGATGCTGTATAACGTATCCCGGCAGCTGCTCGTGCACCATGCATGGTCCAGCTTATACATTGCATCAGCCGCAATTCCGTTAGCAGTGTCATTATAGTTAACGTAACCAGGCGTTGACTTGAAGATCCGGACCCAGCCTTTGGGCGAGACGCCGATAGAAGTATGCATTGCATTACGCGAAGCAGCGCCATAACCTCCATCTGCAGTCAAACCTGAATTGCTCTGGAATACTTTAAGGTTGGCAGTTGTCGCTGCATCAAACGAATTGCTCGTATTCCCGTCCAGAGAAGGAGTGCTTGTCCACAAATAAGAAGGTGTAATGCTCCGGTATTGCCTTAAGTTTGCTTTAAGAACTGCTACCTGGGCGTGGGATGTCCCCTGGCTATACGACCCCAGAAAATTAGTTCCATATAGTGAATTCGATTGTGCTGTACCTACAGCTGCAACATTGTTGTGCCCTGCCGCCATGTACGATCATTCCTTCCTTGTGTTAACGCCGGGATTAAGATCACAGGCTCCCGGACCCTGCGTCTTAATTATCGTTACTCTATACAAAGTGAAAGAAAACGATCAAAAAACAACCGCGCTGAAAGTTATCCGGTTCTTCATCCAAAACCCTGCCATTATCCGTTCAAATTCAGTCCTTGAGCAGTCGGCACATGGTTTAAAATGGAATAAAATCAAAACTAATACAAGCGTTTCAATGAATTCTCCGGAGGAATTCACCCAAAAGTCGGCAAGGCAGGGCGTATAAAGTATCAAACTAGTAATAATTTACATCCAATAACTAAAGAGCTGGACAGGAGGGACCACAATGCATTCCATAGCAAATGAAAAACCGCTAAAGCTATTTCAAGAATATAAACAGAATCATCCTATATTATTTAAGGACAAAATCATTCAGTCTTTTTTCGATTCAGAAATCCACCGGAAGCTACTAGAGCGAGGCCTGAAGGGCAGTTCGCAAGCCGGCAGACAGCTTGAAGCAGCATTCAGAGGCTATTATTTTGAATTCCGTTTCACCAGTTTTATAGACTCTATTATAAAATTTCATGCTATAGGCCGGATGCGCCAAAATCACAAATACAGAAAGCGTAATCTGCTGATTTTTGATCAGTCCGGTTCTGAGGAGGGGGAACAAACTTTAGGAGATATTTTAATAAGCAGACAGCACACTTTACCCGAAGAAGACTTCAACACCTGCTCACCGGACTTCATCCATTCCATTAACAACGACAAATTAGCAGAATCATACGCAGCCCTTACCTCCCGCCAGCAAACCATAATTAAGCTTCGTTACGGCCTCTGTTACCGGGACCGTGAGATTGCAGAGATGCTTGACATTAGTCCCCAGGCTGTCGGCAATAACCGCAATAAAGCGTTAAGGAATCTCCGCACCAGGTTGCATGCCCAATGAAAACAAACGCGGAAGAACTACTGTTGACTATGGTTGTAAAGGCACAGGCCGGGGACCGGGAAGCCCTGCAGCAAATCCTTAACCGTTTCAAGCCGTTTATCCAGAGGGTCGCCTGTACAGCCTCCGTGAATGAGCGGGATGATCTGGAGCAGGACCTCACTGAAATGTTAATAAAAAAGATTATGAATTACCCGTTAAACTCTGCTCCGGATTACTCTTCCTTCTGCGGTATGCTGTATAAAGATACGTAGATAACCTTCTCAGTCATTTCCATATACACCTAAAAAAACCGGGAGCCTCCCTCTGGAAGCTTCCCGGTCTTCTTCTGCTTATCAGCTTTGCTTTGTTTACAGAACTGCCAACACTACCATCCCTACCCCTTTAGCTGCCAAAATACTGCTGTCCAGCCGCCCTATCTGCTCTCCGCCGAAGAGCACCGTCCATGCCCCCAGCAGCGGCAGTTCAACAACCGCGCCTTGCGGATTGGCATTGTATAGAACATACAAGTGCTCTGCAGCATCTCCGCCGGCATGGTCCCGGAGAGTGAAGGCCACCGCGCGGGCAGGAGCCTCCTCAAAGATCAGCCTGTCGCGGATCTCCTCAGCGGTTCTCAGCCGGAAAGCCGGATGTTCCGCCCTCAGTGCTATCAGCCGCTTCATATAATCTACGGAACCAGCCTGCTCCGCACAGCGCTCCCAGTCCAGCCAGTTGTCTTCGACTGGTGACTTATAGCTGTTCTCAAGTCCGTGCTTGGTGCGCAGGAACTCCTGCCCGGCATGAATGAAAGGAATTCCCTGGCTGGTCAGAAGCATCGCCGATGCCAGGTGGTGCATAGCCCGGCGCTGTTCATCTGTTGTCCCTTCAGCCGACAGCAGCAGCTTATCCCATAATGTATGGTTGTCATGGCATTCTACATAGTTGACACTTTGCTCCGGCTCCTGTGCATACTGTCCCAGGCCCGGACTGTAATAGATTCCTCCGGCAATTCCAACCTTTACATTCCGTTCAAAGCCGATGCCGCCGCTGATAAAGCCCTTCTGGTCATGCAGAAAGATATTCCCTTTAATGGCATCACGGTACCCGTCATTGAAATGGCCGATGCCCGGCAGCTCATTGGCATGACTCTGATTCGCCCGGAGATCCTCAGCCAGTGCCGTATCCATCATCCAGCCTTCCCCTATTGTCAGGAGTGAAGGATCAAGCTGATCCAGACGGCGGCGGATTTCGGTCATCGTACTGATATCCAGCAGGCCCATCAGATCGAAGCGGAAGCCGTCGAGATGATATTCCTCCGCCCAGTAGAGCACCGACTCTACAATGAACCGGGACATCATCGCCCGCTGCGAAGCAGTGTCGTTACCGCAGCCGGAGCCGTTAGAGAGACGGCCGTCCTCTTTGTACCGCAGATAATATCCGGGAACCAGCTTGGTGAAATTCACCCGGAACCCGTCATAGACATGATTGTATACCACATCCATAATTACACGCAGGCCGCGGTCATGCAGCGCTTGAATCATGGTTTTCAGCTCAGTGATACGCAGGCCCGGCACGTAAGGGTCTGTAGCATAAGATCCTTCGGGAACATTATAGTTCTTCGGGTCATAGCCCCAGTTATAGTGCGGCTGATCCAGCCGTGTCTCATCCACGCTCTCCGTAGCATAATCGTATACAGGCAGCAGCTGGACATGAGTTACACCAAGCGCAGCAATATGATCCAGCCCGGTCGGAATTCCTCCGGGACCGCGCGTACCGCTCTCGGCAAGCCCCAGATATTGTCCTCTATGAGTAATACCGCTCGCAGGATGCATGGACAAATCACGCAAATGAAGCTCATAGATAACCGCATCTACCGGCTCGGCCAACGGCGGTTTGTCCGCTGTCCAGCGTACAGGATCAGTCTTACGTAAATCCAGAATGGCCCCTCTGTCTCCATTCACACCGACCGCACGGGCATACGGGTCAACGGCTTCATTCCAAAGACTGCCAATCCGTACACGGTACGTATAGAACTTTCCGTCCAGATCGCCGGGAACCGTAACTCTCCATGTTCCCCGGACATCGCGGATCATCGGAACCCTCCGGCCCGGTGCTTCCTGCCAGGAAGGATAGAGCACGAGCTCCGCTTCCTGCGCAGTAGGTGCCCACAGGCAGAAGGCTGAACCGGACGGCGAGTAGCTTAAGCCGAGATCATTGCCGTCATAGCTGAACAGCTCATCAAAGCTCCGGTCGAATACCGAGATGCCGCTGGTGGCCGCCGGATCACCATAATAGATCGGTTCCTGCATTTCCTTTTGTACAGACAAGGCAACCCGCCTCCTTTATACCCTTTAGTTAAATATACGGCTGTATGCACAGGGAGTTACATCAAATTCATACAGCTTGTAAGTGAATTCTATCTTGGCTGCCGCCTTAAGTGCAAACGTTTGAATTCTTCAGTGCGGCCAGAGCAAAGCTTCTGTGAAGGCCTGAGAGCTTCCAAATACTCCCCGTTCAGCCGCCCGAAAGTCACCTGGTTCCCGGCTCCGGCAGCTGTGCAATATGAACAGCCACCATCGTCAGAATAGGCTGATTCGGTGCATAGGGAATTCTCCGTTCCCTGCCCGGTGTATATCCGCGGCCTTTATGGCGGATTCCGTTGTCGTGGACGATCAGCATGAGTGTTCCGTCACGATTATCCTCATAACCGATGCCCAGTACCCAATGATAATCAAACACATATTTCCCCCGCCAGCGGAAGCTGAACCATTTATCAAATTTGAGCGCTACGGGGCGCCCCGCATCAATCTCCGACCGGTAACGCCCGGCATCATTAAATGAGGATACCGCAAGCAGCCCGGACTTGTCTGCTCCGCGCGGGGCAGCCTCGCGGATGTAGGCCCGCAGGCCCCGGATGAAGCCGCCGACACTCATCCCCCAGGGCGTCCCCCCATGATGGGTATATATGTAGTTAATATGCGCCGCCTTGGAATCAAAGTGACTGTTCCCCCGGATAAACAGCCTTCCCTTCCGCGTATGCCAATATTCCATTAATGCCGCCATTGTCGCCGGACCGCAGGCAGAAGAGGAAGCCTCTACCCCTGCCTCCCACTGTGTATAAGGCTCCGCCTTCAGCACCCGGCTGAACCGGTCCCGGCTCACGAGGATACTCTCCGCCGGCACAGGCGCAGCACCTGTCCAATCTCTCCAGGCTGTCCCTGATCTGCCGGACGGTCCGGCAACGGCCGGACCCCGGCGGAAGCAGCCGGTTCCTCCCGGCTGCCCTCAGGGTCCGTGTCGATATCGATGGGCAGGGTGAAATAGAACTCCGAGCCTTCCCCTTCCACACTCTCTACGGCAATGGCTCCGCCCATCAGCTCTACCAGCCGTTTGCAGATTGCAAGACCAAGGCCGGTACCGCCATAAAGACGGTTAATGGACGGATGCAGCTGGGAGAAGGACTGGAACAGCAGCGGCTGCTTCTCCGGCGGGATGCCGATCCCCGTATCCTTGACGCTGAATTTCAGCGTCAGCTTCCTGCGGTCCCGGCAATATTCCGTATCCAGTGAGATGATGACCTGCCCGGCCGCGGTGAATTTGACCGCGTTGCTGACAAGATTGACCAGCACCTGCCGCAGACGGGCGGCATCCCCCATAATCTGCTCAGGCACATCCGCAGCCCTCTCACAGGACAGCCCGATATTTTTCTCCCAGGCTTTGGGCCTGAACAGCTCCGTCACACTTTCCAGCAGCTCCCCGAGGCTGACAGGCTCGTTCATCAGGGTCATTTTTCCGGCTTCAATCTTACTGAAATCCAGAATTTCATTCAGAATATATAACAGCGCGGTACTGCTGTCCTTGATAATCTCGGCATATCCCCGCTGCTCCTCATCCAGCTCTGTCTCAGCCAGCAGATCGGTCATGCCCATGATTCCGTTCATCGGCGTCCGCAGCTCGTGGCTCATAATGGCAAGAAACTCTGATTTGGCCTGATCTGCCTTCTCAGCCAGCTCCTTCGCCCGGATAATCTCCTTCTCATCTGTAATATCACGAAAAACAACGACTGCCCCCTTGCGCTCGCCCTTATCCAGTAACGGGGTTACCTGGTACTCCGCCAGGAAGCTGGAACCGTCCTTGCGCCACAACACAGCATCCTTGTTCCGCTGGGATCTCCCGGCCCGGACGGCCTGCATCAGCGGTGATTCTCCCGGACGGTAATGGATGCCGTCAAGCGCGGTCTGCTGCAGATGGTCCAGATAAGGATGGCCGGAGATTTCATCATATTGGAAGCCCAGCATCTGTGCACCGGCCGGATTAATGAAGGTCACCCTGCCCTCGATATCGAGGCCGAAGATACCTTCGGAGACTGCATTCAAAATCAGCGTGTAATCATTGCTCAGCTTCTCTATCTGCTCGGTATGCCGCCTATATTCCGTAATATCACGGGAGATTCCGTATACCCCTACCACCCGCTTGTCCACTATGATAGGAATATTAGTGGTGTTCACCTCCACCGGATGACCGTCTTTATGAATCAGCGTCAGATCATAGCTCTGCGGCTTACCTTGACTGGCCAGGCTAAAATGATGGAGCGTCTTCGCAGCATCCTTCTCTGCGACCAGCGGTCCGTAATGGTGGCCCAGCAGCTCTTCCAGTGAATACCCGCTCAGCTTCTCCAGGTTCGCATTGGCCGTCAGATAATCACCCTGCAAGCTCATGGAATAAACGGCTGAAGGGTTGTATTCAAATAACGATTTGTAGCGCTGCTCACTCTCCTGCAGCTTCGATTCGAACTCTTTGCGCTCGGTGATGTTCCGGCCGACCGCTATAATCTCAACCACCCGGCCCTGCTCGTCAAAAATATAACGGCTGTTCGTTTCAAACCAGATGTAGTGCCCATTCTTGTGGCGGTAGCGGTAGGCGACCGGCGGAATAAACCCGGAGAGCTCGCTTTCTTCCATGACTTGCCTCATCATCTTCAGATCATCAGGATGCAGATAGTGGTAGGCGCTGGTACCGATCATCTCCTCCGGCGCATACCCGAGCAGAGAGCGGCTGGCCGGTGAGCAGTACAGGAAGAGGCTGTCTTTAACGGCATGACGGGATATCAGATCGAGTGAATTCTCCGACATCAGCCTGAAGTTGCGCTCACTGTCCCGCAGCAGCTGTTCCATTTTCATCCGCTCAGTGGTATCCTGCATCATCCCGATCAGCTGCACCGGCCGGCCTTCGGGTCCGAAGTTTACATCCCACTGGATATGCACTGCGACGATATCCCCTTGCGGCAAGATCAGCCGGTAAGCAGTATCGCCGGACTCGCCTTTGCCTACGGCACGTTTCACAGCAGCCTGCAGCAGCGGCAGATCCTCAGGGTGGACAAGCGACAGGAATGCATCATATTCCACATTATTTGCCCCGACGGCATTTTGCAGGATGCGCCGCAGCTCTTCCGAGAAGGCCAGCTTGCCTTTAATTAAATCCCAGCTCCATGAGCCTATCTTAGCCACCCGCTGTGCTGAAGCCAGTGCTTCCTCATTCAGCTTGCGCCCGGTTACATTACGCCCGATGCCCATAATCCGGGTAATGTCACCGTCTTCGTCACGAATCTCATGGAAAGACATCTCAAACCAGAGATAATGCCCTTCCTTGTGGCGCAGCCGCCGGCTGTACGCAATCTTCCTGAGCAGGCCGCTTGAGCTGCTGATTCCTTCAATATCACCCGGATGGTAGAAATCCGCCCGGTTTCTTCCGATCATCTCCTCAGGAAGATAACCGATAAGCGGCAGCGAGGAGGGGGAAATAAAGCTGAGTGTCCCGTCCGGCTGGGAGAAGGAGATCATGCTCTGGTCATCTTTTATAAATAAATTGTACAAATCACGGCTGTCTACAGTCAGCTGGTCCGCAATTTTGCGGTCAGTAACATCCTGTGCATATACAATAATAATAGAATTCTCTTGCCCTGCTTCAGCCGGAACAAAGGTAAGGGACAGCCAGAACGGATATCCGCCGCTGCCTGCAAACCGCTGCTCCTTCAGAAGCGGCTGCCCCTTCAAGAGTAAGAGCTCCTCCATGATTGTGTGTAAAGTAAGGCCATTGTGTTCGTCCTGGCTGGTACGGCCTGCCCCGAATAAGGCGCCTGCAAGAAATTCAGCTTCGCTGCAGCTAAGCAGATTGCAAAAAGCAGGGTTAACCTTAACCCAGTTGTTCCCTTCAGGCGAAAGCACGGCTATCCCCGCCGGAGACATCAGGAATGCCTGATCCAGAATACTGTCATTCTTTGCCAAGTTCCCCATAACATAAGGCCTCCTTCATCTCGAGCCGGCAATTCTGCGGACTCTCTGTTGTCATTTCCTGTCCTTCTATCCTCACAGTATACGATAAGATGAACAAGGAATGAAACGCAGAGGCCGATTTAGGGTAATAAAAATTAAATTGCAAATATTGACGGATTTAGCAGCACGCCCTATATTAAAAAGTAATTATATATCCGTGACTCATTACGCTGGAAGCACCCGTAATAGAGGCCTGTTGGCCTTTATGCGGGTGTTTTTTTTTGTGTGATCAGGGTTTATGGAAACAAGAGGAGGAATTGAAATGAAGAACCTGTACAAGCCCGGTATCCTGCTGTTATCGCTGCTGATTGCCCTGGCCGTACCAGCCGCTTCTGCAGCTGCAGCTGCAACGGTATTTACTTCTTCAATCCAGACATCTTTCGATCTGACGGCAGCTACAGCAGACAGTACGGCCAGAGCACGGCTAAAGAGCCAGTACACCGAATTAACCGCGCTGTCTGCCGAATACGACAGCCGGGAAGTACAGATCAGAAAGCTTCATGACGATAACACCCTGAATCTCACGGCTGTCCGCGAGGCAATCAAGAATATCGATCAGGACTCTATAAACCGGCTGACTGCCTCCGTCACCAGTACTAAGGAGCGTTATCAGCCGCTATTCGACCAGTACAGTGCACTGAACAAACGGATTTCCCTGCTCAAAGGCCTGAAGGACAAGACGCTGAACTCCGTGCTGAAGCTCCAGTCGGAGGCCATGAAGCTGATGGTACAGGCCGCCCGCCAGGAGATACGTGACAAGGAAGCACTGCTTAAGTCCGCCAAGGAAACCCGTGCCCGAAGAATCGCCTCTGCACGTAAGACGCTGGCCGGTATTGAAAGCCCGCAAATCTCTATCAAGTCTCAGAAAAGCGCAGCTTCTGCACTGAACAAACGGCTCAGCGCAGATTGGAGCGATTTCAAAGCAGCCATCCGCAAGCAGAATCCCGTTCCTGCCGGACAGTCCTTGTCTGCAATGAACGCCACTTACCGGCAAATTGCAGCCAGCAAGCAGAAGATTATCGAATATGAGCAGAGAATTGCCGGAATCATCGCGGCCACCCGTAAAGAGATCGGCAGCTGAAGCTCTGCCGGTCCTGTATCTTCTGCATACCTGAGCGCATATGGTAAAAGGACACCTGCATTTTGCAGCGGGAGGAGGCTGTCTATGCGCATCTGCATCATTGCCCCGGAGCAGTTCCCGGTTCCCGGGGACGGTTCTGTGGAAATCTGCATCTGGAATATCGCCCGCCGGCTGGCCCGGAGGCACCAGGTTACCATAATAAGCCGGAGTACATCCGGACTTCCTGCTACGGACGAAGCGGAGCAAGTCAGAATCATCCGGCTGCCGTCCGGAACGCCGCTGCGGTACCGCGACTCCGTTCTAAGCTACCTTGGAGCGGCAGAGCCGTTTGATATTATCCAGGTCGATAACCGGCCGCTGCTGCTGGCCGCTGTCAAGCGGCAGCACCCGGCAACCCCTGTGCTGCTATTCCTTCATTCCCTGACTTTTGTGCCGCCGGGGTCCAGGATTGCCGCCAGCCTTGCCCTGGCAGATGCGGTTGCGGCCAATAGCCGCTCCCTGCAGCAGCGGCTGGCACGGCGGTTCCCCGGACTCCACAGCAGGCTCCGCGTCGTGCCGCTGGGCGCGGACCTGTCGCGCTTCGTCCCGGTGCAGCCGCAGGAGAAAGCCCGCCTGCGCGCGAAGTACGGCCTTGCTCCAGACTTCACGGTCCTCTTCGTGGGCCGGGTCATTCCGCGCAAGGGTGTACCCGTGCTCATCCGGGCGATGCACCGGCTGAACCGGCAAATGCCCGCCCGGCTGCTGATTGCGGGCGGGGGGAAGCCGCCTTATATACGGCGGCTGAAATTGCTCGCCCGCCGGCTGGGCGTGCGCGTATCCTTCCTCGGCAGTATTCCGCACGAGGATATTCACAGCCTGTACCAGAGTGCCGACTGCTTCATTTGTCCCTCCCAGCGGCATGAATCCTTCGGCCTCGTGAACGTCGAGGCCATGGCGACCGGACTGCCCGTCATCGCCTCCAGCAACGGCGGCATCCGGGAGATTATCACCTCCGGCCAGAACGGCTACCTGGTGAAGCAGTACCGCAGCCCGGTTCCGTTCGCGAGACGTATGCTGCAGATCGGCCGCAGCCCCTCACTTGCAGCCAGGATCGGCCTGCAGGGCCGGACTGATGCGCTGCAGATGTTCGAATGGCAGCATACGGCAGAGCTGCTGGAGAACCTTTATCTGAAGCTGGCACCGCAATGAACGGAGGAGACCCGGAGCCGCTGCCGCTCCTCCGGCCCTCAGCTGCCCTGCAACGATTAAGTAGTTGCGACGCAGCTTTCCTGCAACGAATAAGTAGTTGCGACAAAGTGTAGTATGAATTTTGTGACTCATCTCGCAGGAACCCGCTGCAGCGAATAATATACTTAAATTGTAAGCGTTGCCATCAAATAATCGCACAGCACTTTACATCACCAGGACATTGGCAACCCCTACAACACATTATCCGCTGTAGAAAGGGTGCATCATTATGTTAATGATCAAAGCCATCGTAAGACCTGAGAAAGCAGACGAAGTCATGTCCGAGCTGCTGCTTGCCGGCTTCCCCTCCATCAGCAAGATGGATCTGCTCGGCCGCGGCAAACAAAAAGGGATTCAGGTCGGAACCAATCATTATAATCAAATCTCCAAGAAGCTGCTGATGATAGTAGTCCAGGACGACGAGAAGGAGGATGTCATCAGCATTATTATGCGCACGGCCAGAACAGGCGAACATGGCTCATTCGGTGACGGTAAAATTTTCATCCTGCCTGTACAAGAGGCCTACACAATCAGCAACGGCAAAAACCAGCTGTAGGCAGCCCTTCCTTCTGCCTGTCCATATCCAAGAAAGAAGCAGCAAGGCATTCCCCAGCCGCCGGTCTTCACGGGCCCCTGGGTTCGCCTTGCTGCTATATTTGTTCTCCCTGTTCTCAGGCGGGAGACTATGAATATCAGATCATCTGAATAAGTGTAAGCGCCAGCCCCACAACGAAGCCGCAGACCGCACCATTAACCCTGATCCACTGCAGGTCCTTGCCTACCTTCTCCTCCAGCATACTTACGAGTGCGGCATCATCCATCTGATCCAGATTCTCCTTGACCAGCCGGCCTATCCGGTAATGGTTCGCCTCTACGAAGCTGATCAGTGTAGTACGGATCCGGTCTTCCCAGCTGTGGATCCACTCCTGCTCTTGGCTGATCCGCCGGACCAGCCCGCTGTATATCCGGAACAGCCTGCGGCCGCCTCTGGCCTTATCCTCCTCCAGCATCAGCACCGCCTTGCCGCGCAGACTCTCCAGCTGCTGCTGCAAAAATTCTGCTGCGGCCTCCCCTTGAAGCTCATTCAGCGCCCAATTCTTGAGGCTGGCCATCTTCTCTTCATCCTTAACCAGCTGGAATAGTGCCACACGGATCTCCCGGATGATCTGCTCACGGTAAGGGCTGTCTTCTTCACGGAAATCACGGATTCCGGACTGCACCATGCCCTGCAGCATTTCACCCAGCATATCGGCATCAACGAAGCCGACAAACGCCTGAAAGGCCATCCCCTTCAGCCCGCCAAGCTTCACCTCAGCCAGCTTCTCACTGGCGATCTTCCCCAGCATGGCCCGGGTTTCCGGGCGGCCGCTCCAGTTAGAGATCCCCTCCAGCGCATAGTCGAGCGCTGCGATATCCTTGCCGTCATTCATCAGGCTGGTCGCAATCCGGTCAGCAGCACCTCCAAGATCCGCTTCACGCAGATAGCCGGCGGCAGCAGATTGAAGATAAGGCACAGCCTGCTCTACGGGCAGCCGCAGCACCAGCTCCTTGAGCTGCTCCAGCATTTCCGTTCTTGCTTTTCTTCTGGAAAAGAAGCGGGTCAGCATTACAGCCCCCATAGAAACAATGTTGAATGAGCGCAGTTTATTCTCAATGCTCTTCTTGTTCAGCAGCTCATTCTCCATCGCGGAGATCAAAGACTGAATAAGCTTATCCCGGTTCTTCAGCAGCAGCGAAGTATGCGGAATCCTCAGGCCCAAAGGATGACGGAACAGTGCGGTCACCGCAAACCAGTCTGCAATCCCCCCGACCAGGCCGGCCTCGAAGCCCCCGCGGAGCAGAATAACCGCCAGATTCTCCGGCAGAAACAGGGTGAACAGGAAGCCGCAAGCCATGACGGCAAGTGATATTGTAGCTAAATTTCTCGATTTCATAATTTTTTTGTCCCCCTAACATATCGAACCGTAAGCCATTTTTCTACATTTCATTGTACCACGGGAGCACTTCTTTCTGAAAATCTTCAGGCGGAATGCACCGGTTTCCAGAGCTCATAACTGAAAATGGATGAAAATATCATTTTTAAATTTCACAAAAACAATGATAAGATACTATCAAAGTGTAACAGAACTTATTGGGGATCATTACATGACATACAGAACAGGAGAATACTAACATGCTGATTGCACTCGACATGGACGGAACTACTTTGAACGAAGAGGGCCAGATCAGTCCGGAGAATAAAGAAGCTATCCTGCACGCGCAGAGCCTGGGCCATATTGTTATCATCGCTACCGGCCGCTCTTACATGGATGCTGAGCGGCAGCTGCGGCTGGCTGGCCTGAACTGCCCGGTTGTCAGTCTGAACGGTGCACTGGTAACCTTGCCTGATCAGACACTGGCGGCGAGCATACCCATGAACAAAGAAGATATTATTCCGGCGCTGCTCTGGATGAATGAGGTTCCCGGATTATATTATGAGGTGTATACGAAAGATAATGTATATGTTGAGCTTAACAAGCGGGTCGAGATGGAAAAGCTGGCAACGCTGAATGAGGATGAGGTGGAGGAAGAATTCCGCTGGCTGCTGAAGGCAATGGTTGAAATGCAGTTCCAGCAGGCTGCCGTATCCTATGTGGAGAATATGGAGGAAATCTGGAGTAAAGAGGATAACCTGATTTATAAAACGCTGGTCTTCTCACTGAACCGTGAGCTGCTGAAAGAAGCCTCCCTGCGATTCTCCGCCATCCCCGGCCTGATTATTACCGCCTCTCATAGCAGCAATATCGAAATCAACCATAAAAATGCCAACAAAGGCACCGGCGTTGCCATGGTTGCCAAGCATTACGGCATCCCCGCTGCACAAATTGCCGTGATGGGCGACAGCTACAATGACCTGCCGATGTTCGAAATGGCCGGCTACCGGATTGCTATGGAGAATGCGGCTCCGATTCTGAAGGAAACTGCCGACTTTATTACGCTAAACCATAAGGAGCATGGTGTCGCTGCAGGAATCCGGCATCTGCTGGATAAACAGTAACTCTTATATACAATCTTCTATTAAATAAAGAACAGCCCTCACAGGAAGGCTGTTCTTATCAGCGGCGGCTGGTTTCGGAGCGCCCGAGACAACACAAGAGTATACCTCCAAGGTTTATGGCGAGCATTATGATAACTATCAGGCTCTCGGTTGTGGTCAATGTCTGCAATACAGGAATAAACAACGACATCCCTCCATTATGTAGCCTCGTATTTCATATATTTATCCTTTGCCCAATATATTAATCTCAGCTGTCAAAAATTGGACCTTAGAATGAATGGCGTGATTTATGCTGCTCCCTGAACTGCTTCGGGGTGACCTCCTCATACTTTTTGAACACACGGATGAAATAGCTCGTAGTCTGAAGTCCGATCCGCTCGGAAATGCTGTCCAGCCCGAGGTCCGATTCCAGCAGCAGCTCCTTCGCCTTCCTGATCCGCAGCTGCGTTACAAATTCGATAAAGTTGCAGCCTGTCTCTTCCTTGAACAATACGCTTAAGTAGCTGGCATTGAGATGCACATGCCGGGCCGCGTCCTTGATGACCAGCGTTTCCCCGATATGATCATGGATATATTGGATGACCAGATTAATGTAGGAATTATTCGATTTCTTCGGAGGCGCCAGCTCCCTGCCGGTTCCGGTCCTGTTCTTGTCCGCAGCCGGTTTAAGTGCCCGTTCCACAGACTGAATAAGCAGATCCTGCTGCACAGGCTTGAGCAGATAATCAACTGCCCCCAGCTTCAGCCCCTGCTGGGCATACTCAAACTCGGCGAAGCCGGTAAGCAGAATGGTCGGCACCTCAATCTGTTCCTTGCGCAGCGTCTCCAGCACTTCAATCCCGCTGAGCAGCGGCATACGGATATCCGTAATCAGCAGATCATAGCTCCGTTCCCGCAACAACTGCAGGGACTGCATCCCGTTCTCGGCAACGTCCACCCGGAGCAGCTCCTCGCCCCATTGCCGCAGCGTGAAAGAGACACCCATTCTTGCATTATACTCATCATCAGCTACCAAAATTGACGTCCCCATCAACCTCCAGCCCCCTTCCCGTGCTCCGGGGAATACTCAATACCACCGAGGTCCCTTCACCCGGAACGCTATCGACAGAAATTCCGTACTGCTCCCCATAATGTAATTGAATCAGCTTGCATACATTAAACATTCCTATGCCGTTCACGTTCCCGTCCCCGTCAGCCATGAACTCAATATTCATCCGGTTAGAGAGACGTTCCCGGATCATCTTCAGCCTGTCTGCACTTATGCCTACGCCGTTATCCTGCACGTTGAAGGTGATAGCCTCTGCTGATTCATGCACCAGCAGCCTGATTTTGCCGCTGTGCTCCATAGGCTCGATTCCGTGAATCATCGCATTCTCAACAAGCGGCTGGATGGTCAGCTTAGGAATACGCACATTCGCCAGGGCAGGATCAGCCTGAATCTCAACTTCAACCCGCTCATGCCAGCGCATCTTCATAATGTCGGCATAACGCCTGACCTGCTCCAGCTCCTCCCTGACCGATACGAACCCGTCTGCTCCGGCGGTCTTAATACTGTAGCGGAACAGATCAGCAAGCCGTATGACAGTTCCGGCCAGCTCCTGTTCCCCTTTGACAATATGGGCCCAATACAGGGAATCCAGGGTGTTGAACAGGAAATGGGGATGAATCTGGGAATGGAGCGCCTTGATCTCACTTTTGCTCTTCATCAGCTCTTTCTCATACACCGACTTGATCAAATGGTTGATCTCACGCACCATCTGGTTGTACTTCAGATTGAGCTGATTGACCTCACGGTTAAAGTACAGCTCCGGATTCTCCCTGGGACTGCCGATTTTCCCCTTCTGGATTACACGGGTAAGCCTTTTGATCGGAGAGGTAATCAGCAGGGAGAGATAATAGGATAAGACCGCAAACATGATGCTGCTAAGAATGACCGACCAGAGCAGCACATCCTTGAAGAAATAGATATCCTTTGTAAGCGTTCTCTTGGGAACGCTGATCTGGAGCTGCCAGTTGGCGGAGCCGATTGTTTTCTCAATAGTCACATAATCGTCCTGACGGAGCCTGGAGTTCCCGGCAGTGTACAGGAATCCCGCATCCTTATCGGCCGAAATCAGGTTATGCTCCGCATCCAGCAGGCTCATGACGCTGCCTTCCGCCTTGGCCACATCCTTACTGATGAAATTAATCAGGGAAGGCTTGATCCGGATAACGAGATACCCGCCTGATGCATATTCCAGCTTCTCCAGACGGACCTGGCGGACGGCCAGCAGGTAACCGGGATCTTCCGGATCACGCCCGATCCAGACAATCGCCCCGGCCTGGTGGATATCGTCAGCGGCCTGGACATAAGCAGCCCCGACCCTGTCCTCAATCTTCTTGTCTACAATAGGATAGATACTGCCATGCGCCGAGAACAGCTCTATTTCACCGATATGATCAGAATAGGCCGTCTTGTCGATCAGGATTTTCCGCAGCTTCATAATCTCAGCATAAACGGTCCTGTCCCCCTGCCGTTCATTAGTAAGCACATCCTGAAGCCGTTCATCCATCGCCAGCTGGAGCGTTACTACATTAATTTCGTTGAGCAGGGATTCCATGCGGCCGCTGACCTGTACGGCAATCTCATCCATATAGCGGGCGGCATTGTCCTTCTGAACCTTGGAGAGCAGAAAGTAGAGGCTTCCCATCATTAAGGACAGAACCAGCGCCATCATCACTATAAACCCTACAAATATCTGTCCTTTGGTCTGGTCGAGGCCAAGCATTCTCAGCAGTCTCATGGTAATCCCCCCGTGATGCAGATACACAAAAACCTATTCCCCTGATACCGGAAATAGGATTGTGCATACTGGTTTACATATTTGGATAAATCATGATTTTAATGCTGGTATCCTTCTGCGTCCGGGCCATTTCTACCGCCTCCCGGGTATCTTTTAAATCATACTTGTGGGTAATTACTTTTTCAATATCAATCCCGGGGCGGCTCAGGGCCTGAATCGCTGCCGGATACGTATTGGCGTACCGGAACAATCCGTATACATCCAGTTCGGCATCGATAAGGGTATTGATATCCACCGGCACCTCGGATACCGCCGGCATGCCTACCAGCACAACCCGTCCGCCGCGCTTGACTGTGGATACGGTACTGGCGACTGCCTTGCCGTTGCCAGAGGTCTCTACAACCACATCGATCCCCTGTCCTCCGGTAAGCTCCTCCAGCCGGGCCTGCACATCCTCCGTGAGCGGATTCAGAACTGCAGTAACCCCCATCTCGAGCGCCAGCTGCTGGCGGAACGGCACGATATCCGTGGCATAGATTTCGTTCACACCGTATATCCGGGCAGCCTGCACCGCCAGCAGGCCGATCGGGCCCAGCCCTGTAATCAGCAGGCGGTCAGCCGGACCGACCTTGCCCCGGATCATGGCATGCATGCCTACAGACAACGGCTCCAGAAGCGCACCTTCCTCATAGCTCATGCTGTCCGGAAGCTTGAACAGGAAGTCGCTGCGGACGGTTACATATTCAGCCCAGGCCCCGTCCACCGGCGGGGTGGCCATGAACACCACATCCGGACAAAGATTATATCTGCCAGATTTACAGTGCTCACAGCGTCCGCAGGTCACACCCGGCTCTACCGCTACACGGTCTCCGGCGGCTACATTCGTTACTGCAGCCCCGACGGATACGACCTGCCCCGCCAGCTCATGCCCCAGGATGATCGGCTTCTCCACTACATAACGGCCGATGCGCCCGTGTTCATAATAATGAACATCCGAGCCGCAGATCCCGATACAGTAAACCTTGACCAGCGCCTCATCATCCTCCGGTACAGGAATAGGGACCTGCCTGAGTTCAATATCAAGCGGTTGATTCATTACAGCGGCATTCATCATCTTAGCAGTCATTATGTGTTCTCCTTATCCTTATCAGTGATGTGTCCGGTCTCCCGGTAGGTGAAATAATCGAAGTCGGCATGCAGCCGCCGCCCGCTCAGATCCTGAACACAGATGCCCAGGAAGGCGCCGGTAAAGCCCTGGTCCAGAGCAAAGCCATCCTTCACCCATTCGGCATTCTCATCTGAGATTGTGGCCGCATCCAGCGTACCGCCAACCGGCTGCCACTCCACAGCGTCCTTGGAATAATAGAACTGCAGGCTCTCATGATCAATCACCGCCTTCAGGTGGCAGCGCGTCCAGCCCTGGGTGGAAACCGGAGCGGCCAGCGGCTCATCGTATACTCCCCGGCTGCTCGACATGATGCCGACGGATAACCCGGCCTGCTCATCCCGGCTGAGGAACAAATAGTAATAGTTGTTGGTATTGTAGTAGTAGACCAGTCCCGCCATCTGCTGATAGCTCTCCGGTGCGAATTCCAGCGCTGTCTCCGCTTCGGCCCCGAAGGACTGCTGGCGGCGGGCAATCAGGCTCTGCTTATGCTTGGAATACAGCGATTCCCTGCCGTATACCCGCAGGAAGCCGGGACGCTCGTTCACTGTTGCCCAGTCCTCAGTTACCGGACCGCGCAAAGAGTGCAGGTGGATGCTGAAGGCCCCTCCGGTGAAGTGCTCCGTCTCCGGCTCTTCTTCGAAGATGTGCTCCTCCACCTGCGGGCCTTCCACAAGCACCTCAGGCGCTGAGCCGCCGCCGGCCAGGGCCAGCCAGCCGTCCTCCGTCCACTCACATTTCTGGATGGCTGTCTCTCGCCCCAGAGTGCAGCTGCCGGAAGGACGCAGCGGACGCCCGCATAAGTGGACAATGTACAGGCCGTCTTGCGGGGTCTCCAGCAGGCAGGCATGCCCCGCCTTTTGCAGGGCCAGCTCCGGCTGGTCTCTGGAGGTCAGCAGCGGGCCGGACGGGTCTGCTTCATACGGGCCGAATAATGTCTTCGCACGGGCTACAGTAGCCGCATGGCCAAGCCGGGTTCCGCCTTCAGCGGTGAGCAGATAATAATAGCCGTTCGCCCTGTAAATATGCGGCCCTTCGGTCAAACCAAGGGAGGTTCCGTCAAAGATCTTACGGATGGGTCCGACCAGTTCCTTCCGCTCTTCCGAATATTCCTGAATTACGATACCGCCGAACGGATTACGGCCCTTCCGGTGATCCCAGGTCAGGTTCACGACCCATTTGCTTCCGTCTTCTTCATGAAACAGGGATGGATCGAACCCGCTGCTGTTTAGATAGACCGGCTCCGACCAAGGGCCTCTGATATCCTGCGCAGTGACAACATAGTTATGGGTGTCCTTGAACGGACCCATATGGCTTTTCACATCCGTGTAGACCAGGTAGTAGGTTCCCTCATGATAGCTCAGGCAAGGCGCCCAGACTCCGCCGGAGTCGGGATTCCCGGTCATATCCAGCTGACTGGTGCGGGATAGCGGATGGGTAATGACCTGCCAATGTACCAGGTCCCGCGAATGATGGATCTGGACTCCGGGAAACCATTCGAACGTCGAGGTGGCAATATAATAATCTTCTCCCACACGGATAACCGACGGGTCCGGGTTGAAGCCGGGCAAGATGGGATTGCGGATAAGCGGCACAGTTCATACCTCCTGCTCTATTATTTGACTTTGGCGAGCTCTTCCTTCACATCAGCACTTTCCTGCCCGACGATCGAGCCGACCGAATTGAGGAATTGATCCGCCCGTTTGGCATCCAGCACCTGATCGTAGTAGCCGAAGAAGCCTTCAAGATTCTCACTGATGGACTTGTCATATTCATAAGCCAGCGGCTTCATATTAGCTTCATCGAGACCGGGGTTTTTCATCGGACTGATATTCGCGCCTTCATTGATTTCTTTTCGTTGCGCGGAATCGGTCAGGAACCGGATCGCTGTATATGCAGCCTCCTGATTGGTCTTGGAGGAGATGGCCATCCCCGCCCCAAAGCCGCCATGATAGATATTTACGCTGCCGCTGCCTCCGGCTACAGACGGGAACGGCACAAACCCAACTTTGTCGGCAAAATTATCATCCAGGAAGGAGTCCATAGCCCACTCGCCCTGCAGGTACATCGCTGCCTTCCCGTTCACGAACAATGACTCGGCTGCAGCATAATCCAGACCCAGGAATCCGTTTACAAAACCTTTTTTATCAATCGCCAGCTCCCTCAGCAGTTCGCCCGCTTTAACAAAGCTGTCCTGGGTGAAGTCCGCTTCTCCGCTCTTCGCCTTCTCGAAAGGCTCTGTTCCGCCGACCCGCTGTGCGAGATAAGAGAACCAGTGCAATACCGGCCAGCGGTCTTTACCGGCAATCGTGATCGGTGTGATGTTCTTGGCATTCAGCTGATCCACCACAGCCAGCAGCTCATCATAAGTAGCCGGCGGGGTCAGCCCGTTGTCCGCAAAAATCTCCTTGTTATACCAGAGGCTCACGCCGCTGAACAGTACGGGAATCGCATAGGTTTTGCTGTCATACGTAAAGGTCTCCAGCCCTCCGGGCAGGACATTATTCTTGAAATCCGCGTCGCTGCTTAGCTGCTCCGTAATATCCCCCAGCATACTCGTGGCCACCAGTGTATCAAAGGTTTCGCCGCTCCAGTATGTAATGATATCGGGCACCTGATTCCCGGCAATCGCTACCTTCATCTTGGTCTTCAGGGCTTCATCCTCGAAATATTCGGCAGTAATCTGGATATCCGGGTGAGCGGTATTAAATTCATTGATGGACTTCTCAATAATCTCCCGGTTTCTGGTTTCCATGCTCCACATCGTCAGCTTAGTAACAGATTCCGCCGGTTCTCCGGCTGCCGTATCCACGTTGTTCTTGCCGGAACAGCCGGTTAATGTGAGCATTACTAATACAAGCAGAATTGCTAATTTATTCTTCATGGTGATTCCTCCTTATATTTAATAGAATGAATGTCCTGTGCAATCTAACCTTTCACTGCTCCCGCTACGACTCCCTTATGCACATATTTTTGCAGGAACATGTACATCACTATGATCGGCGTTGTGGTGATGACCAGGGCCGCACTGATCAAGGAATAGCTGGCACTGAAATTCCCCTTGAACATCATCAGCCCGATCGGGAGCGTTTTCAAAGCTTCTTTCGAGACCATCACCAGCGGGAAGACGAAATCATTCATAATACTGAAGAACGATACGATGGTAACGGTCGCCAGAACCGGCTTCGCCAGCGGGAAATAAATCCGGAAAAAGCTCTGGTATATACTGCAGCCGTCCACCACAGCCGCTTCCTCAATCTCTTTGGGCACATCCTTGAAGAAGGCGTGGGACAGAAATACGGCTACCGGCAGATTAAACCCGATGTACGGGAAAAATAAGGACCAGAACGTGTCATAAGCGCCTGCCGCATTCGCCATAATGAAGAGCGGAATCAAAGTGCTGTGCACGGGAATCAGCATCCCCAGGAAAAACATCCCCAGCAGCAGCCCCGAGCCCCTAAACGGGCGGGCAGCAAGATAATAGCCGATCAGTGTAGACACTACAAGCAGACCCAGTACCGAGAACAGCGTAATATACAGACTGTTGAATAAATAACTGCTGATGCCCTGATTCCACGCTTTGGCAAAATTCTCGAAATGCCATTCCGTTGGCAGGCCCCAAGGGTTGGCGAAATACTCCTTATCACTCTTGAAGGCCGAGATTACCATCCAGACGAAGGGATACCCGGTGAAAACCAGATGAATCAGCAGAATCAGATAAAGAACAAGCTTTACTGCCCCCTTGCGGCTGCCGGATTTCTGTCTTAGCTTCAAGCCCAGCTGACGCTGCTTCAAAATAACTCCTGTACCGTCCACCTATATTCTCCTTTCTGCATGTTACTGGAATCTGGCGTTGACCCGGCCCAGCCCTTTGGAAATTATCAGGGCAAGCAGCAGGCCGAATAACATCAGGAAGCTTGAAATGGTACTTCCGTAACCATAGTCCATCAGCTTGAAGGCATTTTTCATCATGTAGCTGGCAATCACTTCGCTGGAATTATTTGGTCCTCCTCCGGTCATAATATAAATGAGGTCAAAGTATTTCAGCGAGTTAATAACGCAGTTCAGGACCGTGAACGTAATGATCGGCCAAATCAGGGGAATCTGAATCCGCAGGATGATCCGCCATTCACTGGCTCCTTCCACCTTAGCCGCCTCCAGCACCTCATCGGAAATATTTTGCAGCGCCGCATAAAAGACCACGATATAAAAGCCGATAAACTGCCAGGCCACCACAGCAATTACTGACCCGAGCGCCGTCGACTGCTCCCCCAGCCAGGCATGCGCCAGCTGCCCGAGACCCAGGTTATCCAGCAGGCTGTTAAGCAGCCCGAAGTTCGGGTCATAGATCTGCCCCCAGAGAATACCCAGCACAGCTGTAGAAAGCATGACCGGTGTAAAGTAAATCGTTTTCATAAAGTTTGAACCCTTAAGCTTGTAAGAAAGGATAATCGCCAGGAACAGGCCTGCGGGCAGCTGGATCATTAATGCTCCCAGTGTCAGAAGCAGGGAATTCTTCAGTGAAATCCAGAGGACCGGGTCCTGCAGCAGGCGCAGGTAGTTCTCAAGCCCAATAAAGATCTTCGCCGAGATGGCATCCCACTGGAAAAAGCTGTAGTACACGCTCATGCTGATCGGGATCAGAATAATGCCTGCAAACACTGCAAGTGCCGGGCCCATAAAAAACACACGGCTGGTCAAGCGGCTGACACCCGTTTCTCTCATCATTTAATCTCCTTTCCTGTCGAATCATGAGATTTTCTGTTCTTGTATCCGTTTTCATTATTATCTTAACAAATGTATTCTTCCTTGTTATGAAACGTTGATTGGCTAAAATAGGACATTATTTGGGTCTCCGTGCGTACCGGGGCAGCTCTAATTCCTCCTGCAAAAGATATCCGGGACAGCGGCGGGCGGATGGTGGTATATTATAGTTCTGCTAAAAATTAAACTAATGTGATAGATTGAGCTGTATGATGCTAGCGGCGCCGGAAGTCTCACCTTTAAGCGGAAAATCATGTACAATGAGCTGCCGCGCAGGTAAATAGACTGAAGAAATACAGTAGAATAGAGCTTGCCGTGTTATCAGTGGAGACTCTGCTCCACAGAGTAATTATATAGAGATAAATGAAGGTGATCTAAAATGAACAAGCTAATATTTCATAATATACCGCTCGGTGCTACCGGCGAGAATATACCACAGGCCAGCGTAGCTTCGGCCCGCACCAGCCTTGAAGCGGTGAAGCCGGGAGATAGTGATGCGGCTTATTTCCGCAGGCTGGAGCAAGGCGGCATTCTGCTTAATCCGCCGCAGATCGCAGCGGTGCGGCATCATCTCGGGCCGCTGCTGACGCTGGCAGGAGCGGGCTCCGGCAAAACCTCGGTGCTGATCTGCAGAACCGGGTATTTGCTGTCTGTTCGCGGCATTGCCCCCAGCCGCCTGCTGCTGTTGACCTTCTCCAGCAAGGCAGCGGCTGAGATGCGCGAGCGGATTGCCCTGCTGCCGGGTGTGGACGAAGGCGATGCGGCACGCCTGCAGGCCCGCACCTTCCACTCATTCTTCCTCTATTTCCTGCGGCGGCAGGGGCTGCGGCAGGATATTTTTCATGAGACCCGCCGCCAGCACATTCTGCTGAAGCAGATTATGCGCGAGCTGGGCCTGCCGAAGGATGCCTATCCGCCGGAGAATCTGCTTACGCTGCTCTCCTCCTGCAAGATGAATATGGGCTTGCCGGAGAATCTGCCGGAGACTACGGAAGCCGAGAAGGAAATGAAGGCTATTCTTGCACGGTACGAGCAGTGGAAGACTGACAATTTCAAGATCGATTTCGATGATGTGCTGCTGATCGCTTACCGTATGCTCCGTGAGCAGCCGGCGCTTCTCCATGAGCTGCAGCAGAAATACCAGTATGTCATGGTGGATGAATTCCAGGATACGAATGCGCTGCAGTATGAGCTGGTCAAAATGATCGCCCACCCGCAGAACAATCTGATGGTCGTCGGTGACGATGACCAGACGATCTATTCCTTCAACGGTGCACGCAGCGAGTTCATTCTCGAATTCGAGAAGCTCTATCCCAGTGCTAAAGTCATCACCCTGACGGTTAATTACCGCTCCGGGCCGGCAATTATCGGCCTCGGGAACGGAATTATCCGCCATAATACACGCCGCCGGACCAAAACCCTGCAGGCCGCCAAAAGCAGCGGCAAACCTCCGCGTTACCTGCGCCCGCAGACCGCCGATGAAGAAGCCGGGCAAATTGTGGAGCACATCGAGCGGGAAATCGCCAGCGGTGCGCGGGAATACCGCGATTACGCACTGCTCTACCGGGCCACGAGCAGCAACCGGGCGATCCTGGAGCTGCTGCTGCTGCGCGATATTCCTTATGTTGACTATGGCGAGGGCCAGCTGCTCTACGAGCATTGGCTGATCTCCCCGGTGCTGGATCATCTGCGCCTGTCCCTGAACCGCCGTAACTTCGCCGCGATGGAGAACATCCTTCCGACCCTGTACATGAGTCGGGAGAAGGGGATGGACCACATCCGCCGTATGGAGGCGGTCCAGGCCAAGCAGGGCCCGCTGATTCATCTCTTATCCATGCCGGGCATGGAGGAGTTCAAGGGCGTGAAGCTGCGCGAGCGGCTGGACCTGATCCGCGGCCTGCGCGAGCTGACTCCGCTGCAGGCGATCCGCCAGATCCGCACGGTCTTCTACGACCACTTCATCGAAGCTAATGAACGGCATCAGGCGACCCTGCACCGGGAGACGCTGAAGGAGATGCTCGATGAGCTGGAGGCCTCGGCGGAGCGGTTCGGCACCATTCCGCTGTTCCTTGAATTCATTGACAACGTCACCGAGCGCAATGAACAGAGCCGTCAGCCTGGCCTCAAGGAGCAAGGCAACCGGGTAGCCCTGATGACGATTCACAAGTCGAAAGGGCTGGAGTTCCCGGTAGTCTTCCTGATCGGAGCTTCCGAGGGCATTCTGCCCCATAGCTCTGCGCTGGAAGACCTCCGGCTCAAGGACCGGAAGCCCGGCAAGGCTTCCGTAACTGTTATTAGCGCTGCGGCCGGACGGGCCGCAGCGGAGGCGGGGATGGCTGCGCTGGAAGAGGAGCGCCGGCTCGCCTATGTGGCCGTGACCCGGGCTAAGGAGGAGCTGTTCATCAGCTCCCCCGCCCGGCACCGGGGCAAGAAGGCGGAGGTCTCGCGCTTCATGCTCTCCGCCTTCCGCAGCGCAGCCGGGCCGCAGGCCTCTACTGCATCTTCACCGGCTGCCGGAAGCAGAAGTGCTGTTACGCGAAGCGGCTACGCTTCGGGTTCAGGTTCCGGCGCAGGCTCAGCTGCAGCGCCGGTAAGAACGCATACCGTTCCGGTATGGAAATGCACCGGCAAGGCCTGCCCGGGCTGGACCCGGGTCAAGGCGGGCGGAGCGGAGGACCACCTGGCCTCCAAGCCCTGCCCGCTCTGCAAATCGCCGATGGAGAAGAGCAGCCGGGAGGTTCCTGTGTAGCAGAGCCGGGGCAAGGGCTAGGAATAGGCCAGGCTTTGGGCAGTGCGAAGATATTCATACGTCAGAAGGACTGAAATTCCGCTATTTGTTCAAATCCGGCGAAATTGCACGCTAACCGGACTCAGAATCCCTTATATGACTGAACCGGCCTTCTTTTGAGCTCAAATGGACAAAATAACGGAAACTCAGTCCGCATCAGCTCATATTCTGAGTTTATTGGACAAATAGAGGCTTCTCAGTCCGCTTCGTTCTGCAGAAGGGCATCACTCACATTAATACAGCCGTTCCCGTAACCAGGACACGCCTACCGGCTCACGGTTCACCTAACAGACGGGAAAACAGGTGGAAAAACGTCACTTAATTCCTGGACGTTAACCGGATAAACGAAATTAGTTGGATAAATGACATCTATTCACTCTAATTTCGACTCCATTTGGCTATGTCCGGTATATTAAGTGTATTATTTCCAACTAACCTCCCGGAATCGTCTAATTCCGGCTGATTAAATGCTCTTTTTCCACTTATTCACAGACAGGGACTGGGGCCGTAACCGAGTACAGCTATAGCAGAGGGGCACGCAGCTATAACCTTGGGCGGGGTATTCCGATAGTTTGGGTTACTCGGGTTACTCGGGTTGCTCGGGTTACACAGTTGCTCCGGTAGTGCGGGTAGTGAGAGTTACGCGTGTACACCGATAGTGTGGGGTGTGCGGGTTCGTGGATCTGCAGGTTTGCGGGTCACGCAGTTACTTCGGTAGTTCGAATTGTGCGGGTACACCAATAGTATGGGTTGCACGGTTAGCAAGGGTTGTATAATTACACCAGGTACGCGGGTTGCACGGGTAGTGGTTACCCTAGCCTGACGAGCTCCCTATACCTGTCGATCTGTACCTGCCGATCCCACAAATAAGCCAGAAGGAGCGCCGCTGTAACAGCGGTGCTCCTTCTTATTGCTCATATAGATTCAGTTGCTTCCGTTAAGCCGCTATGCGGGGCTTAAGTCCAGGCCCACAGAAATCCGTCACGGTCCCAGGCGATTCTGCCGCCGTGCAGCTTGCGGAATGCCTTCTTCACTTCTTTGGACAACGAGGCATTGCCGTTCTCGTTCACGAATACAAACTCTTCGCCGAAATTCGCCTTCACATATTCAATCGCAGCGGTCTGGTACAACGTTCCCGTGAACTTAATTTCCTTAACCATCCACTCCGCTACTTCCTGCGCGGTTACTTCCATATAGGGGGACTGCTCCTTCCTGTTCATCTTGCTCGTGTCTGCTCATACATTCCCCCATTATACCATAGCGCCACTTGAATAGAACGGATTGCAGACCGGAGCCGCTGCAGGTCTTGCACACCGACCTAGCCCGTATTTAACCCGCATGCAACCTTTATTCAGCCTTTATCAGCCCTTATCTAGCCCCTATCCAGCCAGTCTAAGAAATCAAGCCCCTTCCTGCTCCAGATGCAGCAGCTGTGCCGGGTCCAGCAGCAGGGTAACGCGGTCCCCTTCCCGGACCCGCAGCCAGCGCCCGTCGTTCAGCAGATCGACGGTTAAGGCGATCCCCTCGGCCACAACCGTGGCCCGGATGATACTGCCAAGAACAGATACCGCCTGAACCTCTCCGTGCACATCGATCAAGCCGTCGGCATCATCCTGAACCCTCTCACCTGCAGCCAGCAGGGTTACCGATTCCGGGCGGATGGCGAACCGGTCGGCGCGGCTCTCGATTCTGCGGAAGAGCGCCAGCGCCTCTGCCCGGCTCAGCACATTATAGCTGCCCATGAACCGGGCAGCGAACTCCGTGCGCGGCGCTGTGTACAGCTGCTCCGGCGAGCCCTCCTGAACCATCCGTCCCTGGTTCATGATGCAGATCCGGTCACTCATGATCAGCGCCTCCTCCTGATCATGCGTGACGAACAGCGTCGTCATGCCGAGCCGCCGCTGAATATCACGGATTTCCGCGCGCAGATTCTTGCGGATTCGGGCGTCCAGCGCGCTGAGCGGCTCATCCAGCAGCAGCAGCTTGGGCTGGACGGCCAGCGAGCGGGCCAGCGCCACGCGCTGCTGCTGTCCGCCGGATAAGGACTGCGGGTGGACATCCCGCTTGTCCTCCAGGTCCACCATCGCCAGCAGCTCTGCACTGCGGGCGCGCCGCGCTGCAGGAGCTACCCCGCGCATGCGCATGCCGTATTCCACATTCTGACTGACGGTCAGATTGGGAAACAGCGCATACGACTGGAACACCATGCCGACATCCCGGCTGCGCGGCGGCAGCCCGGTCATGTCCCTGCCGGCAAGCACAATGCTGCCGCTGTCCAGCTCTGTAAGCCCGGCGATGCAGCGCAGGAGCGTGCTTTTGCCGCAGCCCGAAGGACCCAGCAATGTAACGAGTTCCCCCTCACTCACGCTCAAATCTACACCATCCAGCACCGGGGCTTGGCCGAAATGCTTGCGGATCCCCTGCAGCTTCAGATAATCATTCATTCTATATCCTCCTCACATAAGCTGAATTCGGCTTCCCCTTACTTGGACAGTCTTCCGATCTTCTGCCCGAGCTTCATCAGCACCGCCGACAGCAGCAGAATAAAGACAAAATAAGAGATTGCAATCGCGCTGGCCAAATGGCCGCTTTCCCCCACCCGCTTGTACAAATAAACCTGAATCGTCTGGATATGGCCCCCGACCAGCATATTGGTCAGCACAAACTCCCCGAACAGCACCGAGAACGACAGCAGTGCAGATACGATGACGCCAGGCCAGATATTCGGCAAAATCACAGTAAGGAAGGCCGTACGTCTTCTGGCTCCCAGCAGCTCAGCGGCATTCAGCAGCTCCACCGCGGATACACTGAGCAGGCTGTTGCGGATACCCTGATACATATATGGAAGGACGACCACAAAGTACGCCCCGATCAGCAAATAAGCAGTGCCGGAAATATTAAAGGGGCCTGAGGAATAAGCGCGGATCAGCCCCACCGCAGCCACCACTCCGGGAACGGCGTAAGGCAGAACAACAATCCCCTTCATGAAGCTCTCCCAGCGCGGATAATATACCGTAATCACAAAAACAGCCGGCAGCATGACAACCAGACTGAGCACAACGCTGATTACACACAAATACAGGGAGGTCCAGAGCGCCTCCAGAAACCGGCTGTCCTGAAACATTCCGCTGAACCATTCCAGCGTCCAGCTCTCCGGAAGCAGGGTATTCTGCCAGTCCCGGGCAAAAGCATACAGCCCTGTCGCTACCAGCGGCAGCAGCAGATAGACCATCAGCAGGAGCATGAAGGAACGCGGGCCTGCCCCCGCTTTAGATGTGTTCATCTTCCTGCCTCCTCCCGGGCTATACGCCAGCGGGTCTTCCCCGCCCCGGCGCCGCTGCGTTCACGCCTTCTTGGCCCCGCAGCGCTGAAGCCTTCCATCCGCCGCACCATCCGCTGATTCAGGAATACGGCCAGCAGTGTGCTTAATGCCAGCAGCACGGCAAGCGTGCTGCCCATCTCCGGCTGGGTTACAACATTGCCCGCCACCAGCGAGCCGATGCGCACAGCCAGCAGGTTATAGTTGCCGCCAACCAGCGCATAGGCGGTGGCGTACGCGCCCATGGCATTGGCAAAGAGAATCCCCAGCGTCCCGAAGATGGCAGGGGAGAGCACCGGCAGGCCGACCGTCTTCCAGAACTGCCACGGGCTTGCCCCCAGCAAGGATGCCGCTTCCCTCCACTGCTCCCGGATGCCATAGAACGCCGGATATAAGAGCAGTAATGCCAGTGGAATCTGGAAGTACACATAGACCAGAATCAGACCGGTCCAGCTGTACAGGTTGAAGCCGTCAAACACATTCCAGCCCCACTGCTTGAACAGCAGGGTGAATACGCCATTATTGCCGAGCAGAATAATGTAGGCGAATGCCAGCGGGACCCCTGCAAAGTTCGAGGTCATATTCGAAAGCATCAGCAGCCGGTCGCGCACCGCCGGGGCAAAACGCGTGATGCAGTACGCGCAGGCCAGTCCCACCCCCAGCCCGATCAGGCTGGAGAGCACCGAGATCAGCAGGCTGTTCTTGATGGCCTGCATGTAGTAGGCGCTGCTGAGCGCATGCACATAGTTGCCCAGCGTGAAGCCTGCTCCGCCAGCGCTGCGGAGGCTGCCGGTGAGCATCGAGAAGATGGGGACCACCTGAAAAGCCAGTACCATCAGCACAAACGGGGCCAGGGCCAGCAGCAGACTGCGTTGTCGTTGTTTCATTCCGGGGCGTTCCCCTCTCTCATAGAATAGCAAGCGGGCGCCCCGGATACAGCAAGGCGCCCATCATTAATTACCTGTACATGCAGTTAGTTCAGGTGTACCAGCACCCGTTCCTGCCACAGCTGCGGAATCGTCTTGGCGGTTTCTTCCCACACTTTATAGTCGCCTACCGGCTTCACGTTGGCGTATTCGTCTTGTGCAAGCAGCTTGGCTGCTACATCGTCCGGCAGCTTAACGCTCTCACGGATCGGACGGGCATACCCTTTAGCCAGATTGATCTGGCCTTCATCACTGAGAATGTACTCGCGTGTCAGCTTGGCGGCGTTCGGATGCGGCGCCCATTTGTTGATGATGGTCGCATATCCGCTCACGACACTGCCTTCCTTCGGAATGGCAACGTCAAAGCTGTCCTTATCGATCTGGTCCTTATAGTTCAAAGCGTTGAAATCCCAGAGCAGGGTAACCTCCACTTCGCCCTTCTCAATGTTCGCCAGTGAAGCCTCAGCGTTAGAGAGGCGGCCCTTCTTTGCCAAATCCTCGAAGAAGGCAAGCCCCGGCTCAATATTGGACTCATCCCCGCCGAAGGCGATCGCTGCCGCAAGCACAGCCATCTGCGCCTGGGCCGCTTTGGTGACATCGCCCACGATGATTTTATAGCTGCCGTTCTTCAGGTCCTCCCAGCTCTTAGGCGGATTAGCCACCAGCTTGGTGTTGGTCAGGAAGGCGATGCTGCCCTGATAGCCGACTACCCAGTGCCCGTCCTTATCCTTGGCCCAGTCGGGGATTTCATCCCAGTAGGAGGTTTTGTAAGGCTGGGTAACGCCGGTGTCGACCGCAACCGGACCGAAAGCGATACCTACATCGCCTATATCTGCTGTAGGTTTATCTTTCTCAGCTTCGAACTTGGCAATTTCCTCCGCGCTCGACATATCTGTATCGGTATGTGTAATGCTGTATTTCCCCGTAATATCACTCCAGGTATCCTTCCAGTTGGCCCAGGAATCCGGCATGCCCACACTGACGACGGAACCTTCTTTGGCAGCTTCAGCTTCAATGTCGCTTAGACTCAGCTCTGCAGTGCTGCCGTTACCTTCATCAGCCTTGGCTTCCGGGTTGGCACATGCGGCCAGCAACAGGACGAGCAAGGACAGCAGCAGACCCATGGACATTAACCGTGCAAATCTCTTTTTCATGATTTCCCTATCACTCCTATTTCTGATTTGCGGGCTCTTGTGTGAATGAAGCTTGTTCGCTGCCCACCTGAAGTATAGAGGCCCATTATTACCCTGGCATCAAGTCAAATAGCAGGATTTGTAAATCAGCAACCTCCCCCGTTAACACAAAAACACAGAAATCTGCTTATGTACCCACCGCAAAATAACCCCGCAAAGTGAGGTTTGGGCTTCGATGATTAAACGATACTATCTTGGACCCCGAAGCATAAAAACTCAAAAAAAACGCCCCCGGTATACCGGGAAGGCGCCAAACCAAGCTGCCGTATCCGGCAAGCTCCAACCATATTACTTTATCTTCTCCGTGCCGCCACACTGACCACACCATAACGGTAGAGCACCTTCCGGCCAAACCAGCCAAACACCCGGTCCGTGAAGAAGCCCATGAATCCGAGGCAGAACAGCCCTACAAAAATCCAGTCCGTACGGAAGAACAGCCGCGAATTCCAGATCAGATACCCTACCCCTTCATTCGAGGCAATCATCTCCGCGCCGATAATCGCCATGTAGGAGGTCCCCATTGCCAGCCGTACGCCGGTGAAAATATACGGAATCGTCGCCGGCACAATGACATGCAGCAGAATCTGCCATTCACTTGCCCCCATACTGCGGGCCGAGCGGACTTTGTCCTCCTCCACCGACATGACACCGGTCAGGGTATTTAATACAACGATGAAGAAGGTAGCGTACATAATCAGCGCGATCTTCGACTGCTCCCCGATTCCGAACCAGACCAGGAACAGCGTTATGAAGGCAATCGGCGGAATGAAGCGGATGAAATTCAGGAACGGCTCGGCAAAAATGCGGATACCATTCACTTTTCCGATGATCAGCCCTGCCGGTATAGCCAGCAGGCTTCCGAGCACCCAACCGACAAGTACACGGTAAAAGCTTATACCGATATACTGCATCAGCGTGCCGTCTTGAGCCAGCTCACGCCCGCCCTTAAGCGTGGCCAGCGGACCGGGAATAACATCCGGCCCATAAAGCCAGGCGCCAAGCTGCCAGATGCAGAGTGCGGCAATCCACAGCAGGGAGACGGAGACCCATTTTTTCTCCACCCATTTCATCAGGCATTCCCTCCTTGGCCTATTCTTCGAAATGATTCTGGATCTGATTATGGAGTGCATAGAATTCCGGCGAAGCCACATCCCGGGGAAAGGGCAGCGCATTATCGTAAATGTCGGTAATATTGGAGGAAGGGCCGACAGACATGATGCCGATCCGCTCCCCCAGCAGCAGTGCTTCCTGAATATCATGCGTTACAAAAATAACGGTCTTATGCGTCTCACGCCAGATGTGCACCAGTTCCCTCTGCATCGTCCGCCGGGTCATGGCATCCAGCGCGCCAAAGGGCTCATCCATCAGCAGGATCGCTGGATCATTCGCCAGCACCCGGGCCAGCTGCACCCGCTGCTTCATGCCGCCCGATAATTCCTTAGGGAATTTATCCTCATGCCCTTTCAGCCCGACAAGTGTGATATACCGGTCTGATATGGCCCGGCGCTCCGCCTTGGCCGTCTTCTTCATCCGCAGTCCGAACTCTACATTCTCCCGCACAGTCAGCCAGGGGAACAGGGAGGAATCCGCCTGCTGGAACACAACCGCCCGGTCCCTGCCCGGCTTATTCACCTCCACATTGTCCACCCGCAGATTGCCTCCTGATTTGGAGACAAAACCGGCAATCATATTCAGCAGCGTTGACTTGCCGCAGCCGCTCGGACCGAGCAGCACGAAGAATTCTCCGCCTTTGATAACCAGGTTCACATCCTTGATAATATAATGAACATCCCCGGCTGCCGGCTCACTGTAGCTTTTGCGCAGCTGCTCGATATGAATGGCATGCTGCCCCGCAGAGGGTTTGGCTGATAAAGACATGAGGCACCTCCTGAAAGTTGGGTTATTTCGTATAGGTCACTTTATCCGGCAGCGCCTGCTTCAGCGGCTCCAGATCAAGCTTGCTGTCCAGGTCAAAATCCTGCGCGATAATCCCTGTGTCGACCATATATTGCTTTTGTCCGGCGAGGCTGTCATAGGCAGCCTGGGTAAAGCCCACCTTCCACGGATTAACCGGCAGGTCCTTCAGTGTAGCTTCCTTCGGCTGCTTCAATTCCTTGAACATCAGGTCAACCACTTCTTCAGGATGCTCCTGCGCATAGGCCGATGCTTCATCCACCGCCGCCAGAAATTGCCCGATTCCTTCAGGGTTGGCCTGCACAAAGGCATTCCCGGCCACAAGCCCCATTCCCAGACGTACGGGGGTCTTGGACATATCCGTCAGCTCATGTACACCCTCAAGCGCAGCCAGCTTATCTACCAGCGCCGAGCCGCTGAACCAGGCTGCATCCACATCACCCTGCTTAAGCGCAATGAAGGCCTCGTCGAATGCACCCTGTCCGGTCAGCGTCACCTCACTCAGCGCGATCCCCTGCTCCTTCAAATATTCATCCCACAGATACGGCAGGAATGTCCCGCGCATGAAGCTCAGGTTCTTGCCCTTAAGATCGGCGGCAGACTTAATTTCGTCCCTTACATACAGCTTCCATACCGCCGCAGCCTGATCCGTAGCCTGGCCGGCAGAGGCAATAATCGAATAATCCCCCTTGGCCACCGCATTCAGCACCGGGAAGTCCGCGCCGAAGGCGACATCCACCTGATTGATGAAGAGCGCGTTCACACCTTCTGCCGGCGTCCCGAAGTTAATGATTTCTGCGTCGATGCCATGATTGGTGAAGATGCCTTTATCCAGCGCCACCCGGAAGACCGGGTTCGTATTGATATCGGCAATTTTAATCCTAAGAGTCTTCTGTTTATTGCCGTCCGTACCCGTCGACGCTGCCGCATCCCCCTTGGAGCTGCAGCCGGAGAGAACCAGTACCAGGGATAAGGATAATAACAGCAAAGCTGAGCTATACCATGATTTTCTCAAAACAACACACCTCTTCGTCGTTTATTATTTCCCTTGCCTGCTCTAGCTGCTTCTCTGGCCGCTCCCCTCATCCGCTGTAGCCACACAAGCAGCTCCCTCCATGAACGGCAGCGTAGTCGCTACACTTACCACAGAATCTGAACCCTTTGGCGCAGCACCAGGCACTCTGAAGCTGGTCACATCCACCGGCTCAATCGCCTTCTCCTGCGGCTGCGCCAGCTGCGGCACCCAGGCGTACGGCACCCGGTAAGAACGGTAGACCATATTGGTATTCCGGCGGTCAGTGTAAGGGGAGATATACTCCCAGACCAGCTCATGCTCTGCTGTCACCTCGAACAAACGGCCGTTGGAACCTTCCGTAATCAGCGTGTTCCCGTTCGCAAGCCGCTGCGCTGAGCTGATGTACGGGCTGTAGAATTTGTAGGAATCCGTCGGAACGGAGAAGCCTGCCTCTGCGGAGGTGTATTGCCATTCAATATCCAGTGTCACCGGATTGATCTCCAGAACCCTTGAATGGTCACGCAGCGCATTCTTCTGTCCAAAAGGTGAAGCCGGATTCGGCAGACCGTATCCGCCCCAGCCGCCATTATCGAATACCAGCAGATTGCCTTCGCCCGGCAGGCCCTTCGGAATAATGTGGGCATGATGCTGGCCGATAATCCAGCCGATATGCTTCACTTCAGGCAGGGAGTAGTCCGGTCCCAGCCGCCAGACAATGGCCCCTGTCCGCTTATCGGTTATAGCAATGATATTGGCTTCACGGGCATCCCAGATAATATTATCCGGGTGAAAGCGTTCATCCCCGTTATCGTAGAACTTGTTAGGCCCGACATACGAAGCCGAGTTAATGTGCAGCCAGTCGCCTACGCCGCCGCCCAGATCCCCGAAGGAACGGGTGTTGGGATCGCGGAAGAGAACATTGCGGGCCGCCTGATCGAAGCCCAATTCGGCAAAATGATCGCTGGCCCTCCACTCCCAGATCACCTTACCCTCCCAGTCCACTTCGATAATCGTATCGTCCAGCAGCTGCTTGTCAGAGATCTCAGGATTGTATAGATTCTTATGCGCCAGTATTAGCGTTGTTCCGCTGTTAGCCGAAGGATCAAGGCCAGGAGCATAGTACCCGACCGGATTGCCCTGCCGCTGATAGTCATGATGCTGGCGGGCATACCACAGCGGCTCATACCCCGGGTCCTCGATATGCTCATAGCTGTTGTATTTCCAGACGATATTCCCTTCCCAATCGACCTGAACGAGATCGACATTATCCTGAATGCCGAATTTGGGATCTCTTCTGCCTGTGCTGCCCAGCACATAACCGCCGGGGAGGATTTTGGCGGGGAACCCGATCAGCCCCTGCCACAAATGCACCTCCTTGCCGCTCATGTCGATCAGCACAACGCCCTCTTCACCTGCCTGAAATACGGTGTACCCGCTCCATGCCTTAGCCGGGTTGTATACCGTTGCCCCTGTCGGATAAATTGTTGAATGTCCCATTTGATCACTCCTAAAGTTTTGTTAGCATTTGCCTCTTTGAGTCACTTCGGACAAAACTTACTTCGAAAGCATAACCTTAGTTTTGTTAGCATTTGCTTCTTTGAGTCACTTCGGACAAAACTCACTTCGGAAGCATAGGCTTAAGTTTTGTTGGTATCTGCTTTATATCAGTAGCTGAGATATTTGGTCTCTGTCGCAGCTCTCCGCGGCTTCTGCTCAGGGGCGGGCGGAACAGGCGGATCAAGATTCTGTTTCGCCAGCTTCAGCAGGGTATCCGAGAATCCTTCCAGATTGCTGATGATCCGTTCATAGAAGCGGCTCTGCAGCTCCAGCTCCTCGTCCGTGAACCCCTCGAACAGAAGCGTAATACATCGGGCCCCGATGTCGCCGCTCTGCTCCACCAGTTCCCTACCCTTAGCGGTAATATCAAGCAATACCGTTCTCCGGTCATCTTCCTTGCGTCTGCGGACGGTGAATCCCCCGGCCTCCAGCTTGTCGCTAAGCGCCGTAATGGCCCCTGAAGTGAAATCCAGCTGCTCCGCCAAATCACCGAGCCGCTGTTCTCCTTCACGGATAATTTTCTGCAGAATCAGCATACCCGGCAGGGAAATCCCCTCTACGGTCACCCGGTCCCGCTCCTTAACGAATCTCCGCACCATCTTGCGGAACAGGAAATCCGCTTCCTCCAGCCGCTCCCAATCTGTGCTGTCCATCCTGCCTCTCCCTTCGCTTCCTGCCGCATTGCAACACAAAAAGGCTCCCGGAAATCCCCCTGTTGCAGGAGAATTGCGGAAGCCTTTGGCGGTCCAATCGGCTCATCTATTATTTCACTGTTCATTTAATTACTGGTGAAGTATTGTTGTAATCATATACCCCTTAAACCCACCTGTCAAGTGTGGTTTAAGATATATATAAGTCATGTACTATATAATTTGAACCTGTGATCTTGAGCTACGATCAAATCGGTCTGAAATTAAAATCCATTGTATTGGATACACTTGTTTCTTAGGATTTAGGCAGTTCAAGCTCATTTCATTGTACGAAATACAATAGAATGAATTTTTCGGCTGTATAGCAGGGATTCAAATGTATAAAATACAATTACTCTATCATTATGGGCGTTCTCTTATCGCAAATAAAACTTAACGTTTGCAGTTCAAGATATAAAGCATGAGAATTCATGTATGTATGCAACAATCCTTACGGACAGCCCCATATGTATGACTTCAAGGCGTAATACGTACAGCAATAGCCCTGGCCTGCATTGGCCAAGGCTTATTGCTCTTATAACAATCCGGCGGCTTGTTTAGTTACAGTCTTACGTCCCTCTTATCTTATATACCCATTACGATAAGCTGATTACATAAGTTATGAACTGATAGGCGTTGTCCTTCAGCACGGTTGCCGAAGCCAGCAGCTTCTTGCCCGAAGGGCTCCAGCGCAGCTGATCGGACAGGTGAATATCATTCAGTACAGGTGTCTGCTCTCCGGTCTCTACTTCGGTGATGAACAAATCCTCCTGATCGTCGGCTGCGCCAGCTGCCGATGTTGCATAGGCCAGCTTACTGCCGTCCGGCGACCAGCCAGTGCCGAAGATCTGCTGGCCGGTAGCCAGCACAGACTGCTCATTGCCCTCACTGTCACAAAGCTTCAGCACCATCACTCCGGGCCCTGTCCGCTCCACGATGGCGAGCCTGCTGCCGTCCGGTGACGGTACGGCCCACATCACATTTTTTTTCAGCGCTTTCGTCTGCTTCGTCCCGGTATCGTAGGCACTCAGCTGGCTGTCCTCCCCTGTAACATAGAGAATCCGGCTGCCGGTCTGGACCACTTCATGCACATAGGGGATGCCGGTAGCCAGCACTGTCTCCTGCTTGCCGTTCAGATCAGCACTAATAATATTGCCTTCCATATCGGGGTAAATCACATGCCCGTTATCCGACCATCTGCCCTCTTCACTTCTGAACTCCGCACCGCTCGCCTTCACCGAATTCCCTGTGGAGAGCTCCATAATATAGCCGAGGCCTGTTGCGTCATACAGCTCTTTGTAGAATAAATGTGTCTTGTCCGGAGACATAAGCGGTGCACCATAATTCTGCTCGCCCTCCTGCAGCGGCGTTTCCCCGCCCGTAGAGAGCGTGTGAAGATAGAGGTTGCGCGGATAGCGCTCCTGGCCTTCAATTACCTGCGGAGCAAGACTGCGGTTCTCTTTGTTCACTACAATCATATCCTCGCTGACGAATTCTGTGCCCCGCACGCCTTCAATCTTATCAATCCCCGCAAGCTTCAGCTGGGTATAGACCGATTCGCTGCGGTTATCGAGCACTGTAATGGTCTGGCCGGCCTTCTCGACCACCTGCCGCGTCTCCGTATTCTCCGTACTGCAGCCTGCTATAGACAGCAGAACCGTACCGCATATCAGAATTCTCCGCATATTGCCATGTCTTCTCTTATGTTCAGGCTTCATCTCTGTTTCCCTCCAGCTTGTGTTACTCCCAGCATAACGGGTACTTATTTCCAAACCGCAGCCGGATTGTTTCGAAGTTGTAAAATACCCCCACAAAGTGATGCCCAGACTTCGATGGTTACTCAGATACTTTGCGGGGACCCCAACACATATAAGTTCTTTTACAGTGGAAACGATTCTACCGTCACCACGGGAAAGGACAGCAGAAACTCGGCCCCGCCGGAGCTGTCCAGCAGCGTAATGCTGCCGCCCTGCTTCTCCACCAGATTGTGTACCAGGGACAGCCCCAGCCCGGTGCCCCCCGAAGCCCGCGAACGGTCACGGTTGACGGTGTAGAACGGCTCGAAGATTAAGTCGCGCGATTCCTCCGGAATGCCGATTCCTGAATCACGGACCGTAATATATACCCGCTGGTCTTTAACCTCGCTATGCAGGCGGATGGTTCCCTGGGGGACATTATATTTAATCGCATTGTCGAGCAGGTTGATGAAGATATGCATGAAGCTCTCTTTATCAATCCAGATATGGGCCGGCTTAACATCAAGCGTAATCGTTAGCCCGTAGCGCTCCGCTTTGCCCTTCATCCGGCTGCAAATATCGCGCAGTGTCTCTTCAATCTCCAGCAGTCCGGCCTGGGATTCGAAATCATACTTCTCCAGTGCAGTCAGCTGCAGCACCTTCTCAACCATCTCGTAGAGCCGCTGCGTCTCCTTGGCGATACTGATCTTGGCATCATGCAGCAGCTCAGGATCATCTTCGTACATGTTCAGCAGATCGACATATGCCTTGATTGAGGTCAGCGGCGTCTTGAATTCATGGCTGATATTCCCGATATACTGCTTCTGCTGCTGCTCCAGCGCCTGCAGCTTCTCCACGGCCAGCTGCAGCTTGCGCCGCTCCTCGTCCTTCGCAGCGATACTGCTCTCAATCTCCCGGCTCATGAAGAAGATCCCCTCCGCCAGCTCACCAAGCTCATCCTTGCGCTGCAGCGGCGGAGCCTTAATATAATCGGCACGGCGGATCTGCTCGGCCGATTGCCTCAGCCGGCCGATGGCAGCCGCAGCGCGGTTAAAGTACAGATAACCGAAGATGAAGCTGAATACCAGCACCGCGCCGCCTGTCGTCAGGAACAGATTCAGCAGCGTCTGCTGGAAGCTCTGCGCATTCTTCAGCGGATATTGCAGCTGCACCACGCCCATTTGCTCGTCCGGCCCCTGGAGCGGGGCCAGATAGAACAGCCTCCCGCCTTCACTCTGATAGGCGACTTTATTATTCAGCGCGTACCCGAGTGCTGTACTGACATCCGGGCGGTCCGGGCCCGGCTCCCCCTGGGCGGAGGTACCCACCTGCTGTCCCTGGATATCGTACAGGGTCACTTCAAGGCCCGTGAACCCGGCCAGCTCGGCAGCCAGCGCCCGCCCCCGCTGCTGCAAGAACTGCTGCGGCTCCAGACGCGCTCCGGTGTAGAAGGTCTGCTTCACACGCAGATTGACGGTGGTAATATGCTGGGCCAGACTGCTCTCAATCTGACCCTGCTGGTTCCGCTCGACTCCGCGCAGCACGAAATAGCTAAGCACGCTGACAGCCAGAATGAGCAGCACCGCCAGGAACAGGCTGAACTTCAGCTTGATGCTGATTCTCATGGGTAGCTCCCCGCAGGTACCGCCTTATACCCCACGCCATAGACCGTCTGGAGAATGTTCTGGTAGGGCTCGCCCAGTTTTTTGCGCAGCCGCTGAATATGAATGTCCACGGTACGTGTACCTCCCGCATAATCCATCTCCCAGACCTGCTCCAGCAGCTCCTCGCGCATATACACCCGCTGCGGATGGGAGAGCAGCAGCAGCAGCAGATCGAACTCCTTCGGCGTCAGCTCAAGCTGCTCCCCGCCGAGCTCGGCGCTGCGCCGGTCCGGGTGCACCCGCAGGAGGCCGTATTCAATCTGTTCGCCCTTGACCTCGGATGTGTTCTTCTCCAGCCTGCGCAGCAGCGCCTTCACCCGGGCCAGCAGCTCGCGGATCTCAAACGGCTTAGTCATATAATCATCCGCACCCAGCTCCAGGCCGACGATTTTATCGACAATATCATTTTTAACCGTCAGCAGAATAATTCCGATATCATCACGGTCCTCAAGCCGGCGGCACACATCATACCCGCTCAGCTTCGGCATCATTACATCCAGCACCAGCACATTCGGACGGAAGGTATTCGTCTTGCTCAGTGCTTCCTCCCCGTCACCGGCGGTCTCAACCTCATAGCCTTCACGCCGCATCGCATAGGCAATTGCACTTACAATGGCCGGTTCATCATCGACGACCAGAATTTTTTTCATTGGATGCTCATCCTTCCGCTTGCGCTTCTTCTTATTGGGATCAATAGATTGCTGTATTCTCTCAAGGATAACGCAGATACAGAAGCAGGCCAAGATAACCCCACATAGCGGGGCCCTTTCATGGAAGCTAACTCAGGTATGTATATATAGAATCACCGCCGGAGCCTGCGGGCAAACATCGGATGCGGCGAATGCACTTATACAGATTATTTTACCGGAAATGCATCCTCTCCGCCGTCCGGACGTAGTACAAACCAGATGCTCCCCAACATTTAGGTTATCTTTAAGAAGACTTAAGCTTCATTTCAGTTTTAACGGGTAAACTGTACTTAGCTGAAGTTCACTAGCCGCCGCAAATCACGAACCTTGACCTATATAACCAAACATGAAAAGAGGAAATCAGACATGAAGATAAAACGGATGAATATTAAACGGGTAATGATTGTCGGAACAATGATTGTAGCGATGTCGTTCGGAGGAACGGCCTGGGGCAAGCCTGCATTACATACACTCCCTGTTGCCAAATGGTCCACATCGGATGTGGCCGATAAGGATGAGCTGCTGGATGCCCTGAGCCTGAGCCCATCCTCGGATGACGAGCTGTACGATGCTTTGTACGACGGTAAATCACTGAAGACTATTGCTGAAGAGAACGGCGGAAATATTAACAGTGTAATCAGCCTGCAGGTCAAACAGCTGACACAGCAGCTGGATGCCAGATTTGCGAGCGGAAGCATTACGCAGATGCAGTACACGGCACAAAAAGCTGAGCTGCGGGAGATCGTTACGGAGAGCGTGATGACTTCGTTCGGTTAAGGAAGCGGTCAATATAATTTAATATACCTGAGCAGACACGGCTACGCCGTCCTTAAGAGGATGGCGTAGCCGTTTTGGGCTGCGGCAATATAATCAGTATATTTCTATGCTGGCTGTAATCTATTGGAAACTATTTAATTTATCAAAATTTTAAATTCCACAACTCTTTTTGCCGATAAAATGATTAAGAATTACACCTATACACACAGCTGTAGAGACGCAACAGGAAGTGGAGAAGTGATAAACGGATGAAAATAAAAAGCATTGGCATGAAGATCAGCCTGATTGTGATTGGGGTGCTGCTGGTTTTTTCAGGGGCCGTGATGGTTGTGGTTATCCACGAAATGAGCGATGGAATCAAAACCTTCGCCAGAGAAAAAGCGAAAAGTGATCTGTTGCTGGCCAGCGGCTTCCTTGAGCATAAATATCCCGGAGACTGGCAGATCAAGGATGGAGCCCTTTACAAAGGGGACATCCCCATTAACGGAAACGATAAGCTTGTCGACGAAATCGGCGAAATGACCGGAGATACAGTGACCGTCTTTCAGGAGAATCAGCGTGTAGCCACAAATGTCATGATTGATGGACAACGTGCTGTGGGGACGCCTGTATCAGAGATTGTGGCCGAGACGGTTCTGCGCGGCGGCCAGCAGTACTTCGGGGAGGCTAATGTGATCGGTAAAATCTACCAGGCGGCTTATCAGCCCCTGGTTAGTGCCGGCGGCGAGGTCATAGGCATATTCTACGTAGGCGCCCCGCAAGGGTTAATCCAGATCATTATCTCTTCATTTATCGAGCATTTTGTCCTGATGATGGCCCTGGCCATACTCATCGCAGTTGCAGTAATTGTGCTGTTCATCCGGCTGATGAGCACAAGAATCGGGAGAATTTCTTCCGCCCTGCAGCATGCAGGTAACGGTGACTTCACCATAACGGTTACCGACCGCGGCCACGACGAAATAGGCAAACTTGTGCAAAGCTACAACCAAATGAAGACCAATCTGCAGGAGCTTATACAGGATGGGCTGCAGACTGCCGACAAGGTATCCCGGTCCACGAATGCTATTCTGGAAATTACAGAACAGTCCGAAAGAGAATCGAAACAAATCGCCGCGGTTATTCAAGAAGTGTCGCGCGGGGCGGAAATTCAGACACAAAGTGCTGCCGAGAATCTGACCGCTATGGAAGAAGTGTCCGTCGGCGTGCAGCGGATCGCGGAAAGTGCGGCGGACATTGCCCAGGCTGCTTATCATTCGCGGACCGAAGCCGAGCACGGCAGCACCTATGTATCAGACAATGTCCGGCAAATGAATAATATACATCATAAGGTGCACGAGACGGACGGCATCATCCGTACGCTGAGCGACAAATCGCAGGAAATCTCCGGGATTCTTGAGGTACTGAAGTCCATTTCGGGACAGACTAATCTCCTGGCTTTGAATGCTTCCATTGAAGCGGCAAAGGCAGGCGAGCATGGCCGCGGATTCTCGGTAGTCGCTGCTGAGGTGCGTAAGCTCGCCAGAGCAATCGGCCCAGTCCTCGGGTAAAATCGCCGAACGGATTCAGCATATGGAGGATAGTGTGCAGCATTCTGTAGATGCCATGGCCCAGATGATGCATGAGGTAGAGGCAGGGCTGCAGATCGCCAGCGCCACCGAGAACAATTTCAGGCAGATTGTGCTGACCAACAGCCAAATCTCTACACAAATTGAAGAGATGGCCGCAGCCTCAGAGCAGATGTCGGCCGGCATTCAGGAAATTACCGCATCAGTGACCAGCATTAATGAGATCGCGAATACAACCAATGCCAATTCGCACCGGGTAGTATCCGCTACGGCAAGGCAGCTGGAGGGTATCGAACAGGCTGCCCAATCTTCCGCCGCTCTGGCAGCAACCTCGGAGCAGCTGCAGCGTTCACTCGGGAAGTTCAAGGTCTAATATTAGATGTAACCGGTAGGTGACTCCGCTCAACTAAGCGGTCATTGGGATATTATACCGGGCAAGTTATAATCCAATTGACTAGTCGCAAAGATTATCATTTGGAGGTTATTTACATGAGTATTGAGCTGGGTAAAAAAATCAGGGCATTACGCCTGCAAAAGGGAATGACGCAGGAAGAGCTCGCCGCCAAACTGAATATGTCATCACAGGCTGTATCCAAATGGGAGAACAATATAACACTGCCGGATATTCAGCTGCTGCCCGATTTATCTGTCATTCTGGGTGTGACCATTGATGAGCTGTTTGACTTAACCGATGATACGCATCTGGAGCGGATCGGCAATATGATCGGCACTAAACGTTTCATATCCGCAGAAGATTTCAGCTATGCCGAGCAATTTCTGCTGGAAAAACTGAAGGATAACAGCAAGAAATCCCGCTGCCTCACGCTGCTGGCCCAGCTGTACGTTCACCGCTCTGGTGAATACCGCGAGTTAGCTGCCCGTTATGCCAAGGAAGCCCTGCTGGCCGCACCGGACAGCAAAAGCAATCATAACGCGCTGCGGGATGCGGAGAATGGTGTGATGTTTGACTGGAATTTCTCCAACTCCCATAAGCTGATCGCATATTATCAGAAGTTCGTGCAGGAACACCCGGATTACTGGCAGGCGTATGTATGGCTGCTTAATTATCTGCTCGCCGACGGCCGGTGTGCTGAGGCCAGAGCAGTCCTCGAACAATTGAATCAGCTCCATCCGGGGCATTTATACCAGAAATACGGCGGAATGATCTGCAAGGAAGAGGGGAACCTGCCGGAGGCCCTGGCGCTTTGGGAGCAAATGACCGGCCTGTATCCGGAGGACTGGATGGCCTGGTCTTCCCGTGGAGACTGTATGGCTAAGCTTAGCCGATATGATGAAGCTGTAACGTACTACGCCGCAAGTCATGAGCTTCAGCCAAGTCCTAAGTATATGGATTCGTTTATAGCCATCGCTCAGATCTACAGGATCCAAGGGCACTACGGCAAAGCTATCGGGAAGCTGCAGGAAATCATTGGGCTGCTGAGAAGCGAATGGAACATCACGGAAGGCGAGACCGTTGACTTTTATTATAGGGAAATAGCGGGACTGACAGGCCGGCTTAGCTGACGGCAGAACTGTAGAGGATTAACGAGGCTGTCTCAACAGCCATGAAATGGCTGCTTGTGACAGCTCTTTATTTCGGAGTTGGATCAACGTGAGCACTTGGGTGGACGCTCCGCAAACAGAACGTTGTTCCAATCGCTGTTGTACCCAGATTTTTTCCATTCCCCTTAGCGGTGAAAATCCGGATACAAAGGCGAACGCATTCGCTTTTCCACAATCGTTCCGTCCGCTCCACTGTTTAAGCGGGATGCAAATACATTCTTCAAAAAACGCAAAAAGGAAACCTTTCTTTTGGTAAAATGGAAGTGCGACCAACCATTCCAAAGGAGAGGTTTCTTTGTAAATTCAATATACCATGGACCAACTTTGCTAGCCAATGGATCTCGAAGAAGATATCCCGGAAAACCACCTCGTTCGTATCGTAAATGCTGGCCAAAGTTATTATTTACGCCTACACCCAGCGTATCTATTCCTCGCGCCAAATGGCCAAAGCGGTACGCGAAAATATCCCCTTCATGTGGCTCACCGGAAGGCAGCGGCCAGACTTTCGTACTCTGAACCGCTTCCGTTCCCAGCGGATGAAGAGCGTTCTCGAAACGGTCTTTACTGCCGTCCTTCAGTTTCTGGCTGACGAGAAATACATTTTTCTGGAACATTACTTTGTGGGCGGAACCAAAATCGAGGCGAACGCCAATCGCTACACGTTTGTTTTGGGGAAAGCCGTCAGCAAACACAAGGTCAAATTGCAGGAAAAGGTGCATGCCCTGTTCGCTGACATTGAAGCGGCAGAAGAGCAGGAAGAACAAGAGAATCCAGACAAAGATTTGCCTGAACTTGGCACCGCTTCGAAGTGAGCAGCGAGAAGCTCGAACAAGCCATGCAAATGCTCGAAGCTCAGCTTAAGACAAGTCCTTGAAAAAAGCGGTTCGTAAGCTGCGTAAGGTTTTGTTGCCCCGGCTATTGAAGTACGAGCAGTACCAAAGGCTGCTTGGAGACCGAAACAGCTTCAGCAAGACCGACCCGGATGCGACTTTCATGCGGATGAAGGAAGATCACATGCGCAATGGTCAACTCAAACCGGATTACAATGTACAGATCGGAACCGAAAACCAGTTTATTTTGGCCTACAGTCTCCATCCCAGACCGACCGACACCCGCTTTTTACAGCCGCATATCAAAAAAACACGGCGGTTTCTCGGAAAACGGCCAAAGACAGTCATTGCAGATGCAGGCTACGGCAGCGAAGAAAACTATGCCTATCTAGAAAAGAAAGAGATTCAGGCGGTCGTGAAGTACGGCAGCTACCACAAGGAAAAAAGCAAGGCCTGGAAAGAAAACGTCGTAAAGATTGAGAACTGGACGTACGACGAAGCCGAAGACAGATGGGCTTGCCCCCTGAAGGAGCGTTGAACGAAGGCAGCAGAAAACCGAGAGATGGTTGTTAGTCTGGAACGGCTGCGGTACCAGAAGCAAGCCCGGGAAATCCTGCAAAGTGAGGAGGGCTACGCTTTAGCTGTACGCCGAATGACAGAACCGGAAAGTGTGTTTGGACAACTGAAGAATAACCGGGGCTTCCGGCGATTTCTGCTTCGCGGCATGGAAAACGTGACGCCCCAGGTCGGATGGCTTTCGCTTGCTCACAATCTATTGAAGCAAGCTGCAAATGACCAAAAACAAAGAGCAACTATTCTCCAATGATGGGACAATGGCTGCTCTTTGACTTTTTTGCGGTTTTAAAAATGTGAAGAGTCTGTCTTTACTCGTAGAAAGACTACTTTTAGGACAGCCCCGTTTTAATTACATCTGTGGTCTTTCACTTTTGAGTAACGCTCTTTCTTTTAAGGTAAGGTTTAATCTGAATGTAAGCGATCCCAGCTGGTATTATCTAAGCTTGAAAATTAGTGGATTTGCCGTATTGAATAAAGTTACTTGCATAATACTTCGCCCCTACTACGAGCTCTGGCTGATGCACCCTACTTAAACTCTTAGGCAGGCTATAAAAAGTGATTTGAACGTGAGCAATAGGGCGCTGCTAAAACGCCCTATTTGAAGTATAAAATTTAAGCTTGGCCTTTCCTAGTCATATTTAATCCCTTTAGATATAAATCAGGTACTGTTAGACGTATTGGATCTCCCTCACTATCTTTTTCATATATAACAAGCAAACCCGCCTCAACAGCTGTTTCAAACAAATCACTTTCAAAATTTACCGATAAGCTGCTTGCATCAAATGGTGCAAGTTTTCCACTTACGGCATCTTGTATTGTTCGCAACTCTTCATATTCTTCAAGTAACGATTTTAAAGCTTCCTCCGATACATTAGGAAAAGCCTCTATTAACATTCTTGGCCTAATCAGAGAGCGATCATATGGAGAATGTACATTAATTTCTGTTTCCAAGGTTAATGCCTGGTCAAATAACTGAAATAAAAGACGCGGGCTATGATTACCCTTTCCATCTGCCAGTCGAAGCCAAACCCAGTTTTTTGTATATGTCGTCTTTCCACCTTTCATTCTCTCACTGACTAAGGCATTGAAGCAAAATATAACCTGTTCCTCCGACCAATGATCGACTTCATCTATTAAATTATTCTTATAGGTTTCATAATATTTTTGTTTTAAAAATTGTTTTATTGAGCCTTCATATACTTGTTTCAGGAGTGTCTTATAATAGTCTTCAATTTTAGCCCACTCTAGAGTAACTGTTCTCCCATAGAAATGGCTCTTATTTTCAAATATTAGATTGTCCCAGATATCTTTTCTTATAGAAATTTTAACCTGAATGTTGATATGAGTTTGGATCATATTCCAAAAATCGAATAAACCAATAATTAATTTATCTCTCCTAACTCTCTGTTCTTGTTCAATTCCAAAGTCTCTATCAAGACCATCCCAAAGTAATCCCAATGGTCTCTCAAGATAATTATTTATCCTTCTATAAATTTCATGCAACCGTGCGGATAGTAAAGGTGAAGGAAGAACTTGTTCAAGAGATTTTATTAATTCAAGTCTACTTTGATTTTTCAAACATTTTTTTACAAAATCTTCAATTTGCTCATCAGCTACAACGCCTAGGACATCATTCTTCTTTTCTATAATTTTAAGTAAGACAAACAAACCCCAATATAACTCCCAATTTGTCTCTGGAAGTATATCCTCAATATACCGAAGATCATCTTTAGGAAGGTGATAATTATCCTTATTAGGACGAGAATGTCGAATAGTAATCCCATCTTCACCAAAATGCTCCTGCAACATCCGGATTAATGCCGACTTTCCGGTACCCTTTCTACCCAATATAAGACTTGTAATAGGCTCGATAGCTTTTCTATATGCAGACGTTTTAACATAAATTTCAGGTAAATTTGGTTGATCTTCGGCAATACCACTTTGTATTTTTACATCCTTCAACAAGTCGGTCTTGTAATCAATTAGTGATATGCCCTCCGAGGCAAAGAGACTTTCGCCTAAATCAGTTGTTAAATTTTCAATCCAATCCGCTACACCTTGATAAGCAGGTAAAAGCTTATCATCAAGCATATTATTGGAGTAAGCTATTTCTTCATTATAAAAAACCTTAGTAATTATATCCTCTGCTACTAAATCTAATGGGTTTTGTCCATTTTCATTTCTTATATTAGAGATTTCCTCAACGTAATCTTTTACCCATTCTAACCCTCTATTTTGTATAACTTTTGAATCTTTATCGCTTGGTGGAATCATACTTTGCACAAAGCGTAACTCTGTCGTAAGATTTCTAAGATTTTTTGAATTCAGAATCCCTTTTACAAGCAGGTCGAAACCTAGCTCATGTTGGTTTGTTGGACTAAAAACGACTACTGACATATCTGATAAGTTAAATAATAGTGGGGCACTGATATCTGTTAATCCAGTTCTAGAATCAACTAGTATGAAGTCTGGCTTTGGTTCAAGAGATTGCAGTTTTTTAAATAAAGTTAATATCGGATTTGTTTCAAGCCTATAGTAACGGTTTAAGTTTATTGTTCCTAATTGGGATAAATAGTAAGAGTTTAATTCACCAGCTGGAAGTAAATATAGATTTTGTTCCGATTCTACTAAATACGATCGAATATCTAACGTCTCCTGATTTTCTAAACGGTTCAAAAGTTCTACAAGACCACCTTTATTTCTTTCAGTTTGCAATCTTGCAGAAAGTAATTCAGTAAGCCCTGGGGCTTCCAGATCCATATCTATTGCTATTACCATTTTCCCTCTTTTAGCAAGCGTTCTAGCTGTGGCTACAAGTGATGTTGATCTTCCAACACCTCCTTTATACGAATAAAAGGAAATAATCGGAGGATTATCGTAACTTTGATCCTCTCTAAATTCGATATTTCGTTTTCCCGCTCTTTTAGCTACAGCATTATTCCAAAAGGGCAAACTACTTGGCTCAAAGTCCTGCAGAGGAGTTCCAAATAACTCTTCCTCTTCTGGGGTTAACAGCTCTAAAAAAGAAAAAATCGATCTATCATTAATTACATTCTCACTCTCTAAAAAAGAAAAAACCAAGTGTTCTCTAGTTATAAAATCCTCTTGAAAAGATTCATCTACAATTTTTAAATTAATGCCTTTTATACTATTAGGTTGAACAACTATTTTAGCATGAATAAAGTGAGCCTGTAGCTTTGACTTAATTAGTTTTATAAGATCATCCATGACTGTGACCTCCTAAATAGCTTCTCTATTAATAGCTTTAACCAAACTTAACGCAATATCATACAATTGATTAGCATCCTTCAACCCTTGAGGCCCAGGAAAGTGATTTGGATGATACCTCATATGAACTTTCCACTTTTCTAGAAACTTTCCAAACTGACTCATATGAGCTTCTAATCCAGCATCCTTCACTTTTGAAAGTAATCTTTCATGCTTCTGCCAAGTATCAGAGTTATAAGATTTTACATTTTCAATATATTCAGTAGTATGCCGAGTACAATAACAGTATGCTAGCATGCACTCTAGAACAAAGCCCATTAGATATACAGTAGTGTGTCCACGTTCTTGATTTTTAAGTATGGCAGCATCTTTCATTCTTTCCATTGCTGCTTTTCGGTAATCATCTTTACGAATCGCAACCATAATTTTTCTCCTTTTTCTAATTTATAACTCTATTATCCTCCAAAGTATTCGTAGGGTAAATGAATATTAATCCTTAATCTTAATTACTATGTAGATCGCCACAATATTTACATAATCACTAGTCGATTCAATTCAAGACATAATTCAAAATACTTTATACCTATTCAAGACCTGAAATACTGCCTAATCAAGCCTATTTCTTTGCCCTCTCCCTCATGTAGGGCCTTATTTTCTCCAGCTTTACTTCCCACCTCAACCTGCACCTCCGCAAACGCCCCGTTGATCAGCGTGATCTGCGGAGGCAGATGGCCGCAATCGATATCATAGACAACCGGCAGCTGCAGCTCCTCTGCCAGCTCCTGATACACATCCTCCACCGTGTAATTCTCCATAGGACGGTTCGCTGCGCTGCGGCCGAACATCAGACCCGAACAATGCTCGAACCAGCCGGCCAGCTTCATCTGTACCAGGGATCTGCGCAGATCGGCTACCTGCAGCTCGCAATTCTCCAGGTACCACAGAATCGGCTCATTCCCGATATAATGCTGCCGGAAATGCCGCACATCCCCATACGGGGTGCCGATCAGATGGCGGATGACATCAATGCAGCCGCCAAGCAGGCGTCCCTGCATCGTTACATTCTTGTTGCCAACCGTTTTCCAGCTCGTAGGCTCCGTAAGGGTGAATACATGGGGCGAAGGCTCTGCTCCCCATTCCAGCTGGTACTGCTGTGAGGAATGCTGAACCACTGATCCGCCGCTTGCTGTAGACAATACTTTTTCCCACATAGCCGTAGTCGGGTCGGTCTCCGGTCCCCGCAGATCAACAAAATTGGTCCCGTGAGCGGTAGCGATGCCCGTCCGCAGCGTAACTGCCAGCAGCAGCACACTGATATCGGAGTAGCCGACAATCCACTTGGGCGTTATCCCGCCGAAATCGACCTGTTCCATAATCTCAATCAATAACTCTCCGCCCCAGGGCGGGATTACCAGCCCAATGCTGTCATCTGCCATCATGGCATTGAATTCGGCGGCCCGCACACTTGCCGGAGCAGATTTGGCTTTATCCTGCGTCCACGCTGTTGCGCCGTATACCACACCGTAACCTTCCGAGCGCATCCGCTGGCAGGCCAGCTCCAGCAGCTCACGCAGCTCTTCCCCTACTCCTGATGAAGGTGCAGTCACACCTATAACAGCTCCTGCCTCTAATATTGGATATCTGATCATCCTGTGTTTCCTCCTTTCATAATAAAAAGATGGTACCAAACCCAAACGGATTTGAATACCATCATAATCTTGAAACTACATCATTGTTTCTCTGCCGTTAGCGGCTTATCCCGGCTGATGTCCAGAATATCGAGGAAGAAGACAAAGATCGGAATCCCCAGAATTAATCCCCATACGCCGATGTAATGCTCGGAGAACAGCAGCACGATTAAGGTGTAGAACATCGGCAGGTTCATTTTGGAAGACATCAGCTTAGGATTGAGGAAATAGCCTTCCATCACATGCAGGACGGCGATCAGCACCAGAATGTAGATCACCATCATCAGGCCGCCGGTGTTGTAGCCGATGATGCACAGCGGGATAAGCGAAATGACAAAGCCGACAACCGGAATCAGGCTGAGTGCGAAGATCATAATGGAGAGGGCAAAGAGGTACGGGAAGGGTTCGAAGAAAAAGCCCAGGACCCACAGTCCCACCACGGTAAACAAAGTATTGAACAGCGCGATCAGAATCTGTGCTTCAATAACTTTGCCGAAGGAAGAGATGAATTTCCTGCCGAAATACTCCAGCTCTACATAGAACCAGGACAGCTTGCTCTCTCTCAGACGGGAGGTAAAGGTGACAATCCGGTTTTTCTCCAGAATAAATACAAGGCTTAGAATCGTAGACAGGACAAAGGTTGTTCCCCAGTCACTGATTTTAAATACGTATCCGATTCCCTGATTCAAATAGCTCTGATAGTTCAGTTCCTTAAGGGTGGTGAAGAGGTACTGCATAATCTCGTTCTGAGGAATATCATCGGAGGTGAGGGTTCCGAGAAATGCGGTCAGTTGCTTGATCTGTGAAAAGACTTTCGGGAGATATTTGACAAGGGCCAGGACAATCATGCTGATGAGCGCCAAGTACAATATAATAATAATAACCTTGCTGTTCACCTTTACATACTTGCCGATCCGCTTGCTCAAGAGTACCTGAAAGCTGTTCATTACATAAGCGATTAGAAACGTCAGCAGCACCAGATTGAGCATATCTCTAATACTGAACAACAGCAGTCCGACCAGGGCCAGAATTAAAAAGCGGCGGACTGTTAAATTGGCAATGTAACGCTTGAATACATCCATTGTTTCCTTGTTCCTCTCCATCTGCAGGCGATTAGGATTTTAGTTATAGTGTACCGTAATGAAAACAATTTAAGCAACTTCACCCGAGTCAATTTTCCGCGAAAAAACAAACTTTATGTCAACTTGCCGGAGCTTCTGCTGCTTTATGCTATAATGTGTGCAAAATCTTTCAAATTGAAGCTTTCTATTCGAGCTTATGGAGGCCAACTGTTATGGGTAAAATCATCTGCATCACCGGCGCCTCGTCCGGCATCGGTCTTGCGTCTGCGCTTAAATTCGCTCACGAAGGCTGGACTGTCTATGCAGGAACCCGCCACCCCGAACGTGACCAGGAGCTGTACCGCGAAGTGGAGCAGCTGCACTTCGTAGAGCTGGAGGTCACGCAGCCGGAGAGCATTCAGCGGGTCATTGACCGGATTGACGAGGAGCATGGCAAGCTGGATCTGTTGTTCTGTAATGCCGGATTCGGTTATCTCCGGTCGCTTGGACAAGCACCCTTCGCGGATATCGAGCGCGTATTTGAGACCAATGTCTACGGCGTGATGCATACGATCCGGGCGGCGCTGCCGCTGCTGCGTAAAACCGGCTATGCCCATATCGTGGCTACTTCCAGCGTCGGGGGCCTGGTGGGGCAGCCGATGAACGAAATTTACTGTGCCAGCAAGTTCGCCCTGGAAGGGCTGCTTGAGAGCATGGCTGTGTATTATAAGCCCACTTTCAATATCGATATCACCCTGCTTGAGCCGGGAGCCATCGCTACCGAATTCAATAAGACTGTGCTTGGGCATGTAGCAGAAACCGGGGGCATTCTCGAAGACGAATACAAGCCGGTGCTTGATGCCTATACTAGCACTTTCCTGAAACGCAATGTGGAGCCGCAAACTGCAGCCTCCGTCGCTGAGGTGATGTGGGACCTAGCCCAAATGGAGACCAAGCCGCTGCGGCTGCGCACCTCGGAGCAGGCAGATCAATTCGTAGCCCGCAAGGTCAGCACTGATCCAACCGGTCTTGACAGTGTACTCCATATCCGAAAAATCCAGCTGGACCTGTAACGCAGTCTCAGCTCCCTGCCCCAGCTGCCATTTCCTTCACAATCAGCTCCTGATTGCTCTTGTGGAACTTGGACATGTTGCGCGGGAACGCACAGCCGGCAATCAGCGCATCCACCGCTTTCTGGCTGCCTGAAGCTGCGGCCGTGCGCAGCTTATGAATGTACTCCCGGCTTTCCTGCTTCCGCCGCTCCATCTCAAGGCGGCTGTCCGCTGCCTCCCCGTGTCCGGGGACCAGCAGCGTGACCGGGTGCCTGGACAATATCAGGTCCAGCTTGCCGAGTGTAGCCTCGTAAGACAGGCTGCTGTCGTAAATATACGGAAATTCCACATCCGATAAATAATCCCCGGCAATAAGCAGCCCTGCACCCTCCACAACAGTAAACAATCCGTCATTCGTATGACCGGGAGCCGCATATCCTGTCAGCTGCAAATCCCCGAAGCTTAGGCTCTGCCCCTCCTGCTCCACTACATGATCCACTTGGGGGTATGTAATTTCGTAGTCTCTCTGCAGATAATAGCTGTCGTCAAATGTACGGATCTGCTCCAGAATCTCCTCGCGCTCGACTTCACTTTTGTCCATAAATGCCCTGCTTGCGATGACCTCAGCGCCTTTGAAGGCCCCATATCCGATAATATGATCGAAATCCGAATGGGTGAACAACAGCAGCAGCCTCCGCCCGCCAAGTATATCCTGTACATAACTGCGGATTTCTTCCACCTCGCGGGGCAGCCAGCAGGGATCTGTCACGAGCACACATTCCGCCGTCTCCACCACAATTGAATTTGTCATGTAGAGATCACTCTGGAACAGAGTGACCGGGCCGCATTTCCATTTATACATAATAGTACCTCCCCCAGGGAATTACGCCTTCGTTATAGTTTACGATCCTTATCATACGAAAAATAACCCCCCGGCACAAAGCCGAAGGGCTATTCAAATTAAGCTGTATATTACAGCTATTCTACGATTACCGCTGGACCGGCTCGATCCGGTACGTTCCGGCTGCGCCGCCTGCAGGCGCCTCGCCGTTAATCTGCCAGCCGAAGGATAACACATCCGCCAGCCGGTTAAGCTGGGACTCCGACAATTCCGCCTCGACGGCTTCCTGGCCCTCCTCAAGCTCCAGCTTCGGTTCAAGTCCAAAGGCTACAGCAATCCAGCTGCGGATCCCGCGGATCGTGTTGTATTTGATCTGGTAGCCTTCAGTTACAGCCTGCTTGAACAGCTCCGGCTGTTCACCGGCAAGCACAGCCAGCTGCCCGTAATCAAACTGGTATTCACTCTCGTCCGCCGGCAGCTCGCCAGAAGCAACCCGGCGCAGCAGCTCTTCATCGGACCAGCCCAGGGAGCGCAGCGACTCCACCAGCAGGGCGTCCCATTGCGACAATTTCACTTTACTCTTCGTATCTGTCATTGTATCTCCTCCTTATCTATAATAACTGCCTCAGCCGGCAAAATCCCCAGCCACGTAATGCCCCGGGCTGACTTCACGCAGCCCAGCCGGTTCCTCTCCGCCCCGCGTAACCGAATACGCATCCAGCTGTATCCGCTGGCTGGCCTTCAGCGGGTCTGTCTCCAGAATGGAGGACAGCAGCGCCTTGGTATACGGATGCAGCGGATTATCATACAGCTCATCGCTCGGGGCGACCTCAACCAGGCGTCCGCCGTACATGACGCCGATCCGGTCCGAGATATGCCGGACCATCGACAGATCATGGGCAATGAACAGATAGGTCAGTCCGAATTCGGACTGCAGATCCTCCAGCATATTGACGACCTGGGCCTGTACAGAGACGTCCAGCGCCGAAATCGGCTCGTCACAGACGACGAACTCCGGCCGGACCGACAGCGCCCGGGCGATCGAGATCCGCTGGCGCTGGCCGCCGCTGAACTCATGGGGGAAGCGGTAGAGATGCTCCCGCTTCAGCCCGACCTTCTCCAGCAGCTCCGCCACCGCTTCCTTGCGCTCCCCGCCCTTATAGAGCCCGTGAATGGCCATCGGCTCACTGATCAGCTCCAGCACGTTCAGACTCGGATTCAGCGAGGAATACGGGTCCTGGAAGATCGACTGGATCCGTCTGCGGAACGGCTTCAGCCCCTTCTCACCCAGCCTGCCAAGCGGCTGGCCGTCATAGAAGACCTCACCCTCTGTATAATCGTACAGCCGGAGCAGGCAGCGGCCAACGGTCGATTTGCCGCTGCCGGATTCACCGACCAGCCCGAAGGTCTCACCCTGGCGGATCTGGAAGCTGACACCGTCAACAGCCTTAAGCACAGCCGTATCGCGTCCGCGCATATCCTTGCCTTTGGAGAAATGCTTCTTCAGATTGTTCACATCTACAAGCACCTTGCTAACGCTGCCTTCACTCAAAGGAATTCCCTCCCCACTGTTACTTCCGCCTGCTCGCCAGCCCCTTCGGCCAGCCAGCACATGGAGCGGTGTCCCGGGGCCAGCTCCGTTACCGGCGGCCGTTCACTGCAGCGGTCGAAGGCCTGCGGGCAGCGGTCCATGAACGGGCAGCCGGACGGCGGATTCAGCAGATCAGGCGGTGTGCCTTCGATCGGTATCAGCCGCTCGCGCGCTCCGCCGCCGCGCTTCGGAATTGAACGGAGCAGCCCGCGGGTATACGGATGCTGGGGACGATAGAAGATATCCTCTACCGTTCCCTCCTCCATCACGAGCCCCCCGTACATTACGATCACGCGTGTGCAGACCTGGGCGACTACACCGAGGTCGTGGGTAATCAGCGCCACCGCTGTATCTGAACGTTCCTTCAGCTCTTTGAACAGGTCGAGAATCTGCGCCTGAATCGTCGCATCCAGCGCCGTAGTCGGCTCATCCGCAATCAGCAGCTCCGGCTGGCAGGAGAGCGCCATTGCAATCATCACCCGCTGGCGCATCCCTCCGCTGAATTCATGCGGATATTGCTTCAGCCGCTGCTCCGGGTCGCGTATGCCGACCTCAAGGAGAATCTTTGCTGCTTCAGCATATGCCTCTGCCTTATTCAGTCCGCGGTGTCTGCGGATGACTTCCGTTAATTGCTGGCCTATTCGCTTCACCGGATTGAGCGAGGTCATCGGGTCCTGGAAGACCATTGCAATCCGGTTGCCGCGCAGGGCCCGCCACTGTTTCTCATTAAGTCCTTTAAGATTCTCGCCGCGAAACTCCAGCTTATCAGCACTTATGCGGCCAGGCGGCGTAATCAGCGACATGATCGCCTTAGCGGTGACGCTTTTACCGCTGCCTGACTCTCCGACAATCCCTACAGTCTCTCCGGCATCTATATGGAAGCTGACTCCGCGGACAGCCTGATTCTCGCCGTCCCGGGTAGCAAATGAAACCTGTAAATTCTCAACTGACAGCAGCCGCTTAGTCATGATGTTCCACTCCCCTATCTCCGGATCAGCTTCGGTTCAAAGCCGACCCGCAAAATATCACCCAGTACATTAAAGCTCAGCACAGTCAGCAGAATCATCAGCCCCGGAAACAGCGCCAGATAAGGCGCCTGGGCAATGTAACCCTGTGCGCTGTTCAGCATGCTGCCCCAGGTGGCATTCGGCGGCTGTACCCCGAAGCCGAGGAAGCTGAGTGATGATTCCATCATAATGGCGGAAGCGATATTATTCGTCGCACCTACAATAATAACCGGTATAAGCCCGGGCAGAATATGCCGCCAGATCATGCCGAAGGCGCTTTGTCCGGATGCTTTCGCATACAGCACATACTCGCGTTCCTTAATCGTCAGTGTCTCTGCACGGACGACACGGGCCACGTTCATCCACATCAGCAGGGCAATGATAATAATCAGATTGCCGATGCTCGGCTTCAGATAGACACTGAGCAGAAGCAGAATCAGGAAGGACGGAATCGACATGATGATATCCAGCATCCGCATCAGCAGATTATCGAGCCAGCCGCCGAAATATCCGCTGATTACCCCGACCAGCACTCCGACGAAGGTAGCAACAATCATGGAGGCGAAGCCGACCAGCAGCGAGACGCGGCCGCCGTATAGGGCTCTGGACAGATAGTCCCGGCCGTAATCATCCGTTCCGAACAGATGCCCGGCTCCGGGCTTCGTCAGCCGTGCCATCGCATCCATCGCATTAGGATCATACCCGGACAAGAAGGCGAAGATAGCTCCCAGTGTAAAAATAGCCAATATAACAAGTGCAGCGACACCCAGACCATTCGTAAACAGCTCTGACTGCAAATTTTTCCATTTACTGCGGTTCATCCTGAGGTCACCCCTTTAATTTAATACGCGGATCGACAAAGCTGTAGAGAATATCCGCCGCCAGATTACCGACAATGAGCATCAGTGAGGAGAACAGCGTAATACCCATAATCACGGGATAATCCATCCCCTTGACTGCCGTCATCCCCAGGGAGCCGATACCCGGCCAGGAGAATACTGTTTCTGTCACAATCGCTCCGGCCACCAGATCCCCCATCGACATGCCAAGCAGCGTAATTACCGGCAGCAGCACATGCTTCAGGACATGGCGGAACAGAATCGTCGATTTCTTCGAGCCAAACGCATACTGGATCTGCACATATTCCTCTTTCAGCTGTCCGATCGTGCTGGAACGGATATATCTTACATAACCGGCCAGGAAGCCGAAAGCCAGCACCGTGCAAGGCAGGATGCCGTGCTTCAGCACATCCAGCGGCGACTCTACACCAATGGTGCGCATCCCCATACTCGGCAGCAGATGCAGCTTAATCGCGAACAGATACATCAGCAGAATCGCCAGCCAGAACAGCGGAATGGAGATCCCGACATAGGATATGAAATTGATCAGCTTATCCGCCCAGCGGTTGCGGTTCGCACCGGCAATCAGGCCAAGCGGAATCGCCAGAATTACAGCCAGCGCAATCGCGCTGCCCATCAGGCCGGCTGTTGCCGGCAGGCGCTCCAGAATCTGCCCCAGCACCGGCTGGTGATTAATGAGGGAATACCCGAAGTTGCCCCGGAACATCTCCTTAATCCAGATGAAATATTGAATATAGGCAGGCTTATCCAGCCCCAGATTGTGGCGGATGCGTTCAATATCATCAGCATGCATATTAGGGGTAACAAAGGACAGCACCGGGTCTCCCGGAGCCAGCTTGATCATGGTAAAACAGACGACCGATACAAAAAACAGCATCGGCAGTGTTTGCAGCAACCTTCGGACGATGAGTTGTCTCATGCGCGGATTCTCCCAGCTCTTAACCGGCAAAAAATAAGCTGGCGCGCCAGCTTATTTTTGTGCCGTGCTTATTTTTTACGGTAATTATTTCTGATAAATCTTGGACAGGTCCTCGAAAATAACCACCGGCTTCAGTACAGCTTCATCAATACCGCCGTAGTTCTTGGATACAGCAACAACAGTCTTAGTATAAGCGATCGGGTAGATCGGCGCATCTTCAGCGATAATCTCCTGTACCTGCTTGTAGATATCGGCACGTTTCACAGGATCGGCTTCGCCGGCACCATCATTCATCAGCTTATCAACTTCGCTGTTCGAATAATGCGAGTAGTTGGAAGAGCTGTCCGTAGTGAAGAGGATACGGTAAGCGTCAGGATCATAGCCCATGATATAACCGGTCAATGCCAGTTCGTAGTCGGTAGATTTCAGATCAATGAACTTCTGTACCCAGGCCGAGGAATCCATGTTCTGCAGTTCAACTTCTACACCGGCAGCCTTCAGCTTCTGCTGCACATACAGGGAGATCGCTTCCTGTGCCTTGTTACCGCTCTGTACAATATAACGGAGCTTCAGGTTGCTCTCGCCCGCAGCCGCCAGCAGTTCCTTGGCCTTGGCAGCATCATTATCGAAGGTAGTTACATCATTAGTGAAATACAGCGCGTCCGGAGTCAGGAATGACTTCGCCGGGTCAGCATATTCACTGGAAGTGTACGCTGTCTGGATCAGCTCGTCGCGGCTCAGGGCCAGGGACAGGGCTTGACGGACTTCTTTTTTGGCAAGAGCGCCGGTATCACTGTTCGCATTGAACATCAGATAAGCCAGACGGCCTTCACTGTAAGGCAGAATTTCAAAGTTGTTAGTAGCTTGAATCGTTGCTACATCCTTCGGATCAAGGTACTGCACGTTAATCTCGCCGTTCTGCAGGGCAAGGTTCGCAGCATTGGTATCCTTGGCAATCCGGTAGGTTACAGAGTCCAGATGCGGCTTACCGCCGAAGTAGTTATCGAACCGCTCAAGCGTCAAGTATTCGCCGGCTTTGTATTCTTTGAACTTGAACGGACCGGAGCCTACAGGAGCCGCGTTCTTGGTGCTCTTCTCCAGATCGGTCTCATTCTCAAAAATATGCTTCGGAATCGGGGACACCTGCACCAGCGTTGCTTCAAACGCCGGGCTGACCTGCGGCAGCTGGAATTCAACTGTCAGATCATCGACCTTAACCGCCTTGACCGCCTTGTCGCCAATCAGGAAGTTGGCTCTCAGGAAGCTGTTCTGCTTCTCGTCAAGGATACTGTCGATAGTGAACACTACATCATCCGCCGTCAGCTTCTCACCGTCATGCCAGGTAAGTCCGTCCTTAAGCTTCAGTGTGTAAGTAAGGTTATCAGCCGAAGGTGTCAGGCTCTCAGCCAGGTAGAAGGTCTTCTCCCCATTGTTCACCTGGAACAGCGGTGCATACAGCGCCTGGTCAATCGTCAGGCTGACACGGTCACCGGCATAGTTCGGGTTAAGCACAACAGGATCAGATGCGACCCCGATAATCAAGCTGCCGCCATCCTTCGGTTCGCCTGCAGCAGGCTGCTGCGTTTCCGCCGGTGACTGGCTGGCACCCGCATTTGTCGATGCCGCATTATTTCCATTAGAGCAAGCACTAATCACTAGTGTTAATATCATCAGCATAATAACCCCGGATAATCCTTTACGCATATGTTTCTCTCCTCCATGACTGTGAGTTATCTCACTCTGTGTGTTATGCGATTATATATCGGAATAGTCGGAATTACAATGTATTAATTTTCCACTACTAAAAATTAATATACCGCCCCTGCTACAGCGCAGAATCCTCCGCATTCCAGACTCTGACTTCCTGCATAATATCCCCGCGCCGCAAGGCATCTGCATGCTCCATCCCCTCAATTACCCTGCCGAACACTGTATGCCAGCCGTCAAGATAATCGAAGTCATCATAGCAGATAAAAAACTGGCAGGAGCCTGTACCCGGCCCGAAATGGGCCATCGATAACGCCCCGCGCACATGCTTATGCGGATTCCCCTGTGTCTCGCAGGGAATACGGTCCGTACCGCCCCTGCCGGTACCGTCCGGGCAGCCGCCCTGGGCGACAAAACCGCGGACTACGCGCTGGAAAGTCAGGCCGTTGTAAAAGCCGCTGTTCGCCAGCTTTTCAAAATTGGCTACCGTTCCCGGGGCCTCCTGCTCAAACAGCTCCAGCCGGATCTCCTGTCCTTTACTCAGCTGTATGCTTGCCAGTTTCATAGTTTCCCCTCCGCATCTTCAGTCCCCGTACCTGCGGGAACTCCAATATGGGCCACGGTCTTAGCCGGCTGCTCCGGCGCATAGATCTCCTGAACATCCTCATCCGTCAGCGGCCGGAGTGCTCCGCCCTCACCATACAGAAGCACCTCGGCGCGCGGATTCATGGCCAGGAGCAGATTGATTAATTGCTGTACCTTCAAAGGCGTCTTCTCCATCATCTCACTCCAATCTGCATATCGTAGGATCCCTAATGTTTGGTCTATGCGGTATTGTACAACAGCTTCCCGGGAGATACCAATCCATAAATTACCTGAAGCGGCGCTATATTTTTGAAAAACCGGAATTAGTCCCGTACCTCTCTAAATATATTGAATACATATAATCCATATCATCTATCTGCGAATCAGAAGGGGATGTTCGATTTATGTTGACCTTATCCTGGAGCGGCTGGGTATGAGCGGGGCCCGGACCCGGGTTCTGCTGGGCAGCCCGATCCATCAAAAACCGGCTATTCTAGAGCAATTCCTGAATTCCCTGCTGCGTCTCCGCCTCAACCATATTGAACTGCATTTCTATTTCATTGATGATAACCAGGACGAAGCCTCCAGCCGGCTTCTGCAGCAGTTCGCCGGGAGCGGCCGGGAAGTCTTCCTGCAGACCTCAGGGTTCCATGACGCCTATATCCGTGACGACACCACCCACTTCTGGAACTCCAATCTGGTGTGGAAGGTGGCCGCTTTCAAGAATCTGATGATCCGCCGGGCGGATGCCTTCGGGTATGATTATCTCTTCCTGATTGATTCCGATCTCATTCTGCATCCGGACACACTGCTGCACCTGCTTGCCACGGACAAGGATATTATCTCTGAGGTGTTCTGGACCCAGTGGCAGCCGGGTGCGATTATGCAGCCGCAGGTCTGGGTTCATGACGAATACAACCAATGGGAGGTGCTTCCCGGCGAGCAGCTCTCCCGCGAGGAGATTAACCACCGGTTCCATGCCTTCCTGCAGAAGCTCCAGCAGCCGGGCGTCTATGAGGTCGGCGGCCTCGGCGCCTGCACGCTGATCAGCAGCCGGGCGATTGCCTCCGGCGTCAGCTATGACCGGGTCCGCAACATCTCTTACTGGGGTGAGGACCGCCATTTCTGCATCCGGGCAGCTGCGCTCGGCATCCCGCTGTTCGTGGACACCCACTACCCGGCGCTGCATCTCTACAGGGACAGCGACCTGCAGAAGGTGGCGGAATTCGTTCAGGCGGAGGAGGCGGATGCGGGGAATCAAGCCGTAAAAGCTCCCCCGGGCGAGGCGGATGACGCCCCGGCGGACAAAAGAGCGCTGGACGGGGCCGCCCAGTGGGATGCACTGTGGTCCAAGGCCGAGGCGCAGCGGCGCTTGTCGAAGGAGCCGCTGGCGCCCGGCGGGGACGGCAGCGCGGCAGAGCCGCCGGACAGGAATCCGGCGGCAGGCGGTGAGGCCGATGCGGCGAGCGGAGCTGATGCAGAGGCCCTGGCCGCTGACGCAGAGGTGGAGGCGGCAGCGGGCAAGGCGATAGATGGGGCCGGCGGCGAAGCGGCCCGGCGGCCGAAGCTGACGCTCACGATGGTCGTCAAGAATGAGGGCAAGCGCTTCCTGCGGCAGGTGCTGCAGGAGCACCGCCAATATATCGATGAGGCAGTCATCATCGATGACGGCAGTACCGATGACACGGCAGAGATATGCCGGGAGGTGCTTCAGGGAATTCCGCTGCATCTGGTGCGTAATGATGTTTCCCGCTTCAATCATGAATCGGAGCTGCGCAAGCAGCAGTGGGAGGCGGTCGTGCAGACGGGGCCGGAATGGATTCTAAGTCTGGATGCCGATGAAATGTTTGAGTCCGGGTTCCGCAGCGAAGTGGATTCCCTGCTGCGTACGGATAACTGCGACCTGTTCTGCTTCAGGCTCTACGACTTCTGGAACGACAATCATTACCGGGAAGATATGTACTGGCGCTCCCATCAGAGCTACCGTCCCTTCCTGGTCCGTTACCGGGAGGATTTCAATTACCTCTGGAATGACCTGCCGCAGCACTCCGGGCGGCTGCCGGAGAATGTATTTGAGCTGTCCCACCAGCTGAGCAATCTGCGGCTGAAGCATCTCGGCTGGTCGAAGCCGGAATACCGGCTGGAGAAATATTTGCGCTACATGACGCTTGACCCGGACGGCCAATACGGCTGGAAGGAGCAGTATCTGTCCATTCTTGACCCGCATCCTCATCTGGTGCCCTGGAGCGAATAACAGAAGTATAATAGAAGTTCCAATAAACAAACATAGCCAAACTCCAGCCCCAAGACTACAAGCCGAGTCTTTAGATTATAACTAATAATTAACGCTCAACCTGGTGAAATCTCATCCTGTCCGGTATCATGGGAGCCAAAAGGTGCCGGGAGTACTGTACTTTATCGCAGTTATAGCTACTTATTTTGAACTGGAGAACTTCCTGATTCCGCAGCACATCTTGCCCGAATTGCAAGTTACGAGTAGGCTGCTATAGGACTACCGCTCATGTTATAACTGTAATTTGTACAACTATAACGCTTCATTCCTGCGCAGGAACATTTCTAATTGCACTTTGTACACTTAAAAATGGCTTCTTTGCTGCAAAAGAACAATTTCCCTACTTTTAATTGTACAGAATACAGTTATCCCTAGACATGCGGGTTTTCGCCGGCTTTTAATTGCACAGAATACAACTATTATCCGCTTTTGGCTCCACGCTGCTCCTAAATGCGCGGTGCTTAGCCCACGGCGGCTGTCAAACCTCTTGATTAATGCTGCGCAACCATCTGGTCTGCTGCACAGGCCACGTACATTTTTAATACAACGCGCGAAGATTTTTAGAGCTGTATAAAGTAGTACAAAAAAAGGAAAAGCGCTGCTGCCTTACGGCGGAACGCTTTTCCTTCTTCTTTTCAAACGGCTCCGGTTACATTGAACCCGCCGTCTTCGCAGGCTCCGGCTCCGGTTTCGTTATCGAAACGGCCAACCCGCCGTCAGCAATATCCACAGCCAGCACTGAGCCTTCTTCGGCTTCTCCGGCGATCAGTGCGCGTGCCACCCGGGTCTCCAGGCTGCGCTGGATGAACCGCTTCAGCGGTCTTGCGCCATAGACGGAATCGAAGCCTTCCTCGGCGATGAAGCGGACCGCCGCTTCACTGAGCGTAAGCCCGATGCCCCGTTCGGCCAGACGCAGACGGAGCCCATCGACCAGCTTAACGACGATCTGCCCGGTTTCGCTGAGCGTCAAGGGCTTGAACATTACAATATCGTCTACCCGGTTCAGGAACTCCGGACGGAAATGGCCGCGCAGCTCATTCATTACCAGGTTCTTAACGGCTTCAGTCAGCTCGCCGTTGTCATCCGTACCTTGAATCAGATGAGGAGAGCCGATATTGGAGGTCATGATAATAATTGTGTTCTTGAAGTCAACCACCCGGCCCTGCGAGTCGGTCAGCCGCCCGTCATCCAGCAGCTGCAGGAGGATGTTGAACACATCAGGGTGGGCTTTCTCCACTTCATCCAGCAGCACGACCGTATAAGGCTGGCGGCGTACCGCCTCTGTCAGCTGGCCGCCTTCCTCGTAGCCGATATATCCGGGAGGAGCGCCGACCAGACGCGAAACGCTATGCTTCTCCATATACTCCGACATATCGATGCGGATCATGCCGTCCTCGCGGTCAAACAGCGATACGGCGAGCGCTTTGGCCAGCTCGGTCTTGCCGACACCAGTCGGCCCGAGGAACAGGAACGAACCGATCGGCCGGTTCGGGTCCTTGATGCCGGCTCTGGCCCGGAGCACCGCATCTGCCACCAGCCGGACAGCTTCATCCTGTCCGACCACCCGTTCATGCAGCGTATCTTCAAGCCGCAGCAGCTTATCCCGCTCGCCTTCCACGAGCCGGCTGACCGGAACACCGGTCCAGCGCGAGACAATATCGGCAATCTCCTCTTCCGTCACGGCTTCGCGCAGCAGCCGGGTCTCCTGATCCTGCGAAGCAGCCTCCTCAGCGGCCTTCAGCTGCCGTTCCAGATCAGGAATAATACCATAGCTCAGCTCGGCCGACTTGTTAAGATCATAGATCTCCTGCGCATCGACCAGCTCCTTGCGCGCTTGCTCCAGCCGCTTCTTCAGCTCGCGGAGACCTTGAATCGCCGATTTCTCCTTCTCCCAGCGGACAGTCATGCCCAGATGCTTCTCCTTCAGATCAGCCAGCTCCCGCTGCAGGATTTCAAGACGGCGCCTGCTGGCGTCATCGGTTTCCTTTTTCAGGGCAGCCTCTTCAATCTCCATCTGCATCAGGCGGCGGGTCACCTCATCCATCTCGCCGGGCATCGAATCGATCTCGGTACGGATCATCGCGCAGGCTTCATCCACCAGATCGATCGCCTTATCCGGCAGGAAGCGGTCTGTAATGTAGCGGTTTGACAGTACCCCGGCTGCAACCAGTGCGCTGTCATAGATTTTGACCCCGTGATGCACCTCGAAGCGTTCCTTGAGGCCGCGCAGGATGGAAATCGTATCCTCGACATCCGGCTCGCTGACCAGTACCTGCTGGAAGCGGCGTTCGAGCGCCGGGTCCTTCTCGATGTATTTGCGGTACTCATCCAGCGTAGTGGCCCCGATACAATGCAGCTCGCCCCGGGCCAGCATCGGCTTCAGCATATTGCCCGCGTCCATGGCCCCTTCGGTCTTCCCTGCGCCGACAATGGTATGCAGCTCATCAATGAACAGGATGATCCGGCCGTCACTCTCGCGGATCTCCTTCAGCACGGCTTGCAGCCGCTCCTCGAATTCCCCGCGGTATTTGGCTCCGGCAATCAGGGCGCTCATATCCAGCGAGAAAATCGTCTTGTCCTTCAGTCCCTCCGGCACATCCCGGCGGACAATCCGGTGGGCCAGTCCTTCCACGATCGCTGTTTTACCGACGCCCGGTTCCCCGATCAGCACCGGATTGTTCTTGGTCTTGCGCGACAGAATACGGATGACCCGGCGGATCTCGGCATCACGCCCGATCACGGGGTCAATCTTGCCCGCCCGCACCTCAGCAACGAGATCACGGCCGTATTTCTCCAGCACCTCATAGGTGGCCTCCGGCTCCCGGCTCGTCACCCGCTGGTGTCCGCGGATCTCGGCCAGCACCCCGAGCAGCTTCTCGCGCGAGATCCCCCGGCTCGTGAACAGCCCGCGCAGCTCACGGCTGCCGCTGCCGGAATCAGACACCATCGCCAGTACGGCATGCTCCACGGCCACGAATTCGTCCTGCATCCCGGCCGCTTCCCGCTCCGCCTCTTCCAGCAGGGCGATCAGCGCAGGCGAGGCATAACGCCGCATCGTGCCTGCGCCGCTGCCGCTTACGCTCGGCTTCCGCTGCAGCAGCGCCTCCGTTCCCTGCAGCAGCTCGGCTGCAGGAATATTCATCTTCTGCAGCAGGCGGGGCAGCAGCCCCTCGGACTGCAAGAGCAGTGCCTTCAGCAGATGGAGATTATCTATCTCCTGGTGTCCGCCGGCAGCAGCCAGCGACTGGGCTTCTGCAACAGCTTCCTGCAGCTTCTGTGTCAGCTTATTGAAATCCATAAGAATCAGCACCTTTCTTTCATGTAAATGCCGGTGTAGTCCCGGCCGCAGCCTGTAATACTATCAGTCAGCCGGATGCCCGGCGTTATAATTATTGTCAATATTATCCCGTGGTGGCTCTGCGCCGCTGTGCCCCGCCGGGAGCCTGCCGCTTCGCTCCGGCCTGGAAGCTGCCGGAATCGGCCAGCTGGCGGTACAGCTTCTTCTCGGCCTCCGAGGTCTCTGCCGGAATAACGAGCTCAAGCTTGAACAGAATATCACCGTTCGTACCGTCCGGACGCTTAAGCCCCTTGCCGGAGAGCCGCAGCGACCGGCCGCCCGGCATCCCTGCGGGAATCTTTAGCTTGACGCTGCTGCCATCCGGCAGCGCCACCCTGGCTTCCCCGCCAAGCACCGCCTGCCAGGGGGCAATCTCAATCGTGCCGAGCAAATCCCCGCCGTCCGGCTCATAAATGTCATGCGGCAGGAGATGCAGTGAGATCAGCAGGTCGCCTCCCTCTCCTGCGCTGCCGCCGGGAACCCGGATGACCGTCCCTTCAGCCGAGCGCGCCGGAATCTGCACATTCAGATCCTTGCCTCCGGCCTGAACACTGATGCTTCCGCCCCGGTACGCCTGCTCCAGTGTAATATCCAGCTGGGCCTGCATTGTACTGTACCCGTCAGCCCAGGGGTCTCCGCTCTGGCGGGCAGCTCCGCCGCCAAAAAAATCAAAACCGGACCGCTCAGCCGCCCCCCGGCTGCCGAAGAACATCCCGAACAGGTCTTCTTCGGCGATGCCGCCGGAGCCAGCTCCGCTGCTCCAGCCCGCACCAAAGGGCGTTTCCCACGACGACGAGGAGGCTGATCCGTTGCCCCGCGGCCCCCGCGCTCCCGCACGGCCGGAGCCGTAGCGGAGCTCCTCATCATAGATTTCCCGCTTCTCTTCATTACCCAGCACTTCGTACGCTTCGGCTGCTTCCTTGAACTTCGCCTCCGCCTCCGGAGCCTTGTTGACATCAGGATGCCACTTCTTGGCCAGTTTCTGATAGGCCTTCTTAATCTCCTGCTTCGACGACTGCCTGCCGACACCCAGAGTCTCGTAATAATTCGCTGCCATCCGTACCTCCTCCTTTCGTATAATGGGAAACATTAAAAGGATCTATATAGGATTCCGCCCTGTAACAAGCCTATTCCCGGCTTACCTGATTATTCACAAGGCTGATACAGTTTCACTCCCCGTGAACACCACCACTGCAGGAGTTGCTAAGGCGCTTTTTATATAGAACTTAACCCTTTTTTCAGGAAAAAGCGCATCATAGCAGAACTCCCACTACAATGCGCCTGTGATCTTGCTATATGAAAAGCCCGGCTCTCCGCTTCCCCCGGAGAACCACTCACCCTGTGAGTTAATCCTGCTGCTTACTGCAGCGGCCCGCCGGATGAGCCTCCGCCATCCTGAATTTCAATACGTTTGCCCTGAGTCTTCTGCCGCTTCGGCACCTCAAGGCTCAGCACGCCGTCCTGAAGTGATGCGCGGATGCCTTCCTCCGCAATATCCTGAACGTAGAAGCGGCGCACATACTGGCCATACCGCCGTTCGCGGCGCACGGCCATTTGCTCCTTGTTGTCTTCGCTCTTCTCTTCTTTGCGGACTGCCTTAATCGTCAAGTATGGGCTGGTATAGTCGATGTTGATATCCTCTTTTTTGAATCCCGGAAGCTCGGCTTCAATCAGATATGCTCCTTCACTCTCGCGGACATCGGTCCGGAAGGACAGCGCTGAGCTTGTGAGCGGTGCGAAGAAATCATCGTTAAATACTTCGTTCAGCGACTTGGCCAGCACACCAAAAGCATCTTCTCTGCGTTTACCAAACGGAACCAAATCAAACATAATCCATTCTCCTCTCGTTGACCTCAGTTATTATTGTACTTCCGCTTTAACTTTGACTTTGACTTTATTTGACCTATGACTTTATTATAGTCCCTGTCTGCGGGGATGACAAAACGGAAATAAGCCGAAAAACCGGAGAATCCCGGCATTTCGGCCTGTTTTTTGGGTTAAATTTTAACCTTAATCATGATTTGACCTTATTTGACCTTAAGGCTTCATTTCACATAACGTGCCCGGTATTCGCTCTCCAGCATACCCATCATAATTACGTCATGATACTCATGGTTGTAAAATAACGTGTCGCGCCGCACCCCTTCCCGGACAAATCCAACCGATTCATAGACATGCGCCGCACGGGCATTATAGCTATAGACCTCCAGCTCGATCCGGTGCAGATTGAGAATACCAAATCCGTAGTCCAGCATAAGCAGCAGCGCCTCACGCCCGTACCCTTGTCCCTGATAGCGTTCCTCACCGATGGCGATCCGCAGATTCGCACTGCGGTTGTCCGGGTCGATATCCTGAATGGCGATGTCACCGATCACCTCATCATTCTCCTTCAGGGCAATAAGCAGCAGCACCGTACTGTCATCTCCCGCTTTGCGCTCAATATAGCCGGCAATCTGCTCTTTCGTTATATGCTTCTTCGTTCCCGTAAGTCTGCGGACCTCTGTACCATAGAACATATGATAATATAATCCGGCGTCTTCCCCGTTAAGCGGGCGCAGATATACCTGTGCTCCTGTCAAAAGCGCTGAATGCTTAGTCATGCCTGTCATCTCCTGCCTGGTGTTATAGCCCTAATGGTAAAGCAAATCTGTATACTATAAAATATACAGAAACGTCTATTTTCAAAGGACAGATTGATAGGTGAAAGATGCTGCTTGTCCCGGATTTGAACGAACACAGCGAAACCCCGTACTACATACAGCTCTATGATTATCTGGCAAAAGAAATCATCTCCGGCACCCTGCCCGGCGGCACGCGTCTGCCTTCGATCCGCCGGCTGGCCGGGCTGTGCGGCATCAGCGCCACCCCTGTCGAGCTGGCCTATCAGCAGCTGCTTGCGGAGGGCTTCATCGCCAGCAAGCCGCGCAGCGGCTATTATGTGCTGCAGATTCACATAAGCGGTACTTCAGCGGAAGCAGCAGGACAGACACTTCCGGCAGCCGAGCCTATAACCCCCCGCGATCCGCGGAGGTATCCGTATGATTTCCATATGTCCCGCAATGATTTCACCACGTTCCCGCATAAAATATGGCGCAGCCTCTATCAGGAGCAGCTGACGAATCCCGATCTGCTGCAATACGGCGATCCGCAGGGGGAGCCTGCGCTCCGCGCCAGCATTGCCACTTATCTGCGGCAGTTCCGCGGGCTGCGCTGCACGGCCGATCAGGTCGTTATCGGCGGCGACCAGTATACGCTCTGTTCGCTGCTGTGCCTGATGCTTAAGGAACGGGTAACCCGGCTCGCAATTGAGGATCCGGGATATCATCTGCTGCCGGCAGCGTTCAAACGCAGCGGTTATGAGATTAAGCCCATTCCGCTGGAAGAGGAGGGCCTGCAGGCAGGGAAGCTGTATGGCAGCGGGGCAGACGCTGTATATATCTCTCCCTCTCATCAGTTCCCCCGCGGGATGGCTATGCCGGTTGCAGGACGCCTCGCCTTGCTGGAGTGGGCGCGGTCTGTGAGCGGCTATATCATTGAGGATGATTATGACGGGGAGTTCCGCTATCACGGGCGGCCCATTCCAGCCCTTCAGGGACTGGTCCCGGACAGTCCTGTCATCTATATGTGCAGCTTTGCCCAGTCATTCACTCCTGCACTCTGCATTCATTATATGGTTCTGCCCCGGGAGCTGCTGCCTGTCTATCACAGCCTGAGAAGCGAGCTGTATCTGGAGCATTCGGCCTCGCGGCTGCATCAGATTGCCCTGCATTATTTCATGGAACGGGGCTACTTTGAGAAGCATCTGCGCAGGATAAGGCTGCTCTACCAGCGCAAGCATGACCTGCTGGTACAGGCGGTCAGTCATTACTTCGGAGATGCCGCGGCGCTCAGCGGCCAGGGTGCAGGCTTCCATCTGCTGCTGACACTGAAGCAGCCGGCAGCGGGTGGTGCACACGAGCTTGCCGCCGCAGCCGGGGCTGCCGGTATCCGCGTCACACCCATGTCTTATACATGGTGGGACAAGCCGGGCAGTAATCATCCTGAGTTCATTCTGGGCTTCGGCGGTATTGCCGGGGGACTGATTGACGAAGGCATCCGCAGACTGGCGGAGGTATGGCTTGGGGAAGCTTTCCAGGCAGAGGGCAAATGATTTATTGAGTTTATATTCCGATAGAAAAGCTATCAGCCGTATTTCGCCTGCAGCTCTGCAAGCCTCCGCCTCACCTCTGCCACCAGCTCCGGCGGCTCCTGTACAGTAGCCTCATTGCAGAGGCCGATTATAAACCGCGCGAAGAATCCCAGATCCTGCCCCGGAATTTCTCCTTCCAGCCAGCCTGTGCCCTCTTCGCGGATATGCAGCAGCGGCGGAGCCCAGACCTCCGCTTCGCAGGCTTGAACGCCTTCGGCTGTCAGCTCTGCGTACAGCTTGACCATGGCCGGGGCAGTTTGCCGGCTCACCCTGCCGTAAGCCTCCCTGTTCCCGAGATGGACATGCCCCAGATCAAGGGCTGCCGGACCGGACCCGTCCGCTGCTGCGGACTGAATCCGGTCACAGCGGAATACGCGGATATCGCCGCGCAGGAAGCAATACGCCGGGCAGTACCAGAGCCCGTTGCTCGCATAAATACCGACTGGCTGAATCCACCGCTCCTGCCGCTGCCCCCGTGATTCGTAGTCGATCCGCAGCACCTTTTGCCCGGTGGCCGCTTCCAGCAGCAGGGCCAGATAAGGGAATTCCGCCTGCCTGGCCGGGGTCAGGAAATCAATCCGGTGCTTCATCTCATCAATACGGTCGCGGACATCGCCGGACATATAGTTATAGAATTTATGCAGGGCAGATAATGATTCCTCCTTAAAGGGGAGATACTTGTAGTGGCGGAGCGCATGGCTGGCGAAAAAAATCGCCACCGCCTCCTCCTCCGTAAACGCAATCGGCGGCAGAATCCGTTCATTCAGCACCTGATAGCCGCCATGCGGCCCTACTTCAGAGTAGAGCGGAACACCCAGCTCACCCAGCTCCTGCAGATCCCGGAGGATCGTCCGGGAGGATACATTGAACTCATCGGCCAGCTCTTTGACTGTAAATTTGCGCTTGCGGTTGACCGTCATCATCAGGTCCAGCAGCCGTTTGGACTTCGACATAGGCTTCCCTCCAATTATTTTTATATTTATGACAATAGCTGTCACTATTACAGATTACACTATAATCAGAGCCGGTCAGCAAAGGCAAGGCAAATCAATCATAAGGAGCGATTTAAATATGACACTGCAAGTAAATCCTTTTATTCTGGTAGATGGTACAGCGGATGAGGCGATTGCCTTTTATCAGGAGGCACTGGGCGCTAAGCTGCTCTTCAAACAAACGGTCGGCGAAGGCCCGCAGAACCCGGAAGCACCGATGTCTGAAGCGGAGCAGGCACGTATCGCCCATTCCGTACTGCTGGTGGGTGAGACGAAATTTTTCGTGGCCGACCAGGAGCTGAACCAGCCGCTAACCCATGGGAACGGCATCACCATCTGCATTACAGTAGACACCCCGGATGAAGCCCGGCAGCTGTATAATGCTCTGGGGGAAGGCGGAACGGTGGATCTCGAGCTCAGCCCCGCTTATTTCAGCCCGGCCTACGGCATGGTCACCGATAAGTTTGGCGTAGCTTTCCAGATATTTACGAAGCGCCCGCAATAAAGTATATCTATAGGCAATATCCGATTGGATGGGTGAAGTTATCAGCTTATCAAGGTTATCTAGAAAGCATTCAGGACATTCAAGCCTGACAGCGGCCGGAAGTCCTTATGTTCACTTAAGCAGCGGCCAAACTTCGATTTCCCGTCTTAGGACGTCTTAATCTTAATTAGTTGGAAAAACGCATCTTAATTCAGCGATTTTGAGGCATTTGCCGGAATTAGGTGGATAAATGTCATTTATTTCTATGCATTTCTTCAATTTTGGCCTATAGCCCTTAAATTAAGTGCTGTTTATCCACCTGCTGTTTGAGATAGGTTTTTCCGTTCATTAGCAAGTGGAGAAAATCCACCTAATTCCGGTCACCGCCCATGCTGGTTCCGGAGTGTCCCGCATTTTAGGCATTGTATAGATTCCTAGTCAAAAATAAAAACAAGCGGCAGCACGTCCGCTTGTTTTTGTTATATTTACTGATCCGCTCCAGTCACCTGCTGCCTCAGCGGAAGGTAATAGCACATTTCTGCATCAACATTTAGTTCCACTTTGTACACTTCTATCATGTTCATGTAGTGGATACGGTCACTAATCTTTATTTCAAAACAGGTGCTGTCCCAATCCGCAATAGGTGCTACTTCATCCCGGTGCCCGGGCAGCCAAATCTCCTTAATATAGGCTTGGGCGGATTTCATGCCGTTGCCCGCCCCTTCATTACCGCCGACCAGCTCCTCTGCAGAGCTTGCCCGGAATGTAATACTGGCGAACTTGGTCAGTCCGGTGTCGATGCCTGCCAGCCCTTCGGGCAGATCATCCAGCGACTTCACCTGACAGCCGAAAAAATAGTCATAATGCTCAGCATTCCCTCCGGAGAATCCCACCTCTGTATAGGGGGCACACCGGTCCATCATTTGTGCTTTATAATGCGCGTGATAATGGTCAATGTTGGCGAAATTAGGATACGAGCTTATGGGCACACCTGCAAGCTTGAGACTCTCAGGATATTCAATAATATCCATGCGGTATTCAATATTTTTGTAGCTTTGGAATCTGTTTTCCGCCTTTTTCTCAACCGAGCTGATAATATCGGGCTTCACGGCAGGACGATAACCTTCAGGAGTACCATTTGTTTTTGGGGCCGGATTCATCGCACACGCTCCTCAACTGTATTTATGCTGCATACCCTGATTGTAGTTTGAATACCTCCGGCCGTATTATCATTGTCTGCCAATTTTATATAAGACTTCATCCCGATATGTCCGTGTCCCGTACCGCCGGAAGCATCAAACACCGTGAATACCTGTGCCCTGCTCTCTCTATTCAAGCCATGCTCCTCAACCCACCCTGCCAAAACCGCTTCCTCACCTCTGCGGTTCCCCTGACTGGTTCCTTCCAGCACAGCATATAAACCTCCGGGAACCTCCAGCACCGAAATGCTGCCGTCATCCGGAACATACCGGTGCTCATGAAGCACGATTCCGCAGGTGCAGCAGTCATGCCCGCCTGAAACATAATATTCCTTCTGTGTCTCCAGCAGATAGGGGTATTGCTTCGCCAGAAACTCCGTTAACACCTCGGCTGCCGCTTTCTCTGCATGACTACCGCGCTGCGCCGCAATGAGAAAAAGCCGGTCCGGGCAGGTCTGTATGGAGATAGCCGGGTAATCCGCACTAAGCCTGATGGGAAGATGCAGAACAAGCCTCCGGATCTTGCCTTTTCTGAGCACATAGGCTTCGAAATAAGGCAGGTTCTCCTGTTCGAACATGCTGATCTTCATCCAATGGCTGTACAAATAATTCCACGCCTGATTAATGTCTGCCTCCGCATTGTTCACAATAGTTGTAGCATATAGCTGCTCTACCGGCGGTGTTATTCGATGAATGGCCAGCCCCTGGGAGCCGCGGACCCGCTCCAGGGTCTCCCTGCAATACTCCACCTGCAGTTCATAGCAAAACCGCTTGCCCGCCTGCTTCTCATTCCGGCCAAGCAGCAAGCCGTTATATTGCGGGAGTATGGAGAGCAGGGCCTGAACGGCCCGGTCTTCTATTCCCGCCAGCTGATTGCCGAAATAATGGACAGCTATCATGGAGGGGATCCGCACCGTCTTCACTTCGACCTGCATCGGCATTGCAGTGTTAAAGACAGGGAAATAATAATGGACCGTGCCCGCTTTGTAGGCCGTGGGTGTCATGTTCAATAAGGCCTTTACCGTTCTGCAAAAGGCAGCCTGTGAGCTATAGCCGCAGGCATATACGACCGATGCCGGCTCCATATCTGAATACTTTATCAAATGCAGCGCCTTAGATAACCGACGTCTGCGTATATATTCATACACCGGATGGCCTGTCAGGCTGTAGAAATCACGATAGAGCTGACGTGGAGAAACATAACATTCTCCGGCAATTTGCTCCACACTTACATCCTCTCCCAGGCGTTCTTCGATGATGGCTATTGCCTTTTTCAAATACAATTTAGTGGTTATGGCCGTCAACACCCATTCCCCGCTCTCGTAAAAGCTGTATTCAGCAGACTGGAGCTATACCTGGTGGGAGCTTACCATAAGTTTACTAAGCTGTCTGTGATGGAGTGCGGAGGCCCTAATACAATGCCCGCCACAAATAAAAGGTGGCGTAAGCCTCCCAGCCCTGCCACGGCCGGGCCAGCTCAAGCAGCTCCGCCGGCGTAGGCTTGCGGTCCAACCCGGTCAGGAATTTGACCACGTTCTGTAGCCCGACATCGCCTACAGGGAAGGACGAGGCATCCCGCAGGCAGCGCATGCGGACATATTGCGAGGTCCACGGGCCGACCCCGCGGATCTCAAGCAGCCGCTGCTCGGCGGCTGCCGGGGACGGGAGCGCAAGCAGGTCTTCCCGGCTTAATTCGCCGCCGGCAATCAGCGCGGCAACCTCAAGCACTGTACACGCCTTGCTGCGGGTCAGCTGCAGCCTGCACAGCTCTTCGGCCTGCACCTCCGCGAAGACCTCCGGCCTCGGGAACTGGTAATAGGTCTGACCTTCCCGTTCCAGCGACTCCCCGTATTCTGCGGTCAGCCGCTGCTTCAGCGTATAGGCGAACGCCAGATTCACCTGCTGCCCGAGAATCGCCCAGCATAACGCTTCGAACAGATCGGGAATGCCGACGATCCGCAGTCCGTAATGCAGGCTTACGAGCGGCCGGAGCAGCGAATCAGCTTCCGCCAGCTTATAGAATGGAGCCAGATCACGGTCCAGATCGAGCCATTCCACAATATAGCGGGCCAGCCCTTCCAGCGAATCTGTTCCGGGGACAGTCCCGTGCAGCAGCGATACACTCAGCCGGTGCCCCTCAGATACAGTCAGCCGGATCAGCACCGGTTCTTCCTCCAGCCTGAACATCCGGGTAATCCCCGCTTCATCCGTGCGGAACAGGCATTCCAGCGGCGAGCGGTTCATGTATTCCAGACAGGCATTCATGTTGAAATCCTCCGGCAGCGGCAGCTCAAAAAGCAAATCGTTCATGTCCCGCCGCCTTCACATGCAGAATGCCTTCCAGCTGAAGCAGCTCCTGCTTCAGCTGCAGCCCGCCCCGGTAGCCGGTCAAGGTACCATTTGTGCCGATCACCCGGTGGCAGGGCACAATGACCGGCAGCGGGTTCTGGCCGTTGGCCGTGCCGACCGCACGCATTGCCTGCGGCCTGCCAATCCGCTCCGCCAGCTCCTTGTAGGTAGCTGTCTTACCATACGGAATGGTAAGCAGCCCCCGCCAGACCTCCTGCTGGAACGGCGTGCCCCACAGGTCGAGAGCCAGGCCGCTGAAGTCCACCGCTTCTCCGGCGAAATAACGCTGCAGCAGCGCGGTAGCTCCAAGCTGCTCAAACCTCTCTCTATCCTCCTGCAGTCTGCCGGCTGGAGCATACTGCTTCAGCCAGGCTGCGGGCAGTCTTCCTTCATCCTGCGGGTAAGTCAGGCGGATCAGCCCCTTATCACTGGCCCACAGGGTCCAGTCTTTATCCCCGAGCGTCAGGGTCTGATAATATATCGTGCTCTTGCCTTGATTCTGACTATACTTCCGGCTCTGATTCATGATCATTACCTCCTTCATTATGCTTAGAACGGTATTCGGTCGGCGGCAGGCCTGTCTTCTTCGCGAACCAGGCTGCGAAGTGGGAGGGGCTGCGGAAGCCTACGGCCCGGCCGACATCTGCAATAGCGGAATCTGTCCCGGCCAGCAGCCTGCAGGCTTCACCCGCCCGCAGCTCCTCCAGTCTGGCCGCAGGCGACTGGCCGGTTACCCGCTTGTATGTCCGCTGCAGGTGAAACGGGCTCACCTTCAGCTCTCCAGCCAGCGACTGCAGCGTCAGCTTGCGTGACAGCTGGCCTTGCATCAGGCTATCGGCCTGCGCCGCCAGCACGGCGTCCGGCCGGAGAATGCCGCCTTCGTCGGGGCGGCATCTTTTGCAGGGGCGGAAGCCTTCACGTACAGCTTCCTGCAGAGAGCCGTAGAACACCACGTTCGCTGCCTTCGGCGTTCTCGCCCGGCAGGAGGGCCGGCAGACAATATGCGTGGTCAGCACCGCTGTATAATACACACCATCATAGGTCGGCTCGCGCCGGACCACCGTGTCATAAATACGCTCAAATAATTGTTGATCCATTCCAGCATCACCTCATACCGCCAGTATAAACGATTACTTTCGGCTTATGCAGCATACCGGAACAGGAGAGCAAGATTACGACAGTGGATTATTCTGCAGCAGAGCCGGGTACCACTCCTTCCTCACTCTCCCGGCACCTTACCGGCCGGAACCGCTCCTCCAGAATCCGCAATCCTGTTTTTCAACCGGACAGCCTGATTTATGACAAAATTAACACCCATAATCTGGAGGATCATGTTAATATCTCACCATAAACCATTTAACCGACAGACAGTCGGTCGGTAAGCTAATCACAGGGAGAATCAACCATGAGAATTGTCAAAGAAGCCGAAGCCCGCAGAAATGAAATCCTGGATGCCGCACAGGAGCTGTTCGGCCGGAAGGGCTTCGACGGTACCAGCACGGGCGATATTCTGGCTAAGGTCGGGATTGCCCGGGGAACGCTCTACTATCACTTCAAATCAAAGGAGGATATTATGAATGCGTTAATTGAGCGGTACAGCGCAAGTATTCTGGGCGCCGCGCAGGACATTGCCCGGGACACCAGCATCCCCGTCCTCGAGCGGATTCTCCGCGTTATCATGGCATTGAACATCAGCAGCGGAGACGACAGCGGCAGCAGCAAGGAAATTATGGAGCATATCCATAAGCCGCAGAACGCATTGATGCACCAGAAGATCCAGAAGGTCATTATTAGCGGAGTTCCGCCGGTTCTGGCAGACATCATCCGTGAAGGCATCCGGCAAGGAATATTCAATACGCCTTATCCGTATGAATGCATGGAGATGATCGTGATTTATGCGAATACGATTTTTGACGGGGATCTGGTTGAACTGACGGAAGAGGCGAGGATGTCGCGTGTAATCGCGTTTATCTCCAATGCAGAGCGGCTGCTCGGTGCTGAGCAAGGAAGCCTGATAAGTGTGATGCAGATGTTCGGCAGCGGGGCCGGGGCCGGCCATGACTAATCCGCAGAAGGCATTCCATAAGTTTCTGCTGCTGTGGTCGGGGCAGTTCATTTCTGCCATCGGCAGCGGTCTCACCGCGTTCGGTCTGGGGGTGTATGTGTTTCAGCAGACCGGCAAAGCTTCAGCGATGGCTCTTGTCACCCTGCTGGCCTTCATGCCTTCGCTTCTTCTGAGTCCCGTAGCCGGAGTACTCGCCGACCGTTATGACCGCAGGCTGCTCATGATGCTGGGCGACGGCCTGTCCGCGACAGGACTGCTGTTCATCCTGGTCTGCCTCCTCCGCGGAGAAGCAGGGCTGTGGCAGATTTGTGCCGGAGTGACTATAAGCTCTGTATTCTCCTCTCTGCTTGATCCGGCGTACAAAGCTACGGTGACTGATCTGCTGGCCGAGGAGCAGTACACGAAGGCAAGCGGCTTTGTTCAGGTGGCCGGCTCAGCCAAATATCTGATTTCACCTGTCGTTGCAGGATTTCTGCTGCTGGTGTGGGATGTCAGGCTGCTGCTGATCATCGACATCTGCACTTTCGGGGTCACCGTGACCTCCACGCTCGCGGTTCGCAGGGGCCTGTCCTCCAAGCCGAAGGAAGCGGCACCCTCCTTCATCCGGGAATTCCAGGAAGGCTGGCGTGCACTTTCGGCCAGCAGAGGGGTGCTGGTACTGGTGGTCACAACATCGGTAATGACTTTTTTTCTCGGGATCATAGAGACTCTATCCATGCCAATGATCCTTACTTTTGCAGACAGCGCTGCGCTAGGCACACTGGAGACCGTCATCGCTTCAGGGATGCTGGCATCAAGTGTCGTTATAGGCTTGCTGCCGATTAAACGGGGCTTTGTGCGCATTCTGTCAGTTTCCCTTTTTTGCCAGGGCCTGTTCATGATGGTATTCGGACTGCGTGAAAACATGCTCCTGCTGGGCCTTTCGGGCTTCCTCTTCTTCGCCATGCTGCCGTTCACCAACACCTCCCTCGATTATCTGGTCCGCACCAATATAGATAATTCTGTGCAAGGCCGGGTCTGGTCCCTGATCGGTCTGGTCTCCCAGCTTGGTTTTGTTGCTGCTTACACCCTGGCCGGTGTGCTGGCTGATTATGTGTTCACTCCCTTACTTGTTGCAGGCGGATCCCTCGCGGGCAGTGTGGGCAGGGTCATTGGTACAGGGGATGGACGGGGGATGGGACTGCTCATTATCATCGCCGGATCGCTGCTTAGCGGAGCCTCGGTTGTACTGTATAACCTGAAATCAATCAAACAGCTTGAGAACAGGGGTGACTTATGTACTTCAGACTGATCCGGAATGAGCTCGGTGCAAGCAAGCTGATTACCTTGACTACTACGATATTCATCGCTGCCGCGGCTATGCTGGTATCGCTGTCCGCCATCCTTGTCGTCAATCTTACAGGGGCAATTGATAACCTCATGACAGAGGCGCGGACACCACATTTCATGCAGATGCATTCCGGTAAGCTCGATACGGCGCGTTTTACGGCTTTTGCGGAGCAGAATGATAAGATTGCTGACTTTCAGGTGCTTGATTTCCTTAATATTGAAGGTTCACGGATTGTGATTAACGGGAAGACGCTGGCAGGCAGCGTTCAGGATAACGGCTTCAGCATGCAGAGCGGGAAGTTTGACTATCTGCTTGATTTTGACGGAAAAATTGTAACCCCGGCGGACGGGCAGCTGTATGCTCCGGTAGCCTATATGAAGGACGGGACGGCCAGGACAGGCGACACTGCGGTGGTAGACGGCAAAACGTTCACTATCGCAGGTTTCGTTCGTGATTCCCAGATGAATTCACTGCTCGCCTCCTCCAAAAGATTCCTCGTGAGCGCAGGGGATTACGCTGCCATACAGCACTCCGGAAGTACTGAATACCTGATAGAGTTCAGGCTCAAGGACTACTCCATGATCGGCGCCTTTACTGATGAGTACACCGCAGCCGGACTTGAGGCCAACGGGCCTACGCTGACTTACCCCCTGTTCCGGATGCTGAATGCCATTTCCGACGGGCTGATGATTGCGGTTATTCTGCTGGTTAGCGTGCTGGTGGTTGCTATTGCCCTATTGTGCATACGCTTTACGCTTCTGGCGGCCATCGAGAGCGATTACCGGGAGATTGGCGTGATGAAGGCTGTCGGCATGCGGGTCTCTGATCTGAAGAAGCTCTATCTGGCAAAATACACCGTAATAGCAGCTGCAGGCTGTACTCTCGGCTATGGAATCTCTCTCGCGTTCAAAGATCTGCTGCTGAACAACATCCGGTTATCCTGGGGCGAAAGCACGCATGTTTATCTCCCGCTGCTCGTTGGCATAACCGGAGTACTGCTTATTTTCCTTGCCGTTACCGCTTATGTAAGCCGGGTGCTGAGACGCTTCCGGTCCATCTCTGCCGCCGATGCTGTCCGTTTCGGGACTCCGCAGGAGAAAGCCGCAGGAGCCAAGGTTCTTCCCCTGAGCGGAACCAGGCTGCTGGACACGAATCTGTTCCTCGGCATCAAGGATGTTCTGGCCCGCAAACGCCTGTATGGGACAATGCTGGCCGTGCTGGTCATCTCCACCTTCATTATTATCGTTCCGCTGAACCTGTATCACACGATATCTTCGCCGGGCTTCATCACTTATATGGGTATAGGACGCACTGATTTGCGCCTTGATTTGCAGCAGACCGGCAACATCCCCGGGAAGGCAGCGGACATTGCCAAGACCATGCAGGAAGACCGGGATATAGCGAAATACACCGTACTTACGACAAAAAGCTTCCCGCTAACCGCTGACGGGTCTATGAAGCGGCTGAAGGTGGAACTTGGCGACCACTCGGTATTCCCGGTAGCCTATTCCTCCGGCCGGGCGCCTGCCGCAGAGGATGAGATCGCCCTTTCGGCAATGAATGCCGGGGAGCTGGGCCTGCAGGCTCAAGATACCCTGACGCTGACCGTCAACAGGCAGAAGAGAGCCCTCACGGTAAGCGGAATCTACTCTGACATTACCAATGGCGGCAAGACGGCTAAAGCTGTTTTCACCGATAACGCTGCGGATACCATGTGGTCTGTTATTTTTGCCCAGCTCACCGATCCGTCCCTTGTCAGCGGTAAAGTGCATGAATATGCGTACAGCTTCAACTACGCCAAGGTTTCGGATATCAATGAATATATTACGCAGACCTTCGGCACCACTATAAACTCTGTCAAAGCGGCCTCCCGGATGGCCATGATTGTGCTGCTGGCGGTCAATATACTGGTCACCCTGTTGTTTATGAACCTGCTGATTGCCAAGGACCGCTACTCCATTGCCGTCATGAAAGCCTGCGGCTTCACCAATGCCGATTTGCGGACCCAGTATTTCGCACGCTCCCTCTTTGTACTCCTGATAAGTATCGTTCTGGGCACGATTCTCGCGAATACCCTCGGAGAGCTGCTTGCAGGCGCGCTTATTGCTTCTTTCGGTGCAGCCTCATTCACATTCATTGTTCATCCGCTGTCAGCTTATGTGCTGTGTCCGCTCATGATCTCAGGCTCAGTGCTCATTGCCACGCTGACAGGCACCTCAGGAGCAGGACGAATTCAAATATCTGAGAATATTAAGGAGTAGATTACGCGATGACGACGAAGACGCTGATTAGCGGAACTAATATAGTGAAGCAGTACGGCCAGGGCGGTGAACTGCGTAATGTGCTTGACGGCGTGTCCGTGGCAATCGGTGAAGGTGAATTCGTATCCGTGATGGGTCCGTCAGGCTCAGGGAAATCGACACTGCTGTTCGCAATGAGCGGCATGGACAGGATTAACGGCGGGCAGGTTGCTTTTGAAGGCAGGGATTTATCGGCACTCAAGGAGGATGAGCTGGCCGATCTGCGCCGGACCCGGATGGGCTTTGTGTTCCAGCAGCCGACGCTGCTGAGGAACCTGAGTATTCTGGATAATATCATTCTCCCGTCGCTGCGGGATAACCGGAAACAGGTGAAGTCCATCACGGCCAAAGCCGTTACGCTTATGGCCCAAACCGGCATCGAGGGGCTGGAGAAACGGAAGATTACCGGAGTCTCGGGCGGACAGCTGCAGCGGGCAGGCATCTGCCGTGCGCTAATGAACAATCCGCAGATTATATTTGGGGATGAGCCGACCGGCGCGCTTAACCTCCAGGCTGCCCAGGACATTATGGACCTCTTCGCCCGTATTAATGCGGAAGGTACAGCGGTTATGCTGGTCACTCATGATGCTAATATTGCCGTCAGGACAGAGCGCATCCTGTTTATGCGTGACGGCCGGATTGTAAGCGAGCTGCGGCTGCCGGAATACACCGGAGCAGATACGGAGGGACGGATGAATAAGATTACGGCCAGGCTGCGGGAGCTGGGGATATAGTGTTTGGGATTACTGGATTATGTAGCCTGATTTATATATATTGGTGAAAAAGATAAATTCCGGCGGTGAACAAGGAGGATATACGTATGATGCATTTAGGAGCACGGAATATTAGTGTAATTACATTATTTGCCGAGGATCTGCCAGGCACAATGACGTTCTATTAGGAGGTCTTCAGCCTTACACCGGTATATACCGATGAGGTATCAGCTGTCTATAATTTCGGCAACATGAGCATCAATCTGCTGCAAGTATCCGAAGCCCCCGGGCTTATTACCCCTGCAGCAGTCGCCAGCCGCGAGTCCGGTTCACGGTTTCAATTCACGATCCGCGTAGAGGATGTGGATGCGGTCTGCAATGAGTTAAGTTTACGCGGTGTAAGTCTGCTGAACGGACCGATGAACCGCCCCTGGGGCATCCGTACGGCCAGCTTCGCGGACCCTGCCGGCCATATTTGGGAAATTGCGCAGGAGCTGGATTAGCTTAGAATCTGCATAGACAACTCAAAGCATTCCCGGTCAGGAACCGCTCTGCCGGTTCCCCTACAATGAATTATGAAAGGAGATGACGTTATGGAGACGATCCGGCTGCTGCAGCAGGCCATTGATTATGTGGAACACAATTTGCAATCTGCTATTGAAGTGGAGGATATTGCGCAAGCAGCAATGACCTCGAAATATCATTTCCAGCGGATGTTTCATGCCTTGACAGGCTTCACCGTTACTGAATATGTACGTAACCGGCGGCTGACGCTGGCAGCGGAAGAACTGGCCGGAAGTGACGGCAAGGTGATTGACATCGCGCTTAAGTATGGTTACGAAACGCCGGAGTCCTTCACCAAAGCGTTCCAGCGGATGCATGGGGTTACCCCGCACACTGCGAAGAAAATGAACGTGAAGCTGAGATCCTTCTCTAAGCTCTCCTTTCAAATTCAAATTAAAGGGGAAACTGAAATGAATTACAGAATTGCCGAAGAAGAAGCGTCCATCGTGATTGGACAAGATATGATTATCCACAAGGATGAATACGCAGAAATCCCTGCGTTCGGGGAGAAGATCTGGAAGGACGGCACACATGACCGGATTAATGAATTAGCAGGAAGACCTGCAGGTTCGCTGCTGTTCGGCTATCTCTTCGACTTCAGCGAGGACGGGACGAGGCGTTATCTGATGGGAACCACGCTGCCGGAGGGACAAGAGCCGCCGCAGGAGCTGGTAACCCTGGCTGTTCCCGGCGGGACCTATGCGGTATTCGATATCCGTGAAACCATGCCGGAGGATGCCGAGATCGGGCTTGGAATCCAGAATGTGTGGCGGAGAATCTACTCCGAATGGTTCCCTTCAGCAGCCTTTGAGCAAGTGGAAGGGCCGTGCATCGAGAAATACTTCTGGACGGATGACAGCAAGGAAGAAGCGGTCTGCGAGGTCTGGATTCCTGTGGGCAAAAAATAAAAACTTCTTCCTTAAATCGTATTTTGCAGAACCCTCTGATGCCGGCGGGTTCTTTTTCTGCATATTGCTGGAACTTCCCGGACATTTAGGGGACCGGGTACACAAAAATGATATAATGGACAGAACGATTCAACAAATGCCAGTAATAAAGAATCTGCCACAGGAGAACGATAGCGATGCAGCCAAATCATTCCATGGATAATGCCGCGTGGGACCATCTCATTGCGGAGGTAGCCCATCTTTTTGATGACCTGACCCTTAAACGGGGATTTCAATATTATAAGCAGAAGCGCGTCCAGGCTTTCCGAATGATTACCGGACAGCGGATTATGTCGCTGGTCGAGGGCAGGGAGGATTACGCGGTTACGCTGGAGCTGGATCATCTGCAGCAGAGCCATTGCGATTGTCCGGTATCCGGTCCCTGCAAGCACATGGTTGCTGTACTTATGCGCTATGCGGAGCTCCAGGGCAGGCCGGTCCATTCGATCGCTAATGCCAAGGGGCTAATAGATACACCTAGAATCCGCAAAGCCGAACCTTCCGTTCCCGGTGTTCCGCAAGGGCAGAATGAACAGCTGAAGAAGCTTGCCGCGCTTGTTCCGGAGGGTACACTGCAGCAGTGGCGTGAATATATAACGCTGGTCCTGACACCCCTGGCCCATACGGTGCGGAATCCGCAGTATGCAGACCGTGCTCTGGCCGCCATTGCCGGAGCCCAGCCGAAGCTTCCACCCGCCGCCGCCATGCTGTTCAAGCTTCAGGCCCATCTGGCGGTGCTGGAAAGCCTGGTGAAGCCCGGCCAGGCCCTCACAGCAGGCCTCTCTTCGCTCGGTTATTCTGTCGGTTATTATACCTCTATTGCCATCTCCGAGCTGCAGAATAGAATTACGGATATGATGAAGCAGCCTCTGCCGCTGGCCGCTGCCCCGGAAGAGTGGCCGAGAGTATATGATACCATTGCCTATCTGCGCAAGGAGATGCTGACAGAAACCCGTGACCGTTCACGGGATCAGCCTTATTTCTCCTCGTGTTATGCCTTGCTGTGGAATCACTGGATTACACCGAATTTAAGCGGTCCGGAGCTGTATACCGAAGAGCTTAAGCAGCTCCAGCTGACCAGCGGCAGCCTGAATAAAGCCTCTTCCCCCCAGCCGCTGCTGCTGGCCGAAGCCCGGATGTATTATCTGCTGAAGGATGATGCTGCCGCCCGGGAACGGCTGCGCCTCGCCGGGGAGCGGCCCGGCCTGCATCCGGAGGAGCTGCTGGGCTTCATCCTACCCCTTGCGGAAACCAGGCAGTGGACACGCCTTACAGAGTGGCTCGCTGAAATCGGGCCGCTGCTCGGAGGCCGGCTGTATAATCTTCATGAGTATGCAGGTTACTGGGATGACGCGGTCCGCCATCTGCCTGAAGCGGAGACGCTAATGTGGGACACACTGTCCGGCATGCTGCCGCTCTCGCGTGAAATCTACGACGAGCAGCTGCTGGCCTATGGCAAATGGCAGGAATGGATGGATGTGCAGCTGTCCACCGGCAAGGAGCCGGGAGATTTCCGGGTCAGCGACCTGCAGCCGGTCGAGAAGCATGCACCGGAGCTGCTGTTGCCGTTCTACCATCAGGCAGTGGAACGATTCGTTCTGGAGAAGAACCGGCCTAGCTACAAAGCAGCCGTGAAGCTGCTGAAGCGCCTCTCCAAGCTGTATAAGAAGCTGAAACGCGAGGAGCGCTGGGAGGCCTTCCTCGAAGCCTTCACTTCCCGGAACAGCCGGCTGCGTGCGCTTCAGGAGGAGCTGCGGAAAGGAAAACTGATCCCATGAACTTATATACAAGCAATATTACCGTCCAGCTCCTCTTAAGCCAGTATGGCGATGCGCTGATCTACGGCGTGGATGGACGGGACGACTATATTCCCGGTGTCCAGCTTAAGCAGAAGCTGTTCGCCTGGCATGAAGACTCCTTCTATGGTACAGAATTAACGACCCAAAAAGCCGATGAAGTTGAACTGGTTGTCCTCCCTGCAGAGCAGGTGATCCCCTTCTTCGCTGACCTGCGGCTGCTCCGTCATGTGAGCTGGAGCTGGCAGGGCGAAGCTGTGTCTTTGACCCGGCTGGCCCCGCTGCTGGCAGATCTGCTTGCGGACAAGCAGTACAGCCCCAGCTTATCGGCCTTCCGCGAAGGACAGCTTCAATGGACCTGGGATGCGAAGGCCCTGGAAGCCGCTGCGGCCGCTGACTGGGATGCTGCTGCCGCGCTGCATAACATCGGGGAACGCAGCGGCTTCGCTGAGGGGCTGCGCGCCGCCTTCTCTGCGGCGGTGTTCCAGCGGTATTACGGCACCGAGGCGGAAGCCGGTGACCTGCGCAGTGAATTCCCGCTGCTGTTCAGCGGGAACTGGAGCGCAGCGGCAGGCATGGACGAGGACAGCTGGCTGATGTCCATTGGCTGGAAGGCTGACACCGCGCCGTTCCGGCCGGTGCTGCAGCTGCTTGAGCCTGACGATGAGCTGCCCTACTGGCGGCTCCAGCTGCTCTTGCAGGACAAGCGCGACGAATCCGCGCTTGTGCCCCTGCGGCTCTCCGGGGACGGTGAGCCGCAGGGCTTGTGGCCGGCGCCGTGGACGCCGTACGTCCACGAGCGTGCAGGCGGGTGGCTGTCACGGCTGCGTGACAGCCTTCCGGAGCACATCCGCCGCGGCGCCGATGTGCTGGCTGAGCCGCTGAGCGACGAGGCCGCGTGGCGGTTCCTGACCGTGGACAGCCGGACTCTGCTGGAGGCCGGCTGGCAGGTGCTGCTGCCGGCGTGGTGGGAAGCCGCCAGCCGCAGGAAGCCGCGCCTGCGCGCGAAGATCAGCTCCGCCGAGGGCGGCCGCGGGCAGTCGCTGTTCGGGCTCGATGCGCTCGTCGACTTCGACTGGCGCATCTCCATCGGTGACGCCGACCTCTCCGAGGCGGAGTTCGCGGACCTGGTCCGGCGCGGGGAACGCCTCGTGCAGTTCCGCGGCAAGTGGATTCCGCTGGACCCGGCGCTGCTGGCACAGATCCAGCGGGCCATGGCCGGAATGGACAAATCCCGCGGCTTGTCCTTCCAGGATGTGCTGCAGCTGCACCTGCTGGGCAGCGGTGCAGACGGCGACCCGGAAGAAGCAGCGGCTGAGCGCGCTGAGGAGGAAGCCGCCCGCTTCCGGCTGGAGGTCGAGCTGAACGAGCATCTCGTGCGGCTGATCGGCCAGCTCGGACAGCGCAGTGAGTGGCCGAAGCCGGAGGTTCCAGCCGGCCTGCGTGCCGAACTGCGCAGCTACCAGCACGAAGGCTATGCCTGGCTGCTGTTCCTGCGCCGCCTCGGCCTTGGCGCTTGCCTGGCTGATGACATGGGACTCGGCAAGACGGTGCAGCTGATCTCCTACCTGCTCCACATGAAGGAGCAGGAGGCTGAAGCTGCTGCTTCCGGCACGGCAGCGGCACGGCGGCAGACAGACCCGCCCGGCTGGCCTTCGCTGATCATCTGTCCGACCTCTGTGCTCGGCAACTGGCAGAAGGAGCTGCAGCGCTTCGCCCCTTCCCTGAAGGTTATGCTGCATTACGGCAGCAGACGGCTGGATGCCGGGTATTTCTACGGCGCTGCTTCGCAGGCGGATGTAGTTCTGACCTCCTACGCCACCGCTGCGCTGGATCAGGAGCTGCTGAAGCAGTTCACTTGGTCTTCCATATGCCTGGATGAAGCACAGAATATTAAGAATGCCGGAACCAAGCAGTCCGCAGCCGTGCGCAGCTTCCCGGCCCTGCACCGGATTGCCTTAACCGGTACGCCGATTGAGAACAAGCTGTCTGAGCTGTGGTCCATCTACGATTTCATTACGCCGGGATATCTGGGCAGCTCCAAGGGATTCCAGGACCGGTTCGCGAATGCGATTGAGAAGGAGCGGAATGCCGAGCGGACCGCTGATTTACAGCGCCTGGTCAAGCCGTTCATGCTGCGCCGCAAAAAGAAAGATCCGGCCATTCAGCTGGATCTGCCCGATAAAAACGAAATGAAAACCTATATTAATCTGACGGCAGAGCAGGCCGCGCTCTACGACCAGAACGTTAACAGCCTGCTCGAACGGATGCAGAAGCTCGAGGGGATTGAGCGCAAAGGGGCCATTCTGGCTGCCTTGACCAGCCTCAAGCAGCTATGCGACCATCCGGTGCTGCTCACTAAGGAGGCAATGCCGGAACCGGATGACGGCGGCACCCTTGATACCGCCGCCCTGATCGAGCGCTCTGCGAAGCTGGAGCGGCTGCTGGCGATGATCCGCGAGCTGCGTGAGGAGAATGAGCGCTGCCTGATTTTCACCCAGTACATCGGTATGGGCAACATGCTGCAAGCCGTGCTTCAGCAGGAATTACAGGAACCTGTGCTATACCTGAACGGCAGCACCCCGAAGAGCACCCGTGACCGCATGATCGAGCGGTTCCAGGCTCCGGCAGTGCGGGCGGAAGAAACAGCTTCAGGAGATACCTCTGGACAGCAGCCGTTCTCTCCTTCGGATCAGCCGAATGTGTTCATCCTTTCGCTCAAGGCAGGCGGCGTCGGTCTTAACCTGACAGCTGCCAACCATGTCTTTCACTTCGACCGCTGGTGGAATCCGGCCGTTGAGAATCAGGCGACAGACCGTGCTTACCGCATGGGCCAGACCCGCGATGTACAGGTGCATAAGTTCATCTCACTCGGCACGCTGGAGGAGAAGATCGACGAGATGCTGGAGAGTAAGCAGCAGCTGAGCGATGATGTAATCTCCGGCTCCGAGGGCTGGATCACCGAGCTGTCTACGGATGCGCTGAAGGATCTGTTCACGCTGCGCCGCGAATGGGTCGGTTAATCCAGACTATTCCAGGCTCACCATTGCTCAGACATGCTGAAGGCCGCCGCCAGGGTATCCTTCCCGGCAAGCGAGCTGACTACCAGGGTAAGCGGCTCCTCCTGCAGATCGTATAAGAGCAGCTGATCCAGCAGATTTACTGCAACATTCTGGTAAGCGCCGGCTATGCCGGAGCCGATTCCCTGAGCGATAACCTTGCCGCCCGTAACTGATGTACAGGTATAATTCACTTGCAGTGCGGTTTCTGTAACGGGGATAGCTGTGGTAGGCGTAGGATAATTGACAAAGGCCCCGTTCACGGATCCGCCGGCAATGATTTTATAGCGGATAGGCGTGGAAGCCAGGATCTCGACTCCGTCTGCCCGGATCTCTGAAGTTACCGCTTCAGGAATCGTCATTACGGGGCTCCGCCGGAAGCTGATCGCTGCGAAATCAGCAGCAGTAACGGCAATATTATCCCGGAACTCTGAGGTAATCCGGCTTACTTCAATCCGCTCCAGCGGAACCGGGATCCAGACACCTGCACTGTCAATCAGAAATACTTTTATCCGGATTTGTTCCTGCGTATATACTACATTGAACTGGAAAAATGATTCGACAATATTATAGGTTCTGCTGATGACCTCCCGGTAATTGAGCTCAAATAACTCCTGGGCAAACAGCAATCCCGGACTTACATCATTGTTCAATCCCGTGAGATAGACCACACCTCTGGAGGTGCCGTTGTTCACTACCTTCACTACAGCTTGGCTGATCGGCCCCGCTCCCGGGTTAGGATTAACGGTCAGCATGTTGGTTGTCAATACAGGCACAGCTTAGCACCTCCTATTAAAGCTATTTCATATATACTATGCAAAGAAAATATAGAAGTTTCTGGTTGATTGGCCGGTCAGGCACGAGTGGGCCCTCAGCGGTTTCCGTAACTGGGGGTTGTTGCCATATGTTTTATCCTGTGCTAAAATCAACTTAACTTTTTTAGAACGGAGGGTTGCGTGTGATAGACTATATCCGGATTCGTACTTTACGCGGCTAATTACATTTGTATAGCGCGAAAGCTCTGCCCTGTGCAGAGGACTCAGGATAGGTCTGTCCATTAAAGGCAACCCATGCAACTCCCTCTAGAATACCTAAGCAATCGGAAGCCCGTGCAGTAGTGCAGCGGGGAGAATAAGAATGATTTGTTCGGCAAGTTCGGCAGTGTTGAACATTCTTATTCAGGCTACAGGACTGTGTCCTCTGCCGGTTGTTGCTTCATGGTTATTCTGCGGGAGTCCCATAGCTGTTACCCGGTATAACGGCTATTTGGACGCTATTCTGTTGTTCCTCATGCTACTGTTAACACAGGCAGACTGCCTGTGTTTTTTTGTGCCCAATTATAACTATGGAGGTTGATCTATATATGGAATCCCCCGAACAAAAAGCGGTCATCGTCGGTGTCCAGCTGCAGCATGATCAGAACTTTGCTTATTCTATGGAAGAGCTGCGCAATCTGGCAGCTGCCTGTAATATCGGAGTCGTGGCTGAACTCAGCCAGAAATCCAGCCGGATAAATCCCTCGCATTATATCGGAACCGGCAAAATTGAAGAGCTGGCCCGGCTGATGGAGCAGCATGAAGCGCCCGTTGTAATTTTTAATGATGAGCTGTCACCGTCCCAAATCCGCAATCTGGAATCCGCACTGGACGCTCAGGTGATTGACCGGACAATTCTGATTCTGAATATCTTTGCGGAACGGGCAAAAACCAAGGAAGCCCAGCTTCAGGTGGAGGTCGCACAGCTGCAGTATATGCTTCCCCGCCTGACCGGGCTGCGCGCATCCCTGGGCAGACAGGGCGGAGGCGGAGGTGCTGGCCTGAAGAACAGAGGTGCCGGAGAAACGAAGCTGGAGCTCGACCGCAGACGGATTGAAGAGCGGATTACCGCACTGCAGCTGGAGCTGCAAACCCAGGTATCTCGGAGGCAAATCCAGCGGAAACAGCGGCATAAGAATGAGGTGCCCGTAGTCTGTCTGGTCGGCTACACCAATACCGGCAAGTCCAGTCTGATGAACACTCTGGTTGAGACCTATCACCCCGGCTCAAGCAAAGGCGTATTCGCCAAGGATATGCTGTTCGCCACACTGGAGACTTCGGTCCGCAGCATTGCACTGCCTGATCACAAAACCTTTTTGCTGACCGATACCGTCGGCTTCGTCAGCCAGCTGCCCCACCATCTGGTGAAGGCGTTCCGCTCAACGCTGGAGGAGGTAACCGAAGCCGATTTGCTGATCCATGTAGTCGATGCTGCCGATCCGCAGCATGAGCAGCATATGGCCGTAACGGATGAAACCCTGAAGGCGCTGGGCGCTGACGGAATTCCGACCCTGTACGCTTACAATAAGGCAGACCTTACGGATCAGCCTTACCCGCAGGTCGGGGAGAACTCCGTAACCCTGTCCGCCCTGAAGGACCGCGGGATTACCGAGCTGGTTACTTTGATCCGCAGCCGTATTTTTACCGACTATATGCAATGTGAGATACTGGTCCCGTTCGACAAGGGCAGCATTGTATCTTATTTCAACGAACATGCAGACGTACAGTCTGTCAGCTATGAAGAACAAGGCACTCGCCTTAAGCTGGAGTGCCGTGCAGCAGATTATGAGCGGTTCAAGCAGGATTTCGCCCCGCTGCCGCAATAGAATGTGCCCAAAGCAGGCAAGTCGCTGAGCTCAGGCACATGAGGACAGCCCGTGCTTATGTAAAAAGTGCTCCACACTAATTGCTGTGGAGCACTTTTTTTGCTGAGAGAAGTTTATTTACGTTCCTTCAGAGTTACGTCAGTCTGTGCACGGACCACACACTCGGTGCAGCCGCTCCGCTCAGGTCAATAGGAATGGTTAAGCCATCAGCGACATAGAACAAACCGATGACATCTCCCGCATTCAGCGAGAATTCACCTGCCAGTGTTACTGTACCATTGCCCAGAATAGTTCTCAGAGTCAGAACAAGCGCCACATTCACGTTCAGCAGCGGGAACAAACCAGTTACCAGATCGGTTGTAGTGGGAGAGGTTCTGCGTAACACAAATCCCGGATTTACACCTGCACCCAAAGATAAAGTAATTGCAGCGGTTGTAGCATAATTAAGTGTCGCTTCAAATGAATATCTGCCGGTTGCCGGAATTGTGTAGTTACCTGTTGTTTCATTAAAAGTTGCACTATCATAATTCGGTGTAGCCACTGTCCAGCCGGTAAGCTGAGCGCTGGCGGATACTGACAGTGTAGGCAGAGACGCAGAGAAGCCCTCAGTAGCAATATTCGGTCCGGTTTCACCAGTCACCCCAGTCGCTCCAGTTACGCCTGTCGCTCCCGTTACCCCAGCCGCGCCTGCTTCGCCTGTCGCTCCAGTAACACCAGTCACGCCAGTTACGCCTGTTGCTCCAGTAACACCAGTCACGCCAGTCACGCCAGTCACCCCAGTTACGCCTGTTGCTCCAGTAACACCAGTCACGCCGGTTACACCTGTCGCTCCGGTAACCCCAGCCGCGCCTGCTTCGCCTGTCGCTCCCGTTACCCCAGCCGCGCCTGCTTCGCCTGTCACTCCGGTAACCCCAGTCGCACCTGTTCCTCCTGTCGCTCCAGTAACACCAGTCGCACCAGTTACTCCTGTCGCTCCCGTAACCCCAGTCACGCCGGTTACACCTGTCGCTCCGGTAACCCCAGCCGCGCCTGCTTCACCTGTCGCTCCGGTAACCCCAGTCGCACCAGTTACTCCTGTCGCTCCAGTCACCCCAGTCACGCCGGTTACACCTGTCGCTCCAGTTACCCCAGTCGCCCCAGTTGCGCCTGTCGCTCCCGTAACCCCAGCCGCGCCTGCTTCGCCTGTCGCTCCCGTAACCCCAGTCGCACCAGTTGCACCTGTCGCTCCCGTTACCCCAGTCACGCCGGTTACACCTGTCGCTCCCGTAACCCCAGTCGCACCAGTTCCTCCTGTCGCTCCAGTAACCCCAGTCGCGCCTGCTTCGCCTGTCGCTCCAGTTACGCCTGTTGCTCCCGTTACCCCAGTCGCACCAGTTGCACCTGTCGCTCCCGTTACCCCAGCCGCGCCTGCTTCGCCTGTCGCTCCAGTTACCCCAGTCGCACCTGTTCCTCCTGTCGCTCCAGTAACACCAGTCGCACCAGTTACTCCTGTCGCTCCCGTTACCCCAGTTGCTCCAGTTACGCCTGTTGCTCCAGTAACACCAGTCACGCCGGTTACACCTGTCGCTCCCGTTACCCCAGCCGCGCCTGCTTCGCCTGTCGCTCCCGTTACCCCAGTCGCACCAGTTCCTCCTGTCGCTCCAGTAACACCAGTCGCACCAGTTCCTCCTGTCGCTCCCGTAACCCCAGCCGCGCCTGCTTCGCCTGTCGCTCCAGTTACCCCAGTCGCCCCAGTTACTCCTGTCGCTCCAGTTACCCCAGCCGCGCCTGCTTCGCCTGTCGCTCCAGTTACCCCAGTCGCCCCAGTTCCTCCTGTCGCTCCAGTAACACCAGTCGCCCCAGTTGCACCTGTCGCTCCAGTAACACCAGTCGCCCCAGTTCCTCCTGTCGCTCCAGTAACACCAGTCACGCCAGTTGCACCGGTAGCTCCTCCACCAGTTGCGCCTGTTGCCCCAGTCGCACCGGTAGCCCCAGCTTCACCAGCCGCTCCGGTCGCTCCAGTTGCTCCGGTAATACCTGCCGTTTCACCGAGCAGCTCTGCAGATACCAGGCGATGAGCGGTAACCAGTTGCCCGGTGCTGCTCTTGCCCCATACCGAAATCTGGACCGGATCATCTGTAATGCTCGGGGTAGTGAACAGAAATTCAAATGCATCCAGATCAGCATAATAAGTGTTGGTAATCACCTGATTCGGAAGGATATTGATAAATTCACTGACGTACAGATTTCTTGTTCCTCCAAGCATGTAATAGCCTTGAACGGATACTGTCGATGCCGCTGAGTCACTGCGGTTATCAATTTTGACCGTAACCTGTGAGGTCGGTCTAACCCCGCCAACCATATTGTTTTCCAGCGGTCCTGTTGATAAAAAGCTCATCTCTCCGTCTCCTTTAATAGCAGATTTTGTCGTACCCTATACAGCCTGTTTACTATCAATCTATCTCTTCCCTGATTGAAGCTAGTAAGATTACCAGCAGCACAAAGAGCGATTTATATATTAATATTCCTGCACTTCTGAGCGGTGTGGACTAGAACAGCATTCCGGCACCTGTCCGGCATAAAATCAGGAGACAACACAAAGAACTCTCCCGGTGCTGCCTAACCCGAAAGAGTTCTAATCCCTACTATGACGTTTTAGCCTGACTTTTACCGGATAATATACGATTTGACTCCTATCCGGGAGTAGATAGCTGTTTTGGCACTGTGTTTACCGTGGTTCCGCGGACCTGAACGCGCACTCAGCGAAGCGATATAGGCAAAATCCGGATGCAGCGCCTCATCCGCCAGATAGGCTGAAGTCCGGCTGCCGGGAACTCTTTCTTTATTGAGCGAGCTGATCATGGCAGAAGCGCTTTTGATGCCAAGACCATGCCCGTAGAAACGGTCTTCTGACAGCATAATCGCGTTCTCGCCCTGCCATTCCGGTTTATCCGGATCATGATCGGGGTTCTTGAAGTAGACGACATCGCCCGGCTGCCGTTCTGCCGGATTAAAGGTGGTGATCAGCTTCAGATTGCTGTCATAACTCCAGTCCCAGAGGAACAAATCGGTGAAATAGCGGTCGAAAGCCTCTTCCCCGATCATGCTGATGGTTGCCTTGTATAGAATCATCACCATTGCCATAGCGCACTCGAAGGCATAAAGCGAGCCATTGACGAAAATATCATTGACTGCGGCCGAAGGGCTTACCCCCGCCTTTAATTCAAACCCGCCGTTAGCCGTACGATTCCAATATTTCGGATTGCAGCGGGAATTCTTAAATGTCGAGAAATCGGTCCCGCCTACATTCATCCAGTTGGCTGCCGCAATAATTTCACTCCGCATTTTACTCTCAAACGCCGGATTTGCAGGAGTTGTGTATCCATACCCCACTCTGCTTCCCCCTTTCAGCTTCTTGCCATGAAATATAGGTTATTGTACGTGTCGGGCCGCCTATTGGTGCGGGGGAGTTTAGGCCGAATCAAGATTTCGTTACTTGAACCACTCATTCAGCCGGACTGTCTCCTCTGTCAGAATATCAAGGTAAATAGAGGTGCGGTAATCCGTCTCCTTCAGGCTTTGGCCGGTAATCTCCGCAATCCGGTTCAGCCGGTACATCAAGGTATTGGTATGGATATGCAGAAAAACAGCTGATTCCTTCAAATTTCCGTTCAGCGTCAGATACACAGCGATTGTCTTCAGGAAATCGCTCTTATGCTCACGGTCATGCTCCTTCAGCGGGTAGAGCAGCGAGCTGCGGCGCGTCCGGCTGCGCTTTTGCTCCAGTATGGCGGGGATGTAAGCCCAGAACCCCATTTCTTCATAGAGCAGCAGATGGCGGGCATGATACGGCAGCAGCTTCTTAACCTCAAGAACCTGCAGCGCTTCACGGTAAGCGGATGCAGCCGAGGTGTATTCCAGGTAACCCGGACTGCAGCCCGCCGCCAGCCCGCAGCCTTCACTGCTGCTTAAATCCCGGATCAGCTTGTGTACGAATGAGGCCAGCTGCCCGCTACCTTCCACCGGAAACACAAATGAGAATAAAATAATAAGCCGGTTCTGCTCGGCAGTCTGAAACAGCAGCCGCTGACCGGCATAAGCATCCACGATCCGGCGGAAGTTCTGCAGGAAATGCTCGTCCACCGGCTTGTCGCTTTCCAGCACCCCGATATAATAATTCTCCGGCAGCAGAATAGACCAGGCCTCCGCCTCCTGGCGGATTCGGGACTCACTCTCATAATGTGAGGTCAGCAGCTTCCAGAAGAAATCCTCGAAGGTCTTCTCCTGCTTTGTCTTCCAGCCGCGCTGCTTCAGCAGATAACGTCCGGCAATACCCGCAGCCTTCTCCACAATCCGTTCCGCATGTCCTTCAGCCAGATTCCCCCGGTCCACCACCCAGATATAGCCGAGGATCTCCTGCTGATGCTTGATGCACATGGCAAGCCTGGGGCCAAGCCCCACCTCCATAACCGCAGGAATACGGATGGGATGTCCGGTATTCTCCAGGTCGTGCATGACCCCTTTTTTGCGGAGGCCTATAATCACTGTATTGGGCACCCGTTTGCCGATAATCGTAGAGATGCGCGCAGGATCACTCTCAAACTGATGGGAGCTGTAGCCGATTACATGGTGGTTGCTGTCCTCAATTGTCACCTGTGACTGAAGAGATTCACTGATGGTATCCGCCAGGGATTCCATGCTGTCAAAAAAACGGTCAAATGCTGGCTCTAAATCTGTCAATATCCCCACCCCAACCCGAAGAATAACAGCTGCTTGTATGATCTGTGATTACATTATATTACTCCACCCTGACATTTGCCTATAGAAACATCCGGAAATGCGCAGGAAACCTGACATCATCCGCAACTTATAAAATTATAAAAATAGCCCGGTGATCGCTCACCGGACTGTCATGTGTTGCCCCTCTACTCTTGTATAAATCTGTAGGTTCTATATGTTAGATCAGAGTAAACTCCTGCTCTACTGCTCTCTCTACCGTGAAGTACTCTTCCCCAAGAGCTTCTGCCACGGCCTGGCAAGTGATTCGTCCGTTAGCTACGTTGACACCGCTCTTCAGGCCGGCATTGTCTTCGATCGCCTGGAACACACCTTTATTTGCAATTTGCAGCGCATATGGAACCGTAACGTTGGTTAAAGCAATGGTCGAGGTTTTGGCCACAGCACCCGGCATGTTGGCTACCGAGTAGTGCAGAACACCATGTTTCTCGAATACAGGATGATCATGAGTTGTTACGCGGTCAATGGTTTCTACGATACCGCCCTGGTCTATCGCCACATCCACGATTACAGAGCCCGGCTTCATCGCTTTGACCATTTCTTCAGTAACGAGCTTCGGAGCCTTCGCACCCGGGATCAGCACTGCGCCTACCAGGAGATCTGCCTCAGCTACTGCTTTGGCAATATTGTAAGGATTCGAGATCAGCGTACTGATCTGTGAACCGAAGATATCATCCAGCTGACGCAGTCTGTCTGCGCTCAGATCAATAATAGTGACTTCAGCGCCAAGGCCAATAGCCATCTTCGCCGCATTGGTCCCTACAACACCACCGCCGATAATGCTGACCTTACCGCGGCTTACACCGGGAACACCGGAGAGCAGAATGCCTTGTCCGCCGTAGTTCTTTTGCAGAAATTGTGCCCCGAGCTGTACGGACATCCGTCCGGCTACTTCACTCATTGGTGTAAGCAGCGGCAGCGTCCGCCCGTCTATTACCGTTTCATATCCGATGGCGAACACGCCTTTGTCCTTCAATGCAGCAGCAAGCGCCGGTTCGGGTGCAAGGTGCAGGTAAGTGAAGAGAATGAGGCCCGGACGGAAATAGCCATATTCGCTTTCCAGCGGCTCTTTAACCTTCATGACCATTTCAGCGGCTGCCCAGACTGCAGCAGCTTCGGCAATCAGCTCTGCTCCGGCTGCAGCATATTCTTCATTCAGGAATCCGCTGCCTGTGCCGGCACCGGCTTCAACCAGTACTTTATGTCCGTCTGCAACCAGGCTGACTACGCCGGCAGGTGTAATGGCTACGCGATTTTCATTGTTTTTAATTTCTTTAGGTACGCCAATGATCATTATTATTCGCTCCCGTCTTGTATAAATCTCTTATGTGAAGAATCATAACATACGTTTTCCTGCGGCATTTTGGTGAAAAAGAAAAACATTATCTGTCATGATTGTGTTTTAACACAATCCGCCTGAACATCACCCTGCGATAGAACGTTTCTTGCAGCTGAAGCTGAATTAAGCCGGAACAACAGAAAGGAGCGATCCCCCGGCGTACGGTGGACTCGCTCCTTTTTTGGGATTAGCGGAGAATCTGTTGTTGCAGTTTTTCCTTGAGCCATGACAGCTCACCCGTTCATATACAGGCTGTCCGGCGCCTTCACAGCTGCCCAGCCGTCAATCAGATAGGAGCCAAAGAACCTCGAGGCCGACGTGAACCCGGCCTCCTTCAGCAGCTGCTCCATCTCTTCGGCCGGAAGCGGGTGCGAAGTCACGCCGAAGCTCTGCTCGAAGGTCTGCCACTGCTCCGGTGCTATACCGTTTCCGAGCATATGCCGCCGCCAGCCCGCCATCTGCATCAGCCACGCAGATGAGCCCGGCTCCCCGTTGATGGCGGACATGCACAGCGGCGCTCCCGGCTTAAGCCGCCCGGCAATAGAACGGAGCAGTGCGAGCTTGTTCTCCCGCCCTTCCACAAAATGCAGCACCAGCATGCAGGCAGCAGCATCGTACTGCCTGCTGCTGTTCCAGCTGCAAATATCCGAATGATACAGCTCCACCCGGTCCATCAACCCCGCTGTGCCAAGCCGCTGCTCAGCGGTCAGGAGCATCCCCTGTGAAGGATCCAGACCGGTGAAGACCCAATCCGGATGATTCCGGCCGAGCGTCAGAATCTCCTGGCCGCCGCCTGCTCCGACGATCAGCAGTTCAGGACTTCCCTGCTTATGCAGGCACGCCGCCAGCAGCGTATCCATCAGGTCATACTGCAGCTGGTACCCGGGAATCTTCCGGCTGATATTAAGAACGTATTGATCGCCGTCCGCCTGCTCCCAGGGGCTGCACGCACTGCCCTTGCTGTCATTCATTACATCCCCTCCAGTGTGGTATATCGCTCATTATCAGGCCCGGGACCTGAAACCGCCATCCCACATAGCTGGGATTCTTACCCGTGAATTGAACATCACATTCACATCGTCAGCTCACTTGAAGCATGCATGACATTGAGCTGGTCTTTTGCGGCACCGACGGCGAAATCAGAAAGCTTTAAGTGGACAAACGTATCTTAAATTCATCCATTTTGCTTCTTTTAGGATTTTAATTGGATTAACGTCATTTATTTTCTCACCTTTTCTCTACTTTGGCCGATTTCCTGCAAATTAAGTGCTATTGTTCCAACTGCTGTTGACTGCCGGTAGCTCCGCTTCCTTAGCAAGTGGAGAAAATCCATTTATTTAAGCAATCAAACTTCTTAAGCCGCCCTATCACAGTGACTACATACAAGAAAAAGACACCGCGCGGGTGTCTTAAAATGTACTCCTCTAGAATTGTCATACTCTGAAAGGGGCCTGGTCTGCCTTGCAGCCCGCCCTGGTTACGAACCGGCTAACACCGCCAGCACCGTTTCCAGCACTACATTCACGCCCTTTTCACAGTCTTCATAGGAGGTGAGCTCCTCCTCGCAATGGCTTTTCCCCTTCACACTGGGTACAAAGATCATGGCTGAAGGCAGAAATCCGGCTACGAACTGGGCATCATGCCCGGCACCGCTGGCTATCTTCCGGCTGCTGTAACCCAGAGCTCCGGCAGCCTGCTCGACGAGTGCACAGATCTCCGGGTCGAACCATACCGTCTCCCGGCCCCACAGCCTGGTCTTCGCCACACCGCATTCCAGCAGCTCCTCCGGCAGGCCGTTAATAATTGCCTCTACCTCACGGACAACATCCATATCCTTATGTCTGGCTTCCACGGTGAAGATGACTTTATTCGGAATGACGGTATGAATATTCGGCAGCACGTTCATCCGCCCCATAGTGTATACCAGTTCCGAATCCAGCACGGCCAGCTTCCGCCGCAGCTCTGTTATAATGTCGGCAGCGGCAAACAGCGCATCCTTCCGCATATCCATCGGGGTCGTTCCGGCATGATCGGATTCACCGGTCACTTCAATCTCATAACAGGCCATGCCGACTACACAATCTACGAGTCCGATGGTGAGATTGTCCTTCTCCAGCACCGGTCCTTGCTCGATATGCAGCTCCAGATAAGCGGCTGCCTCCTTGATCCGGTTCGCCTCATCCCCTGCATAACCGCTCGCCTGCAGCGCTTCACCGAAGGTTACGCCCTCTGTATCCTTCTTGCTTAGCATCACTGCCTTGTCGAATTTGCCGGACAATACGCCTGAGGCCATCATCGACGGCTCGAAGCGTGCGCCTTCCTCATTAGTGAAATTCATTACGGTTACGGGCAGGCGCGGCTTGATGCCATGATCAACCAGCGTTCTGGCAACCTCAAGGCCGGCGATGACACCCAGCACACCGTCAAATCTGCCGCCCTTCTTGACCGTATCCAGATGCGAGCCGATCACCACGGGCGGCCCGGCTTCCATTCCGTCAAGTGTGGCGTACATATTGCCCATATCATCCACCTTCACATTCATTCCCAGTTCTTCTGCGCAGGAGGTGAAGTAGCCGCGCACAAGCACGTCCTGCTCCGATAATGACAAGCGGGTCACCCCGTTCTTGTCCGTCCGCCCGAAATCCGCAAAGGCTTCAATCGTCTGCTTCAATCGTTCACCGTTTACGAATAGCTGCTGCAGCTGCATGGTCCAATCCCCTCCGTTTCGCACACCCGCTTATATGGATTTATTGCTTTCTATTTATGTTATACCATTCATAATTATTGTCATTTTACATAATGTAATAATTATTTTTTATTATTGTTCACGTTATGTTATAACGTCATTGGGGTAGTCTGATAGAATATGAGCTGTCAGTAACTTAATTACAGGAGGGGTACAGAAAATGAATACCATTTTACGCAGCAGTGTGGCCGAAGCACAGATCAGTTCACTGGGGGCAGAGCTCGTCAGCTTCAAGAGAACCGACACAGGTCTGGAATATATGTGGAGCGGGGACGCTGCCTACTGGACAGGCCGTTCACCGGTGCTGTTCCCGATTATCGGCGCAGCCCGCGGGGGCGAGATTAGAGTGGAGGGGCAGACGTATAAGATCGGCAACCACGGCTTTGCCCGGCGCCGCGAATTCACGCTGGTCGACAGTGACGGGAGCCGCGCCGTCTTCCTGCTCACCTCTGATGAGAACACACTTGCCAGCTATCCTTATAAATTCAACCTGTTCCTTACCTATGTCCTCAGCGGCAGCCGGATTGAGATCAGCTACCGTGTGGAGAATGCCGACGAGGGGGATATCTTCTTCCAGATCGGCACCCACCCTGCCTTCAACTGTCCAATCGGCGGTGCAGGGGAGTTCAGTGACTATTATCTGGAGTTTGAGCAGCAGGAGAACCTGGAGCGCTTATTCCTTAACAAGACAGGCCAGCTCATCCGCGGCCAGGCTGATCCTCTTCTGCAGGGAGAGAACATCCTGCCGCTGAATCATGAGATGTTCACAGGTGACGCACTGGTCTTCCGCAATGTCGCCTCCCGGCAGATCGCACTGCGCAGCAAGCTGACTTCCCGCAGCGTGGTGGTCACTTCCGAAGGGCTTCCGGATCTCGGAGTCTGGCAGCCGCTGAACGCACCGTTCCTGTGCATCGAGCCTTGGCAGGGCGTAGCGGATTATGATGACTTTACCGGCTCCCTGAAGGATAAAGAAGGCGCGGTCCGCCTCGCTCCGGGAGAATATCATCTCAGCTCCCTCGCTATTGAGATTAACTAACATTGGTTCAATAAGTACACTATATAAGTACACTATAGTAGTATATACAACCTTTCTCTGCCAATAGTAAGCTTTACTTATCTTATAATCCCAACTTAATTTATATAAGCGGAAACGGCTGCGCCGTCCCTTAGGACGGGGTGTTTCAGCGAGAAATATAAGGATAAGTTATGTGTGAAACATATACATTCTTATATTTAAAATAAACGGGGGAGTTTAGATAAGGGAGTGGAATCCATGCAAGGATTGTCAGTGGCGATTTGTACGAGGAACCGGACACAAGACCTGACACGGTGCATTCATTCTATAGCTGCACAAGATATTGGCAGAGCGTACCCGGTTGAGGTCATTATTGTTGACGACGGCGAGACTCCAGTGCCGGTGCTTAGCGAATTTGAGCACTTACTGGCCGGATGCGGTTATCCAATGACCTATTACAGCAAGACAGACCGGGGGTTATGGCTGTCCCGGATCAAGGCGCTGGAGCTGTCCTCCATGGACAAGATTCTGTTCCTTGATGACGACGTCGAAATCCCCGGCCATTACCTGTCCACGTTAATTCAAACCTACGAAGATTATCCGAACTGTGCAGGAGTCGGCGGCATCGCCATCGGGATGAGCAACAGCTTTCTCGGGACGGTCCGCTGCCTGCTGTCCTTCCAGCAATCCCTGTCGAGCGGCAAGCTCTCCTTAAGCGGCCAGGCCGGATCTATGTACAACTGGCATAAGGCCCAGAAGATTTTCAAAACCGAATTCCAGCATGGTTGCAATATGTCCTTCAGAACGGCGGCCATCCGCAGCCTGAAGCCCGTTCCCTGGCTGACCAGCTACAGCGTCGGTGAAGATATTCTTATGTCCCGCATTGCGTTAAGCTCCGGCCCGCTATACATCAATCCCGCGCTGAAACTGCTGCATCACGAATCTCCGGCTTCCAGGGATAATCTCGAACATGTCGCCTATACCCGGGTACTTAATCATGTTCATCTGCTGAGGGACAAGCGTTCCGGACCGGTAGGCTACCTCGCGCTGGCCTGGACTACGCTCTATTTGATTCTCCGGGAGCAGCCCAAGAAGAATTTTGCCGCCATCAGAGGGTATAAGAAGGGGCTTAAAGAGATTTTTGGCCGGCAGACTGCACGGTAATCGTGAACCATCCGGTTATCTCCGGGAAAGGAGCAGGGTTATGAGCATTAGCATAGTGGTCCCCATGTACAACCTGGAACGTTACATCACTCCGTTGCTTGATTCTCTTCTGGGCCAGAGCGGGACCGATTTCGAAGTAATCCTGGTCGATGACGGCTCAAAGGACAACACCTACAAGACAGCTGAGGCCATACTGGCACGGAATCCCGGCCTGAGATCCCAGCTCATCCGCACGGATAATTCCGGCGTGAGCGCAGCCAGGAATACCGGGCTTGCCGCTGCCGGCGGTGATTATGTGCTGTTCCTCGACGGGGATGATTATGCCGCCAGCGGGCTGGTAGAGCATATTGAGCTTCATACGCGCAGCGGGGCTCCGGATATTATCTGCTGGGGCTACAGCCTGGTCCGGGAGGATCAGTCCACCATTGTCAGCTTTACTTCAGCTGCAGGCGACACTTCGGGGAGCGAGGCTTTGAAACGGGTGTTTGTGCAGCGGAGCCTCCGGATCTGGACTGGCAGCATCGCCTTCAGACGCAGCTTCCTGCTGGAGCATGGCCTCCGCTATACCGAACGCTGCGTGAACGGGGAGGACCAGGAATTCATCTACAAAGCCCTCGCGCGGGCCAAGCGGGTCGTCTCCCGCCCCGAGGTGCTGTCCTTCTATGTGCAGAGAGCGTCTTCCATCTCCGGCACCTATAATGTGAATAAATTCGATATGGTTGCCGCCTTCAAGCGGACCGAGGCCTATTTCCGGGCTCATCCGTTTGAAGGGACACCTGAGGTCTCCGAGCTGCTGCTCGGCCGGGAGCTGACGGAGAACTTCTTTTATAACCTTAAGACCTGCCTGAACGGCACTGCCGGAACACATATCAGCCGCCTGCTCCAGGACATCGAGGCCCGTTATCCCGGACTCCTGCAGGAGCTGCGGCCGGTGATGCGCGGGTACCAGGGCGGTGACCGCCAGCTCACCCTGCAGATCAAAGCCTTTTTATTCTCGCCGTCCGTGTACGGCTTCCTGATTGCCGTGGACCGCGGCTATATCCAGCTCAAGCAGAAGCTCAGAGCACTCCTGGGCAGAAAGGAAATCAAGCTATGACCAAGACCCTAATGATCGCTGCATATACGGAATTCAATCTGGGCGACGACTTGTTTATTAAAGTGTTATGTGAGAGATATCCGGATACCCGCTTCAGGCTGATTGCGCCGCAAGCTTACAAGCTTGTCTTCAAGGAGCAGCGGAATCTTAAGGTATACGCCTCGGACTCTGTACTGCTGCGGGGAATCAATTACCTGTTCCGCAAAACGAAACTGCATCCGAATTTCGTGCAGAAGCTGCTGACAGAGAGAAGTGACGGGACGGTGCATATCGGCGGGTCCATCTTCATGCAGGGCGAGGGCTGGGAAGAATATGTGGCCAATGCCGAGAACCTCCGTAATAAAAGCAAACCGTATTTCCTGATGGGCGCCAACTTCGGTCCTTATCAGGATGAGGCTTACTACCGGAAGTACAGGGAAATTTTCCGTGAATATGCCGATGTCTCCTTCAGGGAGCAATATTCCTATGATCTGTTCAAGGATCTGGGGAATGTGCGGCTTGCGCCGGATATTATTTTCCAGCTGAAGTATAGTGCCGCTCCGGTTCAGGCTGCTGAAGGCAAGATCCTGGCCATCTCGGTAATCAAGCCCTCAGCCAAGGCTCTGCACGGCTATGACAAGCTCTACTATGACAAAATGAAAGACATCGCCGTCCATTTCATCCGGCAGGGTTATGCCGTTCACTTCCTGTCCTTCTGCCAGCACGAAGGGGATCAGGAGGCGATCGGACAAATTCTGAACCTGATTCCGGCGGAGCTTCAGGCCCATACCCATGCCCACTTTTACAGTACAGATATCAACGCGATTCTTGCAGTGCTGGCCGGGGCAAGCTGCATTATCGCCTCCCGGTTCCATGCCATGATTCTCGGCTGGGTCTTCGGCAAACCGGTATTCCCGGTCGCGTACAGCAGCAAAATGGTCAATGTGATGCAGGATGCCCGTTTCGGCGGCGGATATACCGATTTCAAACATCTGGCTGAGCTGACGGCAGAGCAGGTGTATGCGGGCATGGCAGCCGGTACCCTGGATGTGATGCTGCAGGCCAATCAGGCGGAGAAGCATTTCGAGCAGCTCGATGCTTATCTGGAGCCGCAGCCGCTGCTGGAAGGGAGAAGAAGCTATGAAAGCTAAACGGAGTATGCTGAACCTGGGCTTCGGCCTTACCAGCCAGATCATTACCATCGTCCTCGGCTTCTTCATTCCCCGGCTGATTATGGTGAATTACGGCTCTGAGGCCAACGGCCTTATTGCCTCCATTGTGCAGATTATCAGTTATTTCGCCCTGCTGGAGGCCGGCGTAGGGGCAGCCTCGCTGCAGGCGCTATACAAACCGGTGGCGGGCAACAACCGCAGGGAGATCAACTCCATCCTGGCCGCCACCGCCAGCTACTACAAAAAAACCGGCATCTACTACTTCATCTCAGTCGTGCTGCTGGCGGTCATCTATCCGCTGGTCATTCACTCGGAGATTAGCAACATCAGTATTATGGCGATCATTCTCTTCTCCGGCCTCGGCGGAGCAATCAATTATTATTTCCAGGGCAAATTCCGGGTGCTCTTAATCGCTGAGGGCAAAAGCTATATCGAGACCTCGATCGTCACGGTGGCTAACATCCTGAACAATGTGGTACGGATTGTCCTGCTGCTGCAGGGGGTCAACATCATTGCTGTCCAGGCCTCATTCTTCGTGCTGACCCTGCTGCAGATCGTTGCCTTTTATATTTATGCGAAACGACATTATCAATGGATGGATCTCAGCCTGACCCCGGATTTCAAGGCCATCGGCCAAAAAAACTCGGTCATGGTGCATGAAATTTCCTATCTCGTCTTCCGTAACACGGATGTGCTGATCCTGACGATTTTTACGAATCTGAAAATTGTCAGCATCTATGTTATGTATAACATGATCTTTACGATCGTCGATAATATCGTCCAGACCGTTAACGGCAGTATCAAAGCAGCGCTCGGGCAGAGCTACCATGAGGGCAAGGAAGCCTTCGTTAAATTCTATGATGCCTATGAGGTCTATTTCATGGCGCTGATCTTCTCGATCCTGACCGTTGTCTACATTCTCATTCTGCCGTTCATGCGGCTGTACACTGCGGGGGTCAATGATGTCAACTATATCAACTTCTGGCTGCCGGTTCTGTTCGTAGTGATCAAGCTGCTGACCAATGCCCGTACTTCGTCAAATAATCTCATTACGATTGCCGGACATTTCCGCAATACCCAGTTCCGTTCCATTCTGGAATCTGCCATCAACCTCGGCGCTTCCATTGTATTCGTTATTTTCTTCGGCATCTATGGTGTGCTGATGGGGACTATCGTCGCCCTGCTCTACCGCTCCATTGATATTGTAGTGTATGCCAGCCGCGTGCTGCTGGAGCGCAGCCCCTGGGTTACCTTCCGCCGCTGGCTGACGAATGCTGCTGTCTTCGCAGCGATTGTATTTGTTACGACCAAGCTCGACTTGAGCATCACCTCCTATACAGGCGTGATCCTCTGGGGAGCACTGCTAGGCATAATTATTCTGCCTGTCTATTTCCTCATCGGCTCCCTGGCTGAACGGGAGGTCTTCCTCTACACCTGGAGCTATGTCAAAACCTTCCGGACCAAGCTTAAGCGTAAGGTGGCGGCGGGGCAGACGTTATGAGTCTCACCAAACTAAGCCCACGCTTCCGAAGCCAGTTTTGTTACGAAGTATGTTCAGGAAGCTCAGCTCACAAAACTAAGCCCATGCTTCCGAAGCCAGTTTTGTTACGAAGAAGAGTCAAGATGTTCAGCTCACAAAACTTTAAGGAGGACTGAATATGGATCACAGCAGAGATTTGCAAGAGGCGGGGCGGCAGCTGCTGCATCAGCTGAGTGATGATATTCATCATCCGCCTGCCGGGGGGCTGACCCGTGAAGAACTTATACGCAGGAGCAGGCAGATCAGCAGCACCACCGGTGCGGCCATCAAGGAGCAGCTGGATACGTTAACCGGAGTGCTCGATGCCTTTCTGGCAGGCAGGGCATCCGAAGATGCACTGCGGTTCTATACCAGTACGCAATATAAGATCAATGTGAATGAGCTTGCAGGGTTCATGCCTGGGCTGCGTGCGCTCAGCGGGGGAGCGGCCGCGGATGATTTTGCTGATGCCGGGAAAATCCTTTCAACCGCTGACCCTTCCCCCTGCCCGAAGATCAGCGTAATTATCACTACCTACAACCGTCAGGCCTTCCTCAAGCAGGCGGTGGACAGCATTTTGCAGCAGGATTACCCCCGTGTTGAAGTTACTGTAATCGACGACTGTTCCAGCGACGGTACAGAGGAGATGATGGCATCAGCCTTCGGCGGGGAGCCGCGTGTGATTTTCATGCGGAATAGGGTGAACAGCGGACCCGGCAATAACCGCCGTAAAGCGCTCGCTGCCCACGGGGACGGACAGTTCATCCTCTTCCTTGATGATGATGACTATCTCATTGACCGCAGCTATCTGTCCAAGGCAGTACTGGCTCACCAGACCCATCCGGGGCTGTCCTTTGTGGCGGCTAATGTGTTCCTGGAGTATTCCAGGTCGCAGAAGCTCACCCTCTCCAGTCTGGGGCTAAACCCCGTCACGGATAAACACGATTACTTCATGAACTTCGAGCAGCAGGGTTATCCCAAGCCCGCCTCGACCTTAACCGCACTGTTCAGCCGTGAGGCCCTGATGAGCATCGATATTCTAAATATGAAAATGGTCAACGATGCCTCCATCTACCTGCGCGCACTTTTGACCGGGGATGCCGGATTTATCGATACGCTTGCCGGTGTATACCGGATTCACGGAAATAATATCACCTTCAATCTCAGCCAGTCGTTCCTGATTGAGAACCTGGAAGAGAAGCGTAATATCCGTAATATGGCAACCCAGCGCTATGGCTACAGCAAGCCGGAAATGTCGGAATGGTTCAACCATAATGTATACGATACAATCTCTTATTACCTGATGAACTCTGCCCAGAGCCACACCGATTTCAAGTTCATGTACAGCTGGGCAAGCATGCACGCTCCTGAAGCGTACACAAGGCTGAAGCGTCAGTTCCGCACTAAGCTGATGAAAAAGCAGCTGCTCCGCGTATCCTTTGTGCGCGCATTGTTGAACCGGTAACGTCAGATTTCCCTCAGCCGGGCATCAAGCAGACGGAAGGTCTCCTCCAGCACAGGCCTGGAAACCCCGCTGTAGAGATCCCCGATACTCAGCTCATATGAGCACGAAGCTTCGCCGGTTTCTTTGAGCCGCCCCGTCAGCCCGATACCCGTCTCTTCATAAACCCGGATCAGCACCGGCGCAAGCTGCTCCCTGGAGAAGGCGAAATGTACATGGAACATATTGGAGACCGGCACCTCCGGCAGAGTAGATACCTTATGACAGCCGTTGAATAAGGCAGCAAGCTCCTTGGCCTGCTCATAATACCCGGCCATCCGGCCGATTCTCTGCCGGTAATAATATTTAGCCGGAAGAATATACGGATAGAGGCTGATCAGATCCCCGCCGTGGCGGCGTTTCCAGATCTTCGATTCCTCCGTGAATTGCCGGCTTCCAGCCAGAATGGCTCCCGCAATGCCGCCGATACCTTTATAGAAGGAGATATACACGCTGTCGAACAATTCACACACCTCTGCTGCTGTCTTACCGTAATAGGGCAGCACCTCGAACAATCTTGCTCCGTCAAGGTGGAGCATAATTCCCTGCTCACGGCAATAGGCCGAAATCGCCTCCAGCTCAGCATACTCCGGCAGCTGGCCGCCGATCTCCCGCTGCGGCAGCTCCAGCAGCAGGCAGGCGGTCCCCGCTCCCATCTGTTTCACATCTTCCAGCGTAATGAGCCGGTTAGGGTCCGCCAGCAGCAGCGGCTCAAGATGATGCAGCTCCTTAAGTCCGTCCTGCTCATGAATCTCCAGGTGGCAGAGCGGGTGATACGCCACCTGTCTGCTGCCCTTGCGGTCACACCAGATCCGCAGGGCAATCTGCTGCGCCATCGTCCCGCTGGGGAAGAATACGGCACTTTCCTTGCCGAGCACTGCGGCCATCTCGGCCTCGAACTCCCCGATGACCCGGCCCGCTCCATACATATCACTTGCCAGGCTGCCCTCCACTTCAGACAACGCTTCTGTGAGTACCGCTATGTCTCTGTTTCCGTGTCCTGCCAGCTTCACCGGCGCCTTATTAAAGGCTTCCAGTAAGACATTCTGTTCATTCATTCTGCTGATCTTCTCCCTTCCTTGTTGAATCTCGATTTAGACGAATATTTAAAATTATAGCATTTTCCACAGAAATATTTGATTTATCAAAAAGTTCACGTTATATCCCCTGAAGCAAGGTGAAATAAGTCGGGCGCTGTGCTACAATATTGGAATTGCAAAGGCAATTGCTTAGGGAGGTTTATAATTACACCATGCTTATTATTGGTATCGCCGGCGGGACCGGTTCCGGCAAAACAACAGTAGCCCGCTCCGTCATTGAGCGTCTTGGTTCAGACAAAGTAACGTTCATATCTCAGGATAACTACTATAAAGACCATTCTTACCTCAGCATGGCTGAACGCGGCGCAATCAACTACGATCATCCGCTGGCCTTTGACACGGAACTGCTGATAGAGCATCTGGATTGTCTGAAAGCCGGACAAGCCGCCTATGCTCCAGTGTATGATTTCACCGTTCACGCACGTTCAACCGATAGGACTGTTGAGCTTGCGCCGAACAATATTGTTATTCTTGAAGGACTTCACGTCTTGTCCGATGAGAAGCTGCGTGAGCAGCTTAACATCAAGGTATTCGTGGATACCGACCCGGATGTACGCATTCTCCGCCGGGTGCTGCGGGATATTGAGGAGCGCGGCCGGACGATCCGTTCCATCCACACCCAATACCTGACCACCGTCAAGCCGATGCATGAGGCCTTCATCGAGCCATCCAAGAAATACGCTGACCTGATCATTCCGGAAGGCGGACAGAATGAAGTCGGCATCCAGCTGCTGTCCGTATTGACCGAGAAATATTTGTCAGGTGACCAGCAGTGGGACTAAGCAGGGCATTCTGCTGATACCATAGTTGTACACATTCCCACCCCGAAACATATACATTTTTAGCTTTGAACAAAAGCCGCCCGGCTAGCCGGGCGGACAGGCTGCCGAGAACGTATCGGCAGCCTTCTTTATGTGCCTCCAAGGCGGACCAGTCGGGCCGTTTTCGCCCTATTTAGGGGCACTTGTGCCCCTCTTTCAGCCAGTCGGGGGCAGCCCGCTCTACTCACTTGGTCCTTAACGAAGACACTAACACTCACAAATATCATCATAAGTCATATTATATGACGCAAAATTTTAATTTTAGTGAAAAATGCTTGTGTTCAGCAGCTTTTTTATTCAATTTGTCATATTTCTTTACTGGTAGCGCTTTATAAATAAAATAATTGTTGATTATTCCTCTTTCATCTACTATGCTTAATGAAGAAATGCGATTATAAAGTTAAAGCGATTAAACTTTGTCTTTTATAATTGTACGTTTTTCAGCATTTTGTGACTTTTATTTGCATTAAAAGTTAAAGCGTTTATACTTTTAAAAAGGAAGGTGGACTGGTATTTCGTGATTAAGAGCGAGACCCGGCGGCAGACGTTCTACATGTATCTGTTTATTTCCCCTTGGCTAATCGGCTTCCTTATTTTCGCTCTCTACCCCATCCTGTCGTCGCTATACTACAGCTTCACCGATTATGACATTATCCATCCGCCGAGGTTCATCGGTCTGGCCAACTACAACGAGATGTTCCACAATGAGCTGTTCTGGCGGTCAGTCAAAGTCACCCTGAAATATACCTTCATCAGCGTGCCGGTGCAGCTGCTGCTCGGCCTCGGCTTCGCCCTGCTGCTGCATCAGGCCATTCCCTGGCGCGGATTCTTCCGGACGGCGATGTATTTCCCCAGTATGGTCTCCGGCGTGGCCATGTCACTGCTCTGGTACTGGATTTTCAACCCGCAGATCGGCCTCTTCAACTATATGCTTTCCTGGTTCGGCATTCCCGGTCCGGCCTGGCTGATGAGTCCCGACACCGCGCTGTACGCCCTGATCATCATGTCCTTCTGGACAGCGGGCTCCGGCATGATCCTCTTTCTGGCAGGCCTGCAAGGCGTCCCGGCCAGCCTGCTCGAGGCCGCGAAGCTTGACGGGGCAGGACGGCTGCGCATCTTCTGGAACATTACGCTGCCGATGATCTCCCCGGTGCTGCTGTTCCAGCTGATTATGGGGTTGATTGATTCCTTCCAGGTCTTCACCCAAGCCTTCGTCATGACCCAGGGCGGACCCAATTACTCCACCTGGTTCTACGTCTACAATCTGTACACAAGCGCCTTCAAGGAATACCGCGCCGGCTATTCTTCCGCACTAGCCTGGATCCTGCTGCTTGTGGTCATGCTGTTCACGGCGGTCATTATGAAGCTGTCTAACCGTTACGTTCACTATGAAGGAGGCAGCCGCCGATGAGTACCGTGAAGGCCACCAGCCCGCTCTCTCCAGCTTCCCGCCCGCACCGGAGAGTGAAGCCCGTCACCATAGCCAGCTTCATTGCACTGGTCATTACCACCTTCCTTATGCTGCTGCCGCTGTTCTTCATGGTCTCGACTTCGCTGAAATCTAAGCGGGAGATGCTGAAGTTCCCGCCGACCTTTCTGCCGGAGAGCTGGGCCTGGAGCAACTATACGGAGATTTTTGATACGCTGCAATTCGGCACGCTGTACAAGAACAGCCTGATTATCGCTGTACTCTCCGTATTCGGCACCCTGCTCTCTTCGGCATTCGTCGCTTACGGCTTCGCCCGGTACCGCGGGCGCGGCAACAGCTTCTGGTTCATCCTGCTGCTGAGCACCATGATGCTGCCTTATCCGGCAATCATGATTCCGCAGTTTGTACTGTTCTCCAAGATGCAGTGGATCGACACCTTCCTGCCGCTGATTGTACCCGCCTTCTTCGGCTCGGCGTATAACATCTTCCTGCTGCGGCAGTTCTTCTCCACGCTGCCCGAGGAGCTGTTCGATGCCGGAAGGATCGACGGCTGCGGCGAGCTGCGGATGTGGCGGACCATTGCGCTTCCGCTGTCCGCACCGGCGCTGGCGACGGTCGCAATCTTCGCTTTTATCTACAGCTGGAATGATCTGCTGACGCCGGTGCTCTACCTGAGCTCATCCGAGAAATTCACCCTGCCGGTCGGCATGGCCTCGCTCACTTCATCACGGTTCCGTATTCCGCCGTGGCATCTGCTGATGGTTGCCTCTGTGCTGGCTATGGTCCCGATTGTCACCCTGTTCGCCATTGCCCAGAAGCAGTTCGTGGAAGGCATTGTACTGACCGGCATCAAGTAACCAAGTACGTTCAAATTACAATACTTGAGATTATGGAGGGATTGAACAATGAACAAGAGTATGAAGAGCAAGCGGCCGGCAGTGGCGCTTATTACTGCACTGACCGTAATGGCAGCATTATCGGGCTGCAGCGGCGGCAAATCAGCGGGCAATGTGGCAGCGGGGAACAGCGGAGCAGGGGGCAACGGCGGCTCCGGGGAGCAGGTGACGATCTCCCACTATACGATTGATTCGGAGGACCGGGCTTTCATCGAGAAGCTGATACCTGATTTCGAGAAGCAGCATCCGGGCATCAAGGTTAAGGTGGAGAAAGCTCCGTATGAGCAGTTCGACAGCAAGCTGCAGACGCTGATTGCCGGCGGTAATTCTCCGGATGTCACGAGCCACTACGGTTACGGCGGTTTCGCCGAATATTATAACAAAGGCATGCTGCTTGATCTGACTGACCTGATTAAGGAAGACGGGTTCAAGGCGGAGGACTACCATATCCCCGGCAACCTGATGAATATCTATACCGTAAACGGCCATACCTACGGCATTCCGGTCAATATGTATGTCACACTGATGCTCTACAATAAGGATATGTTCGATGCCGCCGGTGTCGCCTATCCGCCAAGTGATTATGAGGATAAGAGCTGGACCTTCGACCAGATGGTGGAGGATGCCAAGAAACTGACCAACGTCTCGGACGATATTGCCAAAACCCAGTACGGCGTTGACTTTACCTGGGCTGAGCGTGATATGCGGCCGCTGTATTTCGGAGCTGAGCCCTACTCTGCGGATACCTGGACTAACGGCGGCGTGCCTTCGGAGACCTATTTCGATTCCCCCGAGGTTATTGCCGCTTACCAGAAGCTGTTCGACCTTGTATTCAAGGATAAGGTATCCCCGACCAGCGAGTGGAGTAAAAGCGTGGCCGGACAAAACGGCGATCCGTTCGTCGCAGGCAAAATCGGCATGTCCATCGGCGGTTCTTGGAACCTGGCCGGAGCCAATGACTTTCCGTTCAAAATCGGCGTAGCCGCAGTACCTTGGGGCGGTAATGAGCAGGTGCGCAGCACGCTGTTCGTCGATCCGCTGCTGATTCTGAAAGATTCGAAGCATCCGAAGGAAGCATTTGAGTGGATCAAATATTTGCTGACCACCGAGATTCAGGAGAAATCGATCGAGCTGAGCGGCGGGAATCCGCCGGTGAATACGGAAGCGGCTGAGGCCTATTACAAGCATTTTGACGGAATCGATCCGGCGGATGTGAAAAAGGTCTATGAGGGTGCGGTGAAATACGGCTATGAATCCTATAACCATCTGATCACCAACTACTCGCAGATTAACGATATGTTCATCAATGAGCTGCAGCCTGTGGAGACCGGGCATAAGACGCTTGAAGAGGTTATGCCGGTTATTCAGAAGAAGGTTACCGAGATTATCGCAAGATAAACAGATTAGACCATTATACGTTTAGCGCAACTCCGGCGCTCCCTGTATACTGAAGATAGTGAACGCAACGGAAAATCTGCAGCGAGGAGCGCCCCTAATGAAAGTGAGTATTTTGGATGTAGCCAAAAAATCCGGGTTATCCGTAGTTACCGTATCCCGGGTAATCAATAATGCCGGGTCTGTACGGGAGAACAACCGCCAGAAGGTGCTCGCCGCGATCAAAGAGCTCGATTACCGCCCGAATGCCGCCGCCCGCAGCCTGGCCAGCGGCAAGACCGGCATTATCGGCCTGATTGTAACCACCCTCCAGGATTCCTTCTTCGATGCAGTAGTCAAAGAACTGAATGAGATTCTGGCGCTGCACGGCTATTTCCTGGCCATCTCCATCTCCACAGGCATCGGTTCTGATGAGCATCATTACCTGATCCAGGAGGACCGGGTAGACGGATTGATTCTGCTCTCGCCGATGGAAGAGGATAATTATATTATGGAGCTCAAGCGCCGGGGCATTCCTTATGTGCTGATTGACAATCAGCAGCCCGAGAATGACAGCTACTCAATTACCGTTAACAACTTCAAGGGCGGGTATACCGCCGCCAGCCATCTGCTGGAGCTGGGGCACACCTCCATTGCCCATCTGAGCGGAAGCGAGATGTTCCGCAGTACCCGGGAGCGCCGGACAGGCTTCCTGCAGGCACTGCAGGAGCAAGGGATCACCCCGTTCCAAGTCGTGCCCGGCGATTTCGAGATCAATGCCGGCTATACCACTGCGAAGCGCTGGCTGCAGGAGGGCAAGCTGCCGACAGCTGTATTCGCCGGAGATGACAATATCGCTCTCGGGGTAATTAATGCCCTGATGGAAGCAGGGGTCCGGGTACCGGAAGAAGTAGCCGTAGTCGGTTACGACGACCACTACATCGCTTCCCAGCTCCGCCCGCATCTGACTACCTTAAGCCAGCCGGCGGACAAGATCGGGCTCGCCGCTGCCGATATGCTGCTGCGCAGGTTAAGCGGCGAGATGAAACGCGGTGCAGGCATCCGGATTGACCCGGAGCTGATTGTCCGCGAATCTACGAAGACATCTTAAACTAAGCGTATGCTTTCCAAGCAGTTTTGTTCAAGATGAGATTTCAATGAGGCTCTGCTCACCAAACTTTAGGAGTGACAAACATTGGCTTATTACTTAGGCATCGATGCGGGCGGCAGCAAGACCTACGCCCTGCTAAGCGATGAACACGGCCATATTCTCGGTAAAGGCCGGAGCGGCAACGGCAATCATCAGACTGGAGCAGAGCAGGCGGCCTTCAGCATCCGCGAAGCTGCATCTGCTGCACTGGCTGAATCCGGACTCCGGCTGGACCAGGTCCGGCATACCTATCTGGGTCTTGCCGGGGCTGACCGCAAGACCGATTATGACATCCTTCATCCGATGATACAGGGCATCGGGTTCACAAGGTATACGATCAACGGCGATACAATGATTGGCCTGCGGGCGGGAACGGACCGCCCTTACGGGGTTGCCCTGATCTGCGGCACCGGCACGAACGCCGCCGGGCGCAACCGTCAGGGCCGGCACTACCAGTGCGGCGGCTTTGATTATATGTACGGCGATTTCGGCGGCGGCGGTGCGCTGAATGTCGAGGTATTCCGTACCGTCATCCGCGCCTGGGACGGCCGGGAAGCAGCCACACTGCTTACTGCACCGCTGCTGGAGCTGCTCGGCTATGAACAGGTGGAGGACATGTACAATGACTTCCTTGACCACGGCAAGGGGGTCCCGCTGGATGCCGCCCGGCTGCTGTTCCCGGCAGCAGCGGAAGGCGATGCCGCCGCTCTCGCCATCCTGCACCGCCAGGGGATGGAGCTCGGCAAGTCAGCCTCAGCTGTAATCCACAGGCTGGATATGGAGCAGGAGGTATTTGACGTAGTTCTCGCCGGAAGCCTGCTGACCCGGGGAGACCAGGGCTGGATCACCAGCCCTATCAGGCAGGCTGTAATCGAAGCAGCACCAGGTGCTGCCATTGTTACTTTGTCCACCGAGCCTGTAGTCGGTGCACTCTGGTCCGCGCTTGAGAGTGACGGCATCACGATAAGCAATGACATTTATGGGCAGATGCGCACCTATCAGGAATTCGAACACATCCCGACCACCACAAGACAGGAGTGAGTTATCTTGACAGCTAAGCAAGGTCTCAAAATCGCTGTAATCGGCGGAGGTTCTTCCTATACACCGGAACTCGTGGAAGGTTTCATCCTGCATTACAAGGAGCTTCCGGTCCGCGAGCTGTGGCTTGCAGATATCGAGCCCGGCCTGCGCAAGCTGAATATCGTCGGCGCCCTGGCCAAACGGATGGTGGAGAAATCCGGCCTGCCTATCGAAGTGCATCTTACCACTGACCGCCGCGCAGCCATTGCCGGCGCGGACTTCGTCAGCACCCAGATCCGTGTCGGCATGCTGGATGCGCGCGCCCGGGACGAGTCGATTCCGGTGAAGTACGGCGTAATCGGCCAGGAGACAACCGGCCCCGGCGGCATGCTGAAGGCACTGCGCACCATCCCCGTCATCCTGGGCATCTGCCGGGATATCGAGGAGCTGGCTCCGGACGCCTGGCTGCTTAACTTCACCAACCCCGCGGGCATGGTTACTGAAGCAGTGCTGCGGTATTCCAAGGTGAAGAGCATCGGCCTCTGCAACGCCCCTATTGGACTAATCAAACAGGTATCGGCCAAATATAATGCCGCACCGGACCGGATCTATGCCGAGTTCGTCGGCCTTAACCATCTGCACTGGATCACCCGGATTGATGTGGAGGGTGAGGACAAGCTGGATGAGATGCTCGCGGACACCGCCGGCTACAGCGCAAAGAATGTTCCGGCCCGGGAATGGAACCCCGAATTCCTGCAATCCCTCCGTGCCCTGCCTTCTTATTATCTTAAGTATTTCTACATGACCGATGCGATGCTGGAAGAGCAGCTGGAGGCAGTCCGGAGGGGCGAGAACCGCGCGGAGGTGGTCAAGCGTGTGGAAGAAGAGCTGTTTGACATCTACGGCAACCTGGAGCTGAGTGAGAAGCCGAAGCAGCTCGAGCAGCGCGGAGGCGCCTTCTATTCCGAAGCTGCGGTTAACCTGATGCGCTCATTGTACAATGGCACAAATGACATCCAGACCGTCAATGTAGCGAACCGCGGCATTCTGGAGTTCCTGCCGGAGGATGCCAGCATCGAGGTCAACTGTGTGATCACCAGAACCGGCCCGCTGCCGCTGCCGCTGACCAAGATTCCGCCGATGGCCAAAGGGCTGATTCACGCGGTTAAAACCTATGAGCAGCTTGCCATTGATGCTGCTGTCACCGGGGACCGGAGCCTTGCGCTTCAGGCGCTTGCCCATCATCCGCTGGTTCCATCCGTTGAGGTGGCCATCGCCATGCTGGACGAGATGCTGGAGGCGAATAAGGAGTATCTGCCGGCCTTTTTCAGCTAGGAGGCGACCTCTGCTTCCTTAATTAAGCAACCAAACGCAAATTCATATCTTTCACTTATTTCTCTTTCCCTTAGGCACGTATGAAGACTGTCCGATCCGTAGAACACCGCTATGGATTAGTGCAGTCTTTCTGCGTTTAAATGTCACAAGTTATTCTGCCTTTTCCCCAAAACTTCAAGAATTCGATAACCATCAGATGGACGACCAGAATAAGGACCAACTGAATAAACTGTTGGAATTAATGTTATGCAGAAGTTAATAATGTTGAATACACCAACAGCAAAAACTAAATTTTCAAAGAATGAGCCTAACAAATACAACCTTTTTGGTTAAACATAAAGCAGCGAAGGCATGGCCCATTTCATGAAGAAACACAGATATAGGCACTACAATTATATAGAAAATAAGCATATTTAAAATAGATAGCACTAATCACCACATCTCCATTAAAACAAATTAAGTTGAACTCCACAGATCGTTACGCGAACCTTGTTCATTGAAAGCAGCAGTTGTATTGTATACACTAGATTCTTTGCTAAACGGCCGAATAATCTATTCTGTTGTATTTCGGAGTCAATTTCATAATTCAAAACCCTTGCTATATCTGGTTTTGTTGAGCATAGAAAAAGGAGTACCTCCCCACATTCTCGAATTTATAGGCGACGAAACCCACCCGAGAACGAAAAGAGGTAATCCCTATCTATTCAATTCGACAAGAAGAACTGTTTTCCTTTAAGGAATTGTTCCAGATGAACCCCGAAGATAAATACAACCATATTTTTGAGCACTTAGATCTCTCCAAGGTGCTGCACACCCTCCGGAAAAAGAGTAACCGTGGCCGACCCGAAAAACTGAATGTACCTGCGATGATCTATTCATTGCTCATCGCCAAAATGGAGAACATCGAGTTTATTTCTTCTCTGGTCTGGCGTCTTTTGCACAGTGAAGAGTTTCGGGCGCAGTGCCGATTTACCGGCTCCGACAATATCCCGAGTGAAGCCTCGTATTCCCGTTTGATTCATGCGCTAGAGCAAACCGGAATGCTCGAGAACCTGCAGGATTCGTTGGTCCTGTCTGCCCTAGAGGAAGGGTTTGTTAGCGGTACACATCTCGCCGTGGATTCCTCTATTGTGGAGGCTTGGGATTGCCAATTCAGCGAAGCTGCGGCGAAACGCCGCGCCGCTCGCCGTCCACCAAAGCCAAGTGAGGCTTCGGTGGCAGAGCCGCAGCTCCAGTTTGAACTCCCGGAGCCGAAGCCCACCGTAGTGAACGGGCCACCGAAGAAACCTGCCTACGCCAAGCGTGGACGTCCATCGCATGCAGAACGAGAATGCCGACGGGAGGAACAAGAAGCTTATGAACAAAGCCTCGGACCGTTTCAGAAAACCATTGAAGCAATGTTGCCTTACACCTATGACGAACTGTTGGCCGCGCTGCCCCGGCATGCCGCACGTTGTGACAAGAAAAATACGAAGGGGCGACTCACCAGTTATTACGGGTTCAAGGCAAATCTGCTGGTTGATACGGACAGTCAATATATTGTTAGTGGCTTATGGAGTTCAGCGAATCCCAATGACCAGCGTATGGCGGTTGTTCTCCTCAAAGGCCTGCTTCTGAAGTTCCCTTCGCTAAACGTAAAGCATATCTTGGGCGACAAAGGGTATGACAGTTCAGCCATTTACCAGTTGATTCATTCCTTAGGCGCTTTTCCTATTATTAAAATGATTCACCACAAAAAACCGCCCGAGGGGATGAACCAGGATTACACCCCTGTGTGCTCGCAGGGACACGCCTACCGTTACGACAGTTTCGATGCCAAATACGAAACGCTGCGTTACACCAGGCCGAACCAGTGTAAAGACTGTCCATTTTCCGAATCCGGCTGCCAAAAAGTGTTTAAGATCCGAATTCAAACCGATTTGCGAAAGCACGCTTACCCAGCAAGAGGGAGCGAGAGCTTTACGCAACTGTATAACAAACGAACGGCTGTAGAACGTGTTTTTGCCTACCTCAAAGAGTATTTTGGGATGAAACGCACACGTCACCGCGGCGTCCGGGCAAGTGTCGATTTCCAGCTCAGCACATTGGCCTACAATTTGAGTAAGTTTGCGCTAGACAAGTTGAACAAGCAGTTGAGTAACTCCCAGCAAGTGGCCTAACTTTTTTTAAAAAACAAACTCAGCTTTTGGCCCAGTCTTGCTATTCAGCAAACTGAATTATGAAATTGACTCTTTCGTACAATACTTTTCGGGGAAATGAGCTTAAAATGCCAAAACTCCAGAAAACGAGTGTACAAAATACAATAGATTCTATTTTCAGGCTGATTTTACTGTGATCTACTGTACAGAGTACAATAGAATGAATTTTGGTTACTCCCTCATTATTCTGAAGCTCAAGATCATAGGTCCAAATTTATCAAAACCTTCTATAATTCCGCTTACTTCCCTGATAAATCCTCTGTACAATATCTGAAACCAGCTCCTCCTGTCCTATTGTTTCTAAGGATAAACATGTGTGAATACAACGCCTTATTTTTAAAAAAAGAGACTGCCCCTCATCCGCAGCAGCCTGCTTCTGCGGATGGTCCAGTCTCTTGTGCGTTATATTAGCGAATGTTATAACGGTAGGTTTCGCCTTCAATTTTGACACTGGCATAGAGCGGCTTGCCGCCGGTCTCTACTTCATCAGGAACCTCAGCCAGGAAGACCAGCGTTCCGTTCTTAAGCGGCTCGATCTCCGAAATGCTCGTATAGGTAAAGTCCTCACCGCCGTTCTCTTCCAGTGCGGAGAAGGTGCTGTACTCGTATTTGTTGTCATACTTCACTTCGACATCTGCTATAGCGTCAGCATCTACAGCTTCACCGCCCAGATTCTTCACTTTCAAAGTAATGGCCAGATAGGTTGTCCCCGGTTCTTTAGCTTCATAGTATGTATAGAACGAGCCCGGATTGGACGGCATGATCTTCTTGCCGAAAGAGGTGCTGGTAATGGTGTACTCGCCAATGCCTTCGACTACAAGCGGCGTGCCTTTGACAATAGCCGGTTCTCCGTCCCCGGAAGCTGCGGCATTCCCGCTGCCCGCTTCACCTGCGAGCTTCACCCCGCCCGCTTCCTCTGCAGTCACAGGTACAGTTGCAGCCAATGTCCGCAGCCTCTCATTCTCCGCCTTCAGAAATGCATTCTCCTGCTGCAGCTTGCTGATCTCCGTCTTCAGCTTCTCAGTGTCTTCTCCAGGAGCAGCTGAATTCCCGGATGAACATCCGGCGATCATGACCGCCAGCAGAACAGCAGCGGCCAGCAGGCCACCAGTTTTCCTTTTCATAAAGCACCCCAGTAATTGTATTTTCGACTCTTCCATTATAAGACAGCGCCATAGCCGTGGATAGAAAAAATGTAATTTTATCCTAAGTTTTTGGTGTATTCTGCCACAAAATGTTTGATTATAGAAGATACAATAACGGGGTACAGCTTAGTTGAAAGCTACTGCAGCTGCGCTTTAATCTTCCCAATCAGCTCCTGATATTCGCCGTCCGTCAAATAAGTCTGGCCCGGGTTCATCTGGAAGGTGGAGCCAAAGTCCGCCTGCCCGTCATACTTCGGAACAATATGCATATGCAGATGATGCAGCTTGTCTCCGTAAGCCCCGTAGTTCAGCTTGTCAGGACCGAACACGGTATTCATCGCTGCCGCTACTTGCGCAACATCCTTCATGAATGCGGATAAATCGTCCGCACTAAGCTCGAACAATTCTTTTACGTGACCGCGGTAGACCACATTGCATCTTCCTTTATACGTCTGCTCTTTAAACAGAAAGACCGTCGAAACCCCCAATTCGCATATTTCCAGCATCAGGTTGTCCCGCCGCTCGTCCTCCATACAATACATGCACTCCTGATTCTTCTCCATACCAACACAATCCTTTCCTCTGTGGTTTACAGCACATTCGCTTGATACAAGCTTTATACTGCTCCATAAATCCGCCGCCAACTATTAAAACGGTTACACCCGGCCTGATAAAAAAATTTAGCACGCGCTGCTCACATCCTTACACGCGCCCCGCTCATTCCTGGTGCTGCTTGCGGTACTGCAGCGGGGCGCGGCCCGTAATTCCTTTGAACACCCTCCCGAAGTGCGCAATGCTGTCAAAGCCCGTCTGCGCCGCAATCCGGGTCATCGGCCAGTCTGTTTCCTGCAGCAGCACCTTAGTCTCCCGGACACGGACGTAATTCAGATACTCAATAATCGTAAAGCCCGTCGTTTGCTTAAATATCCGGCACAGATAAGTGGAACTAATGAAGAAATGCTCCGCGATCCCGCTGAGGCTCAGCTTCTCCCCGTAATGCATATCCAGATATTCAATAATTCCGTACACCCGGCGCTGCCCCTCGCTCTGCTCGGGAGCCAGGGCCGCAGGCTTCGCCTTACGCATCCGCTCCAACCGGATGAGCAGCTGCGTGAGCAGTGTCTGCAAATACGGCTTGCTCCACAGCCCCTCCTCCCGCTGCTCACGCAGCATCGCCTGGAGCAGGTCGGCAATCTCACCCTGCTCGTGAGCGGTGGGGCGGAGCAGGAAGCTCTCGCCCTGAAACAGATCAGCCCAGCCCAGTGCCAGCCCATCCGCCGCAGGCTTCAGAAAGAGATCATCGAAGCTCACGAGAATCCGCTCATGGCGCGAACGGTTTCGGCTGGAGGTGCGGTGCAGCTGATTTTTGTTAATGAAGACCAGATCCCCCGCCTGCAGCGCATAGATCCGGTTGCGGATATAATAGTGCCGCTCTCCCGAAAGCAAATAATAGATTTCATAGAAATCATGGAAATGGTCTGTATCCATATTGAAATTGCCGCTCCGCCGGAGCTGCTCGATCTGAAAGAATGGTTCCATCCTGCACGCCTCCAAGGATAAGATATGCATAGTTTTCTGCTCATTGGACTAAATTTCGTTCACTTCCTGCATTTCCTATACTATAAAATAGAATCAAATCCAAGTAAATGGAGTGATCCTCTTGTCCAAAAAGAAATACGCCCTCATCGGCACCGGCGGCCGGGCTGAATTTTTCTACGGCGCACTTGTTACCGATTACAACGAAACCTCCGAGCTGGTGGCCTTCTGCGACGTCAATCAGACACGGATGAATTTCGCCAATCATATGCTGGTCGAGAAATTCGGCTATCACGAGATTCCTACCTACAAAGCAGAAGAGTTCGACCGGATGATCACCGAAACGAAGCCTGACTTTGTACTCGTGACCACCATCGACCGCACCCACCACAAGTACATTATCCGTGCGATGGAGCTGGGCTGTGATGTCATTTCCGAGAAGCCGATGACGATCGACGAAGAGAAATGCCGGGAGATCTTCGATGCCATTGAACGTACCGGCAAAAACCTGCGTGTCACCTTCAATTACCGCTATGCCCCGCACAACACGAAGATCCGTGAAGTGATCATGGACGGCGTGCTCGGCGAGATCATCTCCGTTAATTTCGAATGGCTGCTGAACACCCAGCACGGGGCGGATTACTTCCGCAGATGGCACCGCGACAAGCGCAACAGCGGCGGTCTGCTGGTGCACAAGTCGACGCATCACTTCGACCTGATGAACTTCTGGCTCGCTTCCCAGCCGGATACCGTATTCGCGATGGGCGACCTGCGCTTCTACGGCAAGGAGAATGCCGAGAAACGCGGCATCACCGAATTCTACCAGCGTGCTTACGGCAGCAAGGCTGCCGAGAACGATCCCTTCGCGCTGCATCTCGACCGCAATGAGCATCTGAAGAGCATGTATCTGGATGCAGAGCATGAAGACGGCTACCAGCGTGACCAGAGTGTGTTCGGCGACAATATCAGCATCGAGGATACGATGAATGTAATGGTCAAATATAAGAATAAGGCCGTGATGAACTACTCCCTGAACGCTTATATGCCGTGGGAAGGCTTCATTATTGTCTTCAACGGTACCGAGGGCCGGATGGAGGTGCGTATTACAGAGCAGTCTTACGTCAATTCCGGCGGCAAAAAAGAGAACGAAGGCGCGCTGGAAGGCGTCAGCATTATGATCTATCCGCACTTTAAGGAGCCTTACCGCGTAGAGTTCGAGAGCGGCACCGGCGGCCACGGCGGCGGCGATCCGGTACTGCTCAGCGATATTTTCGATAAAAAGCAGGAGGACCGCTTCAACCGTGCCGCCTCACACAAGGATGGCGCCATGTCCATTATGACCGGCATCGCGGCCAACCGTTCCATCCGCACCGGCCTGCCGGTGAAGGTCGACGATATCTGGCAGGGCTAACCAGCCCCTGCAGTCCATACAGCATATTAAAGAACCCGCCTTCCGCATAAACGCCGGATGACGGGTTCTTTATTTATTTTAGATAGATAATTCTATTATAATTCCGTTATATTACCTTATGCTGCACCCATTTGTCCCCGAGGAACCGCCGGAAGAAGATAAATCCGCGCACACCCCATTCACAGTTCATTGCCAGCCATACCCCGATGATGCCCATATGCAGTACAATACCGAGGACATATCCGAGCACCACACGGAACAGCCACATCGACAGCATCGATACCATGGAGGTGTATTTGGAATCACCCGCCGCTCTAAGCGCCGAAGGGGTAATAAAGCTGATTGACCATAACGGGATCTGTGCCAGCGAGTTAATCAGAAAGACAATGAAGATATCCCGGAGAATCTCCTGCGGCGGATGGAACAGGGCAACCAAGGGATTATATATCGGGAAAATAAGCAGCGCCATCAGCACAAAGGAAGCCGAGGACAGCCACAGGAATGATTTGACGAATTTACGCGCATCTTTAATATTCCGGCTGCCCATGCATTGTCCGACTACCGTAATCAGGGTCAGAGACAGCGCATTCGCAGGAATCTGCATCACACCGGCCAGTGAGGAGGTGATCGCGTTGGTGGCAATAGCATAAGTCCCCAGGCTGACGATGAAGATTTGGGTCAGGATTTTCCCGCCGTTGAAAAACATCTGCTCCGCTGCAAATGGCAGGCCGATAGACATAATCCGCTTCAGCATCGTCCAGTTCAGCACCAGCAAATCACGCAATTTCACATGCAGGCTGCTGTCCATCCGGAACAGATATACCAGGGAACAGGCTGCTGCAAGATATCTGGATATATTAATTGCTATTGTCATGCCGAAGACACCCATGTGCAACCCGTTAATGAAGAGGAAATTCAGCAGCACATAAGAGAAATTCATAATCAATGACAGCATCAGCGATACCCTCGTCCGGCCGATCCCGCGCAGCGCACCACATACCGCCTCCATCACAGCAATCCCGAGATACGATAAGCTGCTGCCGATCAGATACGTCCGTGCATACCCCATAACCTCCGGTGAAGCCGCACCGAACAGCAGATGCAGCAGCGGACCATGAAACACGATTCCGAACAGCCCGATTACAAAGGCCATCAAGGAAACAGAGGACACTGCTCCCGCAGTCGCCTTGGACACCATAAGCTCATTGCCGCTGCCCTTATACTGGGCGACGACAACCGTTCCTCCTGTAGACACCGCGATGAACACACTGATCAGAAAGATATTCAGCGAATCTATCATATTCACCGCACTGATGGCGGCTACCCCGGAGGAGCTGATCATCGCGGTATTGACGAGATTCAGCCCGACCACAAAGGCCTGATCCACTAGCAGCGGGAGGAATAATGCTATCATCTGACGATAATCAATCGACTCTCCGGAAAAATGCTTTGCGAGAAAGCGCTGGCCGGGTTTCATAGTACTGCTGGGCTCCATTACAAATTCACTTCTCTTATGTTTGACTTTTAAGTTCACAAAACAAAAAAGGCTCTTCAGGGAGAAGAGCTTTCGCTGTGCACTGCATATAAAGATAAGTATGCGGTCGAGAGGACTCGAACCTCCACGGTATTGCTACCACACGGACCTGAACCGTGCGCGTCTGCCAATTCCGCCACGACCGCAAGATGATTCATTGCAACGCAAGAATTAATATATCATGATTTCACGCGAAGGGCAATAGTTTTTTTATTTTTTCTTGGGCAAGATATTTATCATAGGAAGATCGTATATACAGCTTTATATTGATGAAGTAACCTTATCATTTCCATCAAGAAGGGCGGACTGCCGTTTCGGTTAGATGGATACCCGGTCATTCAAGGGGTCATCTAACGCGGAGAGTTAGAATAAAATCATTAGTTTGTGCAAGCTGGCAAACCTGTCATAACGGCAGGTGATTTTGCGTTGCCGCTTTGCAGAAATGTGATTTTATTGTACTCTTCCGGCTGTCTTCTCTATCTTCCTACGGGGCCGCAGAGTATATCTGCGGTTTTTTGTGTTGCTCCGCTGCGGAAACGACAGGGTTACACATTCTATTAATGAGGTGATTCGAATGGCAAGACCCTATGTTAACCTGACAAGCAGGAACCGGATTGACGCGTTTCAGCATGAAATCAGCAGCAGGCTGGACAGCTTCGCGGCACTGGAAGGCGTCTGCGGCATTACGCTGAACGGCGGATTATCCCGGGGCTACGGGGATGATCTGTCCGAGATTGATCTTGTATTCTACCTGAATCCCTCCAGCTATCTGCTGTGGTCGGGCGGGCAATCCTCCCTCCCCCTCGGCATTACAAGGATTGGCGATTATCTGTATGACATCAAGGCAGTAAGTCTGGACGAGGAGGAGCAGAAGCACTGGGAAGGCGTGGCGCTCTGGGATTTATCTTATGCCGCAATTCTGCATGACCCGAGCGGAAGAATTGCCGCGCTGATTGATGCAAAGCTAGCCGCCCCGCCCCGGCGGCTTCAGGCTGAAGGGCCTTTATTCCAGTGCTGGTGGCATTTCCGGCTTGCCGGTGATATCTGGATTCACAGGGGGGATTACGTGCAGGGCCATGCCATGCTGAATCTGGCCGCAGCCCGGTTAATCGAAGCTCTATTCCTCGCTAACCGTGAGTATGTCCCGCATGAGAAATGGCTTATTCATCTCAGCAGAACCCTGGCCTGGACTCCGCCGGACTGGGAGGCCTGTCTTCTTGGGATCATGGATACAGGTGACTTCTCCCGGCAGAGCCTGATTACAAGACAAGCTGCTATTGAACGTATCTGGGAGGAGGTAGACGCCTACATCATCAGCATGGAACGCCCGGAGTATAACCTGAACGTGATGCATGTAACCTTCTATGATCTGCTGAAGCTGCTGGTGGAAGAAGAGAGGCCGCTCCCTGTCCATGAATGGACGAAGCGCATGAGCCTCTCCGTTCTGTCGGGTGAACCGTTCATCCGCTTCACTTCCGTACAGCAGGATTACATCATAACAGATAAAGAAAAGCTGCTTGGTCTTAATCCGGAGGATCTGTATTCCTGGCACGCGGCTATCGTGAAGCAGCTTTCAATTGAGATCAGGCAGCATAGAGCACTTTAACCGCTTCCGCTTCCGGCCTACGGAACAAAGCGCTCAACCTCCGGTTGATTTTTATTCTCCCGATTCATACTCCAGTAAATGGTTATTCACGGCATACGGATTATAATAGACTTACGACGTCGAAATCCATTATAGGAGTTGTACTTTATATGGTCAGTAGCGAAACAACCGGCAAACGGATCGCCACCCTCCGCAAAGCGAAAGGCTTGTCACAGGAGCAGTTAGCAGAAAAGCTTGAGGTCAGCGCCCAGGCGGTCTCCAAATGGGAGAACGGCAAATCGCTGCCGGAGACCGCCACACTTCCCCGGCTCTCCGCTGCCCTGGGCCACTCGATCGACAGCATTCTGCTGCCGCAGGAGCTTGTGGTACTGTCCGCAGTGTATACAGACGGCCAGTCAGAGCTGGATGTTACCCAATTCGTGAATCAGTTTGTTACAGGCAACCGGCTGAGCTTAAGCGTCGGAGATCAGACCTTCCCTCAACCTTTGACCAGCGACCGCATGAAGCTGCTGCTGGTCACCTATGAGACGCCTTCCGGGGTCTATTCGGCTTACGTGGAGAAGGATCAGCAGCTTACGCTGGATATTCATTCAGCCGGGTATACCGCAGAAGACAAGGCGCTGCGCATTCTCTATGCAACGTACGGCAATGAACGGGCGGGCCGCAGCGTTCTGAACAAGCTGAAGCATTATGAGCATTTTCAGTGGAAGTTTCTAACCGCCAGCCACGAGCTGTTCCCCAGCCTGATCGGCAATGACGGCAACGATTACCTGCTGCTCGTCTATCTGAATGCCGAAGGCATCCATGCGGTCAGCTGTGCAGAAGGGGAGCGGCTCCACTACAGCCCGGACCGCAGCCGATTGTACCAGCGTAATGCCGCCGACCAGCAGCACATCATAGAGGGGATCAGCCGTCTGGGGTTTGGCCGGGGCATGGACTGCTCCTGGGCAGGCGCTATGATGCTGGCACTCACGGCCAGCGGTATAGACACTACCTACAACAGGGTTATGGGGAATTCAGGCGCATGCTGGAGAGTAGCTTTCGAACCGGTGTGGGATTACAGCTCGGCTGATGCCCTGGTTGCCTATGACTACTCCGTACCGGCCTGCAGGGCTTACGGAATACACGCCAGCCGGGCGGAGCGGCTGGAACCGCAGCAGCGGGCAGCGGAGAAGCTGGAGATTCTGGAGGACCTCCGCGCAGGCAGGCTGCCTGTAGCCATTAATCTCAGGGTTGCTCCTGAATGGGGAGTAATCACAGGCTACCTGGAAGATGGCCGGACGCTGCTCTGCCGGAGCTATTTTGACGATGAGACCTTCAAGGAGCTTAAGGATGACCCGGAATTTCAAGCAGATATGGCAGTCTCCATGGGGTATCTGTTTGTAGACCATTGGCCTTATAAGCTCATCCGGCTTGGCGAACTGGCAGAAGCTCCGTCTGCGCTGGATAATCTCTACGCCTCCCTCCGGCTCAAGCTGGATTCGATGCGGACGGCAGACAGCGGCTCTTACAAGGTCGGCTACAGCGCCCTCGAGTCCTGGAGGGAAGGACTGCTCGATCACAAATGGTATGCAGCAGCAGACGATGCGGCCTATAGCCGCAGGCTTGAGGTCAACCGCTTTTGCATGATGGCGCTGGCGGATGCCCGGCGGTCTGCGGCTGCCTACCTGACAGAGTCCCTGCCCCTGCTGCAGGCTTCCCCCGGAGCAGGCGCTATAGCGGAGATGGCTGGGCTGTACGGGAAGATGGCTGCACTGCTGGAAGAGTTCTACGCTGGCTTGGCCATTGACGCAAGCGGTTCACCAAGGCAGAGCTGGACAGCCGCACACCGTGAGAAACAGGCGGAGCTGCTGACGCTGGTGGCCTCGCTGGAGGAATTGGGTGATACCCTGGCCCGGTCCGTGCTAGACTTGGGGCCCGGGCAGAATTGAACTGAAACGATCCAAGGAGAAGCGCCCCGCGCTTCTCCTTGTTTAGGCTCAAGCCTGAACTAATCTATTTTGCGTACTGGCCGCAGGACGGCATACCCGTAACCCTCGGGGAAGTGGCGCTGGTAATCCTGTTTCACTTCTTCATCCCAGGCATATCCCATAGCGGCCGGATCAAAGCTCCAGGCTACCTGCTCCACGGTGCTCATCACCTGCCCGTTGTCCTGCAAGTAGTTAAATGGCGGATGAAAAAAGACCAGGTACTCCGACTCCGGCACATCGCGGCATTCCATCCCTTCCGGAACCGATCCTTCATAATCTGCCGCAACAGGGATGCCGTACAGATAACCCTTGCGCCCATCCTGATAGAACCAGCCTGCCGTCTGACCCAGCTGTCCGGGAAGGGTATGGTGCGACATACTCTCCAGCGTTCCGGAGACTTCGTCACAGTCATGCCCGTTCTCCCAGAACTGGCCGTAGTTATCCGAATTAATGTCCCGGATGCCGATAAATTTATGCGCCGGTATATACTCCAGCTTGATCTCCGCTTCCTGCAAATGCACCTGTCTCATTGTATCCCGCTCCCTGATCAGATAGTGATAAGGAGAGAACACTTCAGCACGAATGGCCAGCGGAATGGGCCTGGGTGCTTTGCGGTAGGCATGCGGAGTCAGCTTGAAGGCTCTGTGAAAAGCCCGCGAGAACGCCTCCTGCGAGGAGAAGCCGTACTTCACGGCTATATCCAGAATCCGTGTATCGGTGTCCCTGAGCTCCAGAGCCGCCCGCCCGATTCTGCGCTGGCAGGTATAATCACGCAGCGTCATCCCGGTCAAAGCATGAAACTGCCTGGTGCAGTAATACGGCGAGTAGCCAAGCTGCTCCGACATCTTCAGCAGCGTAGGTGACGCCCCGGGATCAGCTTCAATCCAGTCAATCATAAGCTGAACCATCTCGTTCCATTCGTACATTGAAGTTTGCCCTCCTTTCAATAAGAATCATAGCAAAGAGCATTGCGGCATATTTGATCCGGCTTGCACTGACGCTACCGGTCCAGCTCCATCCCGCCGCTGATGATCACATGCTTCATTACACTGTCCCGGCGGAAACCGTTAGTGTCATAGAAGCGGATGGCCTCTGTATTGCCGCCGCTGACTACCAGCTCAAGCCTCGTATACCCCAGCGGCCGGTACTTAGCGGCCAGATCATGAATCAGCTGCCTGCCGAATCCCCGGCTTCTCGCTTCAGGGGCAAGGCAGATGTATTCCAAATGAAGAACGCCGGTCAGTGCATTTCTTCTGATAATCATATACCCGGTGAAAATGTTCTCCTGCAGCACAGCAAAAATCTCATATTCGCCAGTCCCGCTGCCGCCGAGCTCATCTTCAATATCCTCCGGAGTGAACACGGCTCCCGGAAATCCCTGGTTATGTAATTCGGTCAGCGGCTGCAGCCACTCTGTCCCGGAACCGTTCAGCGGTAAGACTTCAAGCTCAATACGTTCCTGGCAGTGAAGCTGCTCTGCCGTATCCGCAGAATAGTGATAATGGGTGTTTACTTTCTCCGTCCGGTAACGGGCAGCATATTCAAGAAGCAAAGTATTGTCAGCGCTAATGAATAAATGAAAATACCGGATATCTTCCGCTTCGGCCTTCCCGGCCAGATGCAGGAACATGGGCTCAAGATTAGCCTTCGGATGATCCGAATAATACGGGCCCCATACCTCTACATCCTGCTGACCTCCCCCTACCTCATATTGATCCAGGATCACCGCACCGGCAATCTGCTCTCCTTCATAGAGTACAAAGCTTGATTCTTCCAGCCCCTCACTCAGATCATGGATAATATCCTCCAGCGTACTGCCCGTATAACCGCATTTCTGTCCGCTTGTATTGCACGTATGAATAAATGCGGCCAGATGCTCTCTTGTCCCTGCTGTCATCCTTAACTCTCCTCTCTATCAGATGCTTAGCAACATCCATAATATTAATATTAAGATAGAATCCTGGAAACTTCATTCTAAGATTTGGGTGAGTCCAGTCCATATTCGCACAAGCCGCCTGGAATGTTCTGAGTAATATAGAGTAAAAAGAACTGTGAGGTGATTAACGAATGGCAAACAGAGCAAAGCTGCGCAAGCGGGCAGAGCAACTGAAGGGCCGGCCGGTATGCATCACTTTGCATGACGGGCGTTCTTATGTGGGCTGGATTACCAGCCTGGACAAGGAAGCTATTATCCTCTCCAGAGCCGGTTCGACACGGCGGAGATCCGCTGCAAAGGGACGAAAGGCAGAGGTTTCCGCATTCATGCCTTTACTCGGATCGTTTATGGGCGGAGCAGGCGGGGCTATGGGATTCGGCAGAATTATGGGCATGTTCGGAATGGTGCAGAAGGCCATGCCTGTCATGAAGATGGGTTACAATATGATCAAATCGATCCGGCCTTTCATGAGCGGGCTCAAAGGTCTGATGGGCTAGAAGAATGCTGCTCATACTGCTCTTTCAAAAAGAAAACGGCTATGCCGCCCTCCCGGGGCTGCATAGCCGTCTTTAATTGCATTTACACATGTTTGAACTCAATCCACTCAATCTGCAAGCCCGGTTTGACGAAGTCCAGCTTCATTTCATACAGGCCGGCTTCAAGCTCCACCTTCACCAGCTTCTGTCTGATCCATCTGCCTTCTGTTCCGTTCGTCTGAATGGTGGTTACCGGTTGTCCGTTCAGAATCATGTTGCACGCGCTTTGCGCCAGCTCAGGCTCAGGCGACATAATGCTGACGATGATCCGGTACTGCCCGGCCTGATCAGCCTGGATATACGTAGCGCCGGATAGGGCAGGCACAACCTGTGCATTCTGGCTCAGTACCTGCGCGTCCGCTGCTGCAAGCGACGGATCTGCCTTGAATGAGTCGACAGCCTCCACAATCTCATGCTTTCTGGAGAATACCGGTGCATTCATAATGAACCGGCAGATATTGATGGCAGAGCGTTGCAGCTCTCCTCTGGTCAGCGTACCGTTCTCCAGCGACTCCAGCGTATTGTCATCATAGGCGTTGACTTCTGCGCCGTAGTTACTGACTACCATGTACAGATCATTCTGAGCGCGGACCATCCAGTTTGTATTCTTGCGGTCCGCCGGGCCTCCCTCCACCGAATTGTTCATAATTGCCCACCAGTCAGTCATCACAATGCCTGTGAAGCCCCACTCGCCGCGCAGAAGTGTAGTATTCAGGTCATAGTTGGATGCTGCCCAGTGGCCGTTAACCGGGTTGTAGGAAGTCATGATCGAGTTCGCACCGCCTTGCTTCACGGCAATCTCGAAGCCCTTCAGATAGATCTCGCGAAGCGCCCGCTCAGAGACAACCGCGTCCACCTTGCTGCGGTGCTTCTCCTGATTATTGCAGGCGAAATGCTTCAATGTGGCATTAGAGCCGCCCTTCATAATTCCGCGTGTGCATGCGGCAGCGAAGATTCCGGAAACCAGCGGATCCTCGGAGAAATATTCGAAATTACGCCCGTTCAGCGGGCTGCGCCGGATATTCAGCCCCGGCCCGAGCAGCGTATCCACCTGGTTCCGCAACAGCTCCTGCCCCTCCATGACGTACAGCTCTTCAACCAGCTCTGCATTCCAGGTAGCGGCAAGCAGGGTTCCAATCGATACCTGGGTTGCCTTCTGTCCGCTGTCCATACGGATTCCGGAAGGGCCATCTGCTGTAGCTGCAACAGGAATACCGTAATTGAACAGGCTGTCGCTGACTCCCCCGAACGCGGAAGCTGTTCCCGGAGTAACCAGCGGACTGCTCATGCCTTCGCCTCTGACAATCGCCGCCAGATCCTGGTCACTGAGCTGGGCGATGAATGAGCTCATGCTGACCTTGCCCTCATGAACATCTCTCAGGGTATGCCCCAGATTGCCGGTCTGCACCAGCGTCTCCGGAAGATTGCGCGCGATCCGCTCAGCCAGGTCAACCTTGCGTGTCGGCACTGCTTCAGTGATCAGCTCATAAGAACCGTCTTCCTTCCGCACACCCGGCTTCATTCTCATGAAGCTTTCAGTCGGCGCCATCGCTTCCTCCAGCTGCTCTACAACAACCAGCTCGTCCAGCACATAACCCGCTTGTCCATCGACCTGTACTTCCGTCACCGCTTTAACACTTGTTCCTGCATAGAAGCGGTAAGTCCCGGCTTCCAGCACGTAGGCAGAGGGATGTCCGGTTACTCCGGCATCATCATAAGAAGCCAGCGCATGGAGCGGGAAGCTCACTGTAAGCTGCTGCGCTTCACCCGGCTGAAGCAGGCCTGTCTTCACGAATGCGGCAAGCGCCTTGGCCGGCTGGCCCAGCTGGCCTTGCGGCGCTTCATAATAGACCTGCACCACTTCTTTACCGGCGTAAGTGCTGCCTGTATTTGTTACGTTTACGTTTATTTGAATATGGGTTTCGCCCGCCTGGTTAACCAGCTTCGCTTCCTCTGCCTCCAGCTTGAACGTGGTGTAGGACAAGCCATAACCGAATTCATAATGAACCTTATCCGGACAGAAGGTCTCGAAATAACGGTAACCCACATAAATATCTTCTTCATACAGGTTCTTAAATTCATTCCCGTAGTTGCTTGTCGACGGATAATCCTGAATGGAATAGGCAATCGTATCGGTCAGCTTGCCGCTTGGTGTCACTTCTCCGGCCAGCACATCGGCAATCGCATTACCGCCCTCCATACCGCCATGCCAGGAATAGATTACAGCCGAGATGGGATTCACATAACCCGCATCGTCCAGCCAGCTCATATCTATAATGTTTGAGACGTTAAGCACTACAACAGTCTGCTCGAAATGTGCCGTCACCTGCTTCAGCATAGCCTTCTCGTCTTCTGTCAGCTGATAGCTTCCCGGTGCATCGGCATTATCCTGATCCTCACCGGCAGTACGCCCGATCACCACAACTGCCTTGGCTGACTGTCTTCTTGCACTTGCCACCAGTTCATCCGCAAGCGGCATTTCCTTCTGGTTCCATGGCTCCGCCGCCCATACTTTTCCTCCGTCATCAAACGGATTAAGGGTAATCCACTGCTCATATGCTGCTGCCAGCTCTTCATTGACGCTAATATTCTTTTTGCTGCGCAGACCGTCCAGCAGATTGGTTGTATATGCCACATGAACGCTGCCACCTGAGCCTGTGCCGCTGCGGTAGTAGTTCACTTGAATTCTGCCGAAAATGGCAACGCTCTCGCCGTTCCCCAGCGGAAGCACCTGGCCTTCATTTTTAAGCAATACCGCACCTTCTGCTGCAACTGTCCGGCTAAACTCTGCAAAACCCTCTAAAGGTACTCCAATATTCTGTGCACTCACTTGGTTTCCTCCTGTTTGTCATTTCCCATTGTATTTGCCGGTTCTATAAACAACATATCCGGTACCCGGTTCATGTTATCTTGAACCTGTAATTTAATCTGTACAGCATATCCTTCTAAGAATAAAAGCATTAGCCCTAATATACAAGTACCGCATCCTAAAATAACCACGCAGGCACTGCAAATAACAAAAAGACACCTGACCGGGTGTCTCCAATCGTCTTGACATATCCAGTTATTCTCCCGGCATACACCAGGGATTGTTATTTATTTGCGGCGCCGGCCCTTCATCATACGGTTGTACATTATAAGCGCAGCAATAACCATACCGAGCATGGCAACGCTGCTTGCTGACTCCTGCGACATCCCGAACATAAGACAAATGCTTGAGACCAGTGTTCTCGTAAGCAATGCAACCGCAATCAGCATAATTGGCCGCCAAATGTTATATCCTCGCATTCCAGTATTCACTCCTAATTCAATATTCTAAGAATCACTGGTTTCTATTATAGCATAAGAAGGAATGCGCATACATTTCAGGCGGCAATAAAAACCCGCAGAGCAGCAAACTATCTGCCGCCCTGCGGGTTGGATCCGTCCATTCCTGTAAAAGTGAGCTTATTTACTGTGTCTTACCGATGCTGCCATGATGTCCCCGTATGCCCAGTAGGAGGCCGGAACATCACTCCACACCGGCGCGGTGTTGTAGGCAGGACGGGCGATCAGCTTGTTGATCAGCGTTACTGCTTCAGCCCGTGTAATTGGCTGATTCGGTCGGAAGGTCCCGTCTGAATAGCCGCTCAGCACTCCCTGCGCTTCAGCGCTCTGAATCGCTTCCTGTGCCCAGTGGCCGTTCACGTCACTGAAAGCGGATGACCCGCTGCCGCTCTTGCTCCAGCCGTAGACGTTGGAGAGAAGCTGCGCCATCTCGGCGCGGGTAATGGCCTGCTGCGGCTGGAAGCGGTTATTTCCTGTACCCTCGAACCATCCCTGCTGCACTGCAGTAGCAATATCAGCACTTGCCCAGAACCCTGACGGAATATCGGAAAAGGCGGTGCTGCCGCCTGCAGGGTTGCTAGAAAGTGGCATGGTGCGGCTGAGAATAGCCGCCATTTCCGCACGGCTTACCCCTTTACCCGGCTGGAAGCTGCCATCAGGATAACCCTTCATATAAGGCTCATATTGACCGGACAACAAAGGTGTAACCTTGAAGCTGTACTCGACGATAGTCTGGCCGACATGGATATTGCCGCCGCGGATATAACTGTCAGTGCCGAAGGTAGCCTCTGCTGTATCCTTGCGGCTGTCGAAGGCGAGATACCCGTCTTTGTCACCCAGAATGTAGTAGTCCCCATCCGGATAGACCATCCATCCATACTGGCCGTCAGCATTGCTGCTCTGCGGATCATGATTCTTATTCGGGGCAAAATCCGGCAGTTCCGGCAGAGTTACCAGTGCTCCCGGCACCCGGCCCTTGGAGCGGTTGAGCTCGGTATCCGACCAGTGCAGGCTGACATTCACACCTTCCACCGGCTTGCCTGTAACGGAATCTGTAATCACACCATAAGGGTCGATCAATTCTGCATCAATAGAGATTGCACCATTTGCTCCTACGGTCAGTACAGCCTGCTGTCCTGCCAGCCGTTCACCGTTAGGTGCAATTACGTTAAGGGCCAGCCGGTAAGTGCCCTGCGGCACGTTCGGTGCGGTAAAGCTGCCATCTGCATTAATAGTGAACTCAGGCACGTTGACGGCTTGGCCGCTGCTGCTGTACAGCTTACCTGTCAGCTTCAGACCGGTACCGATTTGCTGTGTAATCGGGGCGTTTACTGTTCCGCCTTTGGACGTGTTGGTGATCAAAACTTTAACAGTACCCGGCATGGTTACCGTACCCGATGGAATTTCCGGAGCCGGCGTTGGTGCTGGTGTTGGCGCCGGTGTTGGTGTTGGTGTTGGTGTTGGTGTTGGCACCGGATTCTCCTCATTGTCCTCAGGAGTAACGAGCGTGGTAAAGGAAGAAGGCTCGCCGTATACAATCCCCTTAGGTGTAACCGCATAAGCACGTACATAATATACCGTGCCCGGCTTAAGAGCATTTAGGGCCACCGTGAACCGGCCATCCATCTGCGGAGCTTCAACATTGAAGGTCTCTCCGGATAAATCTGCTGTAGTGCCGTATACAATTCCTGTAACCGTAGATGTACCTGTTACTGTGCCCCCGACCGTTGCTGAGGTTGTCGTTATATGGGTTGCCGAAGCTGTCAGGACCGCAGCCGGTGCAAAGGAACGGAAGTTTAAAACCGTTACTTTGCCCTGCTGATTATCGTCCACAATGGCTACATGCGGCTGTCCCTTAATAATTTGCAGCTTCAGCTCCGAGGCCCCGCCTGCAGTGAACGAGGCTGTGCCGACTGTCTTCCAGCTGCCGGCCATGGATTTCTTAACGGTTACCTTGGAAGTATCCGAGCTGTCTGTGTAAGCAATATATGCATTGTTATTCGTGTCAAAAGCCAAATCCAGCAATTCTGCCGGGCTGCTGGTAATCGTGCTGGCTGCAGGTTCATAATTGAACCATTCACCGTACATGAACTCTTTCATCTGAATGCCTGCAGCATCCTGATATATAACAATGCTGCTGCCATACTTATTGGTTGCCTGGGAGAGCAATTCAACAGGCGTACCCGCTTGCTTGTATTGCCTCCATTCCTCCGCATATACATCCAGGTATGCCGTATTCAGCTCCCCGTTCTGCATATAGCTGATTGTATAAGCACTATAATAGCTAGGCGATAAAGATACGGATTGAACAGCCCCCTGGGAGAAGCCAGCCGGCCCCCATGTTTCCCAATTGTCTTTATAGTAGACTTTCAATGTCAAAGAGCCCGATTCTGCCTGATCTGCAAAAGCTATTGTCGGCCGCCCGTCCACGATATTAAACGAGAACAGGTCCGCCGAGGAAGCAACTGCATCCGTGACTCCTACTTCTGCCCATTCTGTTCCATTAAATACAGATACAATAATCCGGTTGGTACCGGCCTCCGTATAAGCGGCATAGAGTACGCCATCCTCATCTGTATTGAATTTCAGCGAGGTGTTGCCGGCAGCATTACCCGAGAAGCCGGGAGCGCCTACATATTCCCATGAAGTTCCGTTAAATTTCATTACTGAAATTGCATGATTATACTCCGCATCGGCAAACGCTACATAAGCAGCACCATCGGCGTCATAGGCGAAGGAAAGCCCCTTAGCCGCCCCGGTAAACCCGGCAGGTCCTACAAGCTGCCATGCATATTCAGTAATGGTTACCTGCGCTGTAGCCGTCAGCGGCTTGATGCCGTTACCGGGATCACCATTATTGTAGTACCCGCAGTCGCCGCCCCCGCCCATAATTCCGATGCCGCCCTGTCTTGCGAAGCTTTGATACAGGCAGCCCGGTGTGCCTGTGAACGTATAAGTTCCCGGCTCGCCAGTAAAGGCAGGTGTACCTTCATCCCAGGTAACCGGAACTTCCGTCTGCTTGCCGTTGTCGAAGGACATCTGGAGTCTGTTCTCCAGCAGGCCTTGTACTTCAGCCAGGCTGGTTCCTTCCGGTGCCGTGATGTTCTTGGCAGCTGGAACGACAGTAAGATTAGGATAGTCTACGAATACTTCCAGACGCGGTTCATCATAGTAATTCGGGCCGTAACCTACATCCTCAGGCAGCGTCCAGGTCCCCGGGAATGAGCGGTAGCCGCCTGATTCTTTAAACACCCAGCCGTCGATCCAGCTGTCCGTGTCATAATCACTCATATCCCAGGACACCGGAACCGTTCTGGTCGTATTGTCATCCAGTGTAATCTCAACTGTCTGAGGAAGCACCAGATCTTCTTTGTTTGTCATATTGGGAACATGGAGTTCCGGCTGCTTGATTTCAGCAATCGTTCTCTTTGCTTCCAGTGTTGTGAAGCTCTCAATGCTGCCGTATAGGGTTGAATCGTAGCTTTCTGAATCCGTAACCCGGACAGCAGCCTGATAATCGTATTGTGTAAGCGGGTCGAGACCGCTGATCTTACCGCCGAAATATCCTACTGCAGGGGAGTCAATTTCAGTCAGAGAGACTGACAGTGCATCAAACGGGCGTTCTGTCACACCATCTGCATGCTTCCAATAATAGATCTGATGATTGCTGGAGCTGTACACATTACTATTAATAATTATGTTCCCGTCCAGCCGGGCTGTTGAACCCGTAATATCAGATGCCAGCAGGGTTGTAACCGCGCCGATAGAGGCTGCACTGGCCTGACCTGCTCCAAGATTTAAACCGTAAGACAAGACTAGAAGGATTGTCATCGTAAGACTTAATGCCTTTTTACTAAGCTTCCTCATGCTGTACCAACCTCCAAGATAGTGGTGTTAGCTCACTTAAGACTAGAGACAATTAAAGCGCTTCACAAAATATCTGTTGAAGTCTTGTAATATCCTTCATGTGCAGTGAAACTACTATTGCCATCATGTGGCAACCTATTGCTAGTCTACTTTATTTCAATAAAGGATTCAATGAATATTTCACATAATTTTCATATATTTATACGCTTATTGATAAATAGATAATTGCATATTTGAAGAGAATATATAATTGCTTTAAACTGAGCCTTTCTTATAGATACAGCATAATTTCATTCTTTTGACAAGAACGTATGTTCGGTATATAATTTCATCATACTAAGGGGGATTATGACCGTGGATGTTATGGAGAAACTTGAGATTCTGACCGCCTCAGCCAAATATGATGTAGCCTGCACTTCAAGCGGCTCAGACCGTAAAGGCCAAGCCGGAAGCCTCGGCAATACAACCGCTATGGGCATCTGCCACAGCTTCGCCGCGGACGGACGCTGTATTTCGCTGCTGAAGGTGCTCATGACTAACGCCTGTGTATATGACTGTGCCTATTGCATCAACCGCAAGTCTAACCCTGCCCGCCGGGCGGCTTTTACCCCGGAAGAGATCGCTGACCTCACCATGCAGTTCTACCGCCGTAATTATATAGAAGGACTATTCCTCAGCTCCGGGATTATGCGCAATCCGGATTATACAACCGAGCAATTAATAGCAGCGCTGGAGCTGCTGCGGAATGTGTATCATTTCAACGGCTATATTCATGTAAAAGCGATTCCCGGTGCCGACGATGCCCTGCTGTCCAGACTGGGCCTGTTGGCTGACCGCATGAGCGTCAATATCGAGCTGCCTTCACAGGCCAGTCTGGGCGTGCTCGCTCCCGATAAGAGTAAGGTCTCCATTCTAAAGCCGATGGGGCTGATTAAGAACCGGATTACCGAGAACCGCTCGGATATCGTTAAATATAATCACGCCCCCCGCTTCGCCCCCGCCGGCCAGAGCACACAGATGATTGTGGGGGCTTCGCCGGATACGGATTATCAGATTCTCAATCTGACGGAGGGCTTGTACAAGAAATACAGCCTCAAGCGGGTATTCTTCTCCGCCTATACACCTGTAATTGAGGATTCACTGCTGCCTTCCCTCGATACCAAGCCGCCGCTGCTCCGGGAGCACCGGCTCTATCAGGCCGATTGGCTGCTGCGGTTCTACGGCTTTCAGGCCAGCGAGCTGTTAGATGAAGCGGTGCCTAACTTCAATCCCCTGCTCGACCCGAAATGCAGCTGGGCCATTAACCACCGGGAACAGTTCCCGGTAGAGATTAACCGCGCACCGTACGAAATGCTGCTGCGCGTGCCGGGGATCGGCGTGCGCAGCGCACAGCGGATCATTAAGGCCCGCCGGGCGGGGGCACTGGATTTCCATGCACTCAAGAAGCTCGGTGTCGTGCTCAAGCGCGCACAGTTCTTCATTATCTGCAAGGGCAAGCCCCTGGAAGGGCTGAGGGTCAGCGAGCATACCCTGCTTCGTTCACTGATGTCCGGCCAGCAGCTGGCCCCATTCCTGCCGCAGCAATATGAGCAGATGACTCTGTTCGACGACCAGTACTTAGCAGCTCTGCCCTCAGCACCCGCAACAACTGCCACAGCTGCAACCGGTGTTGCGGGAACAGGGGGCCTCTCCGGGTTTGAGCTCAAGGAAGGGGCGGAGGCCTGATGTTCAAGCCGTCGGCACTGGCCTATACCTATGACGGCAGCTTCGAGGGGCTGCTGTGCTGTGTGTTTGAGAGTTATTTATGGAAGGAGACTCCTTTAGCTGTCCATTCAGAGGGTGAAGGCCAGGGACTGCTGCTGGAGGCAAAGTGGATTGATACCGATCAAGACAAAGCGGACAGAGTCCTTAAGTCCATTCCGCTCCGCATCAGCCCTGAGGCAGAAGAGCTGGTACGTCTTGGATTCTGGAGCAATACTCCTGATAAGGAGATGCTGCTGCTTCATTTCCTGTATCTCGGTTTCACGCATGGCCCTAAGGTGATGAATATGCTGGCTGATGACACGGTACATGCGTTAACGAAGGCTGTTCAGCAGCTCCGGCGGGAAGGCCATCTGTATCTGGGGTTCGTCCGTTTCTCCGTATACGGGCCAGTTATGGCTGCAGTCATTGAGCCGCAGGGCTACGTGCTGCCGGTCATTCAGGACCATTTCTGCGACCGGTTCCAGGGGGAGAGCTTCATGATCTATGACCGTACTCATGGGATGGCACTGATTCATGAACCCGGACGGGAAGCCATTATTCCTCTAAGCGGCTGGACAGCACCCGCGCCGGACGAAGCGGAAGAAGCCTACCGCAGGCTCTGGACCGGCTTCTATCATGCAATCGGAATCAAGGAGCGCCGCAACGACCGGCTGCGTTCCTCAATGATGCCGAAGCGCTACTGGAAACATATGACGGAGATGAGCGGAGGAGGCCTGGCCGCGCTCCCGGCCTCCACCGCACAGCGGAAGCCTGCGCTGCAGCAGGAAGCTCCGGGCTTTATTCCTTCGCTGCCAGCCTCCCTGCCTGTAACAGGGAAGGATGAGATGTCACAGCACAAAGGGAGCACCCCATAGTCATATTAATGACATCCGGGGTGCTCCCTTTACACAAGCTTTTAAATATAAATTAGTTCAAAGCCTTCCATACCCAGTTCTCAACCTCTGGAAGATCAATACCCTCCTCACGGATGAACCGGTGATGCTTCTGCACGATGGCATCCATTTCATCGGCGATAGCCTGGTGCTTCCCGGCATCCGGCAAGCTCAGAACAGCCTCCTTCGCAAGGTCGAAGCGGTCCATCTGGTTCAGTACACGCATATCAAATGGTGTAGTGATATCGCCATTCTCACGGTAGCCGTGTACATGCAGGTTATGGTTGTGGCGGTCGAAGAACAGATCCTTGATCAGGCCTTCATAGCCGTGGAAGGCAAAGATAACCGGTTTGTCTTTTGTGAAAAATTGATCAAACTCTTCGTCAGACAAGCCGCGCGGATCGAGCTTCTGGCTTCTCAGCTTCAGCAGATCTACCACGTTGATGTAGCGGATTTTCAGCTCAGGCAGCTTCTCATGCAGGATCGAGATTGCTGCAAGGCTCTCCATCGTTGGTTCTGTACCCGAGGAAGCAATAACTACATCCGGCTCCCCGCCTTTATCGGTGCTTGCCCAGTCAATGATCTTAAGTCCTTTGTCTACCAGCTCCTGGGCTTCATCTGCCGAGAACCACTGCGGACGCGGGTGTTTGGACGATACAATCAGGTTGATCTTCTGACGGTCATTCAGAATAGTGTCGAAGACAGCCAGTAAGGAGTTGGCATCCGATGGCAGATACTCACGGATGAATTCCGGTTTCTTATCCGCCAGGTGACCGAGCAGACCCGGATCCTGGTGAGTATAACCGTTATGGTCCTGCTGGAACACGGTCGATGTAGCAATAACATTTAATGAAGGAATATCTGCACGCCAAGTCTGATCCGTAGCCTTGCGCAGCCATTTGAAGTGCTGGGTAATCATGGAATCCACAACACGCAGGAAAGCTTCATAGCTGGCAAAGAACCCATGGCGGCCGGTCAATACATAACCTTCCAGAATCCCTTCCGCCTGATGCTCGGACAGCTGGGAATCAATTACGCGGCCATAAGGAGCGAGGAATTCATCCTGCGGCTCCTGGATGGAGTCCATCCATTGACGTTTGGTCACTTCAAACACAGGTCCCAGACGGTTCGACATCGTTTCATCCGGTCCGAAGATGCGGAAGTTACGGTTCTCTTCGTTAAGGGTAACAACCTCTTTCAGGTATTTGCCGAGAACAGCCATATCCTGCGCAATTACTTGACCCGGTACGGAATTATCCAGCGCGTAGTTACGGAAGTTCGGCTTATGGAGATCCTTAATCAGGTTACCGGCGTTCGTTACAGGATTCATCCCCATACGTCTGTCACCTGTAGGCAGGATTTCAGCAAGGTCAGCGTTCAGCCGGCCATTCTCATCGAACAGCTCTTCAGGTCTGTAGCTGTTCAGCCACTCCAGCAGAGCTGGTGCGTGCTTCATGTTCTTCTGGTCTACCGGAATCGGCACCTGATGGGCACGGAAGGAGCCTTCATTCGGAACGCCGTCCCATGCCTTCGGACCGGTCCAGCCTTTAGGAGTACGGAAGACGAGCATCGGCCAGGCAGGACGTGTAGTATCATTATTGTCACGGGCATTCTTCTGGATCGCTGCAATTCTCTCAACAATTGTGTCCAGAACCTTCGCCATTTCCGGGTGCATCAGATCAGGGTTCTCACCTTCCACGAAGAACGCTTCCCAGCCGTTTCCTGCAAAATAAGCCGTCAGCTCTTCCCGCGACATCCGGGACAGAATGGTTGGGTTGCTGATTTTGAAGCCGTTCAGATGCAGAATCGGCAGCACCGCGCCATCTGTAATCGGGTTAATGAACCGGTTCGAGAACCAGGAAGCTGCCAGCGGGCCTGTTTCGGCTTCACCGTCACCTACAACAACTGCCGAGATCAGGTTCGGGTTATCCAGAACTGCTCCCACACTGTGCGACAGAGAGTAGCCCAGCTCGCCGCCTTCATGAATCGATCCCGGAGTTTCAGGAGCAGCATGGGAGGCTACACCGCCTGGGAAGGAGAACTGCTTGAATAATTTTTTGAGGCCGGGGATGTCTTGGGTGATTTCCGGATAGATTTCGGTATAGCTTCCGTCCAGGTAAGAGTTCGACACCATAACCTGACCGCCATGGCCCGGTCCTTCGATATAGAACATATCCAAGTCATATTTAGTAATTACGCGGTTGAGATGCGCATAGATAAAGTTCTGCCCTGGAATCGTGCCCCAGTGTCCGATCGGCTTCACTTTTACATCTGCATCCTTCAAAGGTTCTCTTAACAACGGGTTACCCTTCAAATACAGCTGACCCACGGAGATATAGTTGGTTGCACGCCAGTAAGCGTCAAGCTTTGCCAAATAAGTTTTAGAAGAATAATCCACCTGCGCGATTGATAATCCCATTTCTTCCACTCCTAATCTTTGTCTATGTTTTTTGAATGTATCATTTCTACAATTACATCATACATCTGCTTTTCAGAAATTCAATCATTTTAACAATTGATACGGTCCAATATTGTGAATTTTTGAACAAAGTATGAAATACAGCGGAAATGCATTGTCAAAACCCAATAAATTTGATAAACCTGTACATGTACGACAAAAAGACCGGAGCAGATCCCCCGGCTTTTCGTTATTCTGCTATTTATTTCGATGACCGGTTAATGAACCGATACGAAGGTATTGAACTTCATGTATTTGTAGTGGAACCGCATATGCGAGAATTCAAACGGCGTGCCGTTATCCAGGAAGAAGATCCCTTCCATAATGCCGACAGGCTCATTCTCCTGCAAATGCAGCAGCTCGTGATCACCGCTTTGCGAAGGCTCCGCAAATACAGACAAAAATGACTTGGTTACCGCCAGATTGCGCGACTCCTCCAGGTAATGAAAGATCGAGCCTTCGATAATCGCCGTGTCGAGATTCTGTACGATTTTAATTGGAATGTAACCGGTTTCAATCATGAAGGGTTCATCATCGAACAAACGCAGGCGGACGATCTTATACACAAAATCATGCGGCTGCAGGAATAAATCCCGCTGAAGCTCTTCCGTAGGCCGGATCACCTCGAACTCGAGCACCTTAATAGCAGGCTTCTTGCCGTGCATCTGAAAGTTGTCGGAGACCCCCAGATTAGAGCCTTCGTAACTGAAGATCGAATCATTTTTTATATACAGCGGATTGATAAATGTTCCGGAACCGCGCTTCTTGAACACAATTCCATGACTCTCCATCTTAGTCAGCGCCCGCTTAATGGTACTGCGGCTAACCTGATAGGCCTCACTGAGGCTGCGCTCATCCGGCAATCTCATGTCAGCAAACTTCCCCGCAAAGATTTTCATCTTAAGGTCATCAATGATTTGCTTGTATACGAACTGTGTCATGTGGTACTCCTTCGCCCAGAGAACAATAAACTTCAATCTTTAATATATCATAATAAAATGATTAAAAGAACCTTCAGCGCCGCGATCCTTGCGGGTTTGTAGGTTCTTTTGGAACTTCAAGACATTTCCCTCGCGGGAATATACATACTCTGTACCTCCTGCACGCCAGGCATAAATCCCAAATTATAATACACAGCTTCCGCATCATTACCTTCCATGACATACAATCTGAGCAGCGGATATTGGCCATGTAAAATCGTCAGTGCCCGCTGCAGCATACGCGTAGCCAGCCCTCTGCCCCGGTAGTCCGGAAGCACACCGATACTATACACTGCGGCTGCCTCATCCTGCAGACACAGCCGGCAGTTGGCAATCAGTTTGCCTGTCTCTTGATCGAACACCAGCGTAGAAGCCCGGGTCAAACTTTCATTTGAATAATTGGGATCTTCACCCGGGATAAAATCCTCTAATGCAGACTTTTTCCGCCTGACTGCTTCGAATCCGCCGCTAAAGCTGCCGAAATCACATTCCGCAATCTGTGCTTCTCTTACAAACCGTTTGCCTCCTGACTCATCCATCTGCACCCGTGGGCTCTCAATCCGCAGATCATCTTCCCAGTTCACGGTGAAAACTTCGGTCGGCCGCTGCATCCAGCGGCATCTGAACTCATCCGGCCAGAAGCCTGCCCGCGAGTATATGGATACCTGATCGGGAAGTACTTCATAGGTTCGGATCAGCTCCTTCCGGTCGGTCCAATGGATCAGCAGCTTCTTCAGCTGCTGCAATATCCCGAAGGAGTCGCTGAATGGAGGAATCGCAAATAGATGATAGATCACTCCCGGCGCCATCCGTACTCCGCCGATCTTACGCTCCCCGCTGTAAATCCAGAACGCATTCCTGCGCGGGTCTGCGAATCCGGCTTCCCTGAAAAATCCGGAATACGGCATATTATAATAAACCGAACAGTACACTCCCCATGTCTCCGGCTCCGCTCTGCGAATCGACCAATCCCCAGATAAACTGTAACTCATCGTATCTTCTGACCAATCGCTCAATAGCATTGTTCATTCCTCCTTCTGCATTTCACTTCCAAATCATCGGTCTCCTTAATCATAACAATGCGGTTTACCCGTTCATATATAACAAACAACTATAAAAAGTATTATATTGTTTGATTTTCACACTAAAAATTAGGGTTTCTAGGTGGGCTAGAGCTGTCTTATAATAGAATGGGGCGGGAATCTTTAGCCGTTTGTGAACGCGCGTTTATAACCCTGCCTATCATCCACTTTACAGGAGGAATGGTTATGCAGTACGGTCATTTTGACGAAAAGAACAAAGAGTACCTAATTATGAAACCGAATACACCCGCCCCCTGGGCCAACTACCTGGGCTCACCGGAATATGGTGCGATTATCTCAGGAAATGCCGGAGGCTACAGCTTTGTGAAGTCCGGGGCCAACGGACGGCATCTCCGCTACCACTTCAATTCCAACGACGAGCCGGGACGCTACATCTATGTGAGGGACTTAGAGAACGGAGATTACTGGTCCGGCTCCTGGCAGCCTGTAGGCAAAGATCTGGAGAAGTACCAATCGGTATGCCATCATGGAACCGGATACACGAACATTGTTGCGGACTACGATAACATTCATACAGAGTCTTTATATTATGTACCGCTGAACAAAACCTACGAGGTATGGCGGATGAAGGTCCGCAACGACGGTACTCAGCCGCGGAAGCTGGCGCTCTTCGGGTTTGCCGAATTGACCAACGATAATAACTATGAGCAGGATACCGTCAACCTTCAGTACACCCTGTTCATCTCGCGGACTTACTACAAGAATAATAAGATTCTTCAAGTCATCAATGAAAATATTACCGAAGAGCAAAGCTGGAGATTCTTCGGCGCGGCCGGCGCAGAGGTTGCCGGTTATGACGGTGACCGGGATACGTTCCTTGGTGACTACCGCAGCTACGGAAATCCGGCCTCAGTAGAGAACGGCCAGTGTTCGAATTCGCTGAACTATAATACTAACGCCTGCGGCGCCCTGCAGATCAATGTAGAGCTGCAGCCGGGTGAAGAGAAGGAAGTCGCCTTCCTATTGGGTCAATATGATGAACAGGGTGCATCCGAAATTCTTAAACACTACAAGGATCTGTCCGTTGTTGAACAGGAGCTCGCTGAATTGAAGGAGTTCTGGCACAGCAAGCTTAACCGCTTCCAGGTCCAGACCCCAAGCAACAATCTCAACAATATGATCAACACCTGGAATGCATATCAGTGCTTCATTACCTTCATCTGGTCCCGTGCCGCCTCCTTCCAGTACTCCGGTCTGCGCAACGGCCTCGGTTACCGGGATACAGTGCAGGATATTCAAGGCATTATCCACCTGGATCATGAGATGGCCCTTGAACGTCTGAGATTAATGATATCAGCACAGGTCTCTAATGGGGGCGGTCTGCCACTCGTGAAATTCGACCACAATCCGGGGCATGAAGGTACACCTGACGATCCTGAATATGTACGGGAAACCGGTCATCCGCATTACCGTGCCGATGACGCCCTTTGGCTGTTCCCGACGGTTATTAAATACTTAAATGAAAGCGGTAACTGGGATTTCACAGATGAAATGGTGCCATATTCCGATAAAGGTGAAGACACAGTATACGGCCATCTGCGCCAGGCTCTGCAGTTCAGCCTGGACCGCATGGGTGCACACGGTATGCCGGTCGGGCTGCATGCCGACTGGAACGACTGTCTGCGCCTTGGCGCCAAAGGCGAATCGCTGTTTGTCGCCTTCCAGCTGTACATGGGCTTCAAGGTATTTATGGAGATTGCCCGGAATAAGAACAAGCCAGCGGATGTAGAATGGGCACAGGGCCTGCTCGATGAGCTGGACGGCAATATTCAGAAGTATGCCTGGGAGAAGGATCAGTTCGTCCGCGGATTCACTGAAGACAACTACACGATCGGCTCCTGGGAGAACGATGAAGGCAAGATTTGGCTGAATCCGCAGAGCTGGGCTGTGTTAAGCGGCGCTGCCTCACCGGAGCAGGCGAAGCTCTCGATGGATAAGGTATACGAGAATCTGCGGACCGATTACGGCACGATGATTTTCTATCCGCCGTTCCGCAAATACGGATTGCCTGTAGCGCTTATGGCCCTGTTCAACGCCTCAACCAAGGAGAACGGCGGAATCTTCAGCCAGCCGCAGGGATGGCTCATTCTGGCCGAGACGATGATCGGCAACGGCGGACGCGCCTTCGAGTATTTCCTGAACTGCAGTCCGGCCAGCATGAACGACAAGGCTGAGGTCCGTAAGCTGGAGCCTTACGTGCACGGGCAGTTCGTTGAGTCTAAGGACAGCCCGTATCAGGGCCGGGCCCATGTGCACTGGCTCACCGGTACCGCCTCAACCGTGATGGTCTCCCTGGTAGAGGGCATCATGGGGGTTCAGCCGCAGAAGGATGGCCTCCGCCTGAATCCATGCGTTCCTTCGGACTGGACAGACTTCTCCATGGTGCGGGAATTCCGCGGGAAGAAGCTGAACATCCGGGTGGAGAACAAGAACGGTGTGGAGAAAGGCGTGTCCCGTATCGTTATTAACGGTGAAGAAATCCAGGGCGACCTGATTCCGGTGTCCGCAATGACGGAGGAGAACGAAGTGCTCGTCGTTATGGGCTAGGCTTGTAATATTAAATAGGGCGGACCCTGGCGGTCCGCCCTATTTATATGAAACTGCACGTGAAGCGGACTGAGAATCCGTTATTCTGCGAAAAATCCTCTTACTTGAGCTGAAACGGACTGATAATCCCTTATTCACTTGATTTAATCCTGAAATGAGGTAAAACGAGTCGATTAACGGCTTCTGAGCCCACTTATTCGGATAATCAGGCCGATCGGCTCAAATAACGGAATTACAGTCCTTATCAGCCTACTTCAATATCTTATTCAGCTCCTCCGCCTGCCTCCTGCTATTCACTCTGGCATAGAAATAGAAAGCGATCGTATGCAGCACAACCGATAACAGCAGCATCCCCGGCAGCCAGGACTTAATCTGATCGAACATCTCTACAGAGAAGAGCCATACCATCCCCATTCCGCCTGACAGGCTGAGGATTGAAGAAATGAGAATATTCCAGAGCGGTCTCAGCGTGAAATGGTTCCACAAGGCATTATACATAACCCCGAACATCCCCGCAGCAATCACTGCAATCCCGGCAAGCCGCCACAAGTACAGCATATCCACCGATTGCTCCCGGAAAAATACCGTTAACAGCAGCGTCACCCATAGTGAGGTTAAAGTGAATACCTGAAAGAATGATTGTTTGAGCTGATTAGCCATGATAATTCCTCCTAAAATTCTTGATATAGTGGCGGCTGACAAAATAAGCATCACCGTTCGTCAGCATTACTTGGATTCGTGCCTGATCTGTAGCCGAGAACTCTTTAATGTGCCTGGTGTTGATAATAGTCTGGTTATTGATCTTCATAAACTGGGGGGAGTCCAGAACGTCCAGGGCGAACTTCAGCCGCGTATGAAGCAGATACATCTCCCCGCTAATCAGACGGACGCTGCACATCCGGCCTTCCGGTTCTATCACCGCAATGGTGCTGGCCACAACCGGAAGCTCCCGGTTATTCCTGGCGTTAATCACCACAATCCGCTGCTCTGCCGTCTGAATACCCGCTTCAATATCTCCCCAGTTTGCCTGCTCTGCCGGGTGCGTAACGACCTTCGCGGTTCCCCGGTTCATTCCTGCGTTTGCTTCAAATATAACTTCCAAGCTGTATTTCCTCCTCTCAGGTCTCATCTTATTATCAAAAAAGAGCCGTGAACACTATTATGCGTTTTGTTGCATGAATCCGCCGGTTTGTTACACTTCTCCAATCCTGAAACTCCGCCCGTTCACTCACGTACATACAAATGGAAATAATTACACTACCAGGGGGAAATACAAAATGAAGAAAAAATTTGTTATCAGTATCATCATTACTCTTATAGCACTTACAGGATGCAGCCCGGATAAAAACACGGCAGAACCTGCAGCGGATCAGACCGCTGATTCAACAGAAGCACCAGGATCAGCAACTCCAGCTGAAGCACCTGCACTTGAATCTACACCAGCACCCACGAAGGCCCCTAAACCTACGCCTGCACCTAAAAAAATGTCGGGAACCGAAGCCGTGGCGCTTGAATATGTGCATACTTTTGTGAACGGGACGGATGATGAAGCGAAAACCGCCTTTATTACTGAACATGTCTACCCCGATGCCCAGATGTTATTTCAAGTCATACAATCTTTAGAAGTTCCCGACGATCAGAAACTTAACCACCCGCAGGTTATAGAATCCGCTCATTATTCCGATGAAGGCGGTATGCAAGTTGAAGCCGTGCTCATCCATGGAGAAAAAGGCGCTGATGCCAAAAGCGAATTCATTGTCCTGCTCACAGACCAAAAAATCATCTGGGCAGCCGCCTCATCGGATCAGGATACATTTGGTGAGGTAAGGAATGTTTTTAAGGAGCCTCTTCCGCAGCTATAATCATAAATCACACGAAAAATGCAGCACGACCTGTTGTGGAGGACGCGCTGCATTTTTAAGTTGTACCGCTCTTTTTGCATACACATTATTATTACAACCGCGGATCTATCTCCTTCTCCTTCGTCACCTCAAATAGCAGGTTCGCGGCGATCTGCTTATAAGCCTCGTTCTCAGCCGAAATCTCATCCAGCCTGATCTCCAGCATCTGCCGGCCCAGCCGGTGCTCAGCCAAGGACGTGCGCAGCTTGGGAGCAATATTCTTCTGCTTCAGCAGCTTGGCATATTTATGCGGGAACTTGTAGTCATACCCGTAGATGATCGACAGGTAGCCGGGATTGCGGACCTTCAGGTACGGAACCACACCTTGCTGCTCCTGCTCCGGTTTGATCACAATCCCTTCCATACCTTTTTCCACCGTTATTGCGGCAAAATACGCTTCTGCCCTGATGTAGGCATCCGGTTCATTCAAGTCGAGCACCAGAATCTCGTCGTCATTCAGGAAACGGTATTGCTCCGAGGTAATGCCCTCAGGGATCCGCTCCCCGCCGTTCTCCAGCACTTCCTTCAATATGGCAAAAGGTTTATACGCAAGCTCCCCATCACCCGCATACAGCTCCAGCTGCTGCTTGTATATATGGTAAGCCTCATCACGCTGATCAAGGTCTACATATGAGTCCCGAATCTCCCGCACATGCTTATAGGTCTGATATACATGCGCCCCGTAGTTTTTGTTAAGCGCTTCTTTGGTCAGGTGATGCTGGTCCTGCTCAAACCCGCTCTCCGCAAAATCCTGAAAGAGCTTGCCCAGCGACTCTTCAAACCCGTGTTGTCTCAGGAAATCCAGCTCGGTCTCCAGCGCCTTGCCGATCGGGCGGAACTGGCGTTCAATCAGCCCGTCGCCAAGCGCCTTCCAGGGCAGCAGCTCCCCGTCCAGCAGAAGCACAGCAATACCCTGCTCCGCCATATACGTTCCGAATTTATGCAGCAGAGCTTCATAGACAGGCGTCAGATCTACAGCTTTGACCTTGTAGCCGTTACGGCTGACTGCATAGCACTGCTCAAGCTCCCGGTAGAGATATATACTGCAGCGCGAACCCATATATTTGGGCTGCAGCACGACTTCTGACACACGGCGCTCGGCAAAATAATCCAGGCCCTTACGCAGCGACTCCAGCTCTCCTGCAGGCACATCTTTGTCCGCAGGCGACATCGTCCCGGAGATGAAGTTGACCTTGTTCCGCGAGGAATACTGCAGTCTGCGCATGGACTCATAATCCAGCTCCTGGAGGGATACCATCTGCTCTTCCCGGAACAGAACCGGCAATTCCTCCGTCAGCGCGGTGATCTGCGACTTATAGCTTTTATAGAACGGCTTAAATGACATGCGGACGGAAGTCAGCATATTCCCCTGCACGGCTCCCGTGTCGAGATGAAGCTTATTCTTGATCTGGAACGTCTGCTTCGCGGCAATATGCCCGAAGAGATGATAGGGATGATTGCTCACTGCCTCCTGCTTCAGGAAATCCAGCTGCTGCTCATACGCCGATTCCCGGTCCAGCCGGAAATTGCGCTGATGACGCAGCGAGTTCGTATCCAGCTTCCCGATATACTTATTGCAGCATGGCGCATGCGTTACATAGAAGGACGGACCCTGCACGCCAATATAGCGGTAAAAGGGCTTGGAACGCTCCACCAGCAGCGCAAATTTACCGGACAGCTCCTGGTCCTCTTGTAACACCTGGACCGAATCGAAATATGTTCTAAGCAGCTCCGGCTCCGTCCCTTGAATCTCACCCTTCAGGTGCTTATATACAAAGTTCTCATGGTTACCGAGTACGAACAGGAAATGTTCACGGTTCTCATACAGGAATTCTATGATCTCCCGGGTCTGCTTGCCCTTATCAATCCAGTCTCCCACAAGAATGATCTTGGTGTTACTGAGCTTGTCGGCGGCACTTAACCGGCCATCTTCAATTTTGTAGCCGTAGCTGCGCAACAATCCCTGAAGCTCTCCTGCACACTCGTGGACATCCCCAACTACAATGTATTCCTGATTCTGCGGAAGTACCGTTGCTGCATAAGCATCCCAATCCTGGATGATTACCCGGTAGTCAGGGTTAGGCAGAGCATCATCTCCGAGCAGGAAGTCTTTCGCGCGCACTTTATGAATTTTGCTGTAGCCTTCGCGGGACAGGACGGGCAGAACTTCTTTTCGCAGCCGGTTCAAGTGATTCGAGATTACCTTCTTCGAGCGCTCCGAGGCATAATAATCCTCACGTTTGCGGTAATCAAACAGGATCACCTCGAGGTTGTAGTTATTCTCCTGGGCAATCGCACGGACCTTACTGCGGTAATCCTCTGCCAGCCCAATCGTATCCACAATTACAAACTCCGCATTGACCGGGAAGGAGGTCACCAGCTTCAGCCGCTCGAACAGGAGCTGGAAGGTATGCGAGCTCGCCTCCAGCATCACCTGATCATATTTATCGTAGTCATGGCCCAAGATCTCCTGCCGGATACGGTCCGAGGACAGGTACTGTACGTTCATACGCAGTCCGCTTAAGTGTTCTTCCAGCTTCAGCTGAGGAATCAGAATCTCCTTGGCAAAAGTCGACTTCCCGCATTCCGTGGCTCCCACCAGCATGAATATCGTGTGTACACGGGTTTGAATATCCATATTCTATTCCTCCTTTCTGCGCACAATCGCACTCTGCGTCGTCCGGATCTCGTCAACCCGGTCACCGATCAGCGAATACTCTACCTCAACCGCTAGGCCTTGAACCGTATCCGCAAACCACTCACGGAATGCCTCATGGCCCATTTCCCACTTGTGATCCTCATGCCGGAACTCCTCCAGCTCGTAATAGCGGTTGAAATCGGCATTCGGTGTCGTCACAATCAGCTGCTCAAAATTCACCTGGCCAATGATTTGCCGCACAAGTTCAGCCGCTTCAGCCTCGCTCATATGCTCCACAACCTCCGTTAGAATCACATCGACCTGCTCGCCGTTATACGACTCCAGGAAATGATCCAGTAAGCCGTAGGTGACAATATTATCGATCTCCTTCGCCTTGGCTTTCCGGTTGACAGCTTCAAGCGATTCCTCGGCGATATCGATGGCATAATAGGCACTTTCAATCTTGGCGGCAAACGGTATGGCATAGAAACCCTCCCCGCAGCCAATATCCAGAATCGCTTTGTTGAACGGCAGCCTGCTTGAAATGAAGGTACGCCGCTGCATCGCCGTCCCGCCATACTTCAGCCCGATCGAGTACTGCTCCGTCTGTTCAATAGCTGCTTTATACCGCTTGAACCGGTCTCTGGAGGTCAGGAAATTACGGGCAAACAGACTCCGGATATAGAACGGGGCATCGATGACGTTCAGGCTGCGGATATATTTATCCAGCACCTTATCCGAGATATCGATATATTCATCACCGAATATAGATAAGAACAGGGACAGCACGCCCGCCATATGCAGGAGGTGATACAAGCTTTTCTGCGTGGTAATGGTCAGGGAGTAGCTCTTATGCGCCTGGTGCTGCAGGGAGAAGGTATACTCCTTCAGATGTTTATTGAAAAACTCCATATAATGCAGCCGTTCCACCTGAACCATGTTGATATAGAAGGTATGCTCATATCCCTCGATATCCCGCTCATCCTGTGCCTTGAAAGGGGTAGAGAAGAACTCATTGACCGCATTCAGCGGAAACAGCGGCGTGTTATACCGGGATACATTGAGATACTCGAAGCTCTCGCTGCTGCTCTGCTTGTAGGAGATTTCATTCTCTGCATCCTTGAAAAAAATATTATACGCCGCATCGTCCGAGTACCAGCCGTAAGCCATTCCCTGACGGACCGGGCGCAGCTGCATGCCGCTCTGCGGGTTTTTTTTGATTAAAAAGCTGAAGTTCGGATTGGTCGATTTCAGTTGTACAATAGCCATTTTGTTCTTCCTCCTGTCAGGTTTACTCTAGAACCGCATTCCCCATACTTCCTGCAGGGCTTCCCGGAACACAGCATCCAGCTGCTGGTCTCTTGAGTCTTCTTGAAGACTTAGGGCTGCGACCGCTGCGGCCTCCAGCGCTTCGATTTGCTTTTCCAAATATTCGTTGATGACATTCAGGCGAGGCTCATAGTCCAGCTCCTCACCGGATTTCTTCCGTGCCAACAATTGCTGCACTACCTGCCACAGCTCTTGGTCCTGCGGAATCAGCCGCTCTACCAGCACATCGAACTCCATCGGCGGCATCGCTTCGTAACGGTGAATCCATTCACAGGCCAGCACCGGGCGCAGCACGTAAAAGTATTTCTTGATCTTGACCTGCTCACCCTGCAGGTAATCGCGGTAATTGCCTTTCGCCATATTGAGATAATGGTACATACAGGATTTCGGCGAAAAGGTATACGGGGAGATCCCCCTGAGCTGCTCCGCCACGCTGAATTTCTCTGTATATTGGATCGGCGACTGCAGCCATTCCAGCAGCGGCGGATTGGACTTGCGGAAAAGACGCAGCGCCTTGCGTAAATCCCAGCCGTTAATGTCCAGCATATTGCTAATAGGCCGCTCTATGACATCGCGTTTATCGTAGATGGACAAATACCATTCCGGCTTGTGCAAATAGATGAATCTTACATCATAATCGCTGTCCTGCGAGGGGAACCCCCACGCCCGGCTGCCTGATTCACAGGCATACAGGATCGTTACTTGCTCTTCCTGTTCAATCTGCTCAAGTTGCTCGCGGATGAGCTTATTTATAGGGTTCATTGTCATTCCTCCAGCTCTGGCAGCTTCATTAGCGTTAAGCTTGCTTGGTATACCCATCTTCCCTCATATTCCCATTCACGAACAGGGCAAAAGTATGGCGGCGGCTAAAAAACCTTCCATTTTCTGTAGCTCTGGTGCTTAATAGAAGGAGAGTAAGATTACAATTCTACGCTTACTGGTTGGAGGGAATTACATGGCCCGTGAAAGCTTTGATAAAGAAATCCAGTTTCTGCGCACGCTGGCTCTGGCCGGCGGGGCGTACAGCCGACAACAATTTGCCGAGCGCCTCGGTATTTCTGTCCATACTTATGACAAGACGCTGCGCAATCTGAAGGGCATGGTTGCTGCCTTGCAGCAGGAATTGCCTGCAGAGCAGGGAAGCGAATTATCCGAGTGGCTCCGTTACGACTATTATGAAACCGCAGACCCGCTGCTCTTGTTCCTGTTCCGGGCGAAGTCGCTCAAGGAGACCGAGAGTATCCGGCTTACTATATTATTAACTGCACTCCAGACTGAAGAGCTTACAGCTAAGGCCCTGCAGGACATCTGCAGTGAGCAAATGCCGCCGGACAGCCCGCTGCCCGATGAGAAAACCGTGCGGGGTGATCTGAAATATCTGGAGGAGGTAGGCGTAATTCTCCGGGTCAACGAGGGACGGCCTTACCGCTACAGAGCTGCCAATGACCTGATTGACCAGTTACCGGATGATGAGCTGCTCGATCTGTACGACTATGTGGATGTTATCGCCAACACGCAGACTCCGTCTGTACAGGGGTATCTGCTGCGTGACACCCTGAAGAAGGTTCTGCGCAAGCGGGGCTACCGCCCGGAAACTACCGAGACCCACCGGTACAAATATAATTATCATTCACGTATCCTGGATGAAGCCCATCTCTATACGATATTCGGGGCGATTCAGCAGCGGAGGAAGATCCAATTCCTTTACCTTTCCCCCAAAAAAGGCCAGAATTACACCTCCAAAAACACTAACCCCCTCTTTGAGCGGGAATCGGCGGGTGTCAGCAAGACCGTGCTTCCGCTGCGTGTCGTCTACGATCATCAGTATGGACGCTGGTATTTAATCGGTCATGATTCGCGGATCGGCATTATGAAATTCCGGATGGAAGGCCTCACGCAGATTGAAGAAGGCCCCGTCGTAGGAGAAGAAGAATATGACCTCAAGCTCAGCAAGCTGAAAGATCAGCTTCAGAACAGCTGGGTCATCGACACCACGCCTGCAGTCAAGGTGGTCGCCAGATTCTATAACCCTAACCGGGCAGGTGTTAACTTCATCCGCGAGCGGGTAGAGGCACAGGGACAGTGGGGCGTGATTACTGAGGAGTCGGATACCTCATTCCTGTACGAGATTACAGTGAACGGAATTACGGAAATTAAACCTTGGCTGCGGAGCTTCGGTTCAAGCTGCGAGGTATTAGCCCCGCGTCACCTCCGCCAGCAATTCATTGCCGAATGGAAGGAGCTGCACGCCTACTATGAATCCCTTTGAGAAAATTTTTAACTTCCAGATCATTTCACGCCTCGATGAAGCCGGTTCCCTGGCACTGACTGCTCAGGAGCGTTCCTGGCTGAAGAGGATGCTGCTGCATCCGGCTGCAGGCGAAGCTTTTACACCCGGTACCTTAGGTACACTGAACTCTCTGCTGGAGGCGGAAGCAGCCACAGAGATACAGGATATTATTATCGAGAAGGCGGCGAACCGGGAGCGGCAGGTCTACCACCCGCACCTGCGCACCCTACGGCGGATGATAATGCAGGATCAGGCCATCCTCATCACGCATCAGATCAAGCACGGCGGAGAGAAGGCAGACCAGAACGGCTTCCCGCATAAGCTGGAGTACAACATGTATAAGCGGGAGTGGTATCTGCAGTGGTACTGCCTCCGGCAGCGCTCACTCATGTCGACCAAGCTCAGGAACATTATCTCTATTGAGGAAGGCAACCTGCCGGACCACCGGGTTCAAGATGTCAAAGCGCGAATCTCACGCCTGCTGGAAGGGCTGAAGGAACACGCCTGGATTCAAGTGATGCCCGTCTATAACCGGGAGCTGTCCCGGATTCTGACCGCCTTCTCCTGCTTCGATAAATCGGTGACCTTCGATGAAGCCTCCGGCATTTACCGCATTAAGGTTACCTACATGAGAGATGACAGCGAGTTCCTGTTATCCAGAATCCGCTTCCTCGGCCTGCGGGTGAAGATCGTGGAGGGCGGACAGCTGAAGCGGCGTATGCGGCAAACGGCTGAGATGGCGCTGGAGCGGTATGGGGAGAGTTGAGGAGTGGGCGCGTGCTGAACAATAAGCTGTGTAAATGTAAATGTTGTATGTTTTGCAACTTAAGTCCATAGATTAGCAGGTGTTGAGGAGATTGTTGTATTAAATACAACAATCTCCCTGAAAAATAACTTATACGAGGTGAAATCCTGCATTCTGTACAACAATCTCGGGTTTGGGCCGATTCCATGGGAGAAAAATTGTATTTTGTGCAGGATTTTATGAAAAGCACCTTATTACTGCTCTGCAAAGCGGATAGATCGCGGACTTGCCGTAGCAACAGGGGCAGGTTTATTGTATATTCTTATATGTGTTGAATTAAATGAACACTCCGGTTTAGCAGCATACTCACTTTTACCATTAGGCTTTTTGAATACAACTTTGCCCTTCTCATTAACTTTTATGAAATAATCCGTACAAAGCTCGTGAACTGCATTAAGCATCAGCTGCATAAAGGGTAACTTAATAATTTCGTTTAGGTGCTTTTTAATCCGAATATCAAAATTCCTGCTGTGAAACGGAAAAAGCTCCATACTATGTATAAACCGAATATCCGTGCATCCCAGATCATTTCTTAGTTCTCTGTACCTCTTCCTTCTCCAAGTATTACCCCCCCCCCCCACTACCTATCCTTCAGATAACATTGGCAAGCGGGAAAACCCTGAGAAATCACATTCGTGCGATCTCTTACACCGCATTCTTCAAGGTATTTATCAGCATGAAATTAATCGAAATTAGGTACGCATATAAGTACCTATTACAGAATTATTACACGGTACGCTTATGCGTATAGCCAAGAACAACATTCAGAATAAGTGAGGATTCCCAATGGGGAAGAGAGTAGTAGAAAAAATAGCTGAAGCTTTAAATATCAGGGATATACGGGAGATCATAATTTGGTTGATCATCAAAAGGATTGAATCTTTGCCAGAGCAAAAGACACCCCTAAAGGTGTCTCAGGCTGTCGAGAAAGTCTCGACAGCCTTCTTTATGTGACTTTGATTTCATACGACACCGCGTTAATGTTGTATAATATAGGTAACTATTTATAGAACGGATGGTGTCAGTATGCTTCGCTCCAATCGAGAAAAACAACAAGCTTATGAATTTGTTTCTATTGAAGATTTGGTTCCTCAAGACCACTTGCTTCGCAAGGTAGATAAATATATTGATTTTTCGTTTATCGATGAGAAGGTTAGACCCTTGTACTGCTCGGATAACGGACGCCCTGCGATTGATCCTGTCGTGTTATTTAAAATGCTTTTCATAGGGTATTTCTACGGCGTTCGTTCCGAACGTCAGCTAGAACGTGAAGTTCAAACGAATTTAGCTTACCGCTGGTTTCTTGGACTCGGATTAACCGACAAGGTTCCAGACCACTCCACCTTGAGTTGGAACCGGCGTACCCGATTTAAAGACACAAACATTTTTCAGGATATTTTCGACGAAATTGTTCTTCAGGCGATTTCGCACCGGATGGTGGGCGGACGAGTTCTTGTCTCGGACTCCACCCACGTCAAGGCCAATGCAAATAAACACCAATACACCAAACAACAGGTGCTGCAAAATACTAAGGATTATGTAGATGAACTCAATGCTGCGGTAGAGGCAGACCGGGAAAACCATGGAAAAAAGCCCTAAAACCTAGAGAGGAAGTGAACGAAGAAAAAGAAATTAAAGTGAGCAAGACCGATCCTGATAGCGGGTACATGATCCGCGATGGTAAACCGGAAGGCTTTTTTTATCTGGACCACCGGACTGTAGATATGAAATACAATCTCATTACGGATGTCCATGTTACGCCCGGAAATGTCCATGATTCCGTGCCGTATTTGTCGCGTCTAGACCGGCAGCAAGAACGTTTTGGATTTCAAGTGGAAGCCATTGCTCTAGATTCAGGATATTTAACAACACCGATTTGCCGCGGTCTGCAAAGCCGAAAGATTTTTGCCGTTATTGCTCACCGGAGATTCCATTCCAAGCAAGGACTATTCCCAAAATGGAAGTTTTCGTTTAACGCAGAGCAAGAGATGTATGTCTGTCCGGCTGGTCAAGAACTGAAGTACCGCACAACGGACCGCAAAGGATACCAGCAGTATGCATCTGATCCAGAGCAATGCAAAAGTTGCCCGTTTTTAAACCAGTGTACGCAGTCCAAAAACCACCGCAAAGTGGTAACTCGGCATGTCTGGGAGGACAGTAAGGATTGGGTCCGAGACAACCGGCTCAGCAAGTCGGGAAAGCAGTTGTACCGCAAACGAAAAGAAACGATTGAGCGAAGCTTCGCGGATGCTAAAGAGCTCCATGGGTTTCGCTATTGCCGGTTGCGCGGACTGCCAAATGTCAGGGAACAAGCACTGATGACGGCAGCCGTGCAGAACATGAAGAAGATGGCGATCCACCTGGATCGCCGGGAAAAACGGGGATAACCCCCTCGTCTTCCCATTGGCTGCTCGACTTTGAAATACAAAAGAAACCCAGGGTCTTTAAATGACCTGGGTTTCTCGACAATCTGAGACACCCCTAAAGGTGTCTTTTAATCTAACTGATCCAAGCGTGTTTCGAGCTCACTTATTTCAACTCCATATAATACAAATTAGCCGTACTATCCTTAGTGATCGTATGTGCACCTGCTGCAAGAGAGACCGTAGCAATGCCGTTCGTTATCGGATAGCTGGTGCCATCCACCTTGATTTTGGTCCCTTCGGAGTTGAACACTAGCGTTAGAGTTGAAGCTTTGGCTGCGGTAAACTGGATGCTGGTCGCACTCTCGATTTTGAGGCATTGGGTTAAGGTCAAGCCGTCATAGGCCACCGTTCCTTTGCTGGTGGAGAGATTCCCTGAAATAGTAAAGAAGCTGCTGGCCGTTCCGCTTGTTGTGAAATTATGAACCGTGGCCCCAGTGACCGGAGTGGCTGTCGGCACTGGAGTCGCTGTTGGAGTTACTGTAGCTGTTGGTCCGGGCGTGGCCGTCGCCACAGGTGTTGCAGACGGTGAGGCCGTTGGCGCCGGAGTAGGCGTCGGGCCTGCCGGGCTGGAATTGCCCCCTACAGATACTAACCCCGAAGTGTAGCTGCGGATTGCGGACATCAGCGCTGCGTTCAGCGCGTACGAGGCATCGTCCACCGAATTATTGAATGTCCAGGTGAAATCTCCGCCGGTCAGGCGGCCGGATTTTGCCTTAACGATCCCCTCAACCGTACTTACACTATCTATAGCTGAGGCGCTCACCCCAGTATCTACAGTAGTATCAAAGTTGTTATACGCCGTTCCGCCAACTAGAGCCTTGTATGATCCCGGAACGGATTCATTTCTCGACGAAGCAAGGTAGGCATCGAATGAAGCTGCATTAGCCGGAGCTGTTCCGCTGCCGGAGTTGGCATAGATCAGACTTGCCGCACCCGAAATGCTATTGTTGTAGGCTTTAATCACACCTCCGTTCTCGCCTGAGAACGTTCCCTCTCCTAGAGCATCGGTCCCCTGCAGGGAGCTCAGCATCGGATCTTTAGTATTTCTGAATACATTGGATTCTACAAAAGCTGAAGCGCCGGTGGTGACGCCGACCCCATATTTTGAAACTCCGTCGTAGAAGTTATTATAGACATGAACAGAAGCTACACGGATGCGCGGATGACGGGAATCCGAATGATCGAACCAGTTATGGTGGAAGGTCACGAAAAATTCCGCCGACTCACTCAGCCCGACCAGGGCCGCTTTTCCGGAATCCCAATAGTGATTATAAGAGATGGTGATATACGTTGAGCCTTTCTTGAGGTCAGTAGAGCCGTCGCCTTTGGCCTGGTCCGCATCACTTCCCGCAGAGCCGTAGAAAATATCATTATTATGCACCCAGACATTCGCATTGCCAGTATCCATTGAAATACCGTCGTCAGGGAATAACATCACGCCCAGATTCCGCACTTCCACATTGCCGGTATATCTGAGCAGCATCCCCCAGCCGTAGGCATACGCATCCTTGCCGATCCCCTCGATGGTAATATTCATTTCGGTATAATTATTTTTGCCTTTGACTTCAAGGTATCCGCTGCTGTTCAGCTGTCCGCTGAGGTCTGACGCTGTAACCTTTCCGATTATCCGGATGGCCAGTGGTGTAGTGTCATAACCTTTTTGCCGCAGTGTCAGAATCCCGCCAAGACCAACTCCCGTTTGCAGTGTCCCCGAGCTGTTGATTTTTACAGGGAGGGTTACCGTTTGGGCAGTCTGAGAGGTGATATATAGCACCTGTGCACCGCTCTTGAGCGTTCCGTTATCATTATAAGCGCCTGAGCCCGTACCGAATGGTGAATTAGCGGAAAAAGCAAACCCCGACCGGTCATAAGCCGTTACAGCCAGCGTACCTGAGACAGCACTTGCCGTTCCTCCTCCGGATAATACGGCTTCCACCTTCATAACATAGCTTCCGGCTGCCAGCCCTACGGCATCAGCTCTCCAATAAGAAGCATACTTGCGGATCAGTTCGTTGTTAATCTGCTCGTATTGGGTATCGGCTGCATTTGCTGTTTTAACATATACGTTATAGCCTGTTGCATTACTGACCGGGGACCATTCCACATAGGCTGCCTCATTCCAGCCCCCGCTGCCGGTGATTGTAAGACCTGCAGCATGTACAACCGGAGCCCCCCAGCCGCCGGCTATTAGAGCCAGGACAAGCGAGAACAACAAAACAATACTGGTTACCTTTGCAACTGTTTTTTTCATTTTTTAAATTTGCCTCCCGAATTTAGTTTGTTGCAGTTAAATCTGTAACCGTTTGCATAAAGCTCTTACGCTCTCCTCTCACCTCCTGATCCTTCCTCATGCACTACTTATCCGGACGTTCACCTGAATTTTCGAGCTCCCCCGGACACGCCGAGCATATCAGACAGAGGGGTATTCTTAAACAATCATTTACTCATATCCGGTCTTGTTATGCGGTATTATGAGTTAATGATTGTTTTGCAGCATAATGATACTCATTAAATTTTATATAATCCTTCAAAATGGAAAGTATAATAAGGAGGAGACTGGAAGTCATACCATAGGAGGAAATTATGGGCCGGTTAGTTCATTTTGAGATTCACGCAGATGACATGGAACGTGCTAAGAAATTTTATAGTGAAGTATTCGGGTGGAAGTTTGAGGATTGGACCGACTATGCCGGAATGCCTTATTTCGGGGCTACTACAGGGGATTCAAGCCAGCTCGGGATTAACGGCGCGTTGGTTAAACGCCAGGGTGCTGCTCCAGAGCCTGGACAAGCTGTTAACGGGTATGCCTGTACTATGGGCGTGGAGAATTACGACGCTACTGAAGCTTTAATTCTGCAAAGCGGCGGCAAGCCGGCACTGCCGAAGTATGCACTCCCCGGAATGGCCTGGCAAGGCTATTATATGGACACCGAAGGTAATATTTTTGGAATACACCAGCCGGATGAGCATGCGAAATAAGATAGATAGACGTAAGGCCCGGCCGCATGGCCGGGCCTTACTTTATGCTTTTCGCCGCCAGCAGCTAAAAGTCCATCCAGAAAAATTGCGAAACCGCCAAAACCAGCCCCAAGCCGTTGCCGACAATAAAAAACCACTTCTTGGCTTTACGGCTGGTCTGCTCATGCTCCACAAATAACGTCCACACCAGAATACCGTTTATGACAACCATAATAATTAGTGCCAGCCACCAATTAGGATTCATTGCGCTACCTCCTCTCCCGGCATATGAATCTTTATCACTGCATGGGCTGCAGTCATTGAATTCCGGTATCCAGCCCGGCTCGCAGTAACAATATTAGCTCCTTAGCAGAATCCATAGCTTGTTCCAAGGAATGAACTAACCGGTCAGCCACTGAAATCATATCTTCATGCTCTTCGGGTGTATCGAGTACTTGTCTGATATTGAGCTCAGGACCGCTCCTGCCCTCTGCCTGATGTATTAACCGGAGTATGGCACTTATTGAATAATGTGCCGTCCTTAAGGTGCGGATTATTTTCAGCCGCCTGATTGTATGATCCGAATAGGACCGGAAACCGCCGGCCTGCTTCTCGGCAGTGATTAATCCATTACGCTCCCAGTTCCGGACCGTTTCCGTGGAGAGCTCGAGAAGGCGCGCGGCCTCTTGGCGGGAATACGTTTGAGCAGATACAGCGACTGATCCATAGATCCACTGCTTAGACAGCTCAATCGCTTCTAATGCCCGGTTATACTCTTTCTCCAAATGGGACAGATAGGCTACTGCACATTCCAGTGCTTGAGCGAAATCGGCTTGGCCGCTGGCTTCAACAATGACTCTGGCTTTGGCCCGGATAGACCCTTGAACAATTTCACACCGGAAGGCCGTCCTGGCAACTTTCAGCTGGAATAAGTGAAGCTCAGAATATATGCGGTAGCCATTCTCACCTCTGGGAACAGCAGAGATGTATCTCCATTCTTCATATATACGTACGGTATTGGGATGTATCCCAACCCTTGCAGCAATTTCTTTCGTCCGGTACATCCCTCAGCCCTACTTCCATTTGAAAAATTTCACGGCCCCCGTCAAGCTGATTACAGTAACAATGCTTAACACTAGTAATGGCACGGTTATCCTGCCCGCTTCCCGGCCGGTGCTTGCCAGCTTGAGCAGATGAATTCCGTGAGCCAGCGGGAATATATTCATCATCCACCGAATCAGGCGCGGCATCACTTCATATGGAATGGTCGCCCCTGAGAACAGCAGCATCGTAAAGTACGCAATAGAACTCCACATGTTCGCTGCCTTCTGATCCGGTACGACACTGCCGATGAGAATACCGATACTATACATAGAGACAATAACCAAGGCATATGCGATTAGAAATAAGGGCCAGGAGCCGGCAATATGATAACCGAACAGTAAATAATATACGAGTGTTACGCCAATAAATGAAACGAGCGCAGAGGAAAGCTGAATTATACCTTGGGCGAATAAAATTTGCAGCGGGGATACCGGCGTTACTTGAAAACGTTTAAGTATACCACGGTGCCGGTAATCAGCGATAGTTAAGGGCAGGCCCATTACACCCGTTGCAAGCACACCAATCGTTATAACCGCTGCGTAGGATAGTTCGAAATTGGAGGAGCCCGCCGATGCATCTTTGCTAAGCAAGTAACCAAACAGAGCCGCTAAGATAACCGGAAAGCAGATGCCGAATATCAGAATATCTATTCCTTTCCATACCAGCTTACCTTCTACCTTCAGCAGTGCAATCATTGTACTCATCCTCAGTATTCCTCCTCACCGGCAAAATGTAAATAAGCATCTTCAAGTGTAGCCTTCCCGCTCACAGCAAGCGCTTCCTGAAGGTTTCCGTGAAAAACAGTCCGGCTCTCACGCAGGATCAGGATCTCATCACATAGTGCCTCAACTTCATCCATGTAATGGGATGTCAACACAATCGCCAATCCGTTCTCCTTCATGCTTACAAGCTGCTTCCACAGCATGCGGCGCGCCTTGGTATCCAGTCCTGTTGTCAGTTCATCTAAGAATACAAGCTTCGGATCAGGAATTAGAGCAAGGAGAACAGCCAGCCGCTGCCGTTCCCCGCCGGATAGTGATTTCACAAGCTGCTGCTGCTTATCCTCCAGCCCGAAGGTATGCAGTAAGGCATCTGTGTCTGCAGTTGTTCTGTAGAGCGACCGCCACTGTTCGCAGGCTTCAGCAACCGTTAATTTATCCTGAAAATTAGTTTCTTGAAACTGTACTCCCACTTCTTCAAATATTTCCTTACGCTGATTGATGGGCGACTTACCGGCGATGATAAGCTCATCGTAAGTACTTTTCTGAATACCAAGCACTGCGGCAATCGTTGAAGATTTCCCTGCCCCATTTGCGCCCAGCAGTCCTAATACCTGCCCGGCTCTAACTTCAAAGCTAATGTGATCGACAGCCTTCTTCTGACCGTATGTAACAGATAACCCTCTAACCTTCAGTACCATAGCCGAACCTCCCCTGAATATCGCTTAGGATGTAACTGTAACAGAGGAACCTTAGGGTGGTGTCTTATTGGAGGGTTTGCGCAATTGTGATGAAAAGGGAGGCACCGATGACCCCTGATCGATGCAGATTTATTGCAACAAAAAAAGCGATGAGGATTAAATCCTGCATCGCTTGTAGCCCTAATCAAATTCATAATATTCCGTTACTGGCCAGTCTATGGCATAGTGAGGGCTAGGTACTTACTCGCCTTTATACGCTCTGTGCAATTCGGCAAGATCAAATTTCTTCATCTTCAGAAAAGCCTGCGTAACACGGGCCATCTGCTCCGGTGTGCCCTTCTCCATCATCTCATCCAGCTCAGTTGGCACAATCTGCCAGGATACGCCAAACTTATCGGTCAGCCAGCCGCACTGCTCCGCTTCAGGAACTGCAGAGAGTTGCTCCCAGTAGTGGTCAATCTCCTCTTGAGAGTCGCATTTCACCATAAAGGAGATCGCTTCGTTGAAGCTGAATTTATGCTCATGTGCGCTATCCATGGCCGTAAACCACTGGCTTTCAATCATGAAATCAGCGAACATAATCGTTCCTTCCTGGTCCGGTGCCATCCCCCCGGGATAACGGGCAAGTGTTCCCTGCCGCGAATCCTTAAATACAGATAAGTAGAGCGACATTGCCTCTTCCGCCTTACCGCACCGATCCCCCACAAACAAAAATGACGGAATAATATTCGGCCGTTCCTCACCTTCCGGATTGGTAAGAATCAGCTGCCACGACACGCCATACTTATCCTGAATCCAGCCATACCGCTCGCTGAACGGATATTTATCCAGCGGCATTAAGGCTTGACCGCCTTCGGATAATTTATTCCAGACCTCATCGATCTTCTGCGCTGCATCCCTGTCGCGGGAAGGGTCAAAATTAACGAAGAACGATACGGACGGGTTCAGCTTGAAATACGGGCCTGCACTGATTGCCATAAACTTCTGGCCCCAAATCTCAAAAGACACCTGATCACAATCGCCTGACGGCGTATCATGCAGTGTAGTTACACTCGTAACCTTGGAGTCCGGAAATACTGTGGCGTAGAAATGAGCTGCCTCTACCGCCTCTTTGTCATACCATATATGCGGAACGATTCTCTGATTCGCGCTTGTCACCATTTTTTCCTCCTCAGCCTGCAACATTCACCTGAAAAGTAACACCGAACTTGTCCTTAACGATCCCGTATAAAGGGCTCCAATCCGTCTTCTGCAGCGGCATCACCACTTGACCGCCTTCTCCCAGAGCGGAGAAAATCTCCCGCGCGTCTGCCTCCTCAGTAGGATGAATAGCAATCTGAACCGTATCCCCATCCGCCTGATGCTCCGTCCCCGGAAAAGTATCAGAGAACATAAGATCAGCCTGACCTACCTTCAAATGCGCATGCATCACGAGGTCTTTCATCTCAGCTGTCAGCGGATGATCCGGATTCTCCGGCAAATCCCCGAACGTCATGATCCCGACGATGGTCCCGTGCAGCGCTTTTTCATAAAAATGCAGGGCCTCTCTTGTGTTGCCATTGAAAACAAAATACGGGTTCAAACCGATTGACATCATTCTTCATCCCCTCTGGAATAAGACTCACAATCAGCTTTATTATACACAAAAATTGAAGGAAATAAACCTATTTTTACGAACGTATGATCGTTTTTTTTGGAAATAGAAAGTTGAGAGATGGTACACTCAGTCAAGTTCTTCTTCATCCAGAGCTCCTAAATAATCACCATATAACTCCAGCATCTCATCTCCAAAGCCCCAGCCAATATCCTGACTGCTCTGCATCAATTCGTTGCATCGATCTATATACTTGTCTTCTAGTTGATTACCCACAATATACTTTAAAGCTTGATCATATATGCTTGAAATAGTATCATAGAATTTTTCATCTATGTCTCCATATGAAAGCGTAAAGTCAACTCCACATTCCACTGTAAAAATCATTAACTCTGCAATATGCTCTTTATTTGTTGCAATAACACCGAATAATAATGCTCTTGAATAATTGGATATTTCTCGACCAAATTCAAGATTTCAGCCTCAAGCTCTTCCTTCGTATGATTGTTTAAATGCTTTTTAATGGTTGAGTTTTTTAATTTTAGCATTAACTCGATCTCCTTAATCAGGCTAATTCCCCATGTTATTACTCTGCAGCTTACAAGGTATAATATAAATAAAACGCGAGGACCCATCAATGGACAATATGGAGGATAAATATAACGCGGCTCTGGCGCAAATTAAGGAACTTAAGCTGGAAGTCACCCGGTTGAGAAATCTACTGGGGCATTGGGATGATGACAATACAATAAGTACTAATGAACAAATAATTTCTAATTCCACCTCCCAGAAAAAAGAAAGCAAAGGGATAACCGTTCCAGAATCCATTGTCCACCAGTACTCCACCGTAGAGGATAAGCTCGCCCTATATAAAAGTTATTTTCGCGGCAGAGACGATGTTTATCCGATTCGCTGGAGCAACAAGCAAGACAAGTCCGGATATTCGCCCGCCTGCGCTAATGAGTGGACTTCCGTTTGCAAGAAACCCCGGGTAAAGTGTTCGGTTTGCAAACACCAGAGCTTTATGTCCCTTACAAACGAAGTGCTCTCAGCCCATTTAGATGCGCGGCAAGACCGTACGATTGGTATCTATCCAATGCTTCTGGATGAGACCTGCTGGTTTTTGGCCATGGATTTTGATAAACATGATTGGAAGCAAGATGTTACTGCCGTGATGGAGCTATGTAAAAGCCATAAAATCCCCGCGCTCTTAGAGCGCTCGCGTTCCGGCAATGGCGGACATATCTGGATTTTCTTCAGTCAAAATATTGAAGCGGCTACAGCCAGAAGATTTGGAATGACCCTGCTGAGTCTAACCATGATTAACAGATATCAGATCGGTATGGAATCCTATGACCGTCTGTTCCCCAGTCAGGATACGCTGCCCAAAGGCGGATTCGGCAATCTCATTGCCCTTCCTCTTCAAGGCGGCCCGCGTAAACTGGGAAACAGTGTCTTTGTTGATGAACGCTTTGAGCCCTATGCTGACCAATGGGAAATATTATCCGGGCTTAGCAAGATGGACGAAGACTTGGTGAAGCAATTTATATACAAGCACGGGAAGCATGGGCTTTTTAACAATGACGGTATTACAGCAGGATTAGACCACGACGCAGATGAATTAACCTTGTTACAAGAGAACCTGTCTCAGATCGAAGAGGTTCTAATGGAAACTTTGCCTACTGAGATACAAATTCTGCAATCGGATCGACTGTATATCCTTAAGTCTGGACTTCCCTCAAGTACAATTCATGCTCTGATCAAAATAGCTTCCTTCTCCAACCCTGATTTTTATAAGGCTCAAGCGATGCGACTCTCCACTTACGGCAAACCCCGGGTGATCTCATGTGCCGAGGATCTGGAGAACTATGTGGTTCTGCCAAGGGGGTGCTTGCAGGATGTGTTATCTTTTTTTGAGCATAATCAAGTCAAGGTATCGCTTAAGGATCAACGTTCATCTGGAACCTCAATAGAGGCTGAGTTCACCGGTACACTAACCACTCTTCAGGATACAGCCGCCAGAGCGATCCTTAACCGGGACATAGGCGTTCTCTCGGCGGCAACCGCATTTGGTAAAACTGTCGTAGCAGCCAGTATTATCGCTTCAAGAAAGACAAACACTCTTATCTTGGTGCACCGCCGGGAGCTTATGGAACAATGGCAGGAACGTTTGCAAGCCTTTCTCGAAGTCCCAAAGCAGGCAATAGGATTGTTCGGCGGCGGCAAAAACAAACGAACCGGCATCATCGACATTGCTGTCATTCAGAGCCTCAACTACAAAGGGAATGTTAAGCCCTTCGTAAGTGAATACGGCCAGGTCATTGTGGATGAATGCCATCACGTATCCGCCTACAGCTTCGAACAGGTTCTGCGGGAAGTCAAAGCAAGGTATGTATTTGGCTTAACTGCCACACCTAAACGGCAAGACGGGCAGGAAGCCATTGTACGGTTCCAGCTTGGACCTGTATTGTTGAAGGTGGATGCCAAAAGCCTAAGCAACTCCAGAGGATTTTCATTAAGGGTGGTTCCCCGTTATACTCACTTTCAGATCAAGCCTGGAGAACAAACCTCCGGAATTCAGGATATCTATCAGCAGCTTGTAGACAATGAGGAGCGTAACACACTTATTTTTGACGATTTGCTAACCTGCCTGGATGAAGGTCGCTCTCCACTGCTTCTGGTTGAACGAACGGCTCATGCCGAATATTTTGCAGAAAGGTTACATGCCTTTGCCAAAAATATAATTATGCTTAGAGGCGGAATGGGCAAAAAGCAACGAGAAGCTCTACGCACCCAAATGGCTTCTATTCCAGAAGATCAGGAACGTGTAGTTATTGCTACCGGCAAGCTGATCGGTGAGGGCTTCGATGATTCTAGACTGGACACCTTGTTTCTTGTCCATCCGATTTCTTGGACAGGTACTTTACAGCAATATGCAGGCCGCCTGCACCGAAGTCATGTGAATAAAGAAGAAGTGAAAATATATGATTATATTGACCTTCAGGTTCCTATGCTGATGGCGATGTTCAAGAAAAGAGTAAAGGGATATAGGAAGATGGGATATAAGGGGGCGGAGTTGTAATAAAGCGTATAAAAATAGGCTGGGCGTGTTGAACCCCTTTCCCTAAAGAGCCTTAAATCCTTGCTGGGAAAGGGATTCTGGAAGCTGATGGGAGTCAAACTGCTGTCCGAAGATAACGGCACATAAGCTTCTACGAGTCACCCTAGAAGCCCTCTGTAACCGGGTCCCCTTCGGGTCAGCCTGATTAGTTCTTCCGTTGACCCCAGGCGGAGACCAAGCGGTGTATCCCACTACTTGTTAGCCCCTATCCCTGTCACATGATCGGCTGAAAGAATAGGGATGTTAAAACCTTATAGACCGAATTTCATCCTCACTTAGACCAGTTGCTTTAGCGACAGCAGCATGATCCATTCCCATAGCCAACAAATTCTGGGCAACTTCTAATTTACCTTTTTTTATACCTGCCATTTCTGCACTTCCCAGCATAGAAGCCTCATCATGCAAATACTTCTGTCTGGCCTCATACAACCGTCTGGCTTCTGAATCCTGACTCAAATATTGCAAGGTGTCCATTGCCTTCTCCAATCCTGGCTCATTCATCTTCAGTACCTCCCATTGTGATATATCAGCACCTTTCAGAAACAGTAACCAATTGATGAGTCCGCCTTCAGACGGAACACTATGTTCATCCAGCTTCGGCAACTCCAAGAAATGAACCTCAATGTCGTCAATCAAGGATATTCCTGTCCGGTCTTCCCGCAGATGAAATACGTTATGGTACTGGTCATTCTTCAGAAATGAATAATTCAATATGTTGATCGTTACACATTTCTTCAACTCTGGATACTTCTCGCCTTCATTGAGCTGGCTGGCATACCGTTTACTCCAATAGAACAGCGTCCGTTTCTCTATATCGTACTTATTAAAAAGCTGCATCTCTATATCAATTAGCTTACCTTCAGAAGTCTTAGCGTAAACATCAAAAATGGACTGTTTGTCGAGCGGATCGTCTTTATCCGTATAGGGGTTCATCAGGATGATCTCGGTCAGTGGTGGCTCGCCAGCTTCGGTGAAAATACGGTTAAGGAACGCCAACAGCACATCCTTATTGTTCTCACTGCCAAATATCCGTTTGAATACAAAATCTACACGCGGGTCGAGTAATTCCATCGGCATCAGCTCCATTCATTAATATTTATTATAACATTTTTCATTTGAAATGGGCTTCGAGGGAGAATACCTAAAACGAAAAAAGACACCCATTAAGGTGTCTTCAGGCTGTCGAGAAAGTCTCGACAGCCTTCTTTATGTGACTTTGATTTCATACGACACCGCGTTAATGTTGTATAATATAGGTAACTATTTATAGAACGGATGGTGTCAGTATGCTTCGCTCCAATCGAGAAAAACAACAAGCTTATGAATTTGTTTCTATTGAAGATTTGGTTCCTCAAGACCACTTGCTTCGCAAGGTAGATAAATATATTGATTTTTCGTTTATCGATGAGAAGGTTAGACCCTTGTACTGCTCGGATAACGGACGCCCTGCGATTGATCCTGTCGTGTTATTTAAAATGCTTTTCATAGGGTATTTCTACGGCGTTCGTTCCGAACGTCAGCTAGAACGTGAAGTTCAAACGAATTTAGCTTACCGCTGGTTTCTTGGACTCGGATTAACCGACAAGGTTCCAGACCACTCCACCTTGAGTTGGAACCGGCGTACCCGATTTAAAGACACAAACATTTTTCAGGATATTTTCGACGAAATTGTTCTTCAGGCGATTTCGCACCGGATGGTGGGCGGACGAGTTCTTGTCTCGGACTCCACCCACGTCAAGGCCAATGCAAATAAACACCAATACACCAAACAACAGGTGCTGCAAAATACTAAGGATTATGTAGATGAACTCAATGCTGCGGTAGAGGCAGACCGGGAAAACCATGGAAAAAAGCCCTAAAACCTAGAGAGGAAGTGAACGAAGAAAAAGAAATTAAAGTGAGCAAGACCGATCCTGATAGCGGGTACATGATCCGCGATGGTAAACCGGAAGGCTTTTTTTATCTGGACCACCGGACTGTAGATATGAAATACAATCTCATTACGGATGTCCATGTTACGCCCGGAAATGTCCATGATTCCGTGCCGTATTTGTCGCGTCTAGACCGGCAGCAAGAACGTTTTGGATTTCAAGTGGAAGCCATTGCTCTAGATTCAGGATATTTAACAACACCGATTTGCCGCGGTCTGCAAAGCCGAAAGATTTTTGCCGTTATTGCTCACCGGAGATTCCATTCCAAGCAAGGACTATTCCCAAAATGGAAGTTTTCGTTTAACGCAGAGCAAGAGATGTATGTCTGTCCGGCTGGTCAAGAACTGAAGTACCGCACAACGGACCGCAAAGGATACCAGCAGTATGCATCTGATCCAGAGCAATGCAAAAGTTGCCCGTTTTTAAACCAGTGTACGCAGTCCAAAAACCACCGCAAAGTGGTAACTCGGCATGTCTGGGAGGACAGTAAGGATTGGGTCCGAGACAACCGGCTCAGCAAGTCGGGAAAGCAGTTGTACCGCAAACGAAAAGAAACGATTGAGCGAAGCTTCGCGGATGCTAAAGAGCTCCATGGGTTTCGCTATTGCCGGTTGCGCGGACTGCCAAATGTCAGGGAACAAGCACTGATGACGGCAGCCGTGCAGAACATGAAGAAGATGGCGATCCACCTGGATCGCCGGGAAAAACGGGGATAACCCCCTCGTCTTCCCATTGGCTGCTCGACTTTGAAATACAAAAGAAACCCAGGGTCTTTAAATGACCTGGGTTTCTCGACAATCTGAAGACACCCATTAAGGTGTCTTCTACTTTACTCCATATGGACCCGAGGGGAGTCGAACCCCTGTTTTATGATTTTTAATTGGTGTTACTTTTGATTAAAAAGAATCAGAAACCCTTATTCTATAAGGGTTTCCGGCTTTTTCAAATGTTAAGTCATGTTGCTTGGTATTGTCTAAATTTAGATCTGTTTCAGTCGTTTGGCTACACATGGGCTACAAAGAATCGAGGGGATTCTGGGGTGGAATACGGTAAAATTTATTTTGTGTTAGTGGACATTATGCATAACATATGCCGTATGCGGGAACCTACTCCGTTGCTATCTTCTCTGTTGTAATAGTCGAAAATCGCATAGAATCAATGTATCAATGTTCTTGTAGTCAGTTAAAGTAGTATTCTTTTAACTTATTGTACTCTATCACGAATTTTTGCGGCAGTTTACGGCAGATTTCCGGCTCTATTACAGCATATACTGTGCCAGCTTTTATCAACCGCTTCATTACGAAGCCGCCTCCCTAGCTAGCAATCACTTTACCTGCTCTTTCCACGATGAGCCATAAATGAATCTCAGCAAATATTATCGCTTTACTCCGGAAAGTCCAACCGGATTTCATTGTTACTGAATCGTTCGCCAGTTCTTTCTGTTGGATAGTAGTGAGGATAATTCCCTTCTGAATTATTTCCTGCCTCAATTACCTTGCGGCTTGTTCTGCTTTAGATCTTGTTCTAGCAAATAGATTTATTTCACCGCTTTTCGCACTTTTTAGATAAGTGGACCCAGCATTATCATTTGGAAAAGCTTCGGGATTCAAATAGACATCTCCTCTTCTTACCCAAGCAGCCCAAAAATTATATTTACTTTTTTTGTCACTAATATGGTCTGAAATCACATATGCTGTAATTGCACCAATAGCTATTGCTGCAGCTTGTTCTAATAAAAAGGCTAATAGGGCATCATTTCAACCCCGATACTTTCCCCCAAATTCTTGAGCCCTCAAAATCAAGGGGGTTAGTTTAGAACTTGATAGGATAATTATGTGGTGGCTCCATTGTCTTGCTTGCTCTTCCAGTTCAAAACGTTTCTCCACCTTCTGGTTTCCTCAATCCTTTGAACTCTTTCATTACGCCGACTTAATCTTTGATTATAAGCTTCTTGATCCGCGGGGCTCAAAGTCATTAGTTTTTGAATTGTCTCACTGATATTTTTATCGTACCCGCGACCATTATGCTCCTTCTCCTTGTAATAAGATCCCCATGCAACACCTTGATCCCAGGCACTTTGGAGTTCGTATGCTACTTTATCCGCAAGTTCTTCTGTCGGCAACTCCATTAAAGTTGTGTCGAATAAGCCATCAACTACAAGAACAACAAACTTGCTATCTCGAATTACGGATTTGTACAAGACTCCACCAACCTTTTGAATTGTCTTCAGGAATATGATCCACACTTCTCACGTATCTTAGTTGACCTCGAGCTCCAGTATTGATTTATCAGAGATCTGCCCATCACCTATCTCAATAACCGTCCATTCTCCGCTTGTGTTTTGGCAATATCCATCGTAAATAATCTTCTCACTACGCCTTTGCTAACTCCATAAACGTATCAAGCTTAGGAATCTCTTGCTTATAGACCGCATCATCCCAATACTCTGTACACTAAATCAAATTGTGATTTAGGAAAATAGCTGATGCTGATTCGATAAAGGCATACCGCTTTTCGGGTGCCTAGTGAGCTGCTCCAAATCCGCTTCACTGCCACAGATAAAAATCGCAATATATTTCTTCAATAAGTAGCTTACAAGCAGCTTACGTTCATAAGCATGGACGTCTCGGGCACATTCTGAATTTGACTTATTTAAGCACACTACCATACGCTCGGCCTTGAGATGAGTTTGCCGTCAGTTGAAGGGATTGTCTCCTTTTCAACAAAGCACTTCTGCCAGCCTTGGCACTATAAAAGACTTGTACTCCTCAGCCTGACACTTCATCTGTGGTTTGACATGCCAAACATGATAACTGTTCGAGTCGTCATTCTTATGCTTAGCCACCAAAACGGTTGTAACTTGCTGCACCTGCTGGAATACCGCCTTCTTTCGGCCGTTTAGCGTAGCGGACCCGCTTTCCAAAGACCAACATAACCAGATGCAGGAATAGGAGTTAGCTGCGGTAAGCAAGTTGATGTAGTCCGTTTCTAAGAATGGCTTCATATCAGAATTACTCTTTAACAGTCGGTATAGCTTCAATGCTACTTCCATGTTTCCGCATCTTACATTAAAGAGATTGGAAATCGTCACTCTCCCATTGAAGTTTGGGTGCGCTTGCGTAACGATAGCACAAATCTGTTCCATCGTCTGATCCAACTTGAGTTCTCCCGTTACGCTATCACCAGCTTTAACAAAGCTGTCCCACCTTCCCTCATTCTCCAATCGGGATGCACCGGGATTCATCATAATTAGAAGTACGGTTTTTTCTCTACCATCTTGAAAAATCAGCTGAGCGTCAGTCCGAAATATGTATCCGTCTCTTCGAACGAATGTCCCCATGGCTTTAACCAAATTAAGCCCCCCTGCAGCAGATTTGCCTATCCGATCATAGTTCTTAATTCCTGCTCCGCTAGTTCCTCTTCCTCATAATGGATGGAGTACACCTTTAGCTTCTTCCCCGGCTCGCCCTCCAAGTGCCATGATTCCAAGCATGTTCCACTCGAAACGATCCCCTCATGGTGAGGGTACAGGAGAAGAACCTCCTCAACAGCCTGATATCGAGTCAGATAAGCATACATCTGATAAAAATCCTCTCGTTTCACTCCATGTCTTGATCGCTGCGAGTGAATCATTTTCCACTTGGTGTCCAGAATAACCGACTTGCCTTGTCCGTTCACCACCAACAAGTCTGGTTCCAATTGAAAAACTCCTCTCGTGCTCCCCTCTCGAACGAGCAGCTTATGGCTTCTGTCCTTGATCGTAACTTGATCCCAGATGTTCCGGGCTAGATAAGCGATGTAAGCTTCGAACAGTTCGTTCATCTTAAACAGAATGGAGCTATTCTTACTTCCACCCGGCGAAGCGGTAGGGGTCGATTGGCGCAGCAAAAGCTTCGCTAACTGGAAACTTTCTTGATAGCGGCGATTAGTGCGATCGAACCATACGCGGTCCATTTGGTCTAGGGTTAATGGAGGTCCCGTCACATCGTCCATCAATAAAAGACAGTCGGTAGCCCGCTTCTTCGTTGGGAAGTATCGAGAGCGTGCGGTTATGAGCTGCAAGCCGGTTTTGAGAATCTGATTTAGAGGGTTAGACACCTGAAACTCATCATATGTACAACTGACACCCGGAAGCTTCATCGCATCCCTACGAAGCTGACGGCTTAGGTTGATTTTCCCCCTCACCAATTGCAGTTCTCCATCTTCATGCTGATATGAGCGATAGATGCCCTTGCGAAGTTCGCACGATATTTTCTCCGTAAAAAGGTATGCTATAATCTCGAACAGATTGAGTTTCTCGAGCTGAAGCCATCCGGCCTGACTCTCATGAATATCCAAGAACCCGGACCGCTGCAGCATCCTGAGCAGAACTCTTCTCGATTGTGCCGGGTCGTCTCCGGCCACCTTAGGCAAAATCTCAATGGAGCAACCCCGTAGCTGAATGAACCCCACGTAATTGATAAAAGTAACTTCATAACGTGAGAAGATGATTTCCGTTTCATCTAGACCGCTCGCACTAACATAATGAGCCAGTTCGTCCGCCTCCGCAGCCGTGAGGCTAACGCGAGTCAAGGAATCCGAGATAGGGATCGAGCCGAAGCACTCCGTAACCGTTAGATGCTTCATTCTTCGTCATCCTGTTCCACCGGATCAGCTGTCTGCTCATATATTCGTTTTAGAGCGGCTTCCGTTGGGTTCGATTGAACGATATACCGGGACTTTCGCGGCTCCATCAGGCCTCCCGCCCTCTTGGCAAACAATACACTTGCCCGCAACTCCTCGATATTAAGAAAATACGATCGATCCCCCAATTTACCAGCCCCTCCGAGAACCAGTTCAATCCGTTCCCAGTCATCATAGAAATATTCCTGAAGGAGCGGAATCACTTTCTCAAACATGACCTTTATATAAGCATCCGTAGAGGGCTTTTCCATTATAAAATACGAGTGCCCAATCACATGCTCCCGATCATAGAGAAACTCGATGCGCTTATTGATCGTTTCCAGGAGCTTTCGAACGTTGATTCCTTGCACATCGGTAGGAAGAATACCGTAATTCGGCAAAATCTCTTTAAACTCAAAACGTCTTCTGAGCGCTGTATCTAGTAAAGCGGTGGAACGGTCCGCGGTGTTCATAGTTCCTAGAATGTGAACATTCGAAGGGACTCGCAGTCGGTCCCCCGAGTATGGGAGCGTCACAGAGAGCTCATTTTTCTGCCCCATCCGCTTATCCGGTTCTATCAAAGTAATGAGTTCACCAAAAATCTTTGAAATGTTGCCGCGATTGATCTCGTCAATAACGAGAACATACTGCTGGTCCTGGCTGTTATTCGATTGGTTGCCCGAGATCAACTTTTTCAAGCTCTCCATGTTCAAGTCCTTGTTATAGAACATATAAACAGTTTGTTGCGAAAACACCTTCTCCCGCAGAATGCTGTCCACGGGGAGATGGACTTCATTGTCCTCATATAACCATTGGACGCTGCGGAATTGGTGGTAACCAATCGTAGTCTCCGCCGTAAACGTATAGTCTCCGGTGATCTTGCCGATTGCCCGTGCCTTCTTGTTCCCATGAGAGATAATCACAATATCACCGATCTGCATCCAATGCTTAAACCGTTCTACGAACTCTACACCGTAAGGATTTTCCTTCGGGAGTTGGGACTCATAGAGCTTGCGAATTTCCTGTTTATTCTTGCAGGAAGAGAAATCTACTTTTTCTCCCCAACCAAGGGCGATTTGGTTGTTCTCGATACAATAATCGTAAACATCGTCCTCCCCGGCAAGAGTGTTTCCGAGAGACATTTTGAAAAACCGAGTCTTCTCCGGGTCGAAATCATAAGTGGTCTTCTTCTGTTCCGCCGAAGCCGCACGTGCCGCGCTGCACAATTGCTTGAAGAGGCCATCTTGAACTTCATAGCTGTTTTTCTCCTGACTGAAACGAATGCCCTCTACAAATTCCTCATAACTGAACGACTGGTGGAACGTACAGAACTTGATCTGATTGCTGTCTACATATCGGCTAAAAAGGCTCACAGCCTCGCCGCGGCGAGTCGGATTACTGAGCAAATCTGAGTCCACGGTCGGATCGAGAAGGGACAAAGCCTCGTAAATCACATTGTAAGTCTTGCCCGTTCCTGGTGGGCCGTAGAGGATTTTATTAAACGATTGATTTTTGGCCATAGGGGCGACTCCTCCTGTATCCTTGATTAGTTGATCAGCGAAAAAGACTACATGATAAGCGTCCATCAAATCGCGAACGCTATCCGCGTTCGCTCGGGCATATTCCAGAACGAGATGAGCGATCTGATTATATAAAGCGTATCTCTCTACCACATCATTAGGCGCATTGAAGCCGAGTCGATCAGCGTAAGGCCCGAAATCGTTCGGCCGGTAGAAAACATACTCCTCTGGGCTATAAGAAGCCAGAAGCATGGCTAGTAGCTGAACGGGCGTCTCCGCTTTGCGTTTGTTCGGCGGAAAATGACTATTGTTCAAGAGATTATTGTACTCCTTGGCGAGGCGCCCCCGAACCGCCTCTGTGACGCCCTGATCGATCAATTCTTGCAAAAAATCTACACTCACTTGCGAAGTCGTATTCCGCAGAAATACGAGGAAGTCTTCCAACCAGACGGAACCTGCAAACAGTCTCAGCAGGTTTGATCTAACGAACTTGTAATTGCCTTGGCCTGAGAGTATAGAGATCAGTTCAGCTATGGCCACGTTGGGATTCGTATCTAGCTTTCTCAGAACGGGGCCCACTGCAGAGACAATCTCATCCTTGAACCGTCGCTCCACTGCCTGATAATTCTCTTCTTGGGTTTGCCTATATCGATTGAAGTTATTGAGGGTCTCCCGCATATACCGATATTCAATCGTTTTACCCGCATCCTTGCTCTGGAGAGCAAAGAGCTGTTTCAGAACTTTCTCGCTGTCCTTCTGCCATGCCTTACCATTTGGTCGGTCGTCCTTATAATGAACCATCGTGACGTCGGCAAAGTTGACGTTAGGGTGAGCTTGGAGAAGAAGGCGAACCCCCGTCATCTTAGACACATCCAGCCTCCCATTAACATCCGTAGAAGCGAGGACGGCAGTCTGTTCGAGCACCTTGACGTGATAATGGTTGCCTGTCAATTTGAAAGTCAATATGTAAAATTGCGTCTCCTTGTCGGAGACGTAATCCTTTCGCAGAATGCCAACTTCTGCTCTAGACATCATTTGTTCATTCATGGTGCGCATCCTCCCGATTTCCGACCTCGACGAGTAGCATTTGGAATTGTTCATTCTTTCCATTGCCTACGGTCAGATAGGCCTGCCAGTTAAGACGGTATTGCCCTTTCACCTGGATGACCTTTTCACGACCACTGGTGGTTCCAGCCGATGCGCCGTCCCAACTAAGCAAACCGTGTAGAAGACGCCTCTGATGGATGCGGAATGCTTCATCTATAGAGCCAGTGCGCGAGGACTTCATCCAATAGTTGTGGTCATTTGTTATCAGGAGGGCATAGCCTTTTGTTCCTGGCTTCTGAATGGCTACCCTTTCCAGTTTCTCGATATCACTCAAGAATTCATAACGTGAGATGTCTTGGGCAGCTTGATTCTTAAGATCAATTTCATTACCGTTGAAGATGGTTCGCAGCAAGGCGGTCTTATAACGAACCTCTATGGCCATAGCCTCGTGATCGTTATCCGCCCAGATATCGATCTTGGCTTGCCCTAGATCCAGGTTAAGTTGAACACGGTAGCCCTCGGCACGTAATCGCGCAGCGAGCTTGTCTCGTAAATCTAATTGTGAGCTGGGGATTGCACCGATGGACGAAACGATTAATGGGAATCCTGTTTGGGGCTCCGTCGCCACCGTTATCGTCTCTTGGGCAGCCTCAATCTTGCTAGTAATCCCAGTTTCCCGTATCGCTTGAACGGGCGACTGTTTGACCAAGCAGTTCCCAACAGCGACAAGCAGGCATCGGATACTCCCGGCTGAAGTGGAAACCAATTCACTATAAGGCTGCCAGTTCAGCCTATAAGCGCCTTCCAACACAATGGGCTCCTCCCTCCCTTTCATCGTTCCTTCCCCCGTCTCTTCGCTCCACGGCAGAGTTCCAGTGACAAGCCTTCCATCGTGTAAACGAAATGCCTGATCGGCAGTAACCTTATCCACCCTAGGCTCCTGATAGTAGGAAGTATCATTGGTCAGGAAAATCAACCACCCCTCATCAACCAAGCCCAGCTTCACCATCTGCTCCAGCCGCTGCAAATCCTTCAGAACGTCGTACCGCCCAATATCTTGGGCACCCTGATTCAACAGAGAGTAGGTCTCCCCATCGAACGTATAATCAATCGCTCTCATTTTGTACTTGAGTTCAATCGCCGTTCTACGTCCATCCCGCTCTACCCAAATATCCAGATACGTTCTCTTCTTCGGATCGATTTCCATTCGCCGTTCCAATCGAATCTTACAGTCATAATGCTCCCGAAGCTCCCAAGCCAGCGCAAATTGAAAATCCGCTTCATTATGAAAAATCGGTCTCTTCCCAGTTAAAGCATTCATTAAAGCTTGTATGTCCACTCTTAATCCCTCCGGTGTTTGCGATTTGATATAATTAAACCACATGTTTCTGACGATGGGATGTCATGGAATGTATGTCCCTGTGGAAGGATTATCTAATCTTGTTATTTCGACACATTTTACACACGTCCTTTTAGGAATAGAAAAAAACCACTCCAGCTTCAATGAATTGAGGAAGGAATGACTCACTAATCAAACGTTGGCTGGAAGGCAGAATATCGAGATGGATTGATTAATTGAAGCATTGCTGGGCTAGGCATATAAAGCGGGTGTACGTAAGCTATTTGGGGTAAAACCGGAGCCTAAAGAAGAGATGACTACGGCAGGCTGTTTAGGCTGTCTCACCTATCTACTAACGGCAATCCTATACCCGGTCGACATTCAACGGCTTAAGCCACGGTTGAATACGAGATCGTTTACGAGCATATTTACACTTGGCCGAATTATTTGCCCGGATTGACTATATGAGAGTCCCAAAAACACGAGGCAGTTGAACCATCAAGGGATCGTCATCTCCGAACGCACGGTCGGCCGGATCATGAGGAAACAGGGTTTTCGTTCGCGTACGGTCAAGAAGTACAAGGCGACCACCAACTCCAATCATACGCTGCCCATTCAAGACAACGTGTTAGACCGTGAGTTCCAAGCCACGAAGCACGGAGAGAAATGGGTAAGCGATATCACCTATATCTGGACCGTGGAAGGGTGGTTGTATCTGGTGAGTGTCATTGCATATCAAACGACAATGGAATGATGATTACGGCAATTATATTAGATACCTTCTTTTACGATTGATTCATGAGTCCCCACCTACAATTCATTATTGGTTGACGAGAATAGCATACTATAAATTACATTTTTTACATTAAATCATTGTGCGTAACTGCCTAGTAATGCAAAAACGGCCACCTAATGGTGGCCGTTAGCTAGATTGAGTATTCTTAATCATTTTGAGGGAGCATAATGACTTAGCCTCAACTAAGGTTAGTTACCCTCCAATCACAAACCTGATGGCCTCCGCAGCGATGATAGCTACCAGTAGGCCGAACATGAAGTTGCGAGTCAACACATTACGTCGGCGTTCCTCCTTCAGCGCCACCAGTAATTCCATGTGTTGCTCTTTAGCCACTGACAGCTGAACAGCCGCGCCTTCACGTATATCCGCCGCCGCCTCGCCCTGAGCAGCCATCTGCGCTTCTAACTGTTCAAAACGATCCATTAGCCTCCGATTCAGCTCATCCCACTGCTTAACCTGCTCCTGATTGAGATAGCTGAGATTATCCTGAATTGCAACAAAGTTATTTTGAAGTTGCACGAATACATCGATAACACCATGCAGGTCGACTAAAGATTGCTGATGTGATTCACGCAGCTCCTTTTTCATGTCGTCCAATGTTTGAAAGCTGTGTTGCGTAAACGCTTTGTGGAGTTCCTCCATCTTTAGGTCAATGTCTATTGGAACCTGCCGAATGGTCCCATTCATCGCCTCAATGCCCTTCTTGGACGTCTCATAGCTCAATTCCAGCCTGTCCACATGATCATTGAGCTTGTTCTTTAAATCCTCATAGAAAAGATCGTCGTTGATTTGCCGGAGATCCTCGATCGCCTTGCGATATTTTTCGTTCACTTTATCTGTCATGCGATTAACCTCCGCTTGTAGCTTGCTGTGTAATCTGTTGCTGCTCGTATCGTTCTAACCATTGCATATCCTGAAACATCAAGTTCCAGTATTGATGGTAAAGCCACTTCTCCGTAGCCGGCACGACTGGGGAGACCAGGTGCTCGTAATAGGTTCGGGATTGTGCCGTGAATGATTGCTGCAAATACAGATTGCGCTGCGCCACTCTACGCTTGTCTTGTTTCCAATCCAGATGGGACTTCACCATACTGTGCTCAATCCGCTCTGTTTCCAGTTCGAGTTCCATTTTCCTCTTATCTGCATGAGTTTTTTCCTTCGCAATTGTCCGGAGTTGCCGTTCCAGCCCCGCTTTATAAACCGCAAGCTTTGCTGCAAGATCCTTTTTCACTTTAGCTAGCGCCTCATATAGTCGGTCAAATTCCCTGTCGTTTGCTTCTTTCAATACCGTCTCGCATTGTGCAAGATCTTTTGAGAACGCAGATTCCGACCAGTATCGGTCAATAAACTTATCGATGCTTACGCTCGGCTTAACAAACGCAAAATTCACTTTCAAGCATGTTAGCTCATAGCTCTTGGCTGACCTCTCTAGCGTCTTCATGAGGTCTTTCAGCAAACGCTCGTAATCATTCGCAAGCTTGTCGACAGCAAGCATGAATTCGTTTTTCAATAAATTCGCTGAGCATTGCTTCCATGTACGTTCAGACCAGCCTGGAAACATATGTATGGATGGCTTCGTAAAGGTCAGCTGCTTCAAATACTGCAGATCGATTTCACAGTGTTCTAATGAATGTTCCAGCTTTGTCTCTTTAATCGCCAAAACTTTCTGGCTCGTCATATTTTCTTTCAGCATTTTAGCGTTTTGTGCCAATTCCTGCTTGTACATGATTGATGCCTCATGGCTTCGCTTCTCCACAAGCCCGTCGAGGTCCATCATCCGAATAATATGATGACGTGGTGAACAGGTGGCACTTAAATCTTGAATGAGCTGCGAGTAGATCGCGTCGACCAGTGGCTTGGATTTTCGGTAGAGTTCAGGGTCATTTCGCTCAATAGAGTCCCAGGAATCTCCGAACTCCAAAGGATAGACCTCTACCCTACAGCTTCTGTCGTCAGCGAGTAGTCGGGTCAGCTCATGGCGGTATTCCTGCTGTAGTTCTACCGGTGACGGGTAGGCGTCCTGGGTCAGTCGCCGTTTCACGGAAGAATCCGATATAGCTCTCGTCAGTACGATTCTGAACTTGCTGGGCTGCCACTGCCAATCCCTGACATGTTCCTGTTGGAGTTGAGTCAATTGCACGAGTTGACTGGATATCTCCATCAGGATGCATACATTGCAGTGTGGGAGATAATCCTTCAAGCAACGATCCACGTGCGCCTTCTCTCGCTCTTCTTTGCCGTCATCGCCAGGCAGATCCAGAATTTCAATCGTCTGCTCGCGCCTTGCAAGCTCAGTCTGGTCGAATAGAAACCTCGCAAGCTGAATCGTGATCGGTCGAGTCGGATAGGATTCCTCCGATTCAACAGTCTCTCGAAGCTCAGTCATCACCTCAGCAAGTTGAGGCAAGTCCGCACAGGAACGCACCTGCCCGCCCGGAAAATACACATGAAATATATCATCCTCGGATTGCCGGTAGTTTGTACTGGTCACCGTCGCTGAGTTCCCGACGGCACGGTTCCCACGCAACGCCTTCGAAAGAGCGACGAGATGCATATCGCGGATCCCGAGAATTTTCAGGATCAACGTCGTTTTCCCGACCTGAGTGGGACCGTAAACGCCGATCGTCACCCGTTGTTTATTATCCCCTCTCTCTTGTAGCCCAAGAAATCCGCTCTGGAATTCCTCTACGCCACTCATCGTCCAATCCCAGCGCTCCGCGTCAAGCTTACAAAGTAAGTCCAGCATGTCTCAAGACCAGTTGCTTCTGAATAATGGCGTTTAGCTTCTTGATGCGACGGGATGCATACTGAATCTTCTCGAGATAACCGTCCTGGTCATAAGCGCCGATACGCCGCTGATGGACCTCACGAAGCTTGTCTGCCATCGTTTCAAGTGTGTTCCGTAAGGAGTTGACGAACGCTTCCGCCTGCAGAGCCGGTAACAAATCAATGACGTTACGTCCAGCCTGCGAAAGCTCCAACTGGTAACGATTCGTCTCCTGTACCCCCTTTTGTATCGCATTCACTGCATAGACGGTCGCGAAGCCGGCACCCAGCATTGTAACCAGCCCGAGTGGCGATACCGTGATGCCGAGACCAGCCAGCGCTTTAGTCGCATTGTTGAGGATGTCGCTTTCTCCGTCAACCACGATATCCACTCCAAGGATAACAGGGATAATTTTCAGTACTAAGGGAGAAAGCTTTTTAAGCGTGTCAAGATGTCCAGAGAATGTCTCTACGTCCTTAATCGTCTTATCCATCGCTTTTATCTGATCCTGGCCGATCGGCACTCCCAAGCGCATCATTTCCTGTATGTCGCTTGCCTCGGCGAGCAACGGCTGAGCCACAAGCGACTGGCCTCCAAGCATGAAGCCGATGGTTACCAACGCCTTCAGGTCGTCACGGTCAAGTGGGTCTACGATCGTATCTCCATGTTTCGCGAGATCGAAGAAGCGATCAATCTTCGCCAGAGCGCTTCGGTTGAGCTTCGCATGTGCGGACGAAACGACTGACACTCCGGGGACTTCTCTCACCTTCCCTGCCGTTACTCCGGGTGAGCCAGGAGTGATCGGAACCGCCGGTATGATCGAAAGCGGCTGAATTACCGGAACTTCCAGTATGCCCGAGGACGCAACGCTTGGTTTCTCCGCCTGCCCGTTCGGTAGCCCTAGTAACTCTGCGTTTCTACTGGCGTACGCATCCACGCTACGAATGATTGTCTCATCCGGTTTCTCCACCGCTGACTGCAGCCAGGCATCTTCAATCGCACGCTGTAGCTTCTCCTGTTCTTCCAGAGCATTCGGCGTAAATCGGGAAGTGAACCTTTTCCAGAAACTGTGGTTATCCTTAATATAGGTGTTGAAAATCGAATGCGCCTTCTGTGTCCGCGCGGTGAGCTTGTCCTTAATCTCCCGCTCTAGAAGAGCTAAGTCCTTCTCATATATACTTTCGAAATAATATAGTAGCTGTGCTGTGCTCTCGAAACTGCCGTTGTTGCTGCTTGCGATATTTTGAATCTCTTCAGCTTTCAACAGTTGATCAAGATGACCCAACTGCTTCCGGACATTGTCTGTTAACTGTTCCAAAAGCCGAAGCTGCTTTAGCTCACTTTCACCGCTCACATAGCCGTATTTCTGCACTGCCTTCGTTAGACTGTGTAGCCATTCCTCCCCAAAACTCACGGGATCGCCGGCCACAACGATTCTGTCGCTCTCCTCGATTCCAATACCGAAGTCTTCGCCCATTTGGGCCTTCATCGCCTCGTTATGCTCGGGGTTGATATCTCCGTGGGATAGAACGTAAATCGGCTTTACGTCCCGATAAACGTCTTTCACTCGTCTGAACATCGTCTCGTTACTCTGCCGGGCGTAAGTATCCTTGCGAAACACAACGATACTGGAGGTAGATAAATAGAGCAGGTGTAGAAGCAACTGCTGGGAACTCTGGCTGTCGTCTTTTTCGAAGCCCGGCAGCAGGGCCAATGACTTGCTGGAATCGCGGAAGTAGCGATTAGGCACTTTAAGTTCCAGCCAGATATCGTCGGTCGACGGATTGGAAGCAATATTGCGAAACGCAGCGGATTCCAGTGGCGTTGGTTCCAGTAAATAGTCCTCACCGCGGATACTTCCCCGCCAGACCTGACCTTCCGGTTGGCTGATATCATACTCGGTAATCAATATTGGAAGTTGCTCACCGCGGCCCGGATTCTCGGGAAGATATTGATCGTCTAGTTCGTACAGTCGCTTCACGATCGTCGTCTTTCCTGCACCCTGCAACCCGGTAACCGCTACAACCTGCCGTTCCTGCGTCAACACGGCAAGAGCGAACTTGTTATGTATTTCTTTAAGTTGTTGAATAAGTACACTGCCTTCGTCCGACAGGAAGATATCGAGCCCAGATCCGACTATTTCGCCTATTAGCTGTCGAAGCCGGTTACGCATATCGTGAAAAGCAGAGGTCAAATGGACGGTTTCTGTCATAGCTTTATTCCTCCAGTAGGTATCACGCTGTTTTTGTCTAAAGTCATGAGACATAATACCTATACTACCTTATTTTCGGAGATAGTTGAATCAGTAATTAACCGTATGGAAATCGATTCCATGCAATATTCACCTATTTATGTCTGAAGAAACAAAGTATTAGAGTGGCTCTAAAAAAATAACAGTGATAGCAAAGGACGAGGAAATAAAGCCCTAGACTGTCGCTGTTTCATTAAACTATTGTTCTGGATAGCATAGGCATTCAATGTTCTCAGACTAAATCTTTGAGTTCGTTTATCGGCTTCATACAAGTACCACCTTCAGAGTGAATACGAGCAGAATTTCAAACAATATCATAGCTTTTTTACTCCCCACAGATGAAAATAAAGGAGCAATTAGGTCTAAATCCTCCACGAATGAAAGGTGATCAGAAAGATGGAGCTTTATCACATTAAGGGGACGGTGGTAAAGACCGGGGCCATAGTTAATGAAGTGATAGAGGCTCCTGGTCCAAGAACAGCCCTACGGGCCGTTTTACGAATACATGGAAGATTAAAACGGAGATACGATATTTACACAGAATCGTTTTTAGAGCCTAATGCCTATCCTGTATCGAAACCTTCTGCCGTCATTGAACCTGTGCTTTGTGACCACTGCGTTTGCCGAATTGGGAAAACCATCCGTAATGGAACAGTTACTCCCGATGAATATAGGTTATTTTCTCTTTACTTTGAGCGGATCATTCGTAGTGCACTGCGTATGTGTTGGACAGATGTTCGGGACGTTCCGCCATCAGATATGGAAACTGAAATGATTGAGCGAATTGCGTTCGAATTTTTACCGCGCTTTGATGCTCGGTGGAAATTACGTCCTTTTATCAGACGGAATATTATTAGCCGGCTGAATAAGAGATGGAATCGTAAAAAATACGTGAATGGGAATATAGCTAAGCCTAGAGTGCAGATAGAGCAGCAGTATGCTATGGCCACCCTCAGATCACCGGAAAAGATAGATCCGGAAGTGACCCGGAATGTCCTGATTAGCACTGCACTCCGATTGGAGGATGAGGGAAGGACGCTTACCCGCGCGCAAAAGAAAAGCTACTATCAGCTGATTGTTCATGTAGGTATGCATAAAGAGTGCTTAAAAAGCTCCGTACAAATTGAAACGCTCGAACACTGTTATGGCGATAATGCCACCACTGAAAGGGAGTATGGTGTAACGCGCGGCCGTAAACAGGCAACCGTCCACCGGAATAAACGCCGTGCAGAAGATAATGTCCTTAAATATATTCGTAAGAATTTGCGGTATAGTATAAAAACGTCTGTTTTTTGAGGACAAGCCGGGGGAATTAGTTTTATCAGGGATACCCTGATTATATTAAGATAATAGATTAATAAATGACTCATATAGTTTTATCAATTGTATTCTTCTAATTATAGAAGCGTAATCAAAGAGCTCTGCTGGAGTAGATCTGTGCCTATTTTCCATGGGGCTTTTTCTGTTTGCTCAACCTCACATATAATTTTAAGCGGCTCTGTGTGTAACCTTGTAATGGTTATCATACAGGGCCTTTTTTGTGTTTAATTGGCCTTTAATAGAAGGATATCTAATGAGCCCCATACGTAGTCTTTTGGCTACGTATGGGGCTTTTTTTGTTTTCTAAGTTCACCACTTTTAACGCAATTCTCCATACGGCAGTAACTTTACTGATTAGGCAAAGGCCCAAGTGACAGTCTTCATTGGCTGCTACTTGGGCCTTTTTTGTTCTCTCGTAAATTTCTAGCGAAGCGCAGGGATGTTCTCCTGCGCTTTTTTCATTTCATTTTAAAGGAGACGAGTATGATGAAAGAACAAGCAATACGTAAAGCGGAAGATGGGCTGAGTGCTTCAGTCGTAAATAGCATAGGGGAAGTAACCCTAACCATTGTAGGCAGATGGATGTCTAAACAGGAGTACGACTCTATGATTAAAACAGGAAAGGTGATAGAAAGTTATACCGGCACCACGCATGTTGCTCATCCTGCAGACGTTAATGCATTTAGAAAACAAGCAAAACCAGGTTCAATGTATATTGAGTTTTATGTTCCCCAATCTGCTTTAACACAAACAAATGTTGGCTGGGCGAAAGTGGTAGGACCAAGTACACTGGAAGGCAGGCTCGCGGCTAGAAAAGGTGGGCGGCTACCAGAAATGCCTTCTGCCACACGCATAAAAATAGTAGATGTGAAATAGGGAGATAATTATTTTATTAAGCTGTGATACCCCACCACCCGGAATGGACCCATCAGGGAAGATACTCTGACGGGTCCATTCCGAATCTTTAATTCCTTTGCAAATAGGGATACCCGGTGGCATGGATGGGCAAAAAGAATGAAAAGCAAAAGGTAGGTGCTCAGACCTGTTAGTAGGCCTAAGCTTTTTGCTGCTTTTTTCAATAGGAACAATAAAAGAGTTTAGCTCGAGTAGAGACCGGCCGTGCCAGGATTATGAGCATAATATCCGCCGCCTGCCCCCAGCGGTCTGTCAATGGGTGTATTGCCATCACTGTCGCGGAAATATCCCTTTACGACCGTGCCGTCTTCTTTGATATATCCCTGAACGAAGTGAGGCTTCACGAAATGTATATCTCCGAGATCCAGCACCATCGGTTTGAAGCTATATTGATGTACATGCTTCAAGGGGTCCGCACTATGAAAAGCATGATGATTCGATTCTAGGCCGGCGGGATGATGAATCTCAAGCCCATTCAACCCGTCATGATGCAGTTCCGCGGTACGAGACTTAGTTGTTCGGAACAACAAAAAAACAGGCCTCTAGAATAGCTTTAAGGCTCGTTTCGCATTCAGTGATCTATGAGACATATGACGAGTACCAGGACGACTCGAACACATTGGGTTGATGATGATTATCGCGATGACGGAACTTATGTTGAAGGATACGAGCGATGTAATCCTGACAGGGACATATTTTAACAATTTGAATCCTTAGCAACAACCCCGACCTTTCCCTTATTGATCGGGGAGAGGTTGGCGTTGTTGTTTGTATTATTAGGTTAGGTGATACAATTTGAAGCAGAAACTATACTACATTATTCGCCACTCAATACATTCTGATGTGCAACAATAAAAGCCTCAACTCCACTAAGGGAATCGGGGCTTCTCATTTTCTATTAATTCTTCATTATATGTAAGTAATCTTAATCATTTGCACTGTTCATATCCTCATCATATCCATACTCATTTAAACCATCGCCATCATAACCTTCTCTGTCATATCAGCTGTTCATGCTATGCGTGAAATAGAAGTTAAAAAAACAACCTTTTATAAGCTTGTTAGAGAGTATGAACGGCTAGATTGAACTAGGACGACTAAATTCTGAGTTACTGTCCAATCCCCCTTTTTATTGAAATATATATACAAAGGGACTTTATACGTTCCGTGGGATGTTTATTGAAAATCAATTGTATTTACAATTATCACATTTATCCTTTCTCTAATTCCCGCTCCATTTAATACAGTATTTTCAATTAATAATATGTTGAATTTCTTTTATCTCCAGTCATTTTAAATTAATAAATAATTTGGTCATATCCTGCATTCAACATGAAAAATCGAGGCTTAAATCGTTCGACGGTTCGCTTCATGAGTGTAGGTCCCTCATCGCCATCATTCACATGAGCAGGTGTAACGTTGAGGGCAATCGGAAGTTCACTCTTCGTATCGACGGACAGATGCAGCTTATACCCAAACCACTTGACTTTGTTGCCAAACGTATCGAGTTTAACTCCCCAGTTGGCATTGCCGGTGAGTTCGCTTTTTCGCTTGGGTTCTTTTTTCTCGTGGCTGCGCTGTCGATGGCGACATGAGTTCCGTCGATGATTTCAGCTTCTTGACACTGAGCGACAAGATCGTCAAACAACTGCTGAGCAAGGCCTTTGCGAGTCAACTCGGCAAAAACTCGACTTAACGTAGAAATCGAAGGGGCGGGGATGTCCAGCCGAAGTCCACACTGGTAACGGAAGTGAAGGTCAAACTCCAGTCTGCGCGTAAGGCCGGTGAACGTATCGATGTTCTCTAAGGGTGCCGCGAGTAATGCACGAAGAATACCTTGACGGCAGTGTCCGTCCGCTCCTCGGGGTGAAGGATTTCTCAATGGTCTCGCATACGGTCGTAAGTCCTGTGCGCTGAAAAAGATAGGCAATCGCTCTTTCGATTCCATTTTTTGAAGCTCCTCAAAGGAAAACAGACTTTCTTGGAGAATATACATAGGGGACTTCCTCCTCTTGAGTGTTTTGGTGTCGTTACCAAAAAACTTCTCCAAGTTAGGGTGAAGTCCTTTTTTATGCTTGAAAAACCGTTGTGTAACAAGGGCTTAGATTAATGCAAATGCTCGGTTACAAAATCGTCAGGTATTGAGAAATAAGTTTTAGACTGAAAAAGATAACATAATAACTATCCACTATTTACGAGAAAATAATTATTAGACTGAGGATTCTATATCTACATCAGTTGTACTTCTGAATTTAATAATCGTATCTCTTATCTTACTTATAGTAATATCCATGTCCTCATATAAATCTAAAATATGATTCTCTTCAAATCCATTTGGTGTTATTTTTCTATCAAAGTCATCTATTGCAATAGGAATACAAAATAATACACTTTGACTACTTGAATGCATTATCTCTCTTATTATTTTTAATTCATCATAAAAATAACCCTCAGTATTCATAATGGATTTTTCGGAGAAACAAACAATAACAAATTCCGATTTTTCAAGAGCATTCCTAATTTCTTGTTTCCATTTTTCACCAGGCAGTATCTCCTCTGTATCCATCCATACCTTTAACCCATGTTCATCAAGTTTTTTACGCAATTGAGATGTAATATCTTTATCAATTCTTGAATAGGAGATAAATACTTTCGCAGGATTTAATATATGTCTAAGTTCTTTACGCAATATTATCGACTCATTCAACAATTCTCTAACCAAAGTATCTTCCCATATGAAACTCTCCAGTGTAAATATGAGCACTTTCGTAGCATATTCATGAATATCCCATAACTCATTAAGAACTCTACAGGCACGATCGACATCAAATAACTCAAGGTTTTTTCCTTTTCTTAGGTAGTATATGAACCAACCCGCTTGCAAATTTGTTCTCCATGGTTTAATTAAAATAATTGATAGTATTTCGGATAATAATTCAATATCCTCATCTGATTGAGCATTCTCAACTAATTTTGCAAAATGAGTTCGTCTACGTTCTGGTTGTGAAAGTTGATGTAATTCCCAAAACCTCAACAACTCATCAAAATCAGCTGCTATGATACCTATTCCGCCGTGTGTGTTCTTTATTTTCTCTTTTAATTCTCCCCATCCTTGATCAATAAATTCATCATTTTCATCCCACACTAAGCCTTTTTCATACTCATGAATTTTAATGTCAATCACTCCGATTCCATTGAACAATTTCATTCTCAGCATTATAATCAAGTCCTGCAAATAGCATGTCTTCTTCAACTGATAGATTGATACAAAATATTGATTTTCCTAGATTGTTAAAATAATCTAATTCAAAATTAACCCAATCAGACTCAATAGAGTTCTTTGTTTTAACAAATACTAAGTTTCTTGATTGCTCTAACCTTTTTTGTAATACAACCTTTGTATATTCACTGACTAGCTCTCTTTTTAGGAAGTCATTATCACTTGTCCAGTCACAGTATACATTAAGAGAATGCTTATTAAAGGCTTTCATAATCTTCTTTATGATTGCGGAGTCTTTGTAACTATGTGAAATAAATACATCATATACTTTTTTGTTTTGCACATTGTTACTTTCAATTCTATTTAATAAATCGAGAGGAGTCATGTAAAACTGACTTCTCTCTGTCATATATTCTTTTTTCTTTCCTTTATAGTGTTTTCTTAATTTAGCGTAGCTTCCTGTCGATTGTAAGTGCTTAAACGCCATATTCCTAATTTGGTTATTCCGTTCACTATCATTAAGCTTGTAAAAAAACTCAATAACTTTTCTTGATTTATATTTCTGTAGTTCTTTAAATATCTCGAGCTTTCCGTCTATACTTATGCCTTTTTTGTGATAAGCAGCAATAAAGGCATCAATATAAAGTGGTTCAACGTTTTGAATAAGTTCATTAGCTTTAGCAATCTTTTTATTCCTACTTTGAATAGCGCTTTGCCTCTTGGCCTTATAATTATCGAGCCTTTGTTGATAACCATTCTTATCAAAGTTGGCCTTGTGCTTGGCAATCGCCCCCTTAGATATCATGTGTTTGACTTTAGGCAAATTGAGAAAATGTTCTCTCGGTGGATCAGGCTTATATCTGATCTTCTTACCGTTCTTTGATAAAAATGCATCTTTCTTTTTATATTGATGATAACGTTGATCTAATTCCATCCACTCTCTAGGATACAGATCTTGAAATAACTCCAACAGCGTTTCAGCGCTGTAGTTATAAGGTAATACATCAGATAACCGTCTCAATATTCGACTTATAGTCTTATTGATTCGCATTGTTTCACCAACGTACTTTCTTTGGGCTATACCAGGCATACTTGTGGTTCTCCTAATTACGAGTAATTTTAAACACTTTTTCGGATGTTATATTGATCTATATTTTCATTAATGTTATATGCTATTTGAAGATATCCATCGATATTATCAATAAAATCTGACCACTTAACAGAACGAATGTACGAAGACTCCCCTGTGTACACCTTGCTTCCTTCGTTGTGATTACTGCAATCACTATATGTTGGTGACTTAAGGTTAAACATGTTTTCTCTTAAGATTTTAAATAGAGTATTTGTCATCAGCGTCGTACATTTGCAATACGGACATGAGTTGTCTTGAATGAAATATTCATAACCATTATTTGGATCTGGCAAAACAACCGTCAATAAAGCATTAGCGCCACTCGTTCTACCATCTCTCGTTAGCTCTTTCAATGAATATGAAATTTCCCAGGGTATCCACTGATCTTCCTCATTAGTATAAATAGTCTTCATATTTTTAGAAATTAATATGATGGTGATACTACTATCAAAAATTTTTTTCTTCAATCCAGTCCAAATTGTTTCATCTTTAAATTCACTTAGGTCCTCACCATCAGCTTCGCCTTTGTTAATGTGATCATCTTCTTTTAACTTACTTTGTAGCTCATCTACGTAATTTCTTACTGTCGTAAAATAGTTGCCGTTTAAAGGATACACACTGCTGTCAGAATATTTATAAGAAACAAAGATTTTTCTCCCCATAATAAATCACTCCCAAAAGTAAGATATTTTATTAAAATCATCTACCGTTCTTCAGAGTATTAACAATTTTTATTACTCTCTTAATAATTTCATGATGATCATGGTGTGCATGTCCAATGAATTCAAAGTCAGCTTTGAGGGCTGGAAAGTCATTATAATATTTATTGTAATTTCTTATAATCTCTTCCCACAGAATTTTACTCATATAACCTGTAGCTCCAATTGGAATCACTTTAACTCCTTGAGCGACAGCAATATCAAATTCTTTTCTAACACCGTCTGCATCTGCTACATTGCCCTCTTCATCTTTATTTCCAAAAATAAAAATTGCACAACCAACATCTGATATAAAGTCTTGTCTATACTGATTCCATAAATGTGGCAATTCTAAACCATTGGTTGCAAACTGGGGAAATGGCCTTAATATTAAATAATCACTAATTTTTCGTTTATTTGTAGAATAGACATAATCTAATGATCCGTTAATAACAGCACTTCCAACTCCCAGCCCGAATCCAGAAGCAATTTTGAATCCAGCCTTTACAATCTCATGACTCAATGTATGAATAAACAACCGAGCATTCTTCTCATCATTCGTAAATTGTTTATACTCAATAGCACTTCCTGAGATTAATATCTTCGATCTACTATATCGCTGATAAATAGTCTTTAAAATATCGGTAATATCTGAATATTTTTCAACTAACACAGGTTTAATATGATACCTTTCCAAATCCGCACACTTTAGTTCCTGTTTAATCGAATCATACCTAAACTTCTCATCGGCCTCATCTTTTGGGAGATAATTATAATCATCTCTGTTAACCCTTTTAAAGAAGCAAAAATGGTTTCTTCCATCGTGACCCATTAAGACTCTAATTCGACTTAAAATATACTCTAAATCAGGATCTTCAAAGCTATAACCTATAAATAAAAAAGTCTTTGAAATCAAATCTCCCTTAAGCCCAATTGAAAACAGCTGATTATTCTCATGAAACATTTCGTATTCATCTTTTATCAATACAGTTTCATTTGCTCTTTCAATATCTCCATGCATTTTGTAAACAATTGCATCTCTTTTAGGCTTTAGGAGGGCAAGATCCGTTTGTTTTATTTTTACATCGGGGTTTTTTCCAGCTTCACTTAATGACTTTTCAATAAGTCTATCGTAGTTTGTTGTCCAATAAGTATCTATAGGAAGCTGTGCTAATATAATATGGTTGTCATTTATTTTCGCATCCGCAGAAAAATTGTCGATAACTAACTGTGAGAGTCTCTGTCGGCCATTTTTATTAAAAAAATACTGAGCTAGAGAAATTAAATCAGTTTCCTTTTCAATGTCAAGACCGAGTTCCTCTGCAGCTTCTCTAAGAAGTTCCTTCCAATTAACGAACCCTGAGGCTGCTGATAATCCCGCTCCAGCAAAAACTGCAGCATTATCTTCATGAAGAGCCTTGAGGTATTCTTTTATTAGTACTTCTTTATCAGTACCCATCGTATAACTCCTCCTATTAAAAAGGCGCAGCTAAAAAAGAAATTCTTTTAGCTACACCTGATGTCTGTTTGTCTGTTAATATCTAAATTCTTCTGTCTCTGCATGAGCCATCAATTCTGCTTGCTGAATGATGAGGTCTATAGCCATCTTCTCAAGATCCGGCGGGTAACCGTACTTCTTAAGTAATCGTTTAACGGTAATCCGCATCTGGGCCCGGACATTCTCCCGAAGCGTCCAATCCACCTTGATGTTGCTTTTAATAGCTTGGGTTAATTCATGAGCTATTTGCTTGAGAACGAGATCACCCATCAGTTCTTTGGCTGTTTCATTTGAGGACAAGGCATCGTAGAAGGCTACTTCCTCTTTAATGAGTCCAAGATCTTCACCTCGCTTTACGGCAGCGTTCATCTCTTTGGCCATCTGGATCAACTCTTCAATGACCTGCGTTGTCTCGATTGTACGGTTGTTGTATTTACGAACAGCTTCCTCCAGCATCTCGGAAAACTTCTTCGACTGAATAATGCTGACTCTTGAAACAGCCTTCACCTTACCCTGAAGCAGCCTTCTCAACAACTCTACCGCAAGGTTTTTTTGTTTCATCCCGCGTACATTCTCCAGGAATTCATTCGACAATATCGAGATGTCCGGCTTTTGCAATCCGACTGCTTCCATAATATCAATGACTTCGTCGGACATTATCGACTTTGAGATAAGTTGATTTAATTCAGCGTCTAACTCATTCGTCGTCTTCTTCTTGTTTTCCGTCGTGATAATTTTGACAATCCCTGATTTGACAGCCTTAAAGAAACTAATCTCCAAGTTCACTTGCTCTGCAACTTCTGTAGTAGCACATAGAGCATATGCTTTTGCCAACTCCGTCGTCCAATTCACAAAACTACGTTTTCCTTGATCCCCAAGTCCCAGTACATAGTCCACAGCTTCAACGATGGCCTTCATCCGCTCAGAGGCTTTCTCTGAAGCGAATCTAGTAAAGTCATGTCCGTGCAAAAGTTCTCGAATAAGTTGGATTCTCTCAAGCATGAAGTCAACCGCCTGATCTGTATCGATCCCCGCAGTCTTGCGATCATTTTCCGTGTATCGTTGGAGTGCTGATTTCAACATATCCGCAATGCCAATATAGTCCACGATTAGTCCGCCTGGTTTGTCTCGGAACACCCTATTTACACGGGCAATCGCCTGCATTAGGTTGTGTCCCTTCATGGGTTTGTCAATGTACATGGTGTTCATACTAGGGACGTCGAATCCCGTTAACCACATGTCGCGGACAATTACGATTTCAAGAGGATCTTTCAAATCTTTCATTCGTTTTGCCAATTGTTCTCTACGGCGCTTCGTTCCAATATAAGTTTGCCATTCTGCTGGATCACTGGAGGTTCCTGTCATAACGATTTTGATTTTACCCTCGTTGTCGTCATCACTGTGCCAATCCGGTCGAAGCGCGATAATTTCTTTATACAAATCAATAGCAATACGGCGCGACATAACAACGATCATCGCTTTACCATACATGGCACCTTGACGTTGCTCGTAGTGATTGACCATGTCCTTGGCTACTTGTTTGATCCGTTTCTCCGAGCCAGCCAACGCTTCCAACCGCGCCCACTTAGACTTCAGCTTTTCTTGCTGCGTATATTCTTGATACTCCGTAATTTCTTCATACTCATTATCAATGATGGGCTGTTCTGTATCAGATAACTCCAACCGGGCAATTCGGCTTTCATAGTAGATCTTGACGGTTGTTCCATCTTCCACTGCTCGCGTCATGTCATAGATATCGATATAATCACCAAAGACAGCAGGGGTATTCTTATCGGTCAACTCAACAGGTGTACCTGTATAGCCAATATAGGAGGCGTTTGGCAATGCATCGCGCATGTATTTGGCATATCCGTACTTAATGTTTGTCTCATCTTCACCAGTAACCATCTCGGCCTGAAATCCATATTGACTACGATGAGCTTCATCTGCGATGACGATCACATTGCGGCGATTGGTGAGTGCAGGGTACTTTGAGTCGCCCTCTTCAGGTGAAAACTTGTGTACCGTTGTGAAAATAATCCCACCTGACTCCACCGATAACAACTCTTGTAAATGTGTGCGGTTTTCTGCATGTTGAGGGGTTTGACGCAGCAAATCTTTCGACTTGCTGAACGTAGCGAACAGTTGATCGTCCAGATCATTTCGGTCTGTTACGACAACAATCGTCGGATTGTCCATTGTCAGTACTAGCTTTCCGGCGTAAAAGACCATGGATAGGCTTTTACCGGAGCCTTGAGTGTGCCAGATGACACCGATTTTTCGATCCCCTTCTTCCATTGTTGCTCTCTCCGTACACGCTATCGCCTTGTTAGTAGCATGGTATTGGTGGTAACCGGCTAATATTTTGAAGAGATGTTCCCCATCCGTCTGAAACAAGACAAAATGCTTGATAATATCAAGCAGCCTGCTTTTCTCGAACATACCTTTGATCAACACTTCAAGTTGAGGGAGAGAGGAAGAGGCAACATCTTCCCCATCAATCGTCCGCCACATCATGAACCGTTCCTCATCTGCCGTCAAGCTTCCTACACGAGCATTAACACCATCGCTGATGACCAAAAATGAATTATATGTAAAAAGAGATGAGATCGCCTTTTTGTATGTCTGTACCTGGTTGTATGCATCACTAATTCCCACCTCTTCATTGGAGGCGCTCTTCAGCTCCAAGACTGCAATCGGAAGGCCATTCACAAAGACCACCACATCCGGCCGCTTATCCTTTTGATTCTCGATTACTGTGAATTGATTAACGACCAGAAAGTCGTTATTATCTACTCGGTCAGGATGAGTATCGAATAACCAAACCTTCTCTGTTGGATAGTCAACGTTAGTCGCCCGATACTGTACGTCAATACCATCGGTAATCATTTTCTGGAAAGCTTTATTGTTGATTATCAGGCTTGGACTGCGAGGCACTTCAATAATACGAATAGCTTCCTCAATTGCTTCCCTTGGCAGTCGCTTGTTGATTCGAATAAGAGCCTCGCGAAGACGGTCTTTCAGAATAACATCCTGATAGAGCAGCCTTTCCGGGTATTCACCTTCCGGCGATACTTCTGGACCATATGCTTTGTTATAATTCAACTCTTCGAACCACTCTAGTGCAGCTTGTTCCAAGTCGCTCTCGGTGTAGGATGTGGTGTAAAGGGCCATATGATGCGCCTCCCTTGATTAGTTAGTGGGCACTGTATTTCTCACTATCTTCTGCAACCATTGGCAGATCGACAGACTGAGTGTACTCTTGCTCCACAGGCACTCGAATTTCACCAGACATAAGTTTGGGGAGAAGGGTATCGCGGATCTGAGATAACGTTGCAGATTCTTCTCCGATATGCTGAATATTAGTGTGAATTTTGCTAAAAAGTGACGCATACTGATTGATAATATTAATCTCTGGAATTATAATGCGATGTACATTAAACAAACTATTTAAATCCAGATTTTTAATCCCAGTCGTTCCATTCTCATATTGAAACAATAGATCATCTTTATACATACAATTAAGATAGCTATATAAAAACTCTTGGAATCTTGGCTGTGATTTTATAACCCGACAAAAATTTGTGCAAATTAAAGGATGATCAAATTTATCGATAACTTCATTAGTGATGAATGCAGTTCTGCCTGTTGACTGTGTTGGACTCCCACCTGAAACTTCAACGATTATGTCACCAGCAACTAAGGATTTCTTTTCAGCATTTTTTAGCAAAATAAACCGTTGCGGAACTTTACCAGTAGATCCTTTTGCGATTTCAGGAATATCTGCTCCGCGGACACAAGATACTTCTTTAATAAAGTTGCCTACCGGACTATCTTTCCCCCAATCTCCACCTGAAGTTTCTAAGATTATTTCTTGGAAGTTCCCGACCTTCCAGCCCTTAGGAATCAACCCCAATTCACTTTTCTCAAACGCACCACCGCTGGACTTATACGGTTCTCCGTTTTCGTTCGGAAACTCAAAGTCTACAAACCACCGTTTGAAAAGGGCCTGGGCCATTTCTTCAAGGTTTTTGTTGATGGCGTTGTTGAGTTCAATTTTTTTGTCTAGAGAGCAAAGAGTTTTGCTAATTCTATTTTGCTCTCCTAAATCCGGAACCAGAAGTTCAAACTCTTCGATCATCCCCTTTGTTAGGGCTGCTCGAGTCCCCCCCGTTTGGGCAAGTGAAAGCATGAAATTCTGCATTAGCTCATTTGTTAAAAATGACTTCAAAAAAAAGGGATCCAGTTTTGATTTGTCTACTCGTATAATTGCGACATGTTGATTTACTCTTGCAGGTAATATTTCATTAGGGACAATACAGCAACGACAAACAGAGTCCCCAGTGATATTTAAAAGAACATCGTCCTGTTGAACATCAACATTATTCAGTTTCTTTGCTTGTTCATCATCAATATAAGCAAGACCATTATACAAGAAAGTATGGTTATAAATATTTTGACTTCGAATCAAGCTAATACCGGAAGTTTTATAATTTTCTTTCCCACCAGATGGAGTTGCACCACTTCCGATTTTAATGCACAGGTCCTTTAACTTTTTTTTCTCCCAACTTGTTTCAGAAATCAAACCCAATCCCCCCAAACTGCTTGCGAATTTCATCTTCCAAGTGTTTGGACTTGGAGAATTGCTCTGCTAATTCTGTCGTCAGCCGAACCATTTTATCCTCAAATGGCTCGCTATCTTCCTCGATATCTTCGATTCCCACATACCGACCAGGTGTTAAAATATATTCGTGTTCTTGGACTTCTGCAAGCTTCGTGGCTTTGCAGAAACCTTTAACATCCTCGTATTCTCCCGCATCAGCCTGACCACGCCAAGCATGATAAGTATCAGCAATTTTCTTGATATCCTCGGTATTTAACTCTTTATGAGTTCTATCCGACATCTGTCCCATTTTACGAGCATCGACAAACAAGATTTCGCCGCGGCGGTCGCGTAGCCCCTTAGGAGCTTTGTTCTTGGCCATAAACCACAAACAAACCGGAATTTGCGTCGAATAAAACAACTGCCCTGGCAAAGTGACGATACAATCGACCAAATCCTCATTAACTAGCTTACTACGAATCTCTAATTCAGCAGTAGTACTCGTGGACATCGAACCATTGGCGAGTACAAAACCAGCTACACCACTCGGAGCAAGTTTGTTCACCATGTGCTGAATCCAAGCATAGTTTGCATTCCCAGCAGGCGGAGTTCCATAGGCCCAGCGAGCATCGTCAGTCAGTCTAGCCCCGCCCCAGTCACTGATATTAAACGGAGGATTCGCTAATATGTAATCCGCCTTTAAGTTTTTATGCAAGTCATTATGAAACGTATCTGCATGATGCTCACCCAGGTTGCTATCGAGTCCGCGAATCGCTAAGTTCATCTTGCACAATTTCCAAGTCGTCGGATTTGACTCCTGGCCATATACTGCAATATCCCCAAGCTTACCCTGGTGTTCCTCTACAAACTTCTCACTTTGAACGAACATCCCACCAGAACCACAGCACGGATCATAAACACGGCCTTTGAAAGGTTCGATCATTGCTACCAGAAGCTGAACAACACTATTTGGGGTGTAGAACTCGCCACCGTTCTTGCCTTCTGCGCTGGCGAACTTGCTGAGGAAATATTCATATACCCGGCCGAGTACGTCTATAGAACGACTTGCTTCATCACCGACTTTGAATGAGAACAAGTCAATAACTTCTCCAAGCCGCGTTTTATCGAGTGCCGGTCTTGCATAATCCTTTGGCAACACACCTTTGAGTGAGGGATTTTCTTTTTCGATATCGATCATAGCTTGGTCGATGATTTGCCCAATTTCCGGTTTCTTGGCGCTACTCTTAATATTATTCCAGCGCGCATTCTTTGGTACCCAGAAGATATTTGCCGCTATGTATTCATCCCGATCTTCTGGATCTGCATAGGGTTCATTTTTAAGTGCCTCGAATTTCTCTTCAAATGCATCGGATACATATTTCAGGAACAGCAAGCCAAGCGCGACATGCTTGTATTCTGCGGAATCCATACTCCCGCGCAGCTTATCCGCCATGCTCCATAATTTTTCTTCAAATCCTATATTAGCTGTTGCCATGTTTTCTTGGTCCTCCTCAGTATAATTCACCGTAAAGTTGATTTTTCACTTGCTCCCAACGGGTTGTTGCCTCTTGGACAATTGTTTTATATCGCTGTTTCTCTTGAGTGTATCGATTAATCCGATCTATCTGTTTCTCCTTTGTGAGAAGAGGGATTTCGATTTCGGCCACATCTGCAGGATTCAAATTCATGACGGTTGTCCCGCGTTGAAGTCCTTTAATCAGCGTAGATCCCACGGGACTCTCTAGAAATATCTTTGCATACTGACTCAGTATGGTTGATTTAAACCGAATAACGATAATATTCGCAGAAGCGATGATGGTCCCTTCAGACTCCGGGAATACTGCCAGTTTGTTTACTGTTCCCCGGCAGGTCATCACGAGATCACCCGAGAGGATTTCGTAACGTCTAACCTTCCTCTCTTCCTCGTCAATCGTTTCCAGTTCATCAAGAATCACTTCGCCGTCATCTAAATTGGAGATGTTAAGTACTCTAATGGTTCCTGATTTTAAATTTTGCTTTAAAATAGACTTCCCCCGGAAGATCTCTGCGACATCCCGAAGTTTCACCTTAGGAACAGTAGCTTGCTGGAACACGTGTAACAATTCGTGATCTTCTTCCAGCAGCATGTCGATTCGCCAATTCTCCAGCTGTAGAAACTGCTCGACATGAATGGTGATTTCCCGCTCACTAACTAGCGCCATCTTTTGGAGTTGTAATCGTCCTAGAAGTACTTCTTTTGTTGGCTTGTTTCCAAATTCGACTTGATAGGTCTTCATGGAAGTAAAGGGACGAAACAACCCATCTGGAAGCAAATTAATATTACAGACAGGGATTAATTCATTCGTTTGCTTGCGCCAAGTTGCGATGCTCCCCGATTGAAACATCATCCGTGCGGGGAAAGTTACACTAATTCTTCCACCGTCTTGTAAGAGCGGAATAAGATGATTAACTGCCACGCCCTCCGAATCCCGAATCGTCACTTCGTCATCTTCGTCCATTTTCATTCCGAAATTCGGAATGGCTAATATGGCTTCGAATTTTTCAGTTAGCGGCAACGGATGATATATAGATCCTTGAATGACATTGACATTAGGATAAGGTTCAAAGTATACCTTCAGAAGTTTTGCGAAAATATAGTTTTCTGTCAGCAGCGTTAACCTGAACGGCTGCTTGAAACTCTGTGTGTCCACTAACCCTCGAATATATTTCTCTGTCTCCGTAATGAGAAGGGATTGGTAATGATGATGATCACACATAGTTACAAACCTATCCATGATACCAGAATGGACGATGATTCCTCCCGTAACACGATCTTGCTGTAAGGTCTGCAGGGCATATTCCAACAAGTCGATATCCTTTCCAGCTTGATAAAGTTTGTTGAATAAATCCTGATCTCCTGGGAAATGTCCCAATTCTCTCGCGCCTACATGTTCCTTCATCCATCGAAACAATACTTCCGATTCTAGAAGCGTTTGATTAGCTACTTTCTGTTGTTCTAACGCCTTTCTAGTCTGAGTAACTCTTACAGCTTCCCGAAGCAATTGATCCCGGGAGCTAATATCATGAAGTAAACAAATATTCCAGAACGATTCGATCAATTTATCACCCTCTAGCCCTAGGAACTTACACCTAAATAATACCATGCAAACATTTAGTATTGCAATACTAAATGTTTGCATGGTATTATTTGTTTCTCTTGGTTATCCTTTTCGTGAAAGTTGGTACTCAGTGCGTGGGATTAATGTTTACCAAGATCAAGGTTTTTATCAAATCGATTAGAGGCTTATCTTATCAAGCTCCTGTATCCCAACCTAAGTCACGTATTTCGCCTTTCGCATTCTCATGAACTTAATAAATCCGAATCAATTACTAATACCAAAGCTTTACTGAGCTTATGTTTTAGAGAATGTAGGACGCATAAATCCAAGCTTGCTCTATTGTAATAGAAGCGGACTATGAAGCGATCAGGATTTGCACTAGAGAGCGCCGGGAATAGGGAAGACATTTTACCGTATACAAAATTCCTATGCGGGAGAAGACAGTACTGCAAGCTGCAAAGAGACACGCGATTCCAATCTTACAACACTAGAAGGAAAGGGAATGATGAGATGGTAGTTCAATTGGAGCAGAGAGATGTGTTAGTGTTACCCCAGACCATTGATATCAATGTTTTGCAATATGCTGTTGTAAAGAAATTCGAAACCCATGATGTGCTGTATATTTATGATGATGTAGGGACGGGTAAAACGATCCAGGCAGGCTTGATCATCTCTTCCTTACTACAAAAGAAATATCAGCAGACGCTGAACATCCTTATCATTACTTCCAATAATGTTGTTGGCCAATTCTATAGTGAGCTATCAGAAAAGTTTAATCTCGAACCTACTATAGATGTAGAGGCTGCTCCTGCCACGGGCAGTCAACTAATCAAAATTATTAATAATCATAACTCAAATATAGCCAAGCAAATAGAGCTCCAAAATAAAAGAAAAGGGTTTAAATGGGATTTAATAATAGTGGATGAAGCGCACTTGTTTATTAATGGTGATGCGAAAAGAACAGCGGTTTTAGCGAAGCTTAAAGCAAAAAAGGTAGTATTTATGACTGCGACTCCTGTAAGAAATGATTTCAATAACATTAAGATTTATCCCCGCCTGGCTGCCAGCATCCTTAACCTTCCTCCAGACTCAACGGATGCTTATCGCTTAGAAGGAAAGTATAACGAATCCACCTTTTCCATTGAAAATGACAGTCATCTGCCGCAAATACTTGCCTTGGATATTGATTCTCCGGTATCGAGAAATTTCAAAGAGGTCATGGATATAACCAGTGCGAAGAAGGAAACTCATCCGCTTCTTGAGCCTAAGAAAAGAAAGGTGGATATCTGGAGATATAGAGATAAACGATCAAAAATGGAAGATTTAAAAGCATTATTAATAAATATTTTAAGAGACGAGAATGAACCTGAGAGCAGATTTGTGATTTTTTGCAGATATAAGGAAAGTGTAAAGGATGTGGAACAAGCATTCGCTGGAACGGAGCTTAAATCCGTTGTATTAACGGGAGACACCGATATTTCATACCGGAAGCGGCAGTTTAACAATCTTAATAAAACCCTCCAAGAAAACACAGCAGCCAGCGCAGCCGATAAGCTCCCGGAGGTAGTAATTATAACCTCTGGCATAGGAGAAGTAGGGTTGAATTTGCCGGGCTATAATTATGCAGTTAATTATGATATACCGGTCTCTTCCGCGATTGTGGAGCAGCGGTTTGGCAGAATTGACCGTTACACCAATCACTTCGATGAAATCCACAATGTATTCCTGTTGCCTGATGAGAATATAAGCGATACCAATGCGCTCAACTTCATTGCCTGTATGGGGAATTATAAATATGATGTAACGCCTGCCATTCCGGCTATGAATGTTATTCTAACAGATGAGGTTCTGAGGGAATTAGCAGAGCGAAGACAGCTGCAGCAGGATTGTCTTCAAGATGCTATGAAATGTCTGGATACACGGGAACCGAACTTTATGAATGAATTAACCAAGATGTACAGACTATTTATCGACTATAACCGCCGGCTTACAGACATTTATCAGTATTTTATAGAAGAAGAAATCGGAAAATATAATTTCTTTAATACAGACTCGAATGATCAATATCTGACTGATCTAATCTACGAATCCTTTTGTAGAATGGATAGTGAGCTAACACTTGAGCAGTTTTATTCTATAATCCATAGACTTCTTAATGAAACAATGAGAAAGAACAAAGACCGAGATTTCAATATCCCTGAGTCAGGCAAGGTCTTCTATAAGACGGTTGATCTGGAATTACATAATAATAACCTTAAGTATCGGACCCTGGACTATCACAGATTTGCTGATATCGAGGCTTGCTCCCCTGTTGAAATTGCTGGACATATCATGAATAGCCAGATATATCTTAAGTTGGAGCAAGAGTGTAAGCAGGTAAGGATTACCCAAAAGAATCTGGATAGTTTTATGTGTGAGTTGAATCTATGGTGTGAAAAGATGTTTGAATCTGGTCTACCACTTCTGGCTTCATCATTGCGGAACAACAAATGGAGGGCACTCGTAGAAAAAATGCTGGACAAATATAACCTGGAATTTGAGGTTGAATATGTGGTGGCAAGAATTTTTAATCATATTCCCTACGGAAGACTGGTCAAGAAATTCACGGAACATGTGAATAGGATGCTTTGTCTTAGTAGGCAAGATGGGGAGTTGGCGTGGAATTGCATTAGAGGGCTATATATTTATGATGAAAATAATCCGTCCTATTTCTATGTTGGAGGCATCAAAGTTGAATTCTTCAGCGAGAAAGAGTTAAGTCCCTATCGGGAAAGATGGATTCCTCGCTTATTTTATATGACCTATACTAGAAAAAATAATAAGTATTCGGTAGAGGCCTCACCATGGTTGAAACTGCTACATCTGGTATGCCGAGAGTGGGATTTGGATTTTAATCCAGGATATTCATCGTTAAATAAATTGTTAACCAACAATAATTATGACCCAAGAACCTTTTCGCAGTTTAGCCTACTATTTTTCATTCGAGAAAACGGAGAGTTTTACTGCTCGCATCCATTTAACTCTGGAATCAAGACGTATCTTAAGTCCCTTAATTACAACTTAGTTGAATCTAACGATGTAACCGATTTATCCTCACCAATCTATCGCATTATTAAAAGTTCGCTAAATATATCATAACTTTGTCCAAAAGGAGCACCCCTTATGATCCAACTCGATCTCATCTCCGATATTCATCTGGACTTTTGGCTTAGCGTAAGGGGCCGGATCAAGAAGATAATCTGCAGGAAATTGACCTATTGATGGAAAGACTGCTCCCTCAGGAGATTTCGCATGTGCTTGTAATTGCCGGGGATCTGGGACATCGCAATAAACAAAATAATGATATGCTGCACTTTTATGGAGAGGTCAACCCAAGAACATGACCTACCTTTAAAAAGGCAAACGCTATATTATTTCCTTTAACTTCTTAAGAAAATATGGACTAAACACATTCTTATCTATGGCGTCTTCGAACAACGTCAATAGTTCATCTTCGCTAAGATCTAGGGGTCTTGGAATCATTCGATCGTTGCCATTCTCCGTTTTTTTGTAATATGCAAATCTGATTTCATCATTACCAGATGATTTGACCCTGATTGTTTCAAGCGCGGAGATGGCATCACCATTATCTACTCTTCCTTGTCCCAAAAGATCGCAATACTTCGTGCTTTTAAGAATTTCTTTATTTCCCATGTAAGGATAACCCCCAATAAGGTTTACTTCATCTTTAATAGCGGAGTTTACAATTACTAAAGATATTATACAAGATAATAGGGGTTAGATACGAGAATATGTGTCGATTCTTAAAACCAACCGATATCGGTAACCAAGTGCTATTCAAAGCGCCCTTAGCGTACCCTAATTTCTTTTATAAACATAAATCTCGAAGTCCTAAACCGTTAAACCACTAATGGTGTTCTCCTTTCCCATAAGGATGTCTCCAATCATTTTAGTTTAGACGCTGAGCCTTAGTATATTCACTTTCAACTTCATCAAGTGCAAGAATAAGAGCATGGTATCGTCGTTGTGCATACATCCTTCGTATCTCTAAATCCTGGGGCCTATCTTTATAGTACAGACTCTTAGTAGCAGTCTCTTCAAATACCTCATCTAAATGCTTTTTTATGTCCGCTTCTTGGATCTCTAAAACAGTCTGAATAAATCGAATGGTTTCACCTGATAGATGTATCTCATATCTGGTACCAACTAGCCCTTGTTCAGCATCTCCCCTTTTTGTTGACAACGGAGTAAGTAATGGCCCTCTAGGAGTGATATTCGCTGCGCCCATCCAATCCCTTAGAACATCTTCATGGCAGAAAACTCGGTTCCCTACTTTGATATGTGGAACCTGAACCATTCTTACCATCTCATAAATCTTCCCCGTAGATACACCCAGTATCTCCGACACTTCCTTCACAGTTAGTGTTACCTTCTTCATATTCATACAAATCCATCCTTTCGAAAGAATCTTTCATCCCTCATTTGCTGAGCGGAATTCTCTACTTTTTATATACATTTCAATACCTATAACAAAAGCTCTCTACAATAAGAGAGCTTCAGCATCATCAACACTATTGCTACCGCATATCAACCACTTTAAAAAACCAAATCATTCACTATATTTTTTAACACCATCTGGACTTGTGAAAATTAGACTAATCATATCTCTGTGCTTATCTCCATTCGCGATTGAAAATTTTGTACTTAGGCGACCACCCTCATCTCTTGTATTGTATGTCAATCCAACAACTTTATATTTTCGGTTTTGACCAAATGGATATTTGTAAGTGCATGAGGAAAAGAAGTCATTATTGAGTACTTTAATCTGGTCCATGGAGATGATGTGCTGCAGATCCACCACTTCAAACAGACAATACTCAGGGGATTTAGCTGAGATATACCTTTCGTTATCATGGAGAAACGGGGTATCCACTTCCAGAATGAATTGCTCACCTTCTTCGTTCTCAATAACCATTGTATCGACGGTGCTGATTATTCTTTCCATTCTCTTTTATAGCCTCCCTTTACTTTAGTACAATTCTTCCCTGATTTTCTGATGCTCCAAGGCAAACATCTCAGAGCTAGGATCGAAATAACGGTTTGAATGTTGGAACACAAACTTGTTCGTGATGGACGATAGATATCCGGCATCCCAAGTCGTATCTTGAATAATCCATTTTCCGTCAGCATACGTTTCTATCCAGGTGTGCAGAGAATCCACGACCGAAGTGTCAATCGCATTCGTTTCCCTAATTCCCTTTACGGTGCCTGTATAAATTCGCGTGGGAATTCCTATGGCTCGATTAAAAGCTGCCGTCAAATGCGCGTAACCATTACACAGCGCTTTTTTATTTGCCAAGGCTTCCATTGCAGTTTTAAGCTGGATATCGCCTGAAAAATATGCATCCGCATCATAAGCGATATTTTGGGTAACCCAATCATGAATGGCTTTGGTTTTATCGTAGTCATTCGCTTTCCCTTCCACTATACTCCTCGCCAGCCCAATTACTTCTGGATCATCACTATTCACGTAAGATGATGCAATTAAGTCAGGGGATCGTTGATCTGAATTCATCACGGTGAAACCCGCATAACCATGGGCCAATAATTGCTCCCGGTTTCCAAAATCGACGTCAGTACTACCCGACCCTTTAGGTTTAATACTAACTACATATTTACCTGGTCCATTGTGAAGATAAATCTTCGTATTCAGTCGGCCATTTAGAGTATCAACACTTTGGTAATAGAGTCTCTCACCATTTTGATTGACGGTAATTTCAAAATTAGAATCGGTATTAAATTGTGCGGTCAAGGATATCACACTTGCATTAGTCAACGTTTGAATCTGAGTAAAAGGAGCAGGCTCAAGATCACTCCGACCACTACTGCCTGGCACGGGGCAATTTGGACTTGGATAGGACGGTTTGTCACTTAAAGATTCGAGTTGCTTCTTCATTTTCTTGATGAACGTAATGGCCTCCGCACGAGTGAGTAAGTCGTCTTTGCCATAACCATCAATGGTTGGTGATGTCTTACCCCTGGACATCCCCTCATTAAGTAAGAATTGTATGGACTGATCCTCGGAGCAGTTAAAACCTTGCGCAGCAGCAGTTAGCGAGGCAACCTCTCCTCTAGTCATTGGACGCTCCTGTGAGGTGTAGTAACCCCATCTATGCAATGCATATGATCTTGTTTTGGAGTCCCATGGCTGATCTTTATCTGTAATGAAACTACTCGGATCCTCGTAAGCCTTGATCAGTATTGACACAAACTCCTTAAAAGTGATCGTCTCATTCGGCCGAAAGCTCCCGTCTGGATAACCGCTTATGATGCCTTGTGCAACACCCCAAGCGATTTCTTCATGCGCCCAATGCTTGTCTGATACATCTCTAAACGAAGGAGCACCATAGGCAACAGTTGCCAACAGCACCCAAATGAGTACTAGTAGGGGAAGGGAACGGAACATCTTCATGAAAGACTTCCTCTCTGAGGTGCTATGAAATGCACAGATTGATCGGTATGCATATTCAGCGCATAAAATTTTGCTTCCACATAGTCAATCCATAAGCATGTTCCAGAGTTCACATGATGAAGAACCTGCTGCTGCTCGGCTAGAATTGACGTGTTAGTCTGATGACTGTAATTTTCAACATCTTTAGTATCGAAGAGTATATGATGATGGATTGGCAGCACGCAGAGCGGATTAGGCTCATCAATTGTGAGTACAACAGTGAAATCGAAGTTCTTCCAGTCCGCCCTCCTGAGAAGATGCTGTAGTGCTCGCTCGAACCATCCGCCATAATTGCCATCTATTATGAGTTCGTTAGGAATATCGATATGGAAAATAAAATGATGTGCCGATTCCAGCGCCGAGAACAAAGCAGGAATGTTGTACATCTCCCAAATCGTTTCAAAAAGCAGGAGAGCCTTCTCCTGAAGAGTCAACCCGGTTGGAATTTTACGAACGAATCCCTCTTTGGTTCTTAACCACGGTTTTTCACCGAAGCTTAGCATATATTCATTTAGAAAATCCCGGTGCGGACTTAATTCGAACTGATCTGCGTAACCCTTAAGCGGGCTTGCTGAATTCCGGTTATAGGAAGCGCCGTTTGGAAACAACGCATCCACCGAATGACCATGTACCCTGCCAAGCATCTCCATATAGGTCCTAGCGAAGAATGAGCGTCCTTGCAGGGTGGCCTCGCCGAAATCTCGCATCTCGCCGTCCAGATCAAACTCCCGATCCGGGATAAGCTCAATGTCCCTTAGTGCTCCGCCGAGGCAGTATTCTTTTCCTGAGTCCATCTCATGGTCGAAGTGAATGCGATACACTGAAACGGGATCATGAATAAACTGCTCCCGGCATAACGCATCAATTGTCTTCAACCGATCCTTTTTTTGACCCCCAATAAACAGTACACGGTTGTTAGACTGGCTGCGATCTGAGGATTTCAAGGACCAACTCCACACAAAATCAGCCTTCTCTGTATCATAGAAGTTTTCTGCAATCTTAACTGGGCCAATATGCCGGAAATACTTATCTCCATGATCAGGTCCCGAGATAAAATCCTTCTGTATCAGTTCAGGTTTCAAATACTCCTCTGCACTAGCCGTTTCTGCAATACTTCTGTGCACCTCCTTGCCGGTATATAGAGCGGGTTTTTGAGGATAGGAACATGGCCTTGCGTAAAGCAACAGTCTCCTTGATGAGAAAGTAGGAGGACAAAAAAGCACCCTTGATTAACATCAGGACCAACCCAAATACAAGAACCATAAAGAATATGACAGGTCCGGAATCAGCATTGCGACTGCGGTTTGCGAAATAGTCCCAGAAAGAGAATAGCAACCAACCTGCAGTAGCACTACCGATTAGAATGGCCGGTTTGAAAATGCTGTACCTGAGAGACAGAATAACAACCACCCAGACCCAACCCCAAGCATTGTCTTTATTAATGATCCAAGTCACAAGCCAAATAAGAATTACTGCCCATCCGAACCACACCGATAACTTAAGCTTCTTAATAGCTTTGGTCTCGCTAGATGTATTCATCAAACTCAATAAGCCCTCCATATACTAATAAATAGAATTTTTAAAAGTTATAAATAGAAATTATCCCTTATATGTATTTTTTTCAATATATAAACTTTTAAGGGTGTTCATACTATCATTCCTTATCTCTAATGTTTGGGTTGAGGTGATAATATGATCGATTCATCTAAACATGATGATGATGTATATAGTTTTATCCGTCTTATTGGGGAGCGCATAAAGAGCATACGTCGATCCAGGGGACTAACCCAAGAGGAACTTGCCGAGAGGGCTGGTATTAAATCCTCATATGTGACGGGTATTGAAACCGGAAAGAGAAACTCGTCATTGAAAACAATTTCTAAATTACTAACCGCTCTAGAAGTAGAGCCGTGGGAGTTGTTTAACTTTAGTGAAATTGAAAGTGAGGAACTACACGAGAAGAGAACGAACGTAGAGTTAATAAAGGCGCTATTATTATCGAGAGAACTACATGAGATTAAGCTCATTCAGAAGGTTACACGACAAGTGTTTGATACCATTGATCATTCTAACGGGAAGTAAAATATATATTGCGGCAGTTATTGAGTGGATTCTACTCAATAACTGCGGCTAATAGCCTCATTCACTGCTGGCAATGTTTCTCTAATAGACATTTTGCCCCCTAAATTACTCGTTAAGTAACCCATATTATTTCGTAATAGCCAAACAAATCAAGCACTTTAGTATTGCGGCATTAACTGCGGCTAATTGCCGCAGTTAATGCCGCAATACTCTTCCAAGTTCAAAGTACGAAAAAGGTTCTTGACAATATCACCTTATGCTCTTAGTATATGACTCATAAACTATCTAATTCATTCTTCATCCCTTGACATGAGTCTTATGGGAATCTAATTCTAATAACCTTTGAACGTGTTAATATGTTTTTAATGAGCTCTGATGCTACTAACTATTTATAATTGGCTTTAAGCCCTAATGGATGATTTCAATTTCCATTAGGGCTTTTTTGCGTTCAAACCTTCCGAGGTAGGAATGCCAATTACAGTCTAAATATTCAAGGCTGAGGGATCTTCTTAATGATTCTTTGGTCTTTTTATATATATGTTACCTAGAAGGCAAAATATCAATTTCCGATTTTATCGGACGATCCAACATCAGACCAAGGATCACCCCGGACGCTTGCGACCGGAGTTGGTTGAAACAAGTGATCCCGAATAGTATGGATACGCCCGTCCGCCATTCTGACTCAAGGGCTAGCAGGCAACCACAATACTTTTTCATGTTGCCGGGAGGCGAGCCCATAACGGCTCACTTATGTCTCTGATACTACTCAATTCAAAAAAATAACAGCGAGCTTTAATAAGAGATGTACTTGAACTTGGTTTTTGTTAAACCCGCTCCAAGTAAGCTCTCCGGCCGCTGATTATATAGCTCCTAGTTAAAGATAGCCGAAAGATATCAGCAATGCCATTGGAATAAGTCTGACTATTTTAACTTCTTAGAGGAGGTCTAGTACATGTTTGAAACAAGAATGATTTGTGATTTAACCGTACACCCGAGTCATGATAAGGTGATTTCGGAATGCACACCTCTCGCTATGCAATCTCTTGAGTTGAGTGTCCGTGAGGAAGGAATCTTATGCCCACTAATTATCAATCAGCATAATCAAATTATTGACGGTACTACAAGATGGTTGATAGCCCAGAAGTTGGGTATTCATGAGGTGCAGGTTTATATAATCGATTCCGATTCCAATTGTAACTCTGAAGAATTCCTGCTATTTACGCTAAACAGATCTAGAAGGGATAATGAACACGATCTTATTAAGCAAGCTAAAATCGTTAAAAGGCTTTATGAGATTTACGATATCAAAAGAGGTAGGAAATTGGGACACGGTGACTCAAAAGATGCAAAATATGTAGCAGATCTTCTTAAATATAGTCAAAGGAAGATAACTAGGCTATTAAGACTTCTTCAGCTAATTCCTTCTATTCAAGATTTAGTTTCTCAAGACAAAATTGGAATTAGCATTGGAAACGAGATTGTATCTAAACTTAATGAGGAGCAGCAACATGCTTTTTACAATGTTATTACCAGATTAGATATTAGAAATATGGGAAGACAAGAAATTTATACCTTGCTGGAACAATTTAAGAATGACCTATTACAACCTATTGGTGCGACTTCAGAGGAGGACTTGGAGATCACAACGTTTGATGAAGTTATCAGAGCTTCTTCCGGCGAGCATTTCCCGTTAGTTATGAAAAATCTTTCTGAAGTTCCAGTCGAAAATATTATCAAAGACATTGTAAAAATCTATCATAACACCACCTTTTGCTACGAAGAAAAGCGTTATCCGATAAGTAAACAAAATCATATGAAACTAATTGCAAGCGTTGAAACTTTATTGGGCTATCTCATGGATAAGGTGGGATCCGTAAATTGAATATGATTTCAGGTCCATCACCTTTGGAAGCACAAACCAAAAAACTCTTTAGGCATATCCGTACGGGTAGTTACAAAACCAGGGCTCAATATATGGGCAAATGTCTTAATTTTGCACGATTCTGTCATAACACTTATAAAGTCAGTAACATCCGAAACATTAACACTGATCATCTAGCAGCCTATATTGTGACCCGACAAAAAGATAATATTGCTGGAACAACAATCTGCGATGATCTTTCGGCTATTCGCTTTCTGATGGATCATGTTTCTAATCCACGCAATCAGATTTCAACCAATGCTGAAATCGAAGAACAGTATGATCTACTGTTGGGTAATGAACCTTTAAATCCGGGTAATCGCGCGTGGGCAATCAATGAATATGAGACATTCATCCATAGTTGTGAAAATATTAATGCTCATAATCCCATTGATGTATCTGTTCTTTGTATTAGCATGGGGTTACGTATTACCGAGGCAGTTGCCTCGACCAGATCGCAAGCAGAATATGCACTTCGCACTAGAGAGTATCAAGTCAAACATGAGGCATGTTAATTCCTTTCTTTACATCTTTTTAAAAATTGGAGGACTCATAATGGAACCAACTCTCTTGACTATAGATTAAGCGAGAAGTATTTTAAGGGTGGGGCGTAACGTAATGTATCAACTTATTAAGCAAGGACTACCCCACGCAAAAGTAGGTAAGCAAATTCGTATACCCAGAGAGGCACTATATAAATGGATTGAATCCAAAATGTTTGTCTCTTGATAAAAAGCGTTCCTGTAAATACAGGGGCGCTTTTTATATCAGGACTTACTTGCCTACACCCGCTTCAATTGTTCCGCGAAATTAATTTGTTGTTATCTTAATGTCTATGATATGCACGCAACAACCATTCTTAATTTACATTTTCTCGGTATATCCGCACATCTGACTTAACTTAGAAACGCATTGAATGAACTGGTTGCGAGTGCAGAAGGCAGTTGAAGTACACTAGAGGAGAAACTACTCGCCTAGAAGAATGTATAGTCGGCTATTATCCGGATTTTCGTTTTGGTTAAAAACTGCCTTTAGAATAGCAACTTTTCCGAAGTTGATCTAAAGCTACTAGATCCACACTATCTAAACAAAAATCTTGTTGAAGTCGCTCGACTTGTTCCTGGAATGGTATGACTAACTTCCCATATGAGGAAACTTCCAGGCTCAGAAAGCGGTATTCTTTACTTAGTGGATTTTGATGAATTAAATAATCAATTGTTTCAAGAGACTCTTTATATCTCCCTAACCTTTGAAGAGCAAGAGCTCTTGAATCCAAGAGTGTGTTCTGACTCGAAACAATAAACAAGTCCCCATCTGCAATGATACTGTAAAAAGTCCGCGATTTTTGAGTATCTGTATATTCCAATGCATCTCCAATGAGTAAAGACGCCCGGCAATAGTTACGATTATTAATCAGTATAAGTATTTCTAATTTATCTTTCCTCGATAGTCTAGTATTACTTACTATCCGTGGAACGTACTTTCTAAGTATCGCTTCCAAAGGACTACAATACTTGTCTTGGCTGTAGGAAGAATACACCGCAAATTTACCGTTTAAATGTAAATAACTTAAACAGATGAAACAAAATATAATTTTTTGATATGTCGTCAGGGTTTCAATTTGTTGGAGCACGAATAAGTTGATGTTGCTTCTGACTTGTCTCCTGTTTAGTATCCGTTCCCCATTGTTCCTAAGGTCTAGTTGAACTAATGCATGCAAAGCATTGGATCTCAGCTCAAACCCCCTCGAATTTGCCTCGCGTTTTAACAAATCAATGACTTTTACTTCATTCATGTCTGAGAGTTTAGACAGCATATCCAGAATGACCTTCTTACTGTTATCATCAGCATAAAGTTCATATTCTCTTAGCAGAATCTTTACTAATACTGGGGAGGAACCTATATTATTAAAAGTGATTATGCGGTGAAGAATATTAAGGTATTTAATGTTACATCTATTTTCAGAAAACTGGATATCGATAAATTTGTGAGCCAATCTGTACCGATGTTCTTCTCTGTATTCCATATTTCCTTCATGAACTATATTTCTAGTAACGCTATCCTCCAACTCAGGTGAAAAGGTGAATGCATCATTGAAATATTCAATCCCTTCCTCTATCTCCACACCAGCTAGTAATTTGCCCCAGTAAGCGTTCATTGTCGGTTCGTCATAATCTGGAAAATCGAATTCAGTCGGAGGCACTGACTGTCTGTCGTAAGCTGTAGAGGGTTGGTGGGAAAAACCCAAAACCCTTCTAAGGGGAGTATTCGGAAGTTGTGAAATGCTTAATCGGTTATCAGACTTGCAAATTTTTTCGAACAACTGACACATGTGCTCATATAAGCCTATAATTTCATTAGTTGATAAACCATCTAATCTATTATATAAGTCAGCCAGAGGGAGGGGTCCATCGATATGCGCACAAATAATATTTCGAACATGACGGATTTGATCGATCCGCTGCAACATTCTTGTCTTTAACTTAGCTTCTTCAAAGAGATCTATAGCTTTTTGGATTCCATATTTGCTTACGATAGTATCCATACCATCCATTTCTTGAACTGCTCCTGCTTGTATGGGTCGGGTAAATAATATATCCGAAAAATTGATTACATCGACGACTACGAGAGTCTTGACGGCACTTATTAACTCTCTCTGTGTTAGTACTTTTAATAACGCAGATTCATAATCTAAAATAATTCTAAGTGAATTAATCATGGCAGGCTTAGTCTGAAGATCACCCAGATGTATCATCCCCCCCGTATTAAATCGGGTTAATGCCAGAATATCATTTCCTAACCTAGGCGAATTCTCCAGATCGTGCTTTACGGAAACCCCCTGGATCAACGCGGCCTCGTGAGGGTCAAGAGTAATTGATGTTTGATGGAACGGGTCTAACTGTGCCGCGATTTCGTCAGCATGCTGAATAAAAAAAAGCAAACTATCTTCTTGAATTTGTCCCCAATCCTCTATCCGCTCAAAAAAATCTGCATCTTTAAAGTGCCCTGCGAACTCGTGGCGCAGATTTGACATGTATTCTACATAAAGCTGGAATAATGCATTTAATTCCCCTTTTACCTTCTTGTATTCGAGTGGAGAACGAACTCCCTTCAGATCATTGTTAAAACCACGTGCGAATGTAATAAAATCAGGTATTCGCATTAAAATAAGGCGTGCAATAGCACGCTTAAAAAAACTTCCGATTTTTAGTTGGAGAATAGCTTCGGCAATTTTCATACTTTGTAAGGCATAGCGCATCTTATCTCTTTTCATTTCGCTACTTCCTGACTCCTTTTTTTGTTTCAGTATTTAAGCAGGGTTATGCTTTTCAACTGACTCTTCCCAAAAATCTTGCTTGAGATCCCAGATTCTGCTTGACGAAATCTTCTTGTGATTTATTCTCACGCTTCTTCTGCCGGTGGAAGAAAATTGTTTTGTAAAAAACAAAAACCCGAATCCGAAGACTCGAGCTTTTGTAGGTTCATTACAAACCTTAATTTTTACCTTACGATAGTCGCTCATTACGAGCTTGAATGACATCATATTACCTTCAAATCCTCTGTACGTCAACTCAAATTAGCAGTTGATACAATATCCTCGATCTATAAAACTAATCCCAGAGTTAATCCTTATCTCTCCCAAGTGCTGTACTCATCACATTGATTGTTTTCTCATGCGTTTTATCAAACCGGTGAGTATAGATCTTGTTTGTTGTAGCCAAATCAGAATGCCCTAACGCTTCCGAGATTGCCTTTAAGTCAACACCCGCTTCATAGAGAATACTTGCAAAAGTATGACGCAAATCATGAAGTCTAATTTTAGGCAATGCATTACGCTCTAAGAATAAGCCAAATTGCTCGGTCAGCGTATTCACACGATACGGCTTTCCATTGTCCTGGATATAAACATAGCCACTATCAATGTACTCATCTCCCAGCATCTACTTGAACTCTTCTTGGCGCTCTCTGGCCTTGTTAAGGACCTCAAACAGTTCATCCGTCATATAAGCACACGCTTGCTCTGTTCCGTCTTAGGGGCTTTTACGATCTCCTTACTGCCTGCGCTAGTACGAACCTCTGCTATCTGAATGCTTCTATCCTTGAAGTTAATGTACTTCCATTGAAGACCTACAATCTCTTCACGTCTAAGTCCCAAATAACCGGCCAGATATACGGGTAATTCAAGCTTGGTGTCTTTTACTCTGTCTAACAGAATATTTAATTGATCCCGGGTATAAGACTGGCCTACAAACCGTTCTTTCTTAGGAAGAGTTACAGCGTCCGATACGTTACGATGCACAAATTGCTGCTTCAGGCCGTAATCCAACGCTTTACGAATACAGGCATGATGTTTATGTACAGTATTTGGAGAAAGTAGCTTGTCATCCATTAGATATTTATAAGATTGTTGGATGTGTGCAGGTTGCAGCTTTTGTAACTCGAAGTTACCCAAAAAGGGGATAATATGCTTATAGATAATATTTCTGTAACCATAAATGGTTGTCTCTTCGCAGTTATACTTTACGTAGTTCTCTATCCAATGCTCAAGAAATTCGGAGAAGGTCATTTTTGTCGTCTGGACCAATAAATTACGTTGCTGATTATATTCAAATTCATTCAATAACTTCCTAGCATCGGCCTCAGAGGAAGCGGACGTATATTTCCTAATTCGTTTGCCTTTACTATCTGTACCAAAATCAAATGTAACCCGAAATTTGGTTCCAACCGTGGTGATGCTCCCTACCATGCTATCATCTCCTAATTCACTTTGCCGTAGGGGATTCCTCTACCTACGGTTAGGATAGCATGCTGTAAGATATTTTGTTAATAGATAGACCTGTAGCCAAATGGACTACAGCTACCCTCAAAAATCATGCAGTTAAAAGAGTGTTGGCTACAATTTGGCTACAAATCAGACCTGTATAAGTAAAAAACCCGCTCTGGGAGCGGGTTTTAGGATGGAGCCGAGGGGAGTCGAACCCCTGTCCGAAGATAACGGCACATAAGTTTCTACGAGTGTAGTCACGGATTTGATGTCACCCTAGAAGCCCCTATTGATAAACATTAAGCATCATTTCTTCTCAATGCATCTATCTTCTATGCGGCATCTACTTCCTACGCATAACTAATCTTAAATATTCTAAATCGTACTCAAATGTCTTATGAAGCTCCGACAAGTCATATTGATTAAGATATGAGATTATGCTCTCTAACGTTGCAATTCGCATCATATAGGAAAGATCCCCATAGTATCAATATCAGCTAAGACCCTTCGCTGCTTTTCCAACTCCACCATCCTTTCAATAACTTCCTTAAAGCCTCTTAATGATTTTTCATTTCTAAATTCGATTGGCCTTTCAATATCAACATACATTAACTCCTCTTTATATTCTTGAAGGGTTTTATATCGCATTTGCTCAGCTAAATCTGCTCTCCTTTGATCTGGGCCAAGACGAACTTAGTTCTCCAGGCAACGAATGTTTCTTTGGGTACTCCGAGTTCAGTTGAGCCGTCCCACTGATCCATGTGATGCTCTACAATAAGTTCATGCATAATATCCTTGAGTGACTTACCATATTTCTTTTCTATTTCTTCTTGGTATTCTTTATTTGTCTTCATGCACACTCACCCGTTAATGAGATTTCGTAATTCATTCAATGCTGACTTCGTGAAGTTAGCAACAAATGCTTCGACATCAGCTACTTCTTCTTTATTAAACTCCAATGTTTGTACTGCAACGACTGCTTTTCCATTTTGAATATCAGCTAGCTCAGTACTACCTTTCTTAATCCTATGATAATTGGTTCCACCATCTTCATAGAGCAGTACTCGATGAACAAAGTCGCCTGGATAGTATGTAATACATTGATAGTACATCATTCGAATGTTGTCTTCTGTAATTGCACTTTCTAACGCTTTAATTGTCGCTGAAGTATAAAATCCCATCGAAGTTCTCCCTTAATCCATTCTCGATATTTAATTCAATCAGAACTCCTCTACACTCACAGTACCACTGCTAATGAGCGCCAACTCCAGCTTTTCTCTATCCTTAGTAGATAAAACAATCTTCATTCTATTGCTTTGTCCTGGATAACCCAAGATACCCTCAAACTGATTTCTCACTTCCTTATTCTTGAAAATATAGATATAATCATATCCCTCAAGAAACGGGAACGAATCTGATAGCTCTACAGGAAGCCTCTCCCACTGGTAAGATGCCGCTCTAAACCCTCTTGTAGGTTTAGGCGCGATGACTGGAATAAGCCAATCCCTTCCAACTTTTCTTGCTGTCCGTAGTTTGCCCCTACGAATCCATTGACGCACCGTAATATCAGATACATCATTAAGCTTAGCAAATTGATCTACTGTAAAGTAATCACATTTGACACTTAGCAGGGTAAACTCCTCTGTGGATGTAGAGGACTCTAGCTCCCCGCCTTCATCAAGGTTAAATTCCTCACAATAATAAAGTCTTAGATCTATACCATCATTGGTCAGAGCGTAGTCGTAATACCACCAGTCATCTGTTAATATTGGGAGACTACAATTTTCAAGTGCTTGTTGAAACCTTATACATAAGTTATGCATTTGTTTATATAACTCTGATTTCAAATCTTCGGGGTCTGGTGCATATTGTTCCATGTACTTTTGGAAATCTCTTTGAACGTCCGCTTTGTTATGACAATACCATTTCTTAAACAATTCTAAGCTTCCTCTCATACACTCACCTCAAATTTGTATTTATGCAATACACTTTCACGCTTATTAATAATGTATCGCATCAATACAATCTATTCAAGAGATACATCTCTTAATAACACCTTCATAGATAAATAAAATGTATTATATTGTTAGCCGAAGAGCATCTTCAACATGAATATCTACATACTTATTTCTTTTCTTCCCTTCCAGAGCTGCCCAAACAAAACGGACTTCGTTCCCTTCCTCATCTACGCTCCACAGAGCATACGGGTCCTCAACAATTGCTCTAAGCCCAATTTTATCAGAGTAATCATGCAAAACGTTATCCGAAGCATGCTTATGACCAATAGTTATCAAATCGCCCTTCTTCAGTTCACCATTTGTTTCATAGAGTAATTTATGTAGCCCTTCTAATAAGTTAACGATCTCTTTCCTGTCTACAGAGCCGAAGTAAACCAAATCATTATTCGAAACATTTAATTTTATAGACATAATATTATTATCATCTGTGGTTGCAATCGATACTATGTCATTATTATGCAAGGAAATACGTGCATCCATTATTATTCATCCCTTCTACTTCCATCGCCTTCATCTTACTTTAGCGATGGATGAAAAGTAATCCCTAAGTAGAGCTTGATGCTCCTGTAAAAAGGTAGTACAGAAAGGATTCTTCTCTTCAAACGATGTTCCCTTCATAACTGCTACAGAAAAGCAATCTGCAAAAACTTCGGCTAACATTTCGTCTGAGCACGGCTTAAACGCTCCTCTTACGGCTTCCTTAAATGAGCTCGGTACAATTGTTAAGCCCTTCGTCATATGCACTTGAACTACATGTCCTAACTCATGCATGAAAATATATTCTGGGTTGGAGCTGCTATCAAGATCATTCTTATAAATGACCACTAAATGAATATGCGGGAAGTATGCTGCGTTCATGCTTCTGTTCCCATACGGAACAAAATAGAAGCGAATAGGCACACCGTTAGTATTACGAGCAATAAATCGTCTTACCCCAAAACACTCGATTATTTGAAGTAAGTTTTGAGCAGCTGTCATTTTCAACATTGCTCGTTAGATTCATGGAGTTCATCTAAATCTTGTAGTAAGTTTTTCAATAACTCAGTCTGCTTCTCATAATCAAAAACCGTTACATAAAAAAATAGAAATTCTGCAACAAAACAAGATAATCCCCTTTTAGGCCCTACCATCATAAATGGAGTAGCTACACTGACCTTTAATTCAATCAGGAATTGTTGAAATATACTATGATACGAGCTGTTACTCTGCTTACTCTCTGATCGATTAATAAGAAGTGAAATGAGTTCCCTCTGGGAGTATAGTGTACCCTGCATTAACAGCTCATAAATCTGGTTATCCATCAAGACACCCCTGCTTATTTTTGATAATAACTTAACTTTTCTGTGCTTGCTTTCTAGCCCATTCCATCCCTGGAATCGCTGCTTCAAGGACAGCCGCTACCCAAAGCAGTTCGCAAGTGTCCAATATGAGTCGAGCTAGAGGTAATTTAGTAAACTGGCGCTGCCGCACAACTATCGCTTCCATTAAGTTTTTTTTATCAAGTTCACCTAACTCTGGTATCTTCGATAAGAACTTAGCAGCCAGTATACCATTAATCCTCTCAAGCTCCTCGTTTGCCTCTTCCAACGTTAAACGATATTGTTCCCAGTCGATATCTAGGCCTGAAATATAGAGTTGATCTGCCTCGCGCTTCGCTACCCATTGTTCTCCGTGTTCATTTTCAAAGTACCAGTAACTATGTTCCTGTTCTCCCAGTGCCCACGTTGGGGCGTTATCACGTTGTAATCTGAGCTTTACATTTGTTGTTTTCATTTGTGCTCTCCTCTATTATAAAATCATTATTCCGTACTACGCAGTTTCTGTATCTTCGAACAAAAGTTCCTGATAGGGCTCATTCAGCACCTTTTGGACAATGGTCGAGTCAGTATATCCTTTATACCGATCATCTAGTTGCTCCTTGAGCCGCATTAACCGCTGATTAGCTGTACTTACCAGTTGTCCAAAAGTAGTCGCCTCAATGCGACCCCGCTCAGGATTATCACCAACTTTACGGATTCGGGTTATTTTGGAATCAATTTCATGACCTACAACAAATGCGTTAATGAATGGTGTACCACTTAGATGACCCGAATTAAGAAGGTCCTCTACATAATGTCCCGCCTGATCCATCTCATTGCGCCCTATAGCAAAGCCGCCTCGTTTCAATTCAATAATTAGTATTCGCTTCATCTTCAACAGAGGGCTGTCATCATCGAACTCTTCTGAACAAATAGCAGATAGCGTTGCATTTTCCACAATAATGATGTCAGGACGATTACGCGCATTGTAAAATGCATCCTTGCTTACTTTCCTTTGAAACAACTTACTCATGGCCGACGTGAGCGACACATTGGACGTATAATGCGGAGAATCGAACTCTGGCCCAAATAACCATCGGGCTTGAAGAACCAGTGGATGTAATGTCTTCAGTTCATCTGTCGTGGGATCTTCTGAAAATCTGCCTAGAGCTTCAATTACAAGCAAACGCTTATCAATTTCATCGAGAACAACCAGGGCATCTTTAACACTCCAATCATCTAAAAGCCGATTCAACCCTTCAACATCTTCTTCAGATAACATAGATAGCTTGTGAATCAAGTTAGCTCCACTTCTCGATTTTTCAAGCTGAATAACAGCTTGTACCGCTGCTGACAAATGCTCTTGATTGATCGTCGGCTGTTCTTCTGTCAATTGCTCGACAAAATGGGACACCTCGACCCTTCCAAGAGCATGTAATTGAGATAGTTCCGTTCGATGCTGGTACAGTACAGCGTGCTGCGTCTCTTGAATCCTGTCCTTCATTGAGTTCTTATAAATAGTCTCAATATTTGATGCCACAATTCGATAGACCTCATCAATTAGCGGCCATTTCTTGAATGCCGACCAATCAGGCATAACTGCATCAAACAAATCATTCGTTTTGACAACAATGGTATGTCGTTTTGCGAAACTCGTTCTGCCGTCGATAGAATAATCACCCAGTGTCCAACTTGGTTCACCAACCAGTCTATTGCCAACCCAAAAAGCTACTCCGTGCTGACGGGCAGTCTTCGCCGTTTTGGATGAATCGATGATCACAAGTTCGAGAGTTACATTATCGTTAACAATAATTTGTCTTGAATCAATTAGTCCTCCATGCTGCATTAGCTCAATTGAGGCACCATTCACGGTCACTTGAAATCTTGGGTCTTGCATAAATCTCGCCGAAAGTAGATCACGAACCACTTTCGGATTAGGCAAATTCCGTTCCACTTTCGCCCTCAAAGTCGTGCCGTGGCCCACTGTTTGGATACGCTCCTCACGCAAAAGAGTAAACGGCTGCTGTCCACTCGTAACCGCAACAACAAACCTTGAGCCTACTCCACTTTCATGAACAGTTTCAACAATATACTCATTTGAAAAACACAGCATACCATGTCTGCCGATACCATTCCTGCCAAATGCCCGACGATAGCCACTACCATTTTCTTCAGGGAACTTTACAATATCGCCTTGATGTTTCAGGCGATTGTAGCCAAGTGTCATCCATCGCAACTTGAAATCTTCTGGTTTAAGGCCTGCTCCATTATCTATCACTACAATTTCGTCGGAATATTCGTTTGGGATTGTAATACTAACCTGAGAAGCACCAGCATCCCATGCATTCGCCACCAGCTCTGTCAGTGCAATATCTGGTGAATTCGCAAGTGCTCCGAGGGTACGTAATAAATAATCCTCTTCAAAAAGCGATCCATGTAGATAGTCCACGTCAACACCACCTCGCTCAAAATGTTAGTATATCCAAAAATACTTCAAAAGCCCTTATGAAAAACAACAATTCCTTTTTCGTTACATTTCGACTAAATACGTTTATTTCCTGCATATGGATAAAAAGAAAAGCGCCGTAAGGCGCTCAGATTGTCGAGAAACCCAGGTCATTTAAAGACCCTGGGTTTCTTTTGTATTTCAAAGTCGAGCAGCCAATGGGAAGACGAGGGGGTTATCCCCGTTTTTCCCGGCGATCCAGGTGGATCGCCATCTTCTTCATGTTCTGCACGGCTGCCGTCATCAGTGCTTGTTCCCTGACATTTGGCAGTCCGCGCAACCGGCAATAGCGAAACCCATGGAGCTCTTTAGCATCCGCGAAGCTTCGCTCAATCGTTTCTTTTCGTTTGCGGTACAACTGCTTTCCCGACTTGCTGAGCCGGTTGTCTCGGACCCAATCCTTACTGTCCTCCCAGACATGCCGAGTTACCACTTTGCGGTGGTTTTTGGACTGCGTACACTGGTTTAAAAACGGGCAACTTTTGCATTGCTCTGGATCAGATGCATACTGCTGGTATCCTTTGCGGTCCGTTGTGCGGTACTTCAGTTCTTGACCAGCCGGACAGACATACATCTCTTGCTCTGCGTTAAACGAAAACTTCCATTTTGGGAATAGTCCTTGCTTGGAATGGAATCTCCGGTGAGCAATAACGGCAAAAATCTTTCGGCTTTGCAGACCGCGGCAAATCGGTGTTGTTAAATATCCTGAATCTAGAGCAATGGCTTCCACTTGAAATCCAAAACGTTCTTGCTGCCGGTCTAGACGCGACAAATACGGCACGGAATCATGGACATTTCCGGGCGTAACATGGACATCCGTAATGAGATTGTATTTCATATCTACAGTCCGGTGGTCCAGATAAAAAAAGCCTTCCGGTTTACCATCGCGGATCATGTACCCGCTATCAGGATCGGTCTTGCTCACTTTAATTTCTTTTTCTTCGTTCACTTCCTCTCTAGGTTTTAGGGCTTTTTTCCATGGTTTTCCCGGTCTGCCTCTACCGCAGCATTGAGTTCATCTACATAATCCTTAGTATTTTGCAGCACCTGTTGTTTGGTGTATTGGTGTTTATTTGCATTGGCCTTGACGTGGGTGGAGTCCGAGACAAGAACTCGTCCGCCCACCATCCGGTGCGAAATCGCCTGAAGAACAATTTCGTCGAAAATATCCTGAAAAATGTTTGTGTCTTTAAATCGGGTACGCCGGTTCCAACTCAAGGTGGAGTGGTCTGGAACCTTGTCGGTTAATCCGAGTCCAAGAAACCAGCGGTAAGCTAAATTCGTTTGAACTTCACGTTCTAGCTGACGTTCGGAACGAACGCCGTAGAAATACCCTATGAAAAGCATTTTAAATAACACGACAGGATCAATCGCAGGGCGTCCGTTATCCGAGCAGTACAAGGGTCTAACCTTCTCATCGATAAACGAAAAATCAATATATTTATCTACCTTGCGAAGCAAGTGGTCTTGAGGAACCAAATCTTCAATAGAAACAAATTCATAAGCTTGTTGTTTTTCTCGATTGGAGCGAAGCATACTGACACCATCCGTTCTATAAATAGTTACCTATATTATACAACATTAACGCGGTGTCGTATGAAATCAAAGTCACATAAAGAAGGCTGTCGAGACTTTCTCGACAGCCTGAGCGCCGTAAGGCGCTATTGTTGTCTTTTCATGGTTTCTGTATTGAAGTCCGATTCATTGGTCATTGTCTCTTTCCATTATCGCTTAGGTTCAAAGTAAACTGAGTCGCTCCAGCTTCCAACTCCACTTGAAGTTTGTAATAGCAAAAGGGAGCATCCGCTCATTGGACACTCCCTCATTCTTTATTTTCTCAATGCATTGATCTCCTGTTCTGTTAATCCAGTAGCTTTTATAATCGTTGTTATGTCTAGATTTAAGTCAAGCATATTCCTCGCGACTTCCTTTATACCTGCCAATTTAGCACTTCCCAGCATGGAGGCCTCATCATGCAAATACTTCTGTCTAGCCTCATACAACCGTCTGGCCTCTGAATCCTGACTCAAATATTGCAAGGTATCCATGGCCTTCTCCAATCCTGGCTCATTCATCTTCAGCACCTCCCATTGTGATGTATCCGCACCTTTCAGGAACAACAGCCAATTGATCAACCCGCCTTCAGACGGAACGCTATGTTCATCCAGCTTCGGCAACTCCAAGAAATGAACCTCGATGTCATCAATCAAGGATATCCCTGTTCGGTCTTCCCGCAGATGAAATACGTTATGATATTGCTCATTCTTCAAGAATCCATAGTTTAAAATGTTAATCGTTACGCATTTCTTCAACTCTGGATACTTGTCCCCTTCACTCAGTTGACTCGCATACCGTTTGCTCCAATAAAAAAGCGTTCTTTTCTCTATGTCGTACTTATTAAATAACTGCATCTCTATATCAATTAGTTTACCTTCAGAGGTCTTGGCGTAAACATCAAAAATGGATTGTTTGTCGAGCGGATCGTCTTTATCCGTATAAGGATTCATCAGGATGATCTCGGTCAGCGGCGGCTCGCCAGCTTCTGTGAAAATACAGTTAAGGAACGCCAGCAGCACATCCTTATTGTTCTCGCTGCCAAATATCCGTTTGAACACAAAATCAACACGTGGGTCCAGTAAATCCATCGGCATCAGCTCCATTCGTTAATATTTATTATATCATTTTTCATTTGGAATAGGCTTTGAAGGAAAATACCTAACACGAAAAAAGACACCAATTAAGGTGTCTTCACTGATACTCCATATGGAGCCGAGGGGAGTCGAACCCCTGTCCGAAGATAACGGCACATAAGCTTCTACGAGTGTAGTTACAGTTTTGATGTCACCCTAGAAGCCCCCCGTAACCGGGTCCTCTTCGGGTCAGCCTGATTATCTTCTTCTGCTGACCCCAGGCGGAGACCAGACAGCGTATCCCACTACTTGTTAGCCCCTATCCCTGTCACATGGGCGATGCAGGGTAGAAGCACGCACACAGTTTCTTAGGCTGCGAAAGCGTAGTTGTTTTGTTGTTTGCCGTTTAATAGGCTTTAGCGTTGATGAAGCGGACGCGTCCCCACTACTCGCTACTCATGCTCGAACTATCCCCGTCGAATCCAAGAACGGCCCCTCATTAGAAAGGGCGCTTCGGATTAACGGATCAATTGAGCATAAATGCTGGCTGATCCCGTTCTCAGCAATCTTCAATTAAGAAGGCTGATCTGAAGCAATAAGATTTACTTACACAGTATATCACATTTATCAATACTTTAAAACGTGGGTTACAGGAATTGCAGGTCGAATCTGGAACACTCCAGGTTACAGATGGATTACGGCTACCTGGCGACCTTTTGCTTCTCGCGCAGTACACGCTGGATATCACGCTGAGCATCACGTTTCGCGGCAGAATCGCGTTTGTCATATTCCTTCTTCCCTTTACCAAGGCCGATCAGAAGCTTGGCGTAGCCATTACGCACGTACACCTTCAACGGTACAATCGTGAAGCCATCGCGCTTAGAGGAGCCGAGCAGCTTGTTGATCTGTTCCTTGTGCATAAGCAGCTTGCGCGTACGTGTCGGATCGCTAGGATTGGCGCGGTTCCCCTGTTCGAATGGGCTGATATGCATATTGTGGATATGAATCTCGCCGTTGCGGATGGTGGCAAACGCATCTCCGATATTTGCGCGGCCGTTACGCAGCGATTTGATCTCTGTTCCAGTCAGAACCAGGCCTGCCTCATACGTATCCTCAATAAAATAATCATGGGAAGCCTTTTTGTTCTGGGCGAGCACTTTCCCGTCTGCTTTTTTACCCATGAGAGTCACTCCTTGAACCCGATTAGCGGCAGTCCGGTATGGACGCCAGATCTATATTGTATCAAATGGCCGGCTGGAAACGCAAGGAAGGCCGGTCTGTTCTGTAGCGTTCATTTTGACATATGTATGTCAGTAAGTTCGTGAAATGTGCCAAAAAAGCAACAAATCTGCCCCTATATAAGCTGAATTTATGATACGAGCTCCAAATCCTGCACCAAATACAATATTGGGCTCATCAAATCAGGCTTAATCAGAATTTGTTGTATAAAAGGTAGCAATCCCTCCTAATTGAACGGCTACATGGAAGAATTCATGTATTTCATACAACATTCTTTACAAGCTGGCCCATATTCATGATTCCAAGTTGTACTGCGTACAACATTAGGTCTCACCTGCAGTAAGCAGGCTCAGTACTCCTACATTTCGAATGCTTGTTCAGTAATAGTCTTAATTGCATCCTACATAGCCTCAATCATCTTTACTAGAATGTTCACTGTCTCTGCATAATATCCCTCTTAAAAAAGAGCACTGCCCCTTATAAGGAGCAGTACTCTTATCCATTCCGCTTAAGCCTGCGGTTTCTTCTTGCGTTTCCTGCGGCTGCCCCCTTCGGGGCTGCCGCTCTTGTCACTGCCGGCATCTGCGGATGCCGGGTTCGTGTTCTTCACGTTCCCCGGGGTCACGGAAGTGCCAATGAACACGCCGCCTTTGTTCTTCTTCTTGCGGCGGCCCTTACCCCCGGGCGCTGCGCTGCGGCCTTCGCCGCCGAAGCTGCCGCCCAGGTCCTCGCGGCTGCGCAGCCGCGTGTTCCCGTCCACGCCGCGCAGCTCACCGCTGCTCTGCCCGCCACTGCCGCCGCTTGGCGCGCCGTAGCCGCCCTTGCCGGAGCCGAACCCGAAGGCAATGCCGCGTCCCGCGCCACTGCCTCCGGCGTCTCCGCCGCGGCCTCTGCCGCGCTCACCGCCTGCAGCGGAAGCAGCAGCTAATGCACGCTGCGCTGCTGCCTCCGGCCCGCGTCCGCGCTTGCGGCCCCCTGCTGCGCCCCCGCCTTCACCCGGCGCTACACCCGCGCCGCCGAATCCGTCCGCATTGCCATTACCTGCGTAGCCCTCGCCTTTACCCCAAGCGCCGGCTCCGCTATTGCCTTCGCCCTTGCCCCGGCTGCCGGATTCGCCCCCGGTATTGCCGCCTAGGCTCCAAGCACCGGCCCCGCTATCCTTCTTGCTTTTGCCGGCTGCGCCGAAGATACTTCCTTTCGCTTTACCGCCACTTTTAGCTTTACCTGCGGCGCTGCCGTTCTTGCCATTACCCGCACCGGCTGCGCTGCCGGGTTTGCCTTTCCCGCGGCCTTTACCGCCAGCTTTGCCTGCCAGTGGCTTGTTGAACCCACCGGCTCCCGGACGGCCGCCTTTGCCGCCGCGGCCACCGTAGCTCCGGTGTTCACCCGCTGCGCGGGGCTTCATGTCAACCAGTTCAAAGTCGATCGTATGGTCATCCATGTTGACTTTAGCCACACGGATCTTCACTTCATCACCGATACGGAATACCTTGGAGGTCCGCCCGCCAATCAGCGCCATATGCGCTTCATCGAAGTGATAGTAATCGTCTGTCAGCGCGCTGAGACGAATCAGTCCTTCAACCGTGTTGTCCAGTTCAATGAACATCCCGAAGCTGGTAACACTGCTGACCATGGCGTCGAATTCTTCGCCGACCTTGTCCTGCATGTACTCGGCTTTCTTCAGCTGCTCTGTATCCCGTTCAGCCTCTACAGCTACACGCTCACGCTCCGAGGACTGCTGGGCGATATCCGGCATCCGTCCCGCCAGATATTCATGCCGTTTCTCGGTCAGTGCTCCGCCATTCTCCAGGACTTCACGCATTACACGGTGAATAACGAGGTCAGGGTAGCGGCGGATCGGCGAAGTGAAGTGGGAGTAGAATTCTGCTGCCAGTCCGAAGTGTCCTGTGCTCTCAGCATCATATTTCGCCTGCTTCATCGACCGCAGCATCATTGTGCTGATGACGGTCTGCTCCTTGGTGCCTTGAATCTGCTCCAGCAGATCCTGCAGCGCACGCGGATGTACAGAGTTGCCTCGTCCCTTGACATGGTAGCCGAAGTTAGAAGCAAAAGCCATGAAATTCTGCAGCTTCTCCGGGTCCGGATCCTCATGAATCCGGTACAGGAACGGCACCTTCAGCCAGTGGAAATGCTCAGCCACCGTCTCATTGGCCGCAAGCATGAACTCTTCAATAATCTGCTCGGCCACGGAACGTTCCCGCTTCACAATATCGATCGCTTTACCGGCTTCATCCACAATGATTTTGCTCTCTTCGAAATCGAAATCAACCGCACCGCGCCGCATCCGCGCACCGCGCAGCTTCATGGCAAGCTCCTTCATCAGACGGAAATCACCGATCAGCGGGGCGTAACGCTCCAGCAGCTCAGGATCTTCATCCTCGACGATTTTACGGACATCGGAATAGGTCATGCGCTCCTTGGTCCGGATTACGCTCGTGAAGACATCATGCTTCACAACCTTCATATGCTCATCAAATTCCATTTCGCAGGACATGGTCAGCCGGTCCACCTTAGGATTCAAGCTGCATATACCGTTTGACAGCCGGTGCGGCAGCATAGGAATTACCCGGTCCACCAGATAGACACTACAGCCGCGGTCATAAGCTTCCTTATCCAGCTCAGAGCCTTCACGCACATAATAACCAACATCGGCAATATGCACGCCCAGCTTGTAGTGCCCGTTCTCCAGACGTTCCACGTTAACCGCATCATCGAGGTCTTTGGCATCTGCGCCGTCAATGGTTACTATATTTAATCCGCGTAAATCGCGGCGCCCCTGCTGAATAATCTCCTCATCGGTAATCGAATCGGGCGCCTGCTCCGCTTCCTTCATCACTTCAGCCGGGAAAGCCTCAGGCAGCTGATGTTTGCGGATAACCGATAGAATATCTACCCCCGGATCATCCTTATGGCCGAGAATCTCAATGATCTCTCCTTCAGCCGCTGCACGGCCTTCCGGATAACTTACGATGCGGACGACAACCTTTTCCCCATCAACAGCTCCTTTAAAACTCTGTTTGGGGATGAAAATATCACGGTTAATCCGCTTATCATCCGGCAGCACAAAGCCATACGTCTCCAGGCTCTGGAATACGCCCACCGTCTGAGACACGCCTCTGATCAGAATCCGCTCCACTTCGCCTTCCATCCGTCCGCCGGACTGGCTTCTTGAGGTAATCCGGATCAGTACGATATCTCCGTTCATTGCCCCCTTCAAATCATTTGCGTGAATGTATACATCGGGATGATCGCGGTCATCGGGAATTAAGAAGGCAAAGCCTTTCGCATGAGCCTGCAGCCGCCCGCGCAGCAGATCCATCCGCTCCGGTACGCCGTAACGGTTATTCCGGGTCAGAATAATCCGGCCGTCCTTTTCCAGGTCAATCAGCAAGCGTTCAAAGGCTACAAAAGCCTCTCTATCCTCAATTGCGAAATGGCTCACCAGTTCATCATAAGTTAATGGTTTATAAGCAGTCTCCCGCATAAAATCAAGCAGGTTATCCTGTGTTATCATGTTCGTCACCTCGGCCCTCCGCAGCATTCACATGCCGCTGGCATATATGTATGTCTTGTCCTAACGTATAACCAATAATTCAAGTAAATTTTACCTTTATATACTTCATACCCTAGTATACACGAAATCAATCCGGGCCATCCCTGTTATGATGTTCGGTATATTAAATCTGCACAAAAAAAGCCTCCGCCTATTCCATTCAGAACAGTGCGAAGGCTTCCTGTAGGCAAACTAGTCAATAACGATAGCCACTACGATCGACATGATAAAGAATCCGGCAGCAAGTCCAACTGTTACACGCTGCAGCACGAGTTCCATACCGCGTGCCTTTGTTTTACCGAAGAGATGCTCAGCACCGCCGGAGATGGCACCGGAAAGACCAGCACTTTTCCCTTTTTGCAGAAGAACGACCGCAATCAGACCCACGGCAAAAATCAGAAGCACCACTTTCAAAAAGATATCCATTCACTTCCACCTCCTACGTCCAAGCATCACTATCTATGCTAAATTTGACCTCACGATTTCATAAACAGCATTTTTATTTTATCATAGCCGTAGATTGAATACAACCTTACAAATCGCTATGAAGGCATATCCTGCTGAATTTATCAGGTTTGTCTTCTATAGGATGCAAGAACGAGTAATAGTAAACCTGAGATCAGGATTACGGGCACTGCAAAGAAAGCATATCCTATTCCCTCCCAGCCGCCAATTACCAGCAAGCTGCAAATTAGCAGAACAACGCCGCCGATAAACCCGGCGAATCCGGGATAATAGATAAAGCGGTTCCGCCTGCTGCTGCTTCGTGACAGTATCCAGCTGAGGATGATAAGTAATATTCCAACCCCTATCCCGGCAATAATGGCATTCATCTTGTCACTCCTTCCAGATTCTACAAGTATAGAATACCTGCTGGATGCAAAAGATGCAAAGCCTAGGGACCCGTGAGGCTTATCTTGCGTATGAGCTTCTTCTTTAGTCCATAACAAAAAGCCTGCCGGAGTCCGGCAGGCTTTTTGCAAATATTAGCTCAAAAGCAATTATCTTTTGAGGTTGTAGAAGGATTTCAGGCCGTTGTATTGAGCCAACTCGCCCAGTTCGTCTTCGATGCGAAGCAACTGGTTGTATTTAGCAACACGGTCTGTACGGGAAGGAGCACCCGTTTTGATCTGGCCAGCGTTAGTCGCAACAGCGATGTCAGCGATTGTGCTGTCTTCGGATTCACCGGAACGGTGGGAGATAACTGCTGTGTAGCCAGCACGTTTTGCCATTTCGATAGCATCGAAAGTTTCAGTCAGTGTACCAATCTGGTTAACCTTAACCAGGATGGAGTTACCGATGCCTTTTTCGATACCTGTTGCAAGGCGCTCAGTGTTAGTTACGAACAGGTCGTCACCAACGAGTTGAACTTTATCGCCCAATTTTTCTGTGAGCAATTTCCAGCCATCCCAGTCATCTTCGGACATACCATCTTCGATAGTGATGATTGGATATTTCTCAACCCAAGAAGCAAGCAGGTCCACATATTCAGCGGAAGTGTAAGATTTACCTTCGCCGGCAAGTGTGTATTTGCCATCTTTGTAGAACTCAGTAGAAGCAACGTCCATACCAAGGAATACGTCAACACCTGGTTTGTAACCGGCTTTTTCGATCGCTTCGATGATGGTAGTGATTGCTTCTTCGTTCGAACCAAGGTTCGGTGCGAAGCCGCCTTCGTCACCTACAGCAGTGTTCAGGCCTTTGGATTGAAGTACGGATTTCAGGTTGTGGAAGATTTCAGCACCTGTACGAAGAGCTTCTTTGAAGCTAGGAGCTCCAACCGGAAGAACCATGAACTCTTGAACGTCGATGTTGTTGTCTGCGTGCTCACCACCATTGATGATGTTCATCATTGGTACTGGAAGAGTCTTGGAGTTGAATCCGCCCAGGTATACGTACAAAGGAATATCCAGAGCTGTTGCAGCAGCGCGGGCTACGGCCATGGATACAGCCAGGATTGCGTTAGCACCCAGTTTACCTTTATTGTGAGTTCCGTCCAAAGTGATCATCAGCTTGTCGATGCCCACTTGGTCAAGAGCGTCCATACCGATTACTTCTGGAGCGATAATTTCATTTACGTTCTCAACAGCTTTCAGAACGCCTTTACCCATGTAACGGGATTTGTCGCCGTCACGAAGCTCTACAGCTTCATGAGCGCCAGTGGAAGCGCCGGAAGGAACGATAGCGCGGCCTTTAGCACCAGATTCAAGATAAACATCAACCTCTACAGTAGGGTTACCGCGGGAGTCAAGGACTTCGCGTGCATACACATCAGAAATAATAGTCATGTAAGTTTAATCTCCTTTTAACTTTGTTTTGGTATAGCCGTATAGCTTCTTCTTGCTTATTTGCGGCTGGCAATCATGGATTGTCCGGTCATTTCCGCAGGCTGCGGAAGTCCCATCAAATCGAGAATGGTCGGAGCCACGTCTGCGAGAATACCCGATTCACGCAGCACAACATCTTCAGTCGTAACGATGAAAGGAACAGGGTTAGTGGTATGAGCTGTGAACGGGCGCCCGTTCTCATCAAATACCATATCCGCATTACCGTGGTCGGCAATGATGATCGCAACGCCGCCTTTGGCAACCACTGCATCGACAACTTTACCTACGCATTCGTCCGTTACTTCAACCGCCTTGATGGTAGGCTCCAGCATGCCGGAGTGTCCAACCATATCAGGGTTAGCAAAGTTCAGGATAATGGCATCCTGTCTGTCCGCTTCGATCTCCGCTACGCAGGCCGCCGCCACTTCGTATGCGCTCATCTCAGGCTTAAGATCATAGGTTGCCACTTTCGGCGAGTTAATCAGGATACGTGTTTCGCCAGGAAGCTCTTCATCGCGTCCGCCGCTGAAGAAGAAGGTTACGTGCGGATACTTCTCAGTCTCCGCGATACGCAGCTGCTTCTTGTTCTGCTGAACCAGTACTTCACCGAGGGTGTTGTCCAGGTTCTTCGGAGAATAGGCCACGTAGCCTTGAACCGTCTCGCTGAAGGTTGTCAGGCATACGAAGTGCAGGTTCTCAGGGAACTTAGGACCACGGTCGAAGCCGCGGAAATCGGAGTTCGTGAATACCTGCGACAGCTGGATGGCACGGTCAGGACGGAAGTTAAGGAAAATGACAGAATCGCCGCTCTCCACTGTCGCAACCGGGTTGTTCTGGCTGTCTACAATTACACTCGGCTCCACAAATTCATCATACACAGAGTTCTGGTAAGATCCGGTGATGGCCTGAAGTGCATCGGTGTATTTAGGGCCTTCGCCATACACCATTGCACGATAAGCCTTCTCTACACGTTCCCAGCGTTTGTCACGGTCCATCGCGAAATAACGTCCGGATACTGTAGCAATCGTACCTACACCCACCTCTTCAATCTTGCCAACCAGATCCTGAATGAACTTCTGTCCACTGTCAGGCGCTACATCACGGCCGTCCATGAAGGCATGAATATACACTTCATGCAAATCTTCTTTTTTGGCCAGATCAAGCATCGCGAACAGGTGGTTGATGTGACTGTGCACGCCACCGTCGGATACAAGGGCATAGAGATGAAGCTTTTTGCCGGCTGTCTTGGCGCTTCTCACCGCAGCAACCAGCGTTTCGTTCTCGAAGAATTCACCATCACGGATCGACTTATCGATGCGGGTCAGATCCTGGTATACGATCCGGCCTGCGCCGATATTAAGGTGTCCTACTTCAGAGTTACCCATTTGCCCTTCCGGCAGACCTACAGCTTCTCCGCAAGCGGTAAGCGTAGTGTTCGGATATTGCTTCAGGTAACGGTCGTAGTTCGGTTTATTGGCTTGGGCAACTGCGTTGCCTTCATCCGTATTACGCAAGCCGAATCCATCCATGATGATTAGAGCTACAGGTCTTGGTGCTGACATGCTTACTTCGCCCCCTCAACGAGTGAAACGAAGGAAGCAGGCTGCAGGCTGGCACCGCCGACTAGAGCGCCGTCGATGTCGCTTTGACTCATATACTCCGTTACATTCTCAGGCTTCACGCTGCCGCCGTATTGGATACGCACAACTTCAGCAGTTGCTTCATCGTACAGGCCTTTAACAAGGGTACGGATGTAAGCAATAACTTCGTTAGCATCCTGGGAAGTGGAGGATTTGCCTGTGCCAATGGCCCAGATAGGCTCATAAGCAATTACAACTTGTGCTGCCTGTTCAGCGCTAAGGCCGGCAAATGCCGCTTCAGTCTGAACCTTGCAGACGTCCTTAGTCTGGTCAGCTTCGCGCTCTTCAAGCTTTTCGCCTACGCAGACAATTGGAGTAATGCCATGACGGAATGCCGCATGCATTTTTTTGTTTACAATTTCATCCGTTTCACCGAAATAAGCACGGCGTTCGGAGTGGCCGATGATAACATAATCTACACCGAGATCCTTCAGCATTACACCGCTGATCTCACCTGTGTAGGCACCGTTATCTTCAAAGTGCAGGTTCTGTGCGCCAATCTTGATGCTGGTGCCCTGTACCGCCGCAACCAGTGCAGGAAGATTAGTGAATGGTGCGCAGATAACAGTCTCTACGCCTTCAACCTCTGCCTGTCCTTTGATTTCAGCGATGAAGCCTTCGGCTTCCGGAACGGTTTTGAACATTTTCCAGTTGCCTGCAATGATAGGTGTTCTGCTCATAGTAATGAATTGCCTCCCTCTTCGGTATTACTTGTCGTTCAGTGCTTCTACGCCTGGAAGTGCCTTACCTTCCATGAACTCGAGTGATGCGCCGCCGCCAGTGGAGATATGATCCATTTGGTCTGCGAGGTGGAATTTCTCAGCAGCTGCAGCAGAATCACCACCGCCAATGACAGTGTAGCCTTCAGTAGTTGCACAAGCCTGAGCTACGGCAATTGTACCTTCAGCAAAGATGTCAATTTCAAATACGCCCATAGGTCCGTTCCAAACAACCAGCTTGGAGTTTTTGATGATATCGGCATAGATTTCACGAGTCTTAGGACCGATGTCCAGACCTTCCCAGCCAGCAGGAATTTCAGTTACATCTACAATTTTGGTGTTGGCATCTGCACCGAATTTATCAGCAACAACTACGTCAACCGGAAGCACAAAGTTTTTGCCCAGTGCTTTGGCTTTTTCGATAAATCCAAGTGCCGCATCGATCTTGTCGTTATCTACCAGGGAATTTCCGATTTCGAAGCCTTGCGCTTTGGTGAAGGTGTAGGAAAGGCCGCCGCCAATCAGTACGTTGTCAGCCAGAGTCAGCAGGTTGTCGATTACGTCAATTTTGTCTTTAACCTTGGAACCGCCGATGATGGCAGTGAAAGGACGCTCAGGGTTCGAGAGAGCCTTGCCCAGTACGGACAATTCCTTCTCCATCAGAAGCCCGGATACTGCAGGCAGGAAGTGAGCGATACCTTCTGTCGATGCATGTGCACGGTGAGCTGCGCCGAATGCGTCATTGACGAACAGGTCAGCCAGTTCAGCGAACTGTTTTGCCAGTTCAGGATCATTCTTCTCTTCACCTTTGTAGAAACGTACATTCTCAAGCACAAGCACATCACCGTTGTTCAGTTCAGCGATTTGCGCTTTCACTGCTTCACCAACAGCTTCATCAGCTTTCGCTACCGGTTTGCCGAGCAGCTCGGACAGACGCTCAGCAGCGGAAGTGAGACGCATGGAATCGACGAATTCACCTTTAGGACGGCCCATGTGGCTGGCCAGAATGACCTTTGCACCGTTCTCGATCAGGTATTTAATTGTAGGAAGAGTTTCGCGGATACGGGTATCATCGGTGATTTTACCGTCTTCCACTGGCACGTTGAAATCTACGCGTACAAATACGCGCTTGCCTGTTACTTCTACATCACGGACGCTTTTTTTGTTCATGATTAACATTTCCTCCACACCCAAAATTGGTTCATTCACGAATCCATTTGATCAAGTAGAAACAGCTGTGCCGTCCTCCTAGGGACGGTACCGTTTCAGCGAGAAATAGAAGGATACTTTATAGCGACAAGGCTATAAAGTCTTATATTTTTAGAAAGAGCGGAAACAGGCTTTCATTGTTTCCGCTCTATGGTAATGCTTATATTAAATCCGGTATTACTTAGCCAGCTTTGCGAAGTGCTCCAAAGTGCGAACGAGCTGTGCAGTGTAAGACATTTCATTGTCGTACCAAGCAACAGTTTTAACCAGTTGTTTGTCGCCAACAGTCAGGACTTTGGTTTGAGTTGCATCGTACAGGGAACCGAAAGTCATACCCTTGATGTCGGAAGATACGATTTCATCTTCAGTGTAGCCGTAAGTTTCCGGATCGGAAGCTTCTTTCATGGCTGCGTTGATTTCTTCAACAGTAACATTCTTATCCAGAACAGTTACCAGCTCAGTCAGGGAACCAGTAGCAACAGGCACGCGTTGTGCTGCTCCGTCAAGTTTACCTTTCAGTTCTGGAATTACCAGGCCAATTGCTTTAGCAGCACCTGTAGTGTTAGGGATGATGTTCTCAGCAGCAGCGCGGGCGCGTCTGAAGTCGCCTTTAGCGTGTGGAGCATCAAGAGTGTTCTGGTCGCCAGTGTAAGCGTGGATTGTAGTCATCAGGCCTTCTACGATACCGAACTTGTCGTTCAGAACTTTTGCCATTGGAGCCAGGCAGTTAGTTGTGCAAGAAGCGCCGGAGATTACAGTTTCGGAACCATCAAGGATGTCATGGTTAACGTTGTAAACAACAGTCTTCATGTCGCCGGTAGCTGGAGCGGAAATAACCACTTTCTTAGCTCCGCCTTTCAGGTGCTTCTCAGCTGCTTCTTTAGTTGTGAAGAAACCTGTGCACTCCAGAACGATGTCTACGCCAAGCTCGCCCCAAGGAAGTTCTTCAGGGTTGCGGTTAGCCAGAACCTTAACTTCTTTACCGTTTACTTTGAAGAATCCGTCATGAACTTCAACGTCTCCCTGGAATTTACCTTGAGTTGTATCATATTTAAGCAAATGAGCAAGCATCTTAGCGTCAGTCAAGTCGTTGATTGCTACCACTTCGATACCTTCTACATTTTGAATACGGCGGAATGCAAGGCGTCCAATACGTCCAAAACCGTTAATACCAACTTTTACACTCATTGAATAGTTCCTCCTAGATTTCGTTTTATTTATTCAAGACAGGCCGTGAGGCTCGTCAAGACAACAATGTTAAGTATAATGCAAAATACCTTCGCGTGCTCCCCATTAATTGGGAACTATAGCACTTGCTGCAACTGTTTGTCGATTTCTTTGCCGATTTCGACCGCAGCCGCTTCATCCGTCACCAGAATATCCTCTTGCCCGAACCGCAGCATCGCATGAATAGCCTTAGCCTTGCGTTTGCCTCCGGCAATACCGATAACAACCTCTGTCCGGAGAATGTCTTCCAGGCGAAGTCCCATGGTCAGCATGGTATGAACCACTTCGCCGTTCTCATTGAAGTAATAGCCGAACGATTCGGCTACGGCCCCTTCGCCCTGAATCTCGGAGATAGTCTCCTCATCCAGCCTGCGGCGGTGGGTCATTTCAATGGCATCGCCAATTCCATGCACAATAATACGTGATCTGCGGATAATCTGCACAATCTCTCCGATATTGGAGTCCAGTGCAAGCGACTGATAAGCATCCCCGCTAAGCAGATCCGGCACATGCAGCAGGCGGTAGTTAGCGCCAAGCCGCTTGGCCATGGTTGATGCAATGGTGTTGGCCTGTATCTCCATGCTCTCTCCCAGTCCCCCGCGCGCCGGAACGACCCAGGCGTTCTTATAGGAAAGGGATAACGGAGGGGTCAGCTGGTCGGCCATTTCTGCCAGGGTTGATCCTCCCGTAACGGCAATCGTATCATCGCCGTGCATGAAGCTGAGCAGTGCCTTGGAGCCGGCCCGCCCCAGTTCACGTTTGGTGAACAGCGATGTCTCACAGTCGCCAGGTACCACTACTACTTTGGTGAGACCGTACGTTGAACGAATTTTCTCTTCCAGATCATCCAGGCCGAAGAGGCTCTTGGCGATCGGCTCCAGCAGGTCAAGCAGTCTGCGACCGGCATCGCTAATGCGCATACCGACGCTCTCGATCTCAATGAGCCCTTGCGATTTCAGAAGATCCGTCTCGGCGCGCAGCACCCGCTCGGTCATATCAAGCGACGCGGCCAGCGTTCTGCGCCCAATAATATCGGACAGCATGATCTGATGTAGAATCGTATACCGTCTCTTAAGGGTTTCCATGAGATCAGGCAGAAGCTGCTTTTGGATTTCCAATAGATTACGCATACTTTCACTCCTGCAACTTCGTCTTTCTCTTTCCCCTTGTTCGTGGTCTTAAAATGTCCCGGGTTAACTTTTTAAGTCCCACCCATATTCTACCCAAAACTGACGCGGAGTGCAAGTGTTCCGAGAGTATAATTCTCAGGCCGGTTTATTCTTATACATCCGTCGGTCCTTGAGAGGGCCGTCCGGACCAAAACTGCGCCGGAAAACACTCTTAGGCCTGCTTGTCCGGCTGCAGGCTTTCCTGAAATATTAGCTTTCAAAACTATTTTTGATCAGCTTAGCTTAAGGCATTGCTTTTATCTGATAAGTATATTATAATAATTTCTGTTGCGCCCGTGGTCCAATGGATATGACGTAGGCCTCCGAAGCCTGAGATCCAAGTTCGATTCTTGGCGGGCGCGCCATCATTTACAACTTAACCAAATAAATATATTTGACCCGCAAATTGGTAATTTACTTTGCGGGTCTTTTCATGCTGCAGAAATTTTTGACCGCACAGAACTTAATGCAGGATGGCCGCGTTCAAGCACAACAGTTCCCATCCTGCATCACCTTACGTTATTAATAATCTTCGCCGAATTAATTAAGGTTTATATGTCAGATACGTCCCCTTGTTTCCCACAACAATGTATTGCTGCCCGTCCCAGATAATTCCCGTCAAGTACTCTGATGTCCCCGACTTCATCTTGGTCCAGGTCTTGCCGTCGGCAGAGCGCAGGATTAACCCGCCGGCCCCCACTGCCATGAACTCTCCGTTGCCGTAAATTACGGAACTGAGCCGGTCTTCCTTCTTCGAATTATGATCAACCCAGATGAAATAATACTTCTCATAGGCTGTATAAGCCGGAAATGCTGCCTTAATCCACTTGCCGTTCTCCAGGTAGTAGAGCAGCGTTCCTTCTTTCTCCGAATATTGATACTTAACGGTGCGGTTATTGCCCGAAACGGTAACCGGTTCATTGTCTATGCTCTGCTTCTTAGCCGGAGAGACATCGATCCAATTTTCTTTGTTTGTGTCATAGTTATAAACTTTGCCAAAGCGTGTACGTCCGGTAAACTTCTGGCCGTCCCATTTGACATCAACCCCGTTGTCGAGTTCATAGAAAACACTGCCTTTGGAAGTACCTTCGCTGCTTATTCTGGTGAAGGTATAGGTGTTCGCCAACACCCTCCAATGCCAGTCCTCCTGGCTCAGCAGAAATGCGAAATCGCCTGCAGGATTAGTATCAGCACTGTCCACATTAAACGTTCTGTCGAAGGCATACGGGCTATCCCACTGGACTCTGTCTGTTGATGTCAGAAATCTGCCATTGGAACCGTACAAGTAATAGCTGCCAGACTGATAGCCGATTCCGTAAATATCGAACCCAAACGAGGATTTCGCTTCCTGAACCGTGTGCTTCGTGAAGCTTACCAGGTCCGGGGAGGTGTAGATGCCTCCGAACGAGGTAACGGCTATGTATTGTCTGCCATCCCAGATGGTCTTGTAGAAATTGATCCGGTCCGGATTAATTTGTGAGATAGTATTCAGGCCAGGGTCTCCTTTGTCCACTTCCTCTGATAGGCCCGTATTCTCGAAGATATTAACACTCGTCCAGCTTACCCCATCGGCCGAACTGGCCAGATAACCGCCATTCAGGTTCATCACATAACGGCCATTCATATAGTCGACCGTATCAGGCGCAGAGGATTGCGTCCAGTCCAGCAGCTTCTTGTTCGCGGCGTTGAACAGCTTGCTGCCCCAGCTGTCTGCAACAGCTGCGCCAGGCTGCGGACGTGCCGAATCATAGATGACTTTGGCCGCAACATAACCTTTGGAGCCGTAAGTTAAATCTTCTGCCTTATAATCGTTAACGGTCCAGTTTACCAGATTTTTGCTGGAGAGCACATTTCTTTCCGTCAATATAAAATAGGCACCGTTAATGTATTTAATTCTGGCAGCTTGATACTGGTACTGCGCCGCTTGCACAGTCTTCCAGGATTTTCCGTCCTTTGAACTGGAGACATACACATAACCGGTTCTGGATGAATTCTCGCGCTTAGCTTCACAACCCTTTGACGGCTCCGAAGGAAAGCAGAACGCATCCATCTGCGTTAACACGACAAACTGCTTACCGTCCCAGATTACACTAGTATTAGTGACACTCCGCTGTTTCGAGAAATCACCTGTCTCTGCTTCCTTCATTGTGGGCACCTGGCTTTTGGTCAAAACGATAGCCTGTCTGCTCCATTTCAGGCCATCTGCCGAAGTCAGCAGGACGTTCTGCTCCCCTACCGCAGTAAAGACACCATTGCCGTACGCTACAGAGAGCAGATTAGTACTGATGCCTGTCTGTACGACATGCCAATTCTCCCCGTCCTCCGATCTCACAATGGCTCCAGCACCGCCGGCTGCAACATAAATTCCTTTGCCGTTGGTAACGTCATACAGATCACTGCCAAAGAACACTGAGGACTTTGCAAATGAATACACGGGCTGAGCCGCAGCAAATACCCCTCCGGCCGGAAGCAGCAGCAGGCAGAGCATAATCAATAGCGGATTTATTATTTTTTTGGACAACTGTGTCTCCTCCTTAAGATTAAAAAAATATTTCAATGTATAATTTTAGTATAGTAGTTAACTATTTAGTGGGAAGTGACTTATTTACACTTTCAAAATTATTCCGGAAATATGACTAAATACCCGGATAGGGAGAAGAAGATTTCCGCAAAAGCCACCGGGCCGGAAATCTTTTTAGAAAGCGGGTTTGACTTTCTTTGACTTTTTGTTTGAATTTGTTTATCATGTGGTTATTACGGTAACAGTAAGAAATGAATAACATTCGAAGCACCAATTTCAAGGAGGTTTTCCACGTGAGTTATATTCCTATGGTAGTAGAACAGAGCAACCGCGGTGAGCGCGCTTATGACATCTATTCCCGCCTGCTGAAGGACCGCATCATTTTCCTTGGAACGGAGGTTAATGACGTGGTAGCCAACTCCATCATCGCCCAAATGCTCTTCCTGGCTGCCGAGGACCCGGATAAGGATATTCACCTGTATGTGAACAGCCCCGGCGGTTCCATTACAGCGGGTATGGCTATATTTGATACAATGCAGTACATTAAGCCGGATGTATCCACCATCTGCGTAGGGATGGCTGCTTCCATGGGAGCATTCCTGCTGAATGCCGGCGCCAAGGGCAAACGCTTTGCTTTGCCGAACAGCGAAATCATGATTCACCAGCCGCTGGGCGGCGCACAGGGCCAGGCTTCCGATATCGAGATCCGCGCCCGCCGCATCATCAAGCTGCGTGAGAAGCTGAACCGCATTCTGTCTGAACGTACCGGCCAGCCGCTGGAGAAGATCGAGAAGGATACTGACCGCGATTACTTCATGAGCGCTGCTGATGCTGCTGAGTATGGTATCGTTGATAAAGTTATTGAGAAGACTTTGCCGACAGGCGTATAATCGTCCACACTAAAAAGGCTGCCAGAACCCGTAAGGGTTCCGGCAGCCTTTTTAGTGTGCTTAAGCAAGTGCGGCGTGCATCAGCCATCCCGGGACACAAAGCCCTCCCATCAGCCCAGGCGCCCATATCCCAGGTTATCCAGCTTCCCGGCGATGACGCGGTAGCCTCTGCCGTTAGGATGAATGTGGTCAATGAACAGCAAACCGCGTTCATTGCCGGCAAATTCATTGTAAATGGAAGCAAATCCGCATACCCTGCTGCTGTATCCTGCAGTATATCTGTTAAACTGCCTCACCCAATCCGTAGCTTCATCTATTTGCGGATAGGGGTTATATAAACCGACAATCCGGATGAGATAAGGCCCCGGCATTCCGGCCTTCAGCTGTGACAGCGTACTCATGATATCGCTGATATTCCGTTTGCAGTTGCGCAGCGCCTTCTGCAGCAGCGGCGGCAGATCACCAGGGCGCGTACCGGCAGCTTTGGCCGCTTTGATTAGGTCATTACCACCAATCGAGATCGTAATCAGATCGGCATCCTGAATGGCCCGCCGGAAGTTGTAATCCGTCTTCAGCCGCTGCTCCAGCCCCTCGGTAGTCAAACCGTTAACGCCCAGATTGGTCAGATGGACCGGGGCACGCAGTCTGGCCTCCGCCATCCTGCGGTAGACCGGCACGAAGCCGTTACCGGGCAGCGCTCCGAACCCCGTCGTCAAAGAATCGCCGATTGCTGTATACTGATAGCTCATCTGTATCCACCCCCGTTCATTAAGCCAGCTTCTTTCTTTAGCTTATGAAGCGGCGGTGCAGCCGGGAACGGCGAGATGTCCATAATAATAAGAGGCAGGCTGAGTAGTGATCAGCCTGCCTCTTACATGATTCTTATTTCAGCCCTGCGAACGGACTGCTTCCATCAGGCAGCAGCTCCTTGAAGCTGAAGCTAAACTCAGGGAAGCCTGTAGCATATGCTGTATAATCGTACACCTGGAAGAAGAGCACGGCCTTGCCGTCTTTCAGGTAGAAGTACTTCTCTGTATTCAGCCCCGTAAAGCCTCCCAGATACCCTCCATTTGCTTTGAGCTCGGTGGTCAGTCGGGCATTAAGCTGTTTCTTGTAATTCGGATTGGCGCCGAACAGATCACCCAGCAGCAGGCGTTTGCCGTCTTTAAGCGAGAAGGTAAACGCGTTGCGGAGAGTCAGGCCATGGGCACCTCCGGTGTATCCGTACTGGTTCGTAATCAGACTCAGCACGCCGTCCTGATTATAAGTAACCACATAACCGCCTTCGAATTCATAAGGACGGTCGTCTTCCCATTTATTCTTCACCTGCTCTTCAGCCTCAGCCGCATACTTAAGAATAGTCTGCTTGATGGTATCGTTGATCGCCTTCTCGGCTTCTGCGCTCTTCAGACCGCTGACTTGCGGGTAATCCAGCTTAATCGGCGCATCCTTATAGTCCTTGGTGTAGCTCTCTGTCGTTATAGTTACAGCGTTCTGTGTGCGCTTCATAACATTCAGCCGTCCTGTTGCAGCACTCCAGTCCCCTTTATAGCCCAAATAGTCACTCAGCAGATCAAACGGAACATAGAGACGGTTATTGAGATTTTTCACTCCATATTCACCAATGTAATAATTGTTCACTCTGACCGCAGTATCACCATATTCCGTGTTCGTCAGCGTCAATTTCGTTGAACCTTTACCGGCCGTATAAGTTTTCTCGTCTTTATCATAAGAGAGCGGCAGTCCCAGCCCGTCACGCAGGAACGTTACCGGAACCCACACCTGACCTTCCCGGAATAGACCTGTCTGCGTTGTAATTTTACCGTTTACCTTAAGTACTACTGCAGATGAGGCAGCTTTGATCTGCGGGGTGGCAGCAGCGGCCCCGGCATATCCGGCCGGAAATACATTTCCACTCAGCAGCATTCCTGCTGCAATAACTCCTGCTCCCCATTTACGGGTAAATTTCTTGGTATTCTTCTTCATTGTCCTTATTCCCCTTCCGCTGGTGCGATGATGAACTTGATGTGTACTCTCAGCTTCACTCCTCCTATTATAGGGAAACCAGGAGCGGTGAATGTTACAATGCACTTTACAGTTTCTTAAGGTTTGACCGCACTTTCATCAGACCATATGACATTTACTTAAACAAGTTGAGAACTTTAGAATAAATAAAGACGCCTGCCCCGGCTGTAACCAGCAGAGCAAGCGCCTCTTCAGGATCACTTTATTTCAGTTCATACGTTACGCTCAGCTGAGTGCTGACTTTGACTTCTCCCGGTTCAACGGAGCTTGATCCGGCCATGTCCGCTGTAGCATTAAGCATTTTTGCACCTTCAGCATACGCTACCGGATAATTTCCGGTGTCATTCTGAATTACAGTTACCACCAGGCCAAGTCCGCGCTTAGCTGCTTTAGCAATGGCTGCCGCTTTTACATCCGCATTCTGCATAGCCTTCTCGATAACCTGTGCTTCAAAAGCGGACGGGTCCTCAATGGCAAACTGTGCGTTGCCGATATTGTTCGCTCCTGCAGCCGATGCAGCATCAAGCAGCTGTCCGACCTTAGTCAGGTCACGGTAGGCAACCTGCAGGGTATGCTGGGCGTTGTAGCCTTTCACCTGCTGGCCATCCTTCTCGCTGTATACATAATTCGGCTGCACGTAGAACTGGGTGCTCTGAATATCCTTGTCTGCGATTCCCCAAGTCGTCTTCAGCAGTGCAGTCAGCTTCGTAATCTTCGCTGCAGTCCCCTTCTGCGCCTCTTGCGCCGTATCGGCAGTAGTATTCACCCCGATGGAGAGATAGACGATATCCGGCTTGATGGAGAGCTCACCTTTACCAATTACACTCACAATATTCTTCTGTGACTCGTCGGCGGCGTAAGCCTTTTCAGGACCTTTAAACACTCCGCTCAGCCCCATTCCTCCAATAATCAAGCTTCCTGCCAGCAGTATTGCTCCAAGTGATTTACCCCATTGTTTCATTGCTTGCCATCCCCTTTCAATTCTCTTAAGTGTTGGTATCCTCTAGACGGGCCAGCTTAGTAAATGTTGCATAATTCTATGTAAGATAATTAATATTTTATTTCAGCTTAACAAGGATAATCATCTGCCGTTCTCTATCCAGAACCGCCGGATAACATTTCCGTCTGCCTCAGTGTATTCCTCATCCTCCAGACCGCCATTCCAATACCCTTAGAATGGTATGAAAAAAAGCCCCTGAGGGCTTTCGATCAATGTACGATGACATATGGTGCTTAGTTAAGAGCATGCAGAACTTATTGGTTCTCAAGCTCTTCCTTGCTTACAAGACTTGTCAAAGCGGTTACAGCTTGTTCCGCATCCGCGCCGTCAGCGCTGATATAAATCTCCGTACCGGAACTGATCGCAAGGCTCATAATGCCCATGATGCTCTTGGCGTTAACTTTTTTATCGTCTTTTTCCACGAAAATCTCCGACGAAAACTTATTAGCTTCCTGCACAAACAATGCTGCCGGCCGAGCATGGAGCCCCGTCTTCAACCGGACAACTACCGGGTGCTTTGTCATGAAACCCTTACCCCCTATTTGAGATCTGCCCAAAAATTTCACATTAATTTTATAATATTATATCATTATAACGCCTACCGCACTAGAAAAAAAATAATCAGCCGCCCCGCACTTTGTCTGCCAGCTCATCAATTTTACGCAACCGGTGGTTTACGCCTGATTTACTGACAGTCCCGCCCAGCATATCCCCGACTTCCTTCAGGTTGATATCGGGATGGGCCAGTCTGATTTCCGCAACCTCACGGAGTTTGTCCGGCAGGCTCTCCAGTCCCACCTCGCGCTGCAGCAGCTTGATGTTCTCAATCTGCCGGACCGCAGCACCGATCGTCTTGTTCAGGTTGGCGGTTTCGCAGTTGACGATCCGGTTGACGGAGTTGCGCATATCACGCATAATCCGCACATCCTCGAATTTGAACAGCGCCTGGTGGGCTCCGATCAAGCTGAGAAACTCAATAATCTTCTCGCCTTCCTTGATGTATAGGATGAAGCCTTTTTTGCGTTCTATGCAGCGGGCATTCAGGTGAAATTCACCAGCCAGCGCAACAAGCGCCTTGCAGTGCTCCTCGTACATCGAAGCGATCTCCAGGTGATAAGAGGAACCCTCCGGATTATTGACTGAACCGCCAGCCATGAAGGCCCCGCGCAGATAAGCGCGTTTGCAGCAGTTCTTCCCGACAATTTCTTCATCAATCCCGTCGGTAAAGATGAAGCCTTCCGAAACAATCCGCAGATCCTTCAGAATCTCCTGGACCTGGTTAGGGATTCTTACGATATAGACATTATTCTTCTTCAAACGCATTTTTTTACGCACGAGCAGCTCGATATGGACCTGGTAATATTTCTTAAGCAAAGAATATACCCGCCTTGCAATCGCGGCGTTCTCCGTCGAAATGTCGAGGACCACCTTTTTGCTTGAAAGCTGCACCGAACCGTTCATGCGGATCAGCGCCGACATTTCGGCTTTCTCACAGCAGGGCTGGCTCTCCACCATCGTCAGCTCTTTCTTGGTAAGGGCCGCAAAAGACAAGGGGCTCACCTCTTTCAAATTCTGTTAATCCAATCCTGTACAAGCTGGTAAATATGATGACTTAGTTTATCTGTATCATGCCTCAAATAGGTTTTGAATAATACCAGCTTGTCGGCAATCACCTTATACCCGTTGCCGTCAATGGCATCACGGTCAAGCTGTACCGGACGCGCACCCTTCTCGGCATATTTCAGCTGAACCTGCTCCGGGATTTCTCCATCGTTTACAATCACATAATCGAACAGATGCAGCCCGATATGGTCATATACCGCCTGAAGATGATCACTGACTGTATAATTATCGGTCTCCCCGGGCTGGGTCATTACATTACATACAAAGATCTTAATGGCATTCGAAGCCACAACCGCCTCCGCCAGCTTCGGCACCAGCAGATTCGGCAGGATACTGGTATAGAGGCTGCCCGGACCTAGCAGGATGGCATCGGCATGCTTTATGGCCTCCAGCGCCTCCGGCAGCGGTTCTACATCGGCAGGCTCCAGGAACACGCGTTTGATGACTTTGCCGGCTTCGGGAATTTTGGATTCCCCGGTTACCAGTGTGCCATCCGCCATCTCCGCATGCAGCACAACAGCTTCGCCTGCAGCGGGCAGGACCCGGCCGCGGACGGCAAAGAGCCGGCTCAGCTCTCTGACAGCGGTAACGAAGTCTCCGGAAATGTCTGTCAGCGCTGCCAAAATGAGATTGCCGAGACTATGCCCGGCAAGGCCCTCTCCGGTACTGAAGCGGTACTTCATAATCTGCGCCATCAGCGGCTCGACATCGGCCATAGCTGTCAGCACGTTGCGGATATCGCCTGGAGGCGGCATCTGCAGCTCACTGCGCAGAATTCCGGAGCTGCCTCCGTCATCGGCGACAGTTACAATTGCCGTAATATCAAGCGGCTTCTCTTTCAATCCCCGAAGCATAACAGACAGCCCGGTGCCGCCGCCCATAACGACGATCTTCGGACGCTGTCCTTTTTCTTCAGCCACTACTCATCCCTTCTCTCGTCAATGCCGGTCACGTTCGGAATCCCGATGGCTGACTGCTACCGATTCCGTCTCGCTCACCCCAAGCATTTTGCCCAGATACTCAGCAATGGCCACAGAGCGGTGTTTGCCGCCGGTACAGCCAATGCCGATAATGATCTGGGACTTGCCTTCTTTACGGTACTGCGGAATAAGAAATTGAAGCATGTCTAGCAGCTTGGTCAGGAACGTCTGCGTCTCAGGCCATTTCATCACATAGTCGTACACATCGTTGTCTTGGCCTGTCTTAGGCCGCAGCTGATCCACATAATGCGGATTAGGCAGGAAGCGGACATCGAACACCAGGTCAGCATCAATCGGAATCCCATACTTGAATCCGAATGAGGTGATGTTCACAGAGAGGGTGCTTTTTCCCAGATGGGAAAAGCGGGTTACGATCTTTTCTTTCAGCTGCGCCGGTTTCATACTGCTGGTATCCAGGCACAGGGTAGCCGAGTTCTTCAGCTCCTCCAGCATCTGGCGCTCCATCCGGATTCCGTCAAGCGGCATGCCCTGAGGGGCAAGCGGATGATGCCGGCGGCTCTCCTTGTAGCGCTGCACCAGCACTGAATCGGTGGCATCGAGGAAAAGAATCTCACAGCGGGTGGCGGACTCGTCCTTGATGTAGGTCAGCGATTCCGACAGCGCGGTGAAGAATTCACGTCCGCGCAGATCAATGACGAGCGCCACCTTGGCGATTTTACCTTTGGACTGCTCAATCAGTTCAGCGAACTTCGGGATAAGCACAGGCGGAAGATTATCGACGCAGAAGAACCCGAGATCCTCCAGGCTCTGCACGGCAATGGTCTTGCCTGCACCCGACATGCCGGTAATGATAATCAGGGTGGCATGGCCGGGCGATGACTGCTCAACTTCGGTCATTACAGCATCCCTCCCTAAGATTAGTATATGAATAAATCCTGCTTCTTAAGAACGAAGCAACAGGCCTGCTGCACCAATAATACCGGCATCATTACCAAGCTCTGCAGGAACAATGGTTACTCCTGTCTGCAGCGGTGCTGGTGTCAGCTTAGCGAATACGCGGCGGACTTCATCAAACAGAATATCGCCGGCTTTGGAGACGCCTCCACCTACAATAAACACTTCAGGGTTCAGTACTGCAGCTACGGAAGCCATGGATTTGCCGAGATAGAAGGCCGCACGGTTCACAATGCGCAGCGCCACTTCATCTCCTGCCTTAGCCGCATCAAATACTTCCTTGGCAGCAATCTTCTCAACTGTAGACAGGGAGGTACGGTCACCGCGGGCTACTGCATCGTTTGCCATGCGGATAATGCCTGTCGCAGAGGAAACGGTTTCCAAACAGCCCATGTTCCCGCAGCCGCACTGGATCGCTTCCAGATCGGGCACTACCGAGATATGGCCAAGCTCTCCGGCCAGGCCGGCGAAGCCTTGGTACACCTTGCCGTTAATAATAATTCCGCCGCCTACACCGGTTCCCAGCGTATAGCAGACACAGTTCTCAATTCCGCGTCCCGCACCGCTCCAAGCCTCGCCCAGCGCAGCCACATTGGCGTCATTGTCTATTTTGACAGGCTTGTTCAAACGACCTTCCAGAATGGAACGGATCGGCACATCTCTAAATCCTATGTTAGGCGCAAGGATGATGATACCTTCACGAATATTCGTAAACCCGGCAAGTCCCGCTCCCACACCGGCAAGCTGTTCCCAGGAGTACGGAGAGTCTTCCACAATCTGACGCACATACTTCTCGATATTATCGATGACAGCATCGACGCCGTCTGCGGTCCCTGTTGGACCTTCGTAAGTGTGCAGCAGGCTTCCCTCGGCATTGCAGATTCCAACCTTAATCGTGGTTCCACCTAAATCCACGCCAACGTAGATATGTTCAGACATGTTACAAGCCACCTTTTTCTATGCTAAAATAGTTAATCCTACGTACCCACTATAATAGAAGGCTTCCCCGCGGTCAAGGAAAGGCGATACACCCGGGTTAATCATTTCCGGATGATCTGTTTCGCTGTTAACAAAAAGACTCTCTTACCCGGCAGGCAAGAAAGTCTGATTGAAATCCGCTGGAGTCCGGCGCTTGCCGGCCCAGTATATATGCCGCTATTCCGACAAAATACGCTTCTGGCCCTCGAGTGCACGGATCGGAGCGATATTCTGGGTGAATTCAAGTGTACCCATATAACGGCCGTTCTCATCACGTACGGCAAAGTAGCGGATATAGATAAATTTGTCTTTGATGTTAATCCAGAAATCCTCGGCATCCTTAACGCCGGCCTTGAAATCCTCGAGCAGCTTCTCCACCACATGCACGCTTTGCGGCGGATGGCAGTTCTGTACAGTGCGGCCGATGACAGCCTTGGTCCGGGCGAAGATCCGTTCCTTCCCGTGTGAGAAATAACGGACTACATCATTCTCATCAATAAAGGTCAGGTCAACCGGCAGGTGGTTCATCAAGGTCTCCAGCTGATGAAGCGACAGCAGCCCGGTCTCGAAGCGGATGAAGCCCTGCGGCGAAGCACCTTCATCTTCAGCCTTAATATCGGCACCTTCCGGTTCAGCGGCACGCGCTGGCACCCATTCCCGTTCCGGAGCTGCCAGGCAGAAGCCGATCTCCTCGCTTTCGCGGGCGATTTTGACCCATTCATCTTCAGTCAGCTTATCCAGCGCCATCGGCAGCAGAATATTCTCTTCCTTAAAGATCATCTCGTTAACTTCCTTAATAATCTCGCTGAGCGAAGCTGCAATATGTTCAGCATCCCCGTTATAGTCACTAAGCGCCTTCTTCGCTTCCTTGATCATATTGCGGATACCGTCATCCACGCCCCACATTACTTTGGTAGGACCGTAGATGCCGTAACGCTCCAGATAAGGGAACAGCAGGTTCTCCTTGCGGCTGTAATGCTTGTCGAGATCCAGCAGCAGACTCAGATCCTCCAGCAGCTTGAAGATGATTTCCTCGCTCTGGGTTTTCTTGAATTTATCTGCGTGCAGCTCCAGTCGGAAGTTAACCAGCCGCTCAATTTCGCGGTTCTCCAGCTTGAAGGTATGCACAGGATGGCCCGGCTGCTCTTCCGGCTGTGCCGAACGGTGAATCTGCTCAATAGAGCCTTTGAAGATCGCTGTGTGCACAGAGCATAGACGCTGCACTTCCTCGACCGGAATCCCCTCTTCAGTCATTAGGGAGTGCTCCATGGCTGAAATCTCCGCTACGGTTACATCACCGACCGCTTCAGCAAAACGCGCCTTAACCTCCTCTACACTTTTCCCAGCATGCAGCTCCTTAATGATCTCCTTCAGCATCGCCTGGCGGCGTGTCTGCTCAGGAACATCTACTTCACGGTTGTTGATTAATTCACTCATGTTAATCTCTCCTCTATTCTATAATCTTGAAACCCTGCTGCTCAAAGGCCAGCCGTACGGTTTCGAGCTCTATTTTCTTCAGCTTCATACCCTTGGATAACGTCATGAACCTGCCTGCCGTCTGCAGCATTCCCGGCTTCGCAATATCGCGGAACCCGAGCTCAACCATAATCTCAATGACTTCCGGATGCCTGCCTACCAGATCAAATATAGTCTCATCAAGCCTTAGCAATTTGTCCATTAATCGTGTACACCTCACAAATGAGAATTCTTCTCAGCAACAGCTTAGCATAGGGTGCAAGCACGAATTGTGATTGGAATCACTAACTTCAAAAAGATTACGGATATTTACAGCAAAAAGCTGCCCTTATACGCCTGCTCTGCATAAGGACAGCTATGTATGTTATAAAGGGGATGTGCCGAGGGCTTCCGCTATAAACAGCGTGCATATATAATTCCTTTGCAGCACACCGCCATTTGAGCTGATTAGTGCATGCAACCTGGAGCCCAGCTCCTGCTGCTTCACTTCCGGAAGCCCGATGAATCCGTTGCTGGTCCGGAGAAAATTAATGAAGCTCTCCGCATTATCGCGGCTGCTCCAGGGATAGCAGTAAATCTCCGGCGCTTTGAATACTCCGCTGTCGCCAAGCTCTGCCGCAGTCATCTCTACCCGCCGCTCTATTTCGTCTATGGTATTAAACCAGAAGACCTCATATTCTGCGCAGACTGCAGCGATTTCCTGCTCAAGCCCGCTGTCCCCCTGCTGATAAAAGTTCCAGAAAAGCGCCAGCTTGCCGCCCGCTTTCAGCAAATGCCCGCATTTATTATAACCTTCCGGCTGCGGCACCCAATGAAAGGCCTGAGCGGAAAAAATCAGATCGAAATCACACTCCGGACCGTCCCAGTGCTCAAATCTCACAACATCAAACCGTACCCGCTTCTCCTTGTGCTTCTGCCTTCCCAGCTCAGCGAGCTGCGGCCCCGGCTCAATGCAGAGCAGCCTGTATCCGCGGTCCAGGAACAGCTCGGAGGCCTTCCCGCTCCCTGCACCGATCTCCAGGATGTCCGACCCGGCAGTCAGCGTGGCAGCTTCTATAATCTGGTCAATCAATGCGGCAGGATAGCTGGGGCGGTACAAATCATATATTGCAGCTGCTTCATTGAACCGTTCACTTTCCTTATGCCAGTCCTTGTTCTCCACCGGATCCACTCCTTATAGCTTGGATACAGATGTGTACGCCGCTTCATGTGCAAAGTTTCACACAAGAAACAAAAATAACCGCCAGTCCCTAATCGGACTGACGGCTGATTAACCCCATTCACGTTTATCCGCCTGCTCTAAGACAGACAGGAATTATTTATCCAGCGACTCGCTCCAGTCATGCACCATGGTGCCCTCCAGGAACTTCTCGGCATCCATTGCCGCCATACAGCCGGTTCCCGCAGCCGAAATCGCCTGGCGGTAACGGGTATCCTGCACATCGCCACAAGCGAATACGCCGGGAATATTCGTCTCCGTGGTTCCCGGATTAACGACGATATAGCCGTTGGCATCGGTGGTAATTTGTCCGCCTAAGAAGGCTGTGTTCGGCGTGTGGCCGATCGCCACAAATACACCATCCGCTTCCACCAGCTCCTGAAGTCCTGTCTCGTTATTGAGCACGGTAAGACCCTTGACTCCCGTATCCCCTATTGTAACCTCAACAGGTGTACGGTTAAGCGCCCAGGATACCTTGCTGTTGTCACGCGCACGGTCCTGCATGATCTTCGAAGCCCGCAGCTCCGGACGGCGGTGGACCAGCGTAACGCTGGAAGCGAAGCGGGTCAGGAAGCTGGCTTCCTCCATCGCGGAATCACCGCCACCGACCACAACAATCTTCTTGTTCCGGAAGAAGAAGCCGTCACAGGTTGCACACGTGCTGACCCCGCGGCCCACATTCTCCTGCTCTCCGGGAATGCCCAGGTACCGGGCAGAGGCGCCGGTTGAGATGATGACCGACTCGGCCTCTAATACGCCCAGACCATCTACAGTCACTTTGAACGGACGCCGGGAGAAATCAACGGATTCCACCCAGCCGTTCTTGAACTCGGCGCCGAAGCGTTCCGCCTGCTTCCGCATGTTATCCATCAGATCAGGGCCCATAATGCCTTCAGGGAAGCCTGGAAAGTTCTCTACTTCTGTCGTCGTTGTCAGCTGTCCTCCCGGCTGCAAGCCTTCAATGACCAGCGGGCTGAGATTGGCACGCGCCAAATAAATCGCGGCAGTCAGCCCGGCCGGGCCGGTTCCGATTACAATCGTTTTGTACATTACATTGGCCTCCTCACAAGCAGATTCAGTTCCTCTAAATATTGTTGGTGGACGGCGACAGGCTGCCCGTTCCCGGCAGCATATCCTGGATGTCACATTCGCTGTCAATCCGCCGGGCATACCGGCTTACCATAGAGACAGAGACCCCGTAACGCTGTGCAGCCTCACGGAACGTAACCGGGTGCCCGTGCAGCTTCGCCGTAAGATAGTCCAGGGCTGCACACCAGCCTCCGTCATTGCGGAATAACGGCACATCGGGATATAGCCTGGCGATGAACTGCTTCCAGATGTACTCTGCATCCTGCTTCATGGCAGCCTCCCCTCTGCGGTCCATCATGGCTGCCGTATGGTCGATAATCCGCTGCCAGTCCTCACGCCATTCGGGCGGACCCTTGAATCCGGCAGCCGCCGGCTCCTGCTCTCCACCGGGGCCGGCCGGTTCATCCAGGCCATCCCCGATCAGCCGCTGCAGGCTCAGCAGTGCTGCTTCCTGCAGCCGGTCCTCCTGCAGCGGCTCCTGCTCCAGAATACCGCGCAGGACTCCGGATATCTCCTCATCCTCAATCCAGCGGAGCGCCTCGGTCACCTGCAGCTTCGTGGAGGCATCCCCGTAACGCAGCGCCCAGAAGAAGGAGGCCCGCAGAAGCGGGTTGCTCCGCACCTCTTCAGTGAACCGGGCCGGGTTGCCCTTCCACTGCTTAAGCTGCTCCTGAAAGGGCAGCTGATAGTTGTAGCTGACTGCCGGCATCGCTTTGTCCTCACTGCGTGCCTGCTGGAGCTGGGAGAGGAAGAAGGCCGGGACTGCAGAAGCCGGATCCAGCTTAGCCGCCTGCCGCCAGCAGCGGAGCGCCTCAGTGTAGAGCCCGCTATTGCTGGCTGCTGCTGCACAGTAATGATACAGCCCGGCATCACCGGCCACCTCCTCATCCTTCAGCAGACGCCGGAAGTGGCTGTAAGCCGCGGTGTGTCTGCCCAGGATGCCCATCGTAGTCGCCATTTTGAACACATGCTCCTGATGGAAGGGCACAGTCGCCTCCAGCATCCCCAGCAAATGTTCAAGCTGCACTTTGTCTCCTGCATACTGCAGGAAAATCGCCATATTGCAGAGCGCATGCAGATTGCCGGGGTCCTGTCTCAGCACTTCGTCCAGACAATCCTTTGCTTTGGCAAACCGGCCCATATAGAAGTAGGCAAGCGCCAGATTGTTGTGCGCAGCGAGAAAGTCCGGGGTGTTCGCAATAATCTCCTCCAGCAGCTGAACCGCCTGCGGAAACTTGCCTTCCTCAAGCATGCTGCGGGCCCGGTCATGCTCGACCACGCCTTCACGGCTGCGGATCCGCACAAGCGGGGCAGGACGGTTCAGCTCATACTGCAGCAGCTCCATCAGTTCTTCAGACTCTGCCATGAACTCGCCGCTCGCGTCCTCCTCCAGATAAGTAATCAGCGAACGCTCCGCCTCTTCAAAGCTTTCCATATTGGCGAAGTTATTAGCCATGTAGAAATGGCATTCCGTCATTGCCGGATCAATCTTCTCCAGGACATGGGTCAGAATCTCGTTGGATGCGGTGTAATTCCCCATCTCAGATAATATACCCGCCATATTACAATGATTCACCGGATTGTCCGGTTCATATTCAACAGCTTTGCGAAAATTCTTTAATGCCTTATCATATTGAAAGCGGTCCAGCGACCGTACGGCTCTTTCAAAGAAAAAATTGGCATCCAGAGTTACCGGAATTACATTATTGTCCTCCGCGGCATTCTCTGAAGTTCTCTCAATCATGGAAGCAAGGCACCTCCCTTTATAAGCTTCCTGGCCTCACGAAAAATAGGAGAGCAGCGTCAAAAATAAACCTGTACTCCCTGCTTTAAGTGTTCTTATCATTTCCATTTATGGTTTCTGCTATCTTCTTCACACAGTATACCACATGTGGAAGGCAGATTCTCAAGTCTAAGGGGAGAGTAATAAGCAGGTAAAAGCTTGAAGGATGCCGTCATTAGCGATAAGCAAAAAGAAACGCAGGGATTAAATCCCCGCGTCTCTGAATAAATTGTCTATGGAACCGCCTTCGATAATAATGCGTGTGGCTTCTGCCAGCATCGGCGCTACCGAAAGCACCGTGAACCTGCTGGAATGATCATCCGGCAGTGCAATGGAATCGGTGATAATAATTTCATCAATATTAGGATGATCCATACGCTGAAGCGCATCCCCGGAGAACAGCCCGTGCGTGGCACAGATGATGCTGTTCCTGGCCCCCCGCTCCTTCAGCCCTTCCACTACATTGACAATGGTAGTCCCCGTATCAATGAGGTCCTCGATAATGATCGGCGTCTTGCCCTCCACATCTCCGATGACATGGGTGATGACCGATTCATTATGGGCCGGACGTTTCTTAATCATGATGGCAAACGGCGAATCCAGCCGGCTGGCCAGCTTCTCGGCCATGGAGGCGCGTCCTGCATCCGGTGAGACAACAACCAGATCGGACAAGCCCTTCACCTTCAAGTAACCGCTGATTAGATCAAGTGCTGTCAGGTGATCGACCGGGATATTGAAGAACCCCTGGATGGCGGCGGCATGCAGATCAATGGTAATCACGCGGGTTGCACCGGCAGTAGTCAGCACATCTGCGACCATCTTGGCCGAGATCGGCTCACGCGGTGCAGATTTACGTTCCTGCCGGGCATAGCCGTAATAGGGAACAATGATATTCACGGTTCTTGCCGATGCGCGTTTGGCTGCATCAATCATAACCAGCAATTCTACAAACAGTTCGTTAATCGGATGAGCCAGGGATTGCACCAAAAAAACGTCGCAGTTCCGGATACTCTCTTCATAATGCACATAAATCTCGCCGCTCTTGAAACGTGTCAGCTTAATCTGGCCCAGCGGTGCACCAAGACGCGCCGCAACATCAGCGGCCAGCTTCGGATTCGACGAACCGGAAAAAATACGTAATTGATGATGCATGGCACCCTCCTGGGATTATAATTTACACTTCATACGGGACGGATGTACGGCGGCGTCCTGCAAATACAGACAGCTCACGGAAGCCTGTACGCCAGAGCATTTCCCGCGCCTCCTGCAGGCCGTCTCCCAGCTTCAGCGGATCATGGGCATCCGAGCCTACCGTAAGCGGAATCCCCAGCCGGAATGCCTGCTGAAGCACATGCTCTGCCGGAAACATCTCGGCACACGGTTTCGTAAGCCCGGAAGCATTCAGTTCCATCGCGATTCCGCTGCGGGCAATCACCTTAAGCGTATCAAGCTCCAGCGCCCGCGCGGCAGCCTGGTCTTCCGGTGCCTGCGGCCCGTAGCCGAACCGTTTAATCACGTCCATATGTCCTATAATATCATATAATCCCGATAACGCCGACTTCTGAACAGCATCATAATAACGGCGGTATACGGCCATTACATCCTGCCCTTCCCAGCCGTGGGTCTGCCGGTGATCCGTAATATCCCATTCCCCGAGAAAATGCACGGACCCGATCAGGTAGTCCCATGGATATGGCGATAAAAGCTCACGGATCTGTTCCTCATACCCTTCGATATAATCCGCTTCCAGCCCTACCCGCAGCTCAATCTGCCCGCGGTAGCGCTCCTTCAGATTAAGGCATTCCTCTACATAACGCGGAAGCTCCGCGAGCGGCATGGCCATCTCCGGGTAGTAATTGTCCGGGTCCACATGAATCAGCGGCAGATGATCCGACAACCCCAGCTGCTCCAGTCCAAGCGCAATACCGCGCTGTACATACTCTTCAAGCTTTCCTACGGCATGGCCGCAGCGCTCATGATGGGTATGGTAATCGATACGCATGCCCGGAATCCCCCTAATCGCGGCGCGGCCGTTCGTGGCGGGCGCTCAGCTCTTCCAGAATCTCATCCAGCGGCAGCTTGCGTTCCTGCAGCAGCACAAGCAGGTGATAGATCAGATCGCTGACCTCAAGGCGCAGCTCGGCATTATCTTTGTTTTTGGCAGCGATGATCGTTTCGGACGCTTCTTCACCGACCTTCTTCAGAATCTTGTCTACACCCTTATCGAACAGATAAGTTGTATACGCTCCCTCCGGACGGTTCACTTCACGCTCAGCAATGACGCGCTCCAGCTCAGCCAGCACGGCAAAGCGGCCGTCCTCTCCTGCCGGGGAGAGAACAGCCGCTGCCGGAGCTTCCAGAGGAATCTCGCGGTAGAAGCAGCTGTTCTCTCCGGTATGGCAGGCCGGGCCTTCCGGCACTACCTTCACCAGAAGCGTGTCGCTGTCACAATCATAATGAATGGAGGAGATGGCCTGGGTGTTGCCCGAGGTTCCGCCTTTATGCCACAATTCACTTCTTGAACGGCTCCAGAACCAGGTCTGGCCGCTTGCAAGGGAGCGCTGCAGCGACTCCTGATTCATATAAGCGAACATTAACACCTCAAGGGTCCGTGCATCCTGCACTACAGCCGGCAGCAGTCCGGATTCATTCCAGCGGATGCCCGCTACAGCCTCTTGCTGAAGCTGCTTCGTATTGTTCTGTTCCTCGCTCATCGGATCTCTACCCCTCTTTGCTTCAGATCAGCCTTCAGATCATGAATAGCAATCTCTTTATAATGAAAAATCGTTGCCGCAAGTCCGGCATCAGCTTTGCCTTCCGTAAATACATCATAGAAATGGTCAATCCGCCCGGCACCGCCGGAAGCAATTACCGGAATGCTCAGGGAATCGCAGACTGCCGCCGTCAGCTTCAGATCGAAGCCGTCCTTCGTGCCGTCCGCATCCATGCTTGTAAGCAGAATTTCACCGGCTCCCAGCCGCTCGGCTTCCTTGGCCCAGGCCAGCGCCCGGATGCCGGCAGGCTTACGCCCGCCGTGCGTATAGACCTCCCACTCGCCCCAAGCCTCGTTATATTTGGCATCCATCGCCACTACGATACACTGGGAGCCGAAGCGGCGGGCCCCTTCGAGAATCAGCTGCGGGTTATTGACCGCCGCAGTATTGATGCCGATTTTGTCCGCACCGGCGCGCAGAATCCGCTTCATATCCTCAGGGGTCGAGATGCCTCCGCCCACCGTGAACGGAATGGCAATCTCGCCGGCGGTCTGCCGCACCACCTCAATCATCGTCGCCCGGCCTTCTACCGAAGCAGAAATATCAAGGAATACCAGCTCATCCGCACCTTCACGGTCGTACAGCGCCGCCAGCTCCACCGGATCTCCGGCATCACGCAGATTGACGAAGTTAACACCTTTTACTACCCGTCCGTCCTTAACATCCAGGCAGGGGATAATCCGTTTGGCCAGCATTTAGAGACCTCCCCGTGACCCGGAAGGCTGGCCCAGCGCCTGAAGCGCCGACGTCAGATCAATATTCCCGGTATACAGCGCCTTGCCGACAATCGCCCCGCCGATTCCGCTGCCGCTATGTACGTTCAGGCGCAGCAGATCATCCAGGCTGGTCACGCCGCCGGAGGCAATTACCGTTTTGCCGCTTGCTGCCGCCATAGACAGAATTCCCTCTACGTTCGGCCCCTGCATCATGCCGTCACGGGAGATATCCGTGTAGATGAAGGTTTCTGCGCCTTTCGCCGCCAGCTCCCTGGCCAGATCCTCAGCACGCACCTCGGAGGTATTCAGCCAGCCGTGTGTCGCAACGTAGCCGCCCCGCGCATCAATGCCGATTGCTACTTTATCACCATATCTGGCAAGCACCGCTTCTGTAAAAGCATGATCATTAATCGCTGCCGTCCCGATAATAACCCGGCTGACGCCAAGGCCCAGCAGCTTCTCCACATCAGCCAGAGTGCGGAGACCGCCGCCGACCTGAACGGGAACGTTGGCATTCTTCGCTATAGCTCCGATAATGCTGTCGTTGACAGGATGACCAGCCTTCGCCCCGTCCAGATCCACAAGATGGATAAACTGCCCGCCCTGCTCTTCCCATGACTTGGCTACAGTCACCGGACTATCGTTGTAGATCGTTTCCTGGCTGTAATCCCCCTGCTGCAGCCGGACGCATTTGCCGTCCCGGATATCAATTGCCGGGTATACGATAAAAGAAGACATGAAGCACTCCCCGCTTTCGTTGCAGTTATTTTATTCGTACTGTATGAGGCTCGTATTGATCTATGATTATAAACTGCCTGTTAGTTAATTAAGCCTGTTCTCTTCGCAGCCGCAGGAAATTACCCAGCAGCCTGATGCCAAGCTCCCCGCTCTTCTCGGGATGGAACTGCATCCCGTACACATGATTCCGGCCCACCACCGCCGTTACCGGATGCCCGTAATCCGTAACGGCAAGCAAATCGCTGTCCGAGCCGGTCAGCACATGATAGGAATGGACGAAGTAGACATGGCCTTCCGTCAGGCCGCTCAGCAGCGGACTCTCAGGCTGGAGGAAGCTAAGCTTGTTCCAGCCCATATGCGGCACCTTGAAGCCATCGCGCGGCGCGAAACGTACTACAGAGCCAGGCAGAATATCCAGCCCGGTATGCTTGCCATGCTCTTCGCTGCCGCTGAAGAGCAGCTGCATCCCGAGGCAGATGCCGAGCAGCGGCTGCCCGGCAGCGGCTGCCGCCTGAACTACCACATCCATTCCGCTCGCCCGCAAATGCTCCATTGCATCGCCGAAGGCACCGACCCCGGGCAGGATTACGCTATCCGCCCCCAGAATCTCCTTGGGGTCCGCCGTCACAAGGCTTGTATACCCCAGGCGTTCTACCGCCTTGCTGACACTGTGCAGATTGCCCATGCCGTAATCGACGATTGCTACAGTCATGCTACAGCACTCCCTTCGTCGAAGGCACGCCCTTCACGCGGGGATCTACTTGCGTTGCTTCATCCAGTGCCCGGCCCAGCGCCTTGAAGACGGCCTCAATCATGTGATGGGTATTGGAGCCGTAATGCACGATAACATGCAGTGTAATTCTCGCCTCCAGCGCGAATTTCCAGAGGAACTCGTGAACCAGCTCCGTCGAGAAGCTGCCCACCTGCTGGGAAGGATAGCTTGCCCGGTATTCGAAATGCGGACGGTTGCTGATATCAATCACGACCTGGGCCAGCGCCTCATCCATCGGAACGAAGACACTTGCGTAACGCTTGATGCCTTTTTTGTCGCCCAGCGCCTCACGCAGTGCCTGTCCGAGACAGATGCCGATATCCTCCACCGTGTGGTGGTCGTCAATATCGATATCGCCCCGTGCCTGGACGGAGAGGTCGAACTGCCCGTGCTTCGTGAACAAGTCCAGCATATGATTCAGGAAAGGCACATCTGTCTCAAGCTCCGATACCCCGCTGCCGTCCACCGCAAAGTTCAAGGTAATATCTGTTTCGTTCGTTGTACGGCTGAGTCCGGCCCTGCGCAGGACCTGTTCGTTATTATTGTTCTCCATTTCCGTCTCCACCTTTCGCTTCATTCTCCAGCCGGATTTCAATCGCACGGGCATGGCCTTCCAGCCCCTCGCGCCGGGCGAGCTCTATAATAGCTGCCCCGTCCCGCAGCAGCGCTTCCTTACTATAATAAATCAGGCTTGATTTCTTAATGAAATCATCCACATCCACCGGCGAGGAGAACCGCGCCGTGCCGTTGGTCGGTATAATATGATTCGGTCCGGCGAAGTAATCGCCGACCGGCTCTGAGCTGTAAGGACCCAGGAAGATGGCCCCGGCGTTCTCGATTGCGCCAGTCAGTCCCATCGGGTCCTTCACTACAATCTCCAGATGCTCCGGCGCCAGCCGGTTGACTACGGAGATGCCCTCCTCAAGCGAGTCCACGACGATAATCGCGCCGTAGTTCTCCACCGAGGCCCGCGCGATTGTCTCGCGCGGCAACGCCTGCAGCTGCCGCTCCACCTCGGCAGCCACCGCCTCCGCGAGACGCTGCGACGGCGTCACGAGGATCGCCGAGGCCATCTCGTCGTGCTCGGCCTGCGAGAGCAGGTCGGCCGCGACGTAGGCGGCCTCGGCGGTATCGTCGGCGAGCACGACGATTTCGCTCGGTCCGGCAATGCTGTCGATATCGACAGCGCCGTAGACCTCGCGTTTGGCCAGGGCCACGTAGATGTTCCCCGGCCCGCAGATCTTATCGACCGGCACGATGGACTCCGTGCCGAACGCCAGGGCGGCGATCGCCTGCGCGCCGCCGATGCGGTAGATCTCGTGTACGCCCGCTTCAGCGGCGGCCACGAGAATATAGGGATCTATGCCGCCGGAGCCGCCTGTCGAAGGCGGGGTCACCATCACGATCTCCGGCACGCCGGCGATCTGTGCCGGAATGACGTTCATCAGCACCGAGGACGGATAGGCCGCCTTGCCGCCGGGAACATAGACGCCCACGCGCTTCAGCGGGCGGATAATCTGTCCGAGGATCGTGCCGTCCGGCTGCAGATCCATCCAGGAATTACGTTTCTGCCGCGCATGGAACGCGCGGATATTAACGGCTGCCGCGCGGATTGCAGTCACGAAGGACTCCTCTACCCGGCCATAGGCGGCCTCAAGCTCCTCCGGTGTGACCCGCAGCTGCCCGGGCGTCAGCACAGCGCCGTCAAAGCGCTCCGTATAGCGGAGCAGCGCTGCGTCGCCCTCCTGTTTGATATCCTTCACGATAGCCCGGACGGCCTCATTCTGCTCAGGCGTGCCGTATTCCACTTCACGCTGCAGCTTGAACTCCTTGCTGGACTGAATCTTCACCGCTGCTTCCCCCTTGAATCCGTATTTTCACAGCTATTTCAACTGCAGGCCCGGCTTAGCAATGACTCCCTGCAGACGGTCGCACAGCTGCTGAATTTCCTCATTCTTCATCCGGTAACTTACCCGGTTAGCCACCAGCCGGCTTGTGATTTCGAAGATGCTAGTCATCTCAACCAGCCCGTTATCCTTCAGCGTCTGGCCGGTCTCCACCATATCAACGATCCGGTCAGCCAGGCCGATCAGCGGAGCAAGCTCGATGGAGCCGTTCAGCTTTACTACCTCGACCTGCTGGCCTTGCTCGCGGAAATAGCGCGAAGCCACATTCGGATATTTGGTTGCTACCCGCTGCTGAATGCCCGGCTGCCAGCCCGGAAGTCCGATAATCGACATCCGGCAGCGGGCGATACCCAGATCCAGCAGCTCATACACATCGCGGTTCTCTTCGAGCAATACGTCTTTGCCGACAATCCCGATATCCGCCACCCCGTACTCTACATAAGTAGGCACATCGACCGGCTTAGCCAGAATGAACTCCATCCCCGCTTCCGGCAGGGAAATCACGAGCTTCCGTGATTCTTCCCCGTCCGGGGGAATTGCCAGCCCCGCCTGGCGGAACAGCTCTGCCGCTTTATTGTAAATCCGGCCTTTCGGCATGGCTACCTTAAGAATCTGTGCCATCATTATCAGCCTCCGTTTCCATTTCCGCTTCTATAGCCACACTATATCGTTGAGCAAATTCATCATACCGCGCTGCTCATCCATGCTCGCTGACGAACGATACGAATGTATAGATCTCTCCATACCGCTCACCTGCTGCTTCTATCGTATCGGCATCCAGCCGTTTCACCGTCTTCAGATCGTCCGGACCCGCAGCCAGCCGTGTTACTACGGCATGGCCTTCATTCCGCAGCCGTGCGGCCTCTTCCAGGCCCTCCTGGCGCCGCAAAGCATCGTATTGCACCAGTACGGGCAACTCTTCCTCTTCAGGCTCACCCGGTACACCGTCCAGAATCCGGTTTGTCTTCAGTGAGAAGCCTGTGGCTGGAATCGGCCGTCCAAACTGCTGAAGCAGATTGTTATAGCGCCCGCCGCTGCATACCGGGAAGCCCAGATCTGCTGCATACCCCTCAAAGGTCATGCCGGTATAATAGGAGAAGTCCCCGATCATGGTCAGATCGATCAGCACATGCCGGGAAACGCCATAAGCAGCCAGCACTTCCCATACCTTGCACAGATGTTCAATGGAGGTGCGGGCCAGCGGATGGCTGCTCAGCTCCAGCGCCTGGCCGCAGATTTCCTTGCCGCCGCGCAGCCGCAGCAGCCCGTCCAGCTCCTGCTTCTGGGCTTCCGGCAGCTCGAGGCGCTGCAGTGCCTCACGGAAGGCAACATAATCGCGGCCCAGCAGATGGCTCTTCAATTCCTCCTGGGCGTCCGGGAGGCCTGAAACGGCTTCCTGGAACAATCCGTCAAGAAAACCGACATGCCCGAGCGCAATTTTGAAAGACTTCACACCTGCCGCCTGCAGCGAAGCAATGGCCAGCGCAACCACTTCGGCATCGGCCTCCGGTGAATCATCACCGACCAGCTCAACACCGGTCTGGAAGAATTCAGCCTCCCGGCCGGCCTCCTCTTCAATTGCCCGGAAGACATTCGCATGATAAGACAGGCGGAGCGGCAACGGTTCATCTTTGAGTAAGGAGGCGACCACACGGGCTACTGGCGCTGTCATTTCCGAGCGCAGTACTAGTGCCTGGCCGCGGTTGTTAAGTAATTTGTACAGCTTCTGGTCTGATGTGGAGCTGGCCACACCGACCGTATCGTAATACTCAAGCGTAGGAGTAATCATTTGGCTGTAGCCCCAGCGGCTCATGCAGTGCAGCACATCATTCTCAATCTTGCGCAGCTTCGTTACCGCACGCGGCAGATAATCGCGCACACCGGCGGGCTTTTCGAATCCTTTGGGTTTACTCATATTCATGGGTCACCTCGTCAGTTGACATATAATAGTTCTAGCATTCACTATTGTACTGGAAATTTATAATTGCTTTACTATGGTAAAGTGGTAGCAAATTAAAGCGTCCTTGATATGGTATCATGGACTGCTCTTTTCCGTCAATTGAACCCTTTGTATAAGAATAAATATACCTCTCCCCTTGTCCGCCGTACAGTGCATGCTTACAAACATGGAGCTTCGGCAGTATTAGAATATTTCCGGCCTATGCATTGCAAGTATTACTTTACAAATGAGGAATGACCGGAGTAGAATACAGACAAAGTTGTATACAAGTATACAGGTAAATTGATAAAAACTGCTGAGGAGTGAAGAACAATGAAGCTGGGCCTGATCGGACTGGGCAAAATGGGCTATAACCTGGCACTGAATCTGCTGAACCATAAGCATGAGCTTGTAGTCAGCGACATTAATCCGCAAGTGGGCGAGCAATTAGCAGGGTATGGCGCTGCTCCGGCTGCCTCTTTGGAGGAATTGGTCGCTATGCTTGCGCCTCCCCGGGTGATTTGGGTAATGGTGCCTGCCGGTGAGGTTGTGGAAGGGGTAATTACTACCCTTGCCGGACTGCTGGAGCCGGGTGACATTCTGATTGACGGCGGCAACTCTCACTACCGTGAATCCGCCGCCCGGGCGGAGCTGCTGCTGCAGCGCGGGATATACTTCTTCGATTCCGGCACCTCCGGCGGAACCGAAGGTGCTGCACACGGGGCATGCTTCATGGTTGGCGGTGATGCGGCCGTATTCCGCACCATTGAACCGTTATTCCGCGATCTGGCTGTAGATCAGGGCTATCTGTATGCAGGGGAAAGCGGAAGCGGGCATTTCCTGAAGATGATTCATAACGGCATCGAATACGGCATGATGCAATCCATTGCTGAGGGCTTCGAGCTGCTTGAGCGCAGCAGCTTCAGCTTCAACTATGAGGATGTCGCCCGGCTGTGGTCCAGCGGCTCCGTCATCCGCGGCTGGCTGATGGAGCTGGCTCAGCAGGCTTTTGCCAAAGACCCTAAACTCTCCGGCATCCGCGGTGTGATGCAGAGCTCAGGTGAGGGCAAATGGACGGTGCAGACCGCCCTCGAGCTGGAGGCCAGCACTCCGGTTATAGCCCTGTCACTCCTGATGCGCTACCGCTCTCTGCAGGAGGATACGTTCCACGGGAAGGTGGTCGCTGCCCTGCGGAATGAATTTGGCGGCCACGCCGTCCTGCCGGGTAACGGAGCGTTTAGCTGCTGCTAAAGCGTTGGTGACGTGAGGACATTGTATGTTAAAATCGACTAGAGAGTCTGATTCTGGCCTATACAATAATCACATAGAGGAGTCGTTTCACATGCAATATCCCGTCACCTGGCTGAAAGGGGCTTCGCTTGGAGAATCTATCGCCTGTGAACTCAGGCTGCAAATTATAAATGAGCAGATCAAACCGGGCGAGGTGCTCTCCGAGAACCGGATTGCTGCAGATTTCAATACCAGCCGCTCCCCTGTCCGCGAAGCGTTCAAGGCTTTATCGGGCGAGGGATTAATCCGTCTGGAACGGATGGGAGCCGTGGTGGTGGGCCTGAGTCTCCAGGATGTGAAAGAGCTGTATGATGTGCGGTATCTTATCGAGAGCTTTGCCCTGCAAAGGCTCGCCGCAGCCAGCCAGGACGGGCTGATTCTGCGGCTTGAGCAGCTGATTGACCAGATGAAGCTGGCGGTTAAATATAATAATTCCGTTGAGTTTGCACAGCAGGACTTTGCTTTTCACGAGACGATTGTCACTGAAGCAAGCCATACCCGGATTCTGCACTTGTGGAACAGCATCCGTCATATTGTTATGACCGTCATTCTGATTACCACTGAACAGGTCTTCTCCCTGGGGGAAGAGCGGATGAACTGGGTGGCTGAGAAGCACCGCACACTGGTGGAAGCTCTGCGCTCCGGCAACCCGGATACGCTACACAGGGTAGTTCAGGACTATTTCGAAGATTCCGGAAAGACCTTGACCCGCAGCCTGTCTTAATAACTGATTAACTGAGAACGTTCTGTCTGCTTATCCTAGGCTGATTTGTAGCTCTGCGGCTGCCGGATGACAGAGGAATTCGCGGAAAGAAGGTCTGAACCGTTGAGTACATCCTCATCCTATATGATCGGTGTAGATATCGGCACCACCAGCACCAAGGCTGTCCTCTTTGAGGAGAACGGCCGTATCGTTACCCAGAGCAGCCAGGGTTACCCGCTGCACCAGCCTTCCTCTTCTGTCGCTGAGCAGGACCCGGAACAGATCCTGCAGGCCGTAATGGATACCCTGGCTACAGTCATGCAAGCCAGTCAGCTGCCGCCGGAACAGATTCTGCTTGTCTCCTTCAGCTCGGCTATGCATAGCGTTATTGCGGCAGATGCTTCAGGCAAGCCGCTGACCGCCTGTATCACCTGGGCCGACAACCGGAGCAGCAGCTACGCCCGGAAGCTGAAGGACGAGCTGAACGGACATGAGTTGTATAGACGGACCGGAACACCGGTTCACCCTATGTCCCCTATTACCAAGCTGATGTGGCTCTGCAGCGAGCAGCCGGAGCTGTTCCGGCAGACCCGTAAGTTCATCTCGATCAAAGAATACATCTTCTTCAAGCTGTTTGGTGAATATGTAATCGACTATTCCATCGCTTCATCTACAGGAATGTTTAATCTGGAACAGCTGGACTGGGATGCTGAGGCGCTGGAGATTGCCGGCATTACCGCGGAGCATCTCTCCACACCCGTGCCTACCACACATATCATGAAGGAGCTGCTGCCCGAAATGGCGGAGGCGCTTGGACTGCTGCCTTCCACGCCCTTCATCGTCGGAGCCAGTGATGGTGTCCTCTCTAACCTCGGGGTTGGTGCGATCAAGCCGGGAGTTATCGCTGCTACAATTGGAACCAGCGGGGCCATCCGCACTGTCGTTGACCGCCCGCTGACCGATCCCAAAGGGCGGACCTTCTGTTATGCGCTTACCGCCAGGCACTGGGTCATTGGCGGGCCCGTGAATAACGGCGGCATGCTGTTCCGCTGGGTACGGGATGAGTTTGCTGCCTCTGAGGTTGAGACTGCCAAACGCCTTGGGATAGATCCCTATGAGGTACTGACACGGATCGCCGGGCAGGTACCCCCGGGCAGTAACGGCCTGCTCTTTCATCCCTACCTGACGGGAGAACGGGCGCCCCTGTGGAATCCCGATGCCCGCGGCTCCTTCTTCGGGCTGAGCATGAATCATCATAAGGAGCATATGATCCGCGCAGTGCTGGAGGGGGTAATCTTCAATATGTACACCGTTCTGCTTGCCATGGAGGAGATCATCGGGCGTCCGGGCACCATCCTGGCTACCGGCGGGTTCGCCCGCTCTGCACTCTGGAGACAGATGATGGCCGATATTTTTGACCAGGAGGTAATCATTCCCGAGAGCTTTGAAAGCTCGTGCCTTGGAGCAGCTGTACTGGGATTATATGCCATAGGCCGCGTCGATTCACTGGATGCTGTATACCCGATGATCGGCTCTACCCACCGGCACGAACCTGTGCCCGAACATGCCAAAGTCTATAAACAGCTCCTGCCCATCTATATATCCGTATACCGCAGCCTGGAAAGCCAATATGAGGCGATTGCCGAGTTCCAGCGCGGTCAGGCCGGGGAATGACGCAGCAGCAGCATATCAAGTATATCCCCGGTTAAACCAAAAGCGCCGTCCGGCCCGCATCTGCGGCCAGTCGGCGCTTTGTTTATAAAAAGTTGCTTAGCTTATGCAGCTACACCGCTTTGCCCGGTGCTGATTTCACCTGCTGCGGAGCCGAGCCGAATACAATCCAGGCCGGCTTCACGTAACGGAAGGCGAACGACACTACCATCCATGAGCCTAACATCGCTACCAGCCAGCCGCCGGCAATCGCCGCGGTGTAAGCAAGCGAGCCGCCATGAAACGGCAGTTTCCGGTAGAAGAAGAGCAGGGCGGGATGCAGCAGATAGATCCCGAAGGAGCAGGCTCCGGCTGAGAGCAGCAGCCGGGTCAGCAGGCTGCGTCCTGCCCCGTATAGCAGAAATGACAGCTGCAGCAGCACCAGACAGGAGAGCAGCGCATGTAGATTGGAGAAGCCCTCGTACCACAAGCTGTTAATGACTGTTTTCTTCGTATAATTGTTAAACCACAGCTCGACATGAACAGCACCTGCTGCTATCCACATCACCCATAGCACCACCCAGCCAGCCCCTTTACCGGACCGCCAGCCTTCACGTGAAGGGATCAGCCACTTTTTGAGCGGGCTGTAATATACGGCAACGGCCGCACCCAGCAGGAAATAAGAGAAATACGTAATGGCCAGGCTGCCCTTGGACAGCTGCCAGTACCCGTGATTCGTCATATATTTGTTGAGCAGCACGAATCCCCATTGCAGGGCAAGGCCGATGAGCGGAGCCCAGGCGGCCATACGTCTGACCTTCTGCAGACACCAGAGTATCAGCGGAAACAGCACGTAGAACTGGATGATAATAATAATATAGTAGAGATGCGTATACGCTGTGCCAGTCCAGAGGTACTTGCCGAATTTGGCAGCCAGCTCCTGCACCGGCAGGCCCCAGGTATGCCCGGCTGTCATTTTCAGCATAAAGTACAGCACTGAAAAGACAAGATAAGGCACAATAATATAGATCAGCCTGCGGCTATAGAACTTTGCAAGCGTCTTCCCGCCAAGCGGACGGTCAATATAGTTGTAGAACAGCACAAATCCGCTCAGGAATACAAACGAAGGCACTGCGAACTGGCTGAACTTATTAATGAACAGAAACGGATGAAACATGGATGTACCTAGCGTTTCCGCCAGTGTCCGTGAAGTGGCATGGATCGCAATTACCGCAATAATCGCAATCGCCCGGAAGATATCAAGCTGGGGTATTCTTTCTTTTTGAGCCATTGTCTTTCCTCCTGCTGTTAACCTGTTATGTTATGATTTGCTGATTTCTTTCCCTGCAGACATCCTTCCGCTGCCGCCTGCCACAGACCCGTTCACAAGTGAACGCGGTACATTACCGAGGGCAACCCATGAAATACGGATACGGCGGAAAGCGAATTGCACAATGATCCAGCTGCCGGCCAGCGCCGCAAACAAACCGCCATAAACGTATAATACATACACAAGTGAGTCTGTAGGGATGCTCTGGCCGAATCTGCGGTAGACGGCAAGGAGCAGCGGATGAATCAGGTATACCGCGAACGAGAGCTCACCCAGCCGGGTTAACCAAGCAGTAATTGCCGCTGGTGCCTTGCGGTAGATTACAAAGGTGGTGTAGAGCAGCATTAAAGCTGATAGCATCGTATGTATATTCCATAACAGCTCGTACCAGAGCGAGTCGGTCCAGATCCCGTAATGGCGCGCTCTGTACCACAGCTGTACATGTATAAAGGCGGCTGCCAGCCACATGACCGTAAGCAGTACTGTCCGTACTTTATATCTGACTTCCAGTTCACGCCAGGGCCTCATCAGCCACAGCTTCATCTGCTCAAATCGGATAGCCATGTACGCCCCGAGCATATAGTAAGCCAGGTAGGAGATGGACAAGCTTCCCTTCTCCACAATATGCAGCTGATATTTGTTCCAGAAGATGAACCCCCACTGCAGCGCCAGACCGAGCGGGAACGCCCAGCGTACCCAGAACTGTGAGCTTTGCAGCAGCTTCAGCAGCAGCGGGAACAGCAGGTAGAACTGGATGCTGATAAATACGAAATATAAATGGGCATACGCCGAACCTGTGAACAATGCCGCAAGGAAACTTGTAATACTCTTCGCCGGATGCTGTGTCAGTATTCCGTTTACGTACAGGGTCAGCCCGTAATAAGCGGCCGATGCCAGCAGATACGGCAGGAGAATGAACTTAAGCCTCCTCCGGTAAAAGCTCCCGATCAGGCTGCGGTTGACCGGACGTCCATAATAATTATAGAACAATACAAAGCTGCTAAGAAAAATAAATGACGGTGTACCGAATTTGAAGAAAATGTTGATCCAGTTCAGCCAGTAATAATAAGGCGACTGAAGTGCCAGCTCCCCGGCGGCAAATGATGATGAGTGAACATGTAATACGCCAAGGATGGCTAAAGCACGGAAAATATCAAGCTGGGGCAGTCGTTCCTGTTTGGCAGCATTCACTATAAGACTCCTCTTCTCTGCTAATGATCGCTGATGACCGGCGCCTAGCGGAAGTAATAGCTATCAGGAAGTCTGCCCCTGCTGATTGTTCATTCTGATAAGTGCTGTGCGCCTATCCGCGGTAAGATCCGCTTCTGCACTACAAGTATATCTTGAGTATATACCCGCCGAACACTTAAAGGTTGCTGAAGATTAGTATTTTTAAGGAAAAGCTGTTTCTGCTTGTTGAATTATGCAAATTACGCAAGAAACCCTGCAGCTCCTGCGCAACTACACGCAATATGAAACTGCAGGGTTAATAACCTGGCTTATACTCTATTCTTCTGCGAAGCGCTCTTCAGCAAGGCCTGCAGGATGCTCTGTGGAAGCAGGACGCAGCTCGCGCAGCGGATTGCCCCCGACGAACGTGCCGGCGGCCACATTTTTATGCACAACAGAACCCGCCGCAACGACGGCCCCATCCCCGATGGTGACACCAGGCAGAATTGTGGTATTTGCTCCAATCAGCACATTTTCGCCAATGACGACCTCACCGAGACGATACTCTTTAATGAGATATTCATGGGCAAGAATCGTTGTGTTATAGCCTATTACCGAGTTCTCTCCAACTGTAATCATTTCCGGAAAAAACACATCGACCATCGCCATCAGTCCAAACGCTGTATGCTTGCCTACCTTCATACCGAGTACCCGGCGGTAGATCCAGTTCTTGAGCGGCAGAATCGGACAATACCGGGCAATCTGGATAAAGATAAAATTGCGCACACCCTTCCATGGACTGACTGTGCGGTAAATATACCAGAGTGAATTATGCCCCTCTACCGGATAGCGGGTTATCTTTCTCACGGCTATCGCTCCTGCTCCACAATCGTATAGAGGTCCCTCATATCGTGGATGATATAATCCGGTTCGTACTTGCGCAGAGTATCCTCACCCTTAAGCGACCAGGCTACTGCTGCTGCCCTTACACCCGCAGCCTTGGCAGATAGAATATCCACCGCACTGTCGCCCACCATCAAGGTTTTACCGGGATCTACGCCAAGATTAGCCACTGCCGTAAGCACAGGCTCCGGATGAGGCTTCGGATGAGTGATCTCATTTACCGTTACAATCGTATCCATGTATTTCAGCAGATCGAACATTTCCAGTGCTTTGAGTGTCGTAGGGCGTATCTTCGTAGTTACAATGCCAAGCTTGATCCCGCGGCTTAACAAGCCTTCCATCGTCTCATTCACATGCGGGAATGAATCAATCAGCTCATCATGATGCGCATAATTGTATGAACGGTAGGACTGCTCCAGCGCAGCTGTATCCACCTGGCCGGAAAAAGCAGTTATCTGCTGCTGCAGCGTAGTACCCATATGAGGAATAATCTCCTCCCGGGTCAGGGCGGGCAGATTATTCTCCTCCAGTGCATGCATAAACGAGCGGATAATCAGCTCATTGGTATTCACAATCGTGCCGTCCAGATCAAACAATACGCATTCTATCATTAGCCCAATTACTCCTTATTTTCCTTATCTTCCGCTGGCTCTGCCGGCTGAACCGGCGGGGTAACCTTCTGCGGTGTATTGACAGCACTCTCAGGCACTACAGCATCCGCTGCTGACGCCTTCGTGCTGACAATAGGATCTGAATAATGCGGCTTAGGCTGCCCAGTCACACGCCGTACGATAATCAGTACGATTGCAGCAACAATAATCAGCAGCGCCAGCAGCTGCGAGATCCGCACGTTGCCGTAAGCCGGGTCGAAATAACCCTGTTCGAATCCAAGCCATTTCATTGGGCTCCAGAGTCCGTTAATGAACGATGCCAGACCGCTGCTGCCGTTAAATCCGAGACTGTCCGTACGCAAAGCTTCAATAAAGAAGCGGCCGATGGAGTACCAGATGAAATAAGACATGAAGATTTCCCCGGCACGTACAAACTTCTGGCGGCGCAGCACCATAAGCAGCAGAATGCCAAGCAGACTCCAAAGTGATTCATACAGGAAGGTCGGATGGTGGAAGGCATCGCCTATGTACATTTGATTGACAATAAAATCCGGCAGATGCAGCTTATCACGCAGGAAGGATTCCTCCGCAACACCGCCATAAGCTTCCTGGTTAATAAAGTTGCCCCAGCGTCCGATCATTTGTCCGGCAAGCAGGCCCGGTGCACAAATATCGACGATCCGCCAGAACGGATAACCTTTGTAGCGGAAATAGATAATCCCGCAGATAATCGCTCCGATCAGTGCGCCATAGATGGCAATACCGCCATTCCAGACTTTGAATACATCCAACAGATTGTTCTTATAGTCGTCCCACTTGAACGCTACGAAATAAATCCGTGCACCAACAATCGCCGAGGGTACCCCCAGCAGCAGCAGATCCATGAAGAACTCCTGCGGAATATTGAAGCGTTTGCCCTCCTGTATGGCCAGGAAAAGTCCAGCCAGTGCACCAAGGCCAAGAATCAGACCATACCAGTGAACCGGCAGCGATCCAATTTTAAAGACAATCGGATTAATCGCTAAAGTTAAAAACATGCTCTCACACTCCTAGTCCAGATCATCCATGTCTTCAGAGATGGTGGCTGTTAGTTTGTTAGTAAATTGCAGGGCTGCATTGAAGCCCATTTGCTTCAACCGGTAGTTCATTGCGGCAACCTCAATAATTACAGCAAGGTTACGGCCCGGACGAACGGGGATCGTTACGAGCGGCACATCAGTATCAATAATCCGGGTGGTTTCTTCATCCAGCCCAAGCCGGTCATACTGCTTGTCTTGCTGCCAGGCTTCCATTCTTACTACCAGAGTGATCCGCTTATGATTTCGGATTGCGCCTGCACCGAAGAGCGTCATTACGTTAATAATCCCTACGCCGCGAATCTCCAGCAGGTGACGGATCAGCTCAGGAGCTGTACCATGCAGCTGATTATCAGATGTCTGGCGGATTTCTACAGCATCATCGGCAATCAGGCGGTGACCGCGTTTAACCAGTTCAAGCGCTGTTTCGCTCTTACCTATACCGCTGCTGCCGGTAATCAGCATCCCTACACCATACACGTCACACAGAACACCGTGAATTGTTGCTGTGGGTGCGAGCTTACCTTCCAGGAAGCTTGTCAATCTGCTCGAGAAAATCGTGGTTGCCATCGAGCTGCGCAGCACCGGAAGTCCCTTCTCGTTACTGATATCAATCAGCTCCTGAGGCACATCAAGCGCACGCGTAATCACGATACAAGGCGTGTTATCGTTACAAATTCCGCGAATCCGGCTCTTACGTTCTTCTTCCGGAAGCATGGAGAAGAAAGCCAGCTCTGTTTTGCCCAGCAGCTGAACACGTTCTTCCGGATAATATTCGAAATAACCGGCCATTTCCAGTCCAGGACGATTAAGATCATCCACTGTAATCGGTCTTTTCAGACCCTCTTGCCCGGAAACTACCTCTAATTGAAAATGCTGCACTAACTCCGATACTTTTACCTTCTTAGCCATGTATGTCCGTCCTTTCGTCACCTGCGGTATACCGCATCCCCGCATTCTGGTTCACAACTTTTCCCATTCCAGCTACAGGTAATTCTCCTGCTATCTTAATTGATAACGCCTATGAATGCAATCTTAATGCCTGATCCTTCCTCGGGCCGGATATGTAGGGTAAGACGAGGGATTACTCCCTCGGACTCCCCGTCAAACCGTGCATGCGGATTTCCCGCACACGGCTTTCCTTCGTCAGTTCCCCATCTTCAGGAGTGAGTTTCCTTCATCCGTCGCCGGATTGCCTATTTCACTCCTGAATTAGGAACGTGTGGTGAGTAAGCTTGTTAGAAATACCATTCCCGCTGAATCCAGTACCTTGTTTGGAATCAGCCGGTTTGACACCGTAGATTTCTTTTGGCGCATAAAGGCTCGCACCCTCATTCGCGTCCATTCATCCAGACGTTGAAACTTTTTCTTCACATTCCCTATACCAAAATAATTTCCAAATCCTCGGATGATTTCGTTTAGTGTCTTGAGCATTTCGTTCAGATTGTTCCCTTGCTGCCTACGCGTTGCGTTTCGGATTTTATCCTTATATTTCTTCACTTTCGCGTCCGGCAAGGTCACATACTCTTTCCGATAGTCGAATCCCAGAAAACGAAATCCTTCTTCGAAATCTACTACTTTTGTTTTCTCCGGATGCATCCGCAGCCCTAGGTCCTCTTCCAGGATCTTCTTTGCTGTCAAGTACGCTTCTTTTGCCTGTTCCTTGCTCTTGCATAGGATCACGGCATCGTCCGCGTACCTGACTACAGCGAATCCCTGCTCCTTCATTTCCCAGTCAAACGTATTCAGATAGATGTTCGCCAAGAGCGGCGAGATCACTCCGCCCTGAGGAGACCCGATTTCTGTTTCATGGAACTGATCATCTTCCATGATTCCCGCCGTTAGCCATCCGCGGATGAGCGTCAGCACTTTTCCGTCGGTGATTCTCCCTCGCACCTTCTCCATGAGTCCTTCGTGTGGAATTTCATCGAAGAAAGATACAATATCCAGGTCTACCACATGTTCATATCCGTTTCGTTTGGCTCTCCGAATGGCCCGTATGGCTTGATGCGCCGAGTATCCTGCCCGAAAACCAAAGCTATAATAGTAAAAATCCTCTTCGAAGATAGGCTCAATGATTTGACGGACGGCTTGCTGACAGATTCGATCCCTGACCGTGGGAATGCCTAGCGGTCTTAATTTCCCATTTTCCTTCTCGATATAACGTCTGCGCACCGGATTGGGTACGTAACGACCCTGCTGCAATAACCTCTGGAGTTCCCTTAGGTTTATGTGCAGATTCTTTTCGTACATTTCAATGCTTACGCCGTCCACACCGCCGCTTCCTTGATTCTTCTTCACCGATAGCCACGCTTCGTGCAGATTGTTCATTTGGTATACCTTATCGATTAAGGAGTAGTAACGTCTTTTCGGTTTCATTGGTGTTTCACCACCTTTATCGTTACTCACCAAGCTGGTCTTGTTTTCGCTACAGAGCATCGATTCCTTGCTCGTTCCATCCCGGCAACTGCGTGTTAGAAAAAAAAAACCTTCAATCGCTCCTGCTGCCTTTGGATGTACTCAGGTCGTCAGTTTGCCTCATCCCCAAGCGTTCTTTCGCTCTCGGCGGGACGTACCCTCTCGGTCAAACCCTCGCTGGTTTAAGACGTTTACGATCTCCACTCACGAACACTCACGAGCTTTGACGAAGCACGTTCCCTTCGCCTCTGTCTCTCCTCTTTTGGAGTGAGAGCAGGGTATGCGACACCACTTTTTTTCCTCTGGCTACTTGCCGCTAAAAAAAAAAAAAATTGGGCACATACTCATCCGGGTTTTCTCCTCCAGTCTGTTACCAGCTTTCATTGGCCCGAATTTACTCACTACTACGGAACGATCCGCCATCTCGCAGCCCTTCGGCTTGGCTTTCCCTCTCGGTTATACCGCCCCTACCTTATCCGCGTTTGCGCCAAGGAGACTACGAGACTTCCCTCAGTTATCTGCACCTTCTGTTCCATCCATCCTGACCCTAAACACGTCGATGAGTCCTACAGGTCATGTCCCTTTGGTTGTTTTCCTGTAAGATATACGATTTTGTATAGGTTTCCCCGTTTTCTTGGCGGGTCACCCAGCATCGCCGCCACTCTGGTTCACTGCATTCCGGGCTGGACTTTGCCTGCAGGCCCTTCGGATTCTTCCTCACGGAAGACACCCTGCCAATCCCGCACGTGAGTGCCGGATTTCTACTTCGGCTACAGCACTTTAAAGGGTAAAGTTACCGGGTGGATTTGAACCACCTAGATGATGCGACTGTGAGGCGCACAAGAAAAAGCCGCCCTTTCAGGCGGCTTCCTTCAATATGAACTATATTCAAGCTGTACTTTGACTTAGCCCAGCAGAACGTTAAGTTCGGATTCTTTATCAAAGATGTGGATTTTGTTCATGTCGATTGCCAATTTAGGCTTGCTGCCTTCACGGGTAGTGGAACGTCCATCTACACGGGCAATTACAGTGTTGGAACCAAGGCCGCTCAAGTAGAGGAGCATTTCATGACCAAGGTTTTCAGTAACATCAACCATCGAAGTGAAGATTGTGTTAGGGGAAGCTTCCAGGAATACTGGCTCTTCATGGATATCTTCTGGACGAACGCCCATGATTACATCTTTACCGATGAAACCTTTGTTACGCAGGATTGTAGCTTTGCCGCCTGGAACTTCAACATCAAGATTCTCAGCACGGAAGCGAACAGAACCGTTAACTTCGGAAAGAGTACCATTGATAAAGTTCATTGTAGGGGATCCGATAAATCCGGCTACGAACAGGTTCTTAGGCTCATTGTACAGCTCTTCAGGAGAAGCAGCCTGCTGGATGATACCATCGTACATAACTACGATACGGTCACCCATCGTCATAGCTTCTGTCTGGTCATGCGTTACATAGATACAAGTGGTTTCAAGGCGTTTAACCAGCTTAGTGATTTCCGCACGCATTTGACCACGAAGTTTCGCATCCAAGTTGGAAAGAGGCTCATCCATCAGGAAGACTTGCGGATCACGCACGATAGCGCGGCCCAAAGCGACACGTTGACGTTGACCACCGGACAATGCCTTAGGTTTGCGTTCCAGCAAATGCTCGATATCGAGGATTTTGGCTGCTTCGCGTACTTTCTTGTCGATTTCTTCTTTCTTCACTTTGCGCAGTTTCAAACCGAAAGCCATGTTCTGGTACACGCTCATGTGCGGGTACAGGGCGTAGGATTGGAATACCATCGCGATATCGCGGTCTTTAGGAGCCACGTCATTTACTACACGGTCACCAATATACATCTTACCTTCGGAGATTTCTTCCAGACCTGCGATCATACGCAGTGTTGTGGATTTACCGCAACCGGAAGGACCAACCAGTACGAGGAATTCCTTATCTTTAATATCAAGATTGATATCGATTACTGTTGCTTTATCAGAACCCGGGTATTTTTTGAAAATATGCTCTAAACGTACGCCTGCCATTGTATTTCCCCCTCGAGTTAATTAATTGGATTAGAAAATAAATCGCTTTCTTGTACACTTATCTTACCCCAGACACGGGCCGATGGCTATTTGCAAGGTTCACAAAAATCCTATTTTCTTTTCGTCACTTTATACAATAACATGGCTAACTTCACAATAGCGGCATCGCCGAAGCTGCGTACATCTGCCCCGGTTTCCTGTTTGATCTTATCCAGCCTGTACAGCAGCGTGTTCCGGTGGATGTACAGCTTCTTAGCCGTCTCACTGACATTACAGTCCATCTCAAAAAAGGTTTCCAGCGTCAGCAGCATTTCCTTATCCGCCAGCACTGACGTGTAATCGCCGATCTGTCCCAGCAGCTGTCTGCGGCGGTCGTCAGGAATACTGTTCACCAGCCGCTCCATGTGAAGCTCCCACGGCAGATGAATATAATCCCCCACCTGAAAAATCCGTCCGAGCACAATCGTCTCCCGCAGCAGAGTAGCGGCACCGGTCAAGCCTTTAACCGGAATAATCGCTGGTGCCACCGCGAGATGGAATACACCTACCCACTCACTGGCAATCAGCTCATGCAGCCCCATTGAGGTCTGAGACAGCAGGTCCTCTGCACTCTCTTCCTCATCTTCCTTATCATCCCCGCCGGTGAGCAGTTCCTTCCGGGCTAAAATAATCCATTCCTTTTCCTGCAGCGGAATAAGCAGCACTTCATTCTCGAAGTAACTGCGCAGCAGCTTCATTAAGGATCGGTAAGTCATCTGCGGATTATGGACATTCTCACTGACCAGCATAAAAGGAATCATATCCCCAAACAGCCGGCCCTTCAGCGTAATCTCATCAGGAATCTCAGTATCATCCTTCTCTTGTTCGAGCTGTGCATTCAACCAGCTGCTTAACTGGCGTGCCTCCACCTCGCCCTCTTCCTTAATGCCTGTGGCTTTAAGGGCTATTGCAAAATTTCGTCCGGCATAATTAGCCAGCTGGAGCTCCAGCGGAGACAGCCCTTCTGTCTCCACCCATACTGCGGTTATTCTGGCATCATTCTCATACAGGGGAATCCACAGATAACCCTCATGGAATACAGGCTGATCTTGGTCCTTATCAGAACCCGCACCAAAGAGAGAAGCTGAATGCTGCCTCCCAAGCTGCTTGATTCCGGTTTTCTTTCCCGTGAGCTGCTCCAGTTTTTGACGCAAAGCCTCACTATCCATCGTCACCATTCTCCACCACTTTTGCTCTTTTCGCCTATTTTATCATATTTTGCTACAACATGCGGAATCGCTCTTCTGGACATTAACGAACATACAAAAAAGCCATCACATTTAAGTGATGACTTCTTAATTGGGATGAGCCATGAAGGACTCGAACCTTCGACACCCTGATTAAAAGTCAGGTGCTCTACCAACTGAGCTAATGGCTCAAAAAGCAATGGAGGCTGATGGATTCGAACCACCGAACACGTACGTGAGCAGATTTACAGTCTGATGCGTTTGGCCACTTCGCTAAGCCTCCATATGGTGGCGCGGGAGGGAATCGAACCCCCGACACAAGGATTTTCAGTCCTTTGCTCTACCGACTGAGCTACCGAGCCTTAAAACAAGCCTTAAAACAAAAAAATGGCGGAACCGACGGGATTCGAACCCGCGATCTCCTGCGTGACAGGCAGGCATGTTAGGCCAACTACACCACGGTTCCACAATTTGTTGTAAAAATGGTGCCGGCGAGAGGACTTGAACCCCCAACCTACTGATTACAAGTCAGTTGCTCTACCAGTTGAGCTACACCGGCACGGTGTAAGGTGGATCTAAAATTTGAAAATGGTGGAGGCTGAGGGGTTCGAACCCCCGACCCTCTGCTTGTAAGGCAGATGCTCTCCCAGCTGAGCTAAGCCTCCGGGTATGTATGGTAGCGGCAGAGGGGATCGAACCCCCGACCTCACGGGTATGAACCGTACGCTCTAGCCAGCTGAGCTACGCCGCCACACTACAAAGTATTGGATTTATAATGGCGGAGAGAGAGGGATTCGAACCCTCGCACCGCTTACGCAGTCTAACCCCTTAGCAGAGGGTCCCCTTATAGCCACTTGGGTATCTCTCCAAATTAATGGTAGCCATGTAAATCCGTACAGGAAATTAATTCCTGAAAACTGAATCCGAAACGAATCTGCGAATTAATTCTTTGGATAAGCCCTCGACCGATTAGTATTGGTCAGCTCCATGCATTGCTGCACTTCCACCTCCAACCTATCTACCTCGTCGTCTTCAAGGGGTCTTACGTATTGGGAAAT